>JAEZVF010000107.1 GCA_023443225.1 Bacillota bacterium
CCACTACCGTGATAAGGCAGCGGGTTTTCAAGTCAATAGCCGTGTCGTTCCAATTTTCACCAAAAAGCACATCATCGTTAAAATGAGCAAATGCTGACGCAAAATCACCCAATTGGTCACGTCCTGCTGTTTGTTTAATGGTCATTGTTCTCTCCTTCCAGTTAGAAAGTAAAATCACATCACTTAAAGTTTAAATGAACTAATCCTTTTAACTGTTTCAGGATCAACATGGGAAAAGAATTGACTCTCCTCCATATCAAGTTTCAAAATTGCTTCCATATCATCTTTTGTTAAAACAAAATTAAAGACATCAAAATTTTGCTCCATACGATTTTTATGCACGGTCTTAGGAATGACAATAACATCACGTTGAATCAAATAACGAAGGGCGACTTGTGCAGCCGATTTATGGTATTTTCGCCCAATATTAACAAGTGTTTCATTTGTAAAGAAATCATTGCGCCCTTCTGCGAATGGTCCTCAAGATTCTATTTGAATACCATATTCATCCATTGTCTGACGGGCTTTCAATTGTTGATTAAAGACATGTGTCTCAATTTGATTGACCATAGGCGTAACATCCGCAAAAATAGCTAAATCTGCCACACGATCAGGGGCAAAATTGCTAATACCAATTGCCCTTATTTTACCAGCTTTATAGTACTCTTCCATAGCACGATAAGCACCATAATAATCACCAAATGGCTGGTGGAGAAGGACTAAATCAATATAGTTTGTTTGAAGTTTAGCTAAAGAAGCATCCAGAGAAGCTTTTGCTTTCTCATAGCCATAATTGCTTATCCAAATTTTAGTTGTGATAAAAAAATTTTCACGTGCAATCCCTGACTTACGGATAGCATTTCCAACAGCTTCTTCATTCTTATAGGATTGAGCTGTATCAATTAAACGATAACCAACTAAAATGGCATCACTAACCACACGCTCGCATTCATCGATATTAGGAATTTGGTAAACTCCAAATCCTAAAATAGGCATTTTAATACCGTTTGATAATGTTTTGTATTCCACTAGATTCTCTTTTCCACATCAAGATTTTGTGATTTCTTCGTTAAACAAATGCTGTTCTTTTTTAAGAACGATGTTTTGGTAGTTTTGAATTTTGCGGTTGAGTCGTCTGTGGGCTTCTTGCAATTCGGCAATGCGGGCTTCTAATTTGACATGTTCTTCTTCTAATAAGTCTAGCCTTGCTTGTTCGGTGCCATCACCTGCTTCCACCAAGCCCATGTACTCAATCAAGGATTCGATGCCAACGCCTGCTCTTCTGAAACAACGGACAAATTCCAAGGCCGCAATGTCACGTTCTGAAAAATCACGAACGCCCGACGCCTGACGTTTGACGCGTGGAATCAAGCCAATCCGCTCATAATAACGAATCGTATCTGCCGAAATCCCTGTCTGCTCGCTAACGGTTTTGATATTCATAGGTCATCTCCTCTCTTTGTTACCTTCAGTATATACCTTAGAGTCCACTCCAAATCAAGCCCAAAAAGGAACTTTTTAGTAAAAATATAATCGTTTTCTAAAATAGGCTGGAACACCAAAAAAAGCACCCAGACCAATCTAAGTGCTAAACAATTTCATCACTCTCTTCTATCGTCCCAATAGTCGCGGAAACGATTCAAATCAGGCAGGGACAAATTGCCTCTGTCTTTAGTTAAGGTAGCTAATTTACTGTGTCCCATAAAAGCCCCCAAAAAGAGCTTGGCCGACTTGGCTAGGAGAAACTTCTTCTCTGCTCCAATAGAGTAAAAGGAGATCAGACTAGCAGAGAGTTTCGACACAAATTCTCGATTAACTGCCAAATCGTTGATACTGGTAATGCCACTGGACATGAGGGTGTCAAACAAGGTATCAAACAAGAGTTTTAATTCTTGGCTTGATAAATCATCCGTCCACTGTTTAAAGGTTTTTTCAAGATTTCGGCTCAATTCTGTTGGATGCTCGGCAATTAGCCATTGGCCTGTTTCAGCGTCCATTTGCCAATTGGTCAAAGCGTGCTGCATGATGCCCACACCTTGACTTTGAACGATAACTGGCTCGATGTCATTGTACAACATCACCCCAACGATAGACTCTTCTGGTCGAATAACCCGCACCTTATCGCGAATTGCTCGGTAACCTTCTTTTGCAAGGTCGGCTTCATTAAGCCCTGGAGAATCCAACATATAAATCTGCGTGATTTGCGAGCGAAGGTCAGGACGCACATTAGCCGCCGCGTATAGGGCTAAATTGCCACCTTTAGAATGCCCTGACAAGGTAAAAGAACCCGCATTCTCACTTAAAATTTCTTCCAAATATTTCAAAGACGAACGATGAGCTGGGATTTCTCGCACATAACTCAGTTTGAAATCTTCCTTCCAACCAATCAAGGTGTCATCAGTCCCACGAAAAACCAGTTGGCGATAATCTAACTGAGGTAAACTAAAGACCATTGCCGCAAACTGTCTTTCGTATTCTTCGTCCACATCATTGACATAATAAGACACGTGCAAATCCGCAAAACGGTCCGATTCCGCCACTGTTTTTAGCAAATCAATACGTGATTTAGTCGCCAAAAAATTGCGGTCCAAGGTCTTTTCTCCCGTACTATACGGA
>JAEZVF010000108.1 GCA_023443225.1 Bacillota bacterium
AAAAGAATGTCTGTTGCATAACACAAAGCTGTAGAAAGAAGAATGTCGGAAAGCCGTGTGAGGGAAAACCTCATGCACGGTTTGATGAGGGGAAAGAGGGCTTATGCCCTCTGACCTACTCTACAATAATAATTTAATCTATTATTATTGAAAAAAATCTCTATAACCGATAGAATAAGGTAGATGTAGTTATTGGTTGGATGAGGATGGGTGTATCAATAGAAGGAGAATAAGACATGTCAAAGATACTAATTGTTGAGGATGAAAGCAAGATAGCAAGATTTGTAGAGTTAGAATTAAAGTATGAGGGTTATGAGGTAGAAATTGCTACTGACGGTAGAACAGGATTAGACATGGCTTTACATAATCAAGTAGATTTAGTCCTTTTAGATATTATGCTTCCCGGTTTAAGCGGAATAGAAGTATGCAGAAGGATACGTTTGGAGTCTTCGGTTCCCATAATTATGCTTACGGCAAAAGACGATGTTACCGATAAAGTGGCAGGATTGGATATCGGTGCAGATGATTATATGACGAAACCATTTGCGATTGAAGAACTCCTTGCCAGAATTAGAGTTGCCTTGAATAGACATTTAAAATTAATTCAGCCAAAGATTGAGATATTGCAACTTGGAGATTTGAAACTGAATTTATCTAGTTTTAGTGCTTATTATGGAAAGGATGAACTTTCCCTTACAAAGAAGGAATATGAACTATTAGAGTACCTGCTACGCAATAAAAACATTGCAGTTACAAGAGAACAACTGTTGAATAAAGTATGGGATTATGAATATCTTGGTGATACCAACGTTGTGGATGTATATATTCGTTATTTACGGCAGAAGATCGATGACAAATATGGTATCCACTTAATAAATACGGTTAGAGGGGTAGGTTACATAATACGGGATGACAAATAAATTGATGGAATTACTTAGACAGGTATTAAGAAAAACAATTCTTCCATTTCGAAGAAAAAAAGAAGAAATGTTGAGTAAATTCCGCTTTTCTATTGCTTTTCGAATATCACTCCATTATTTGAAGCTTTTGCTTATTAATTTTGTAATATTTATGGTTGTTTTTGTTATACTTTTTTTTACTGCTGAGTTAATCAGCAGCAAAAAAAAGGCACAAGAAATTGTTGAGCATATTAAAGTTACGGAAGATACTTATGTAGGTGTAGTAGAAATAAACCCATATAACATCCAGGGGATAACCCTTAGGATTGTGGATAAGAATCTTAATACTCAAGTTTATTGTGATATTATATCCGATATTTCAATGGAGAAGAAAATATTTGATCACATTTACTATAAAGCAGGTGATGATAAGCTACATCCAACAATCATATATTATGAAGATCAAGAAATTGTAATTGATGGGAAGGTACATAATGTATTTTTTCAATATGACCTTTCTGATAGTACAGATAAATTACAATGGCTTTTTGTTACAATGTCAATCTTATATCTAATCCTAACGTATTTTATTATTAAACAGGGAAGAAAAAGTGATGAATCCTTGTTACAACCGCTCTTTGATATGTCTGCAACAGCGAATCATTTAAATGTAAATAACCTTCATACTCATAGATTGAATGTGGAAGGAACCAAGAATGAATTGAAAGATTTGGCGATGGTGGTCAATTCTATGCTTGACCGAATTGAAATATCTTATGAGAGTCAAAAACAATTCGTTTCAGATGCTTCTCATGAACTTCGGACACCAATAGCAGTAATTCAGGGTTATGCCAATATGTTAAATCGTTGGGGATCGAAGAATGAGGAGGTATTGTTAGAATCTATTGAAGCCATAACAAATGAATCGAAATCCATGCAGGATTTAGTTGAAAAGTTACTATTCTTATCTAGACATGATAAGAAAACCCTAAAGTTGGTGAAAAGTAAATTTAACATGAGCCCAATCGTAGAGGAAATGGTTAAGGAAACACGATTGGTAACAACGAATCGAAACATAGAGTGCCCTTTACTTCAGGATGTTATTGTATATGGGGATAAACAAGCACTAAAACAGGCTATCCGCATCTTTATCGATAATGCTATTAAATACACCAAGGATGGGGACACGATTTCCATCAGCTGTGAGAATGAAGATGATGACTGTATCATAACAGTAAAAGATACTGGAATGGGAATGAGTAGAAAAGATGTAGATAACATTTTTGAACGTTTCTATCGCTCTGATCAGGTAAGAAACAATAAAATCTACGGTCACGGCTTAGGTCTTTCAATAGCAAAACTAATTATTCTCGGGCATACAGGTAAAATTAAGGTGCGCTCTCAACTAACGAAAGGAACAAGTTTTATCGTTACCCTGCCAAGAAGGTTTTAAATTAATTATTAAGGGACTGTCGTATAATATGCTGTGTGTCATTTTTAACATCCGTACAACAGTCCCTTGTGAAGCTAGGTAAAAGTATATGAGAATATAGCAAAGAGGATTGCGAATCTCTGTAGTGACTTACAGATTCTTAAACTGCGCCATATATAAATCATAGTAGATTCCTTTTTTGGCCAAGAGCTCTTCGGCATTACCTTCTTCTTGGATTCCACCATCGTCAATCACAAAAATACGATCTGCTTTTTGAATAGTTGACAGGCGGTGAGCAATCACAAAAGAGGTTCTACTCTTTAATAAGGCTTCAATACCTTCTTGTACCAGCAACTCTGTATGAGTATCAATACTGGAAGTGGCTTCGTCTAGTATTAGAATTTTTGGCATGGATACCATAGTTCTTGCAAATGCAAGGAGCTGACGTTGACCAATCGATAAGCCGGCACCGCGTTCTTTCAATTCTGTATCATATCCTTTTTCCAATTTCATAATGAAATCATGTGCATTCACTGCTTTGGCAGCAGCTATAATTTCTTCATCTGTGGCATCTAATTTACCATACCTTAGATTGTCTTTTATGGTACCTGAGAAGATAAAATTATCTTGCGTCATTACGCCCATTTGTTGTCTTAGACTTTCTATAGAGACATCCTTTAGATTATAATCATCAATATAAATATTACCCTCTTGAATATCATAAAAACGGCTAATTAGATTAACAATCGTAGTTTTTCCGGCGCCGGTCGGACCAACCAAGGCGATGGATTCACCAGCGTTTACTCGAAAACTGACATCTTTTAATACTGTGGTATCGTTATCATAGGAAAAACAAACCTTATCAAAGATTACATCCCCTTTTATTTCAGGTAACTCAATTACTTCTTTTTCATCTATGATCTCCGGCTTTGTATCCAGTATCTCAAAAATACGCTCAGCACCAGTTATGTTGGTGATTAACTGATTATAAAAGTTACTAAGATTTAATATAGGGTGCCAAAACATCATGATATAACTTCCAAAGGCAATTAAAGTTCCAACCGCTACCGTATCCCGACCAATCATTTTAACACCCACATAATATAGGGACAATGTACCTAGTCCCCAACAGATATCAATTACAGATCCTAAAGCGTCATTTAAGACAACTGCTTTAACAAAGGAATCTCGGTGTTCGTCAAGTAATTCATTAAAGGAAGTTAAGGTTTCATTTTCTGCGGTATAGCTTTGTATTATTCGCATCCCAGATAAATCTTCGTGTATAAAAGCATTCAAATTTGAGCTCTTCTTTCGGTGAATTTGCCATCTTACATGAGAGTAAACCTGAATCAGCCATAGAAAGATGATCAACAGAGGTAGACTGATTAGTGCTGCAAGTGCAAGCTTATAATTCTTAACGAACATAATTCCAACAACAGCACATATTGTTATAAAATCTGGGATTAAGGTGGTAACGCTATTCGATAAAACATCTTTTAGAGAATTTACATCTCCAATAATCCTAGCCAATATTTTACCGGTAGGACGACTATCAAAAAAACTAAAGCTAAGTTTCTGAATATGTGTATATAGATCTTGTCTTATGGTTAATAATACCTTGTTTGAAATCTTTGCCATAATAAACATTCTCAACTTAACTAACAAAACAAATGCTGTATTGATAAGTAAGGCAAAGACTGCCAGTCTTATTAGGCCGGGAATATCATTTCTGGCAATATAAACATCGATTGCTTGTTCAATGATTAAGGGATTAACTAAGGTAATCGTTACCGTGCAGGCCATGATAGCCATTACAAGTAGGATTTCTTTTTTATATGTTAACATATACTTAAACAGTCTTAATAATGTGGCCATTTTCCCTGTGTTGGTAGATTTTTCATCACTACGTACCGCGTTTATAAACATTTAAACCCCCTCCTTTATGGAAAGCATTTCACCATTCATATAATTTCCGTACTGAGCTTGATAAGTCTTGTAATATTGACCTCTTGACGCCATGAGGTCATCATGAGTTCCTCTCTCAACTATGATTCCATCATCAAGTATAAGGATTTCATCGGCATTACGTACTGCGGAGATTCTATGGGCAATAATAATTTTGGTTGTATCATTTAATTCTGTTAGTGATTTTTGAATTAAGTGCTCCGTCTCCATATCAAGGGCAGACGTTGAATCATCCAGAACTAAGATTGGTGTTTTCTTAGCAAGTGCTCTGGCAATACTAATTCTTTGTTTTTGACCACCGGATAAACCGACACCACGCTCTCCAATTATGGTTTCATACTGTTTATCCATTTGTTCAATAAATTCTTTGGCCTGTGCATTCGCCGCAGCATGCAGAATTTCTGCATTATCCAAGGACTTCTTCTTCCCTAGTTTTATATTTTCATTGACGGTATCTGAAAAGAGGAAAACATCCTGCATTACTAGTGATATACTACTTCGAAGTTGATGTAACGATAACTCTTTAATATTTACACCATCTAAGGTTATCTCTCCCTCGTTGACATCATAAAACCTTTGTAAGAGGTTTATGATGGAGGTTTTACCAGCACCGGTCGCACCCATAATGCCAATGGTTTTACCACGTTTTAATTCAAAACTAATATCGCTTAATATACGTTTGTCACCCAAAGAATAGGATACATGTGTAAATTGTATATTACCGGTAACTTTATTCAGGATAACCGGATTGGGTATCTCTGTTATGATTGGTTTTTCAGCATAGATTTTTTTGATTTTCTTGTTAGATGCAAAGGCTGAAGCAAGGTCATTACTTAACCAACCAAGCATTTCCATAGGCCAAACAATATTTGCGGAGTATTCTACAAAGGCACCCAGTGTACCAAGAGTAATTTCCTTATTTATAACCATAAAACCACCAAAAGTGATTATCAAGATAGGAAGCAATTTTGTAATAAATTGAAAGTAAGGATTGTATTTGATAAATACTTTAGATTGTTTCATATTTAAATCATAATACTTTTTATTATGGGATAAGAATTTGTTTATCTCAAATTTCTCTCTTGCAAATGCTTTTACAGTTCGAACACCTGCAAGGTTTTCCTGGGCTACTGTATTTAATTCTGCATTCTCTTCGCTGATGTCTTCATAAACTGTTCCAAGTTTTTTTTGCATTATAATTGCAAAGCAAGCTGCCGTTGGCATTGCGAGGAGAGGGATTATGGTAAGCTTTGGACTTAGTCTAATCATACAGAACAATACGATAGAAGTATGGATACAGACTTCTATGATCAACATTCCTACAAACCCGAGGGCTGCCCATAATTTATCGACATCATCCTTAAGACGAGACATTAACTCACCAGTATTTGTTTTATCAAAGAATTGTATGGATAATTTTTGAACATGACAAAACAGATTTCTTCTTATATCGCATGCTATTTTAGAGCTTACAAGGTCAAAAGTCAATTCTTTGAGGTATTGGAAGATACAGCGTCCAACTCCGATTAGTAAAATGGTCAATAATAATTTGGTCAGGATACTCATGTTTCCCCCAACGATAACATCATCTATGATCCGCTTTGTTACCTGTGGCGAAAGCATATCCAGAGAAACACTGATTATCATGCATATAAGCGCAAATGCATACGCATACCAGTACTTTAATATATAACTTGATAATTTTTTCATAACTACCTCCTACTGAACTAAAAGCTCTACTAGTATAGTTCAATATAATAAATTCTTTATTAGAAAAACCTAATTTAGGGCAAAAAATAAGCCGTGATAAGATACCACGGCAATAAAGTCAAACTCATAATAATAATTCTATACAATGCAATGCAAAATACGGTATAGAATCATTTTGAGAAACAACCTATCATTGAGGTAATCTTACATAATGGTGTTGATAAATGGTGTTTGTGTAAATTAATTGTATACATCATGATTTTTACCTCTCTTTCTTAATAGTCTTTTAACATTATAACATGATAGTAATTTTTGTCAACTAATTTTTTACAAGGAAGTTAGTAATTTTAATTATGATTAGGTGTCAAAAGCCTCAAAGAATTGAACCTAAGAATAGTGCTGTGTATATATTCGTTTT
>JAEZVF010000005.1 GCA_023443225.1 Bacillota bacterium
AAAAAGAATGTCTGTTGCATAACACAAAGCTGTAGAAAGAAGAATGTCGGAAAGCCGTGTGAGGGAAAACCTCATGCACGGTTTGATGAGGGGAAAGAGGGCTTATGCCCTCTGACCTACTCTACAAAAATTAAGAAAGAAGGTAAGCAAAATGGAAACAAAAATTATTCTTGATACTCTTTGGGTAGTCTTGGCGGCAATGCTAGTGTTCTTTATGAATCTTGGTTTTGCAACGCTGGAAAGTGGGATGGCAAGATCAAAAAACGCAGTAAACATTATGTCAAAAAACTTTATCGTTTTTGCCGTTTCCTCCCTGGGCTTTTATATTTTAGGCTGGGGGTTGATGTTTGGAGATGGAACTGGATTTATTGGATTGAAGGGTTTGTTTTTTGCCGGTGGAGCAGACAATTCTCCATTATCGGGTGACGCTTATGAAGGGGCATATTCTGCAATATCTTGGGCAGGTATACCATTTTGGGTTAAGTTTTTCTTTCAATTAGTATTTTGTGGAACAGCAGCAACCATTGTTTCAGGTGCTGTAGCAGAAAGAATTAAGTATGTCTCATTCATCGTATTTTCATTGCTACTAACCATGGTAATTTATCCGATTACTGGTCATTGGATCTGGGGTGGCGGTTGGTTAGCTGACTTAGGTTTTCTGGATTTTGCAGGTGGAACAGCAGTTCACTCCGTTGGCGGCTGGGCAGCTCTTTCCGGCATCATGATCTTAGGACCAAGAATTGGAAAGTATACGAAGGATGGTAAAATTAACCCGATTCCTGGTCATAGTGTAGCTCTTGCGACGATTGGTGCGTTAATCTTATGGTTTGGATGGTTTGGATTTAACCCTGGTTCTACTATGTCGGCAGATCCGGAAGCCATTGGACATATTTTAGTAGTAACAAACATGTCGGGTGCCATGGGTATCTTAGTTGCTACTGTTGTTGCATGGATCAAGCTTGGAAAGCCGGACATGAGTATGTCGATTAATGGTTTACTGGCAGGATTGGTTGCGATTACTCCGGGTTGTACTTACGTAAGTGTGGCAAGTTCTTTGATTATTGGAACGATTGCCGGAATATTAGTTGTTTTTGCATCTTTGTTCTTTGATAAAATGAAATTAGATGATCCGGTAGGTGCAACTGCAGTTCACCTGACAAATGGTATATTTGGTACATTATCCATTGGACTCTTTGCAGAAGCTGGTGTTAACGGAAATGAAATCAAGGGAGCATTTTTTGGTGGTGGCTTTAAACAGCTTGGAATTCAGGCGATAGGGGTTATTACAGTGGCAGCCTTTGTATTTACTAGCACTGTTATTGTCTGGGTTGTTATTAAGCAAACGATAGGTCTTCGGGTATCCGTTAAAGAAGAACTCCAAGGGTTGGACATTGGAGAACATGGAAATCAGGCATATCCAGAATTTATAACTCATAGAGTTTCTTATAGCCAGTTATCAGAGGATATCGATACTGTATCCTTAGCTAAGGAAAATCCCAAAAAACGTAATGTAAATTATGCTATATTAGGGAAGGAGAAATAACAATATGAAATTAGTTAGAGCAATTATCAGACCTGAGAAACTCTCGGCGGTTAGACGAGAACTTGAAAAAGCGGATTGCTATAAAGGTATTACTATCACAGATGTAGTAGGTCAGGGTATTCAAAAAGGTATTATCCAGGCATGGCGCGGTGAGAAATATGAAATTGATTTAATTCCCAAAGTAAGCATTGAATTGGTAGTCTTAGATGAAAATGTTGATAAGGTAAAAAAGATGATTTTAGATAAGTCACAAACAGGTGAGATAGGAGATGGCAAGATATTCATTTCTCCGATTGATGAAGTTATTAGAATAAGAACTGGTGAAGAAGGCGAGGGTGCTATTTAGCATAAAATAACGTCTTCTTTTTTATTTAACCGATCAGGGTGCTGTCGCATAATTTAAATGCGACAGCGTACTGCCTTTTATATAGATACATGATATGAAAAAGACTCGACACCGCATACTTTGTGATGTATAGTAAAAATATATTACTATCAGCTGAACATAAGCAGCAGAGAAAGGATAGAAAGATGAACAAAATTTTAGTCGTATCACATTGCATTTTAAATCCGGCATCCAAGGTTGTTAGTTACAATCAGGATGAGATTAAAAGCGAAGAAGCAAAAAGAAAACAATTACTTAATTATATAATGGAAAATGACATTCGGCTGATTCAATTACCTTGTCCGGAATTTTATCTCTACGGTGCCGCAAGATGGGGTCATGTAAAAGACCAGTTCAATCATTCCTTTTATCGTAAAGAATGCAGAGTTCTTCTGGAACCAGTTATTGATCAATTAAAAGAGTATCTGTCATACCCAGACCGGTTTCAGGTGCTTTCCATAGTTGCAATTGATGGAAGCCCAAGCTGTGGTTACAAATTAACTTGTAGAGGCAATTGGGGTGGTGAATTTAGTGGATGTCCCAATTTTGAAAATAAAATTAATGACCTTACAATGACACAGGAATCTGGAGTGTTCATGGAGGAACTACAAGGTTTGTTAAGACAAGAAGAAATGGATATTGCAATTAAAGATTTAGCTACCGTAGTGGAAGAGTTGGATTTATAGACAGTATCTATAAATGAATCGCTTATATTGGTTTTAACTATTTGTTTTACACTCCTATCTGTTATACAATTTCAATCAATGAAATAATATGAATAACAACAAATAAAAAATGCAATAGGAGTGATAAGATGAAAAATAAAAAGGTTTATGTGTTAACATTTTGTGGTATAGCAATTGCTGTCAACATCGTATTGGGAATTGTTACTTCTGCATTGAAGCTTCCCCTTTATATGGATACTTTAGGAACTATTTTGACTGCAGTCCTCGTTGGTCCTTTACCGGGTGTAGCCGTAGGAGCATTAACAAATATCATCACAGGTTTTATTTATAACTTGCAAGATATACCCTTTTTACTTGTTAATGTTGCTGTTGCACTAGTGTCTGGCTTCATGGCTAAAAAGTTTAAGTTTAATTTGGTTACTGCTATTATATGTGGACTTATATTAAGCATTGTATGTCCTTTAATAGGAACACCGATCGGAATTTTTGTTTATGGTGGATTAACAGGAACGGTATCTGATGTAATTGTAATGGCTTTGAAAAGTTCCGGAAGTAGTATATTTGCAGCATCCTTTATAGCAAAAGTTGGTAATAATTTAATTGATAAAGTTGGTACTTGTATCATAGCATGGGGCCTGATACGGTATCTGCCTGTCACTATGAAAAACACATTAAAAGGATATACAGAAAAATAGTAATACTATATATTTTATAAAGATTATTAAAGCGGGTTGTTTATTATAAAACAACCTCTTTTTTATTGATTTATGTAAAATTTCCACCCATAGTGTGTCCTAAGTGTTAGAGGATGCAAAAAGAATTATGTAGTGGTACAATGTAGAAAAAGGTGTTCCGTAGATATGAATGAAAGGAGCTAATATGTTATTTAATAGTTATAGTTTTAAAGCTGATGATGGATTTGATATATTTGTTTATCATTGGAATCCGGATAATGAAGTTAAAGTGAAAGGATTAGTGCAGATAGCACACGGTATGGCTGAGACGGCTGCAAGATATGAAAGATTTGCAGAAGTACTTACAAGGAATGGATACGCTGTCTATGCGAATGATCATCGCGGCCATGGGAAAACAGCAGGAAGTCTGGAAAACGTAGGCTATTTGGCAGTGAAGGATGGATTAGAGTTACTTGTAAATGATATGCATCAATTAAGTACAATGATTCTCAATGAATATCCAACGCTGCCTTTATTCTTATTCGGACATAGTATGGGGTCCTTTGCGGCACAAAGGTATATTATGCTCTATGGAGATGGACTGAAAGGTGTAATTTTATCCGGTTCCAATGGAAGCCAGCCTTTGTTGCATAAAATTGGGTTCTTTATATCAAAGTGTGAAGTGAAAAAACGTGGTAGAAAGACAAAAAGCCATAAAATGAATCGGCTTTCCTTTGGCAGCTACAATAAAGCATTCAAGCCAAACAGAACAGAATTTGACTGGTTAAGCAGAGATAATGAAGAAGTAGATAAATATATCTCAGACCCATATTGTGGCAATGTTTTTACTGCGGGCTTTTTTTATGACTTTATGAAGTTTTTTAAAATTATTGATGAAGAAAAAAATATGGAACTGCTTCCAACTAATTTGCCAATTTACCTGTTTTCAGGAGATAAAGACCCTGTTGGTAATTATGGAAAAGGGGTAACAAAACTTTTTTATGCATATAAAAAGTATGGTATAAAAGATATTACCATGAAGTTGTATTCTGGTGGAAGACATGAGTCCCTTAACGAAATTAATCGAGATGAGGTTATGACAAATGTAGTTAAGTGGCTCGATCAAAAGGTATCCTTATCAATTAAATGAATATGTTAATGAATAAAATCAGTGTTAACTAGCAAAATAATCAATAGATAGTATTGCTCCAATTTATATTTGATTACCTTAAAATACTAAGATAAAAATACCTAAAAATTAATTTTGATATTGACAAAAAATTAGTAATCTTATATAGTGTAATTATAAATAATATATCAGTTTGCATAATAAAAAAAAGTAAAAGTAACATCTTTTATAACTAAATACATGTAGTTTCAAAAGATGATGAAAAACTTTAGTGTAGTTTTATTAAAAGCAGTTAACAGCTGAAAAGGAAGGTAAGTATATGGATAAGAAGAATGCTGGAAATGCAAGTACATCATTATTTGAGTTAAACGGTAAACCCAGTTGGGGTGCTGCTTTACCTCAATCAATACAACATGTTTTAGCAATGTTGGTAGGTAATATTACACCGCCTATCTTAATTGCACAATTATTAGGCCTGCCAGATAGTGATAAAATCATTTTAATGCAGGCAGCTATGCTGATTGGTGGAATCACTACATTAATTCAGCTCTTTCCTGTCTTTGGTTTTGGTATGGGATTACCTAATGTTATGGGTGTGGCATTTGCTTATATGCCTATATTAACTGCTATTGGTTTATCTTATGGAATTGAAGCTATTTTTGGTGCTCAATTAGTAGCAGCATTTGCATCCATTTTTATTGGTATGGCAATGGGTAAGATAAGGAAGTTTTTCCCACCAATTGTAAGTGGAACGGTAGTTCTAAGTATTGGATTATCACTTTATAGTACCGCTGTTACTTATATGGCTGGAGGAAGTGGAGCAGGAGATAATTTCGGAAATCCAAAATATTGGTTAGTTGCGCTTGTTGTATTGGCAGTGACCCTTGCTTGTAACTTCTTTGGAAAAGGCTATATCAAAGTATCTGGTATGTTAATTGGTATTGCTGTTGGTTATGTTATATCCTTATTCATGGGAGACATGATTAGTTTTGAAAGTTTTAAAAATGCTTCTTGGGTTGCTTTCCCTACTTTCTTAAAATGGGGACTTGTGTTTGAACCATCTGCAATAATAGCTATGATATTAATGTATATCGTGCAGGCAGTACAGACGATAGGTGACGTTTCCTCAACTGCAATCGGTGCATTTAACCGTGAAGCTACAGATAAGGAAATTGGTGGTGCTATTAAAGGTCAGGGACTTTGTGGTATGCTTGGAGCGTTAATGGGTGGATTACCAACAGATCCTTATAGTCAGAATGTAGGTCTGATCGTAACAACAAAAGTTGTTGCCAAAAGAGTATTTACTATCGTTGGTGGTATTATGTTAGTTGCAGGATTCTGTCCAAAGTTTGGTGCCATCATGACAACCATTCCTTACCCAGTACTTGGTGGTGCAACAATAACTGTTTTTGCTGCTATTACCATGTCAGGTATTCAGTTAATTACTCAACAACCATTAAATTACCGTAATAAGATGATAGTCGGTATTTCATTAGCTCTGGGTGTTGGTATAAGCACAGTAGCTAATTCCCTACAGTTCTTCTCTGTAGATATACAAAATATTATTGGTAAATCTCCAATCGTTCTTTCCTTTGCTGTTGCATTTATTTTAAATATAATTGTGCCACAAGATGATAGCGAAGCGGATGATTAATTAAAAGTAATATATAATAAATAAGTAGTATATAATAAATAAGGGCAGTTGCATTACTAAGATTGAAATTGATATAATCCTAGTATTGTAACTGCCCTATTTACTTATAGATATAGAATTATTAATTTACTTATGGTAGTATTAATAAGACAGATTTGTTAGAAAAGGACGATTGTTATGAAGAAACGGTTTTTACAGGATTGTAGCCTGTGCCCCAGAGAGTGTCATGCGGACCGTACCAAGGGAGAACAGGGATATTGCAGAGAAACAGAAGAAGTGGTGGTTGCAAGAGCTGCTCTTCATTTTTGGGAAGAACCGTGTATTTCTGGAGATGAAGGGTCTGGAACTGTATTCTTTTCTGGTTGCGCTTTGGGCTGTATCTATTGTCAAAACTATAATATTGCAAATAATAAGATAGGGAAGATAATCTCAATTGAACGGCTAGCTGAAATTTTTCTGGAATTGCAGGAAGAGTTGGCAAATAATATAAATCTGGTTACACCTAGCCACTATATCTTACAAATTATAGAGGCTCTAGATATAGCAAGAAAAAAGGGATTTCAATTACCAGTGGTTTATAACAGCAGTGGGTATGAGAAGGTAGAATCACTTGCACTTTTAGAGAACTATATTGATGTATATCTTCCTGATTTTAAATATTACGACAGCGGTCCGGCAACAAAGTATTCTAATTGTCCGGATTATTTTACGTACGCTTCAAAGGCAATCAAAGAAATGGTACGACAGGTTGGTACGCCAGTATTTAATACAAAAGGAGTATTGGAAAAGGGCGTTATTGTCAGGCATTTATGCTTACCAGGATACCTTGAGGATTCCAAGAAAATAATAAAATATTTATATGAAACTTTTGGCGGTACCATCTATATTAGTATTATGAATCAATATACTCCTTTAAAAAATGTAGAAGACTTCCCTGAAATCAACCGAACGATAACGGAAGACGAGTATAATGAGCTGATAGATTATGCCATTGAGTTGGGTGTCGAAAACGGCTTTATTCAGGAAGGTGATACTGCATCGGAAAGCTTTATTCCGCAATTTGATGAAGAAGGTGTATAATAAATGTTTTCAATCCTTTGGACTGTGTAATATCTTACTTAATATTTGAATTCCTTTCGTAATGTCTTCCATGGATAAGTGTGCATAACCTAAGAGGATCTCACTTTGATGATTTCCTAAGTTCTGCAGAGCATAATTCTCTACCGGGTATATTTTGATGAGAGAGGATTGAATCCGACAAATTAACTTTTCTGTAAATATAATATTGTAAAATTGGATGACGATATGCAGACCGGCCGCTTGTCCTTTAAGTACAAACTCATCCGGAAAATGAGCGTATAATTCCTTTAGCAGATGTTCCCGTTTTCGGCTGTAGATTTTCTTCATCTTCCAAATATGTTTATCAAATCCACCACTTTTCATAAATTCAGAAAGCACATGTTGAGAGATAACTTCAGTATGTAAATCAGAATACATTTTCAGTTTCAGGTAAGCTGGTATTAGTCGCGTCGGCAATAATAGGAATCCTAGGCGGAGCGCAGGTGCTAATATCTTACTAAAAGATCCGATATAAATAACTTTTTCCGAGTTCAATTCATAGAGTGAATTCACCGGTTGACCTTCATAGCGAAATTCACTGTCGTAATCATCTTCAATGATATAACAATCATTATCAGATGCATACTCAATCAAGGATAGCCGTCTTTGAATCGGTAGGATGCCGCCTAAAGGATATTGATGTGACGGGGTGGTGTAAATGAATGAGATCCGGTCGGAGGGTTGTAACAAGTTGGTATTCATACCCTTATCGTCTGCTGCTAGGGCAGTGATTGTATAGCCAGCGGCTGATATCACATTTAAAAGACCGTGATGTAAGGGATCCTCTACGATTACCTCTTTCTTATCTGTAAATAATAATTGAGATATCAGGGAAAGACCTTGTGTAGAGCCAGATACTATCATTATATTGTCTGGTGAACATGAGATACCACGCATCTGGTTTAAGTATTTAGAAATAGCATGTCTTAATTCCCTGACTCCGGCAGGATGAGTATAGTTAAAGGCAGAAGAAGGTAGATCAATACATACATTGTAATAAAGTTTAGCCCATTCTCTACGTGGGAAATAATTCAAATCTGGAGTTCCGGAGCGGAAATCTATGATATCTTTGGATTCTGACTTATTTTGTTTTGTGGAATGGTTCATTGGTGAATGAATTAGTTTCGAAGGCTTCCGGATACCGGATGCCACTACGGTTCCCGAACCTTGGATGCCTATTAAATAACCTTCAGCTGTAAGTTGATCATACACCTCTAAGATGGTATTTCGTGAAACACGGAGTTCCTTTGCTAACGCTCTGGTGGAAGGCATCTTTTCCCCAGATACAAAGGTTTCAGATAAAATCAATTCTTTCATTTTTGTATAGATTTGATTTTTTAATGGGGTACTGCTCTTATCATCTAAAATCATCCACATAGGTAATACCTCACGTAAAGTGGTACTGAATTTGTTGTATTAAAGTGGTACTTTTTTAACCACTTAATTAATTATATCATTATAACATAATTCAGAATCGAAGAAAAGAGGTATGATTATGTTTAAAATTACAAAAGATAGGAAAGAACGATATCCAGAGTTCAAAGAAGGAATAAAAGCTTATATCCATTTATCCCTAGCGATGTTTATTTGTGGCAGTGCAGTAGTGGCCAGTAAAATGATGGTATCAACAATTCCAACCTTTTTAGTAACAGAACTTGAGCTATTACTTGGATTACTTATCCTATTGCCGTTAACATTTATTATAAAAAAAGACATTCCTAAATTGGATGGAAAAACGCATTTGATTTTATTTTGTCAGGCACTATGCGGTATTTTTCTGTATCGAATTTTTATTTTTATTGGTCTTAACTATACTACAGCAGCAACGGGGGGATTAATCTCTAGTATATCACCACTTATGGTAGTAATATTAGCGCATATTTTATTGAAGGAAAAGCTGTCAGTAAATCAGGTGATCGGAATTATATGCGTATTTATTGGTCTGATGATGATAAATCTTGATATAAAATCTACTAGCATTGGCGGGATGAGTAGGATGAAAGGAAATGTTTTGATTCTGGCAGCAGTAATTTGCGAAGCACTTTTTTCAGTATTGAGTAAAGTAAAATGTAAACCAATGACAGCACTTTATCGAACAACCATAATCGCAATAGATGCATCTATTTTATTGTTGCCATTTGCTGTCCGTGATGCACTTAACTATGATTTTATGAAGATGGATTGGAAAACTATTCTTTGTATCCTTTACTATGGTGTTTTCGTATCATTTTTATCTTATGTGTTATGGTTCAAAGGAATTGAAAAAGTTTCTGCTGGAAAAGCAGCGGTATTTACCAGTATTGTTCCCATAAGCAGTATCATACTGTCGGTTATCCTATTGAAAGAAGAGTTAAAACTGATGCATTTCGTCAGTCTCATCAGTATTATACTTGGAATTTGGATATCTTGCAGTAATCGTAAGCTATTATCGCAAAAGATTTTTAAGAAAAAGAAGTGAATATTGCACCCATATGGCATAAAATGACACTCAAAGAAGAGAAAGGGGCATAATATGAATCTAAAGAAATTAGAAACAAATTTTTCTGTATGTAAATTAAAAGATATTTCAAAAGTTAATTTTTTTGATGATTACTGTTTTCTTGGAAAAACAGACGAAGAGATTTCACTGGTGTGTGATACGGATTCTGTACCGGAGAATTATGTAGCATGCGAGAATGGTTGGAGGGCGTTTCGGGTAGAAGGAACTTTAGATTTTTCATTGATTGGAATTATATCAAAAATATCTAAGATATTAGCGGATAATCAAATAGGCATTTTTGTAGTTTCAACTTATAATACAGATTACATATTGGTGAAGGAAGAAAATTGGGATTTCGCTGTTAGGGTTCTGACGAAAGAGGGTTATACATTCTTATAGTAGAAATTTATTACTTCGACTCCTAATTGAAAAGCAAGTGGAAAATATGGTTGATATATGATATGATAGGTAAACAATGTATAAAGACAATAAACTTATAGTACATAGTAGAACCGTGTAGGAGGCTTGCATGCAAAATACAAGAACACTAGAAAATATTAAACTATTTGTTCTGGATATGGATGGAACATTTTATTTAGGTAATAAAATCTTTGATTTCTCATTGGAATTTTTAGATAAAGTAAAGAAAAGTGGCAAAAAGTTTGTTTTTTTCACAAATAACTCTTCCAAAGCTTCGAAGGATTATATTGTAAAGCTTGCAAGGATGAATTGCTTTATTGGGGAAAAGTATATCATGACCTCTGGAGATATTACCATCGAATACTTGCGGACACAGTATCCGAAAGCTTCGGTCTATCTGATGGGTACAAAAGAGCTTGAAAAAAGTTTCGAGGATGCTGGTATAAATTTGGTGAGTACAATGCCAGATGTGGTAGTCATTGGGTTTGATACTTCACTAACTTATGAAAAATTAGAAAAAGCTTGTACTTATATTCGAAATGGAGCAAAATTTATAGCAACTCATCTTGATATTAATTGTCCTACAGAAGACGGATTTATTCCAGATTGTGGTGCTATCTGTGAAGCAATTAAGCTGTCTACTGGTGTAGAGCCTGAATTCATGGGGAAACCGTATGCTAGAACGGTTGAAATGATTTCTGGGCGAACAAACATTCCCAAAGACGAAATTGCCTTTGTTGGAGACCGATTATATACGGATGTGGCTACCGGAGTTAATAATGGGAGTATGGGAATCTTAGTTTTATCCGGTGAAACGAAACTTAGCGATGTAGATAAATCTGACGTGAAACCAGACTTTATTTTTCCATCTTTAAAGGAAATTGGTGAGTTGTTATAATATCAAGGAAGTTGAAATAGAATAGAATATTACAAAGTGTTCGATATGATATAAACATAAGAAACATGAGGGGGAGGATGCAGGTGGATACAGATTTTATAAAAGACATGGATATTATCTTACATGAGGTAAATGTAATATCAATTACAATTCGAATACTCATGGCAATGTTCATGGGTGGTATCCTTGGATTTGAGCGGGAGAGAAAGAACCGACCGGCTGGATTTCGTACCTATATGCTCGTATGCATTGGGGCTGCGCTTGTTATGATTACGAATCAATATGTTTATGAGAATTTTGATGCTTCTAGTAGCGATCCAGTAAGACTTGGAGCACAGGTAATCAGTGGTATTGGTTTTCTAGGTGCAGGGACCATCATTGTAACGAAAAGAAATCAGATTAAAGGTTTAACAACGGCAGCTGGTTTATGGGCATCTGCTTGCTTGGGACTAACCATAGGAATCGGATTTTATTCCGGTGCAATTATCGGAGGACTTGGTATTTTTATAGCGATGATAGCACTGCATAAAGTGGACTTAAAGATTCGCAAGGGTGGTAAATTAATTGATGTTTATGTAGAGTTTAGCAGTATCACCAATATCTCAGCTTTTATGAATTATATTCAAACAAATAATCTGGAGGTTGAAGATTTACTTATGAATAAAGGTCAAATACCCGGGAATGAAAATGTTGCACTGGTATTAACACTAAAAATTAATACAAAGATGCAGCATACCGCTATCATACAATTATTAAGTCAGGCTGATGGAATTCAATATATTGAAGAATTGTAAATGGGAACATCAACATGACAATACTCTTCCTGAATGAATTGAATTATATTAGGTTTCATTGGAATACTAATATAGAAATAATTCGATCTTTTAAAATGGAGGAGTTTATGGCAAAGAATAATAAAATGAAAAGTACAAAAAATAATAAAAAGGAAGATGGCACCTTTCATTCAAAACATATCAAACATGATCCTCAGGCGGAGAGTGCAAGAGCAGTGTTTGGTTTAAATGATGATAGCCGTCAAAGAAATAAATAATTAGAATACATGAATGGGTTGTTGAAAAAATTCAACAACCCATTCATGTTCTAATAATCTGAAATATTTGACACGCGGCTTTTCTCTGATATAATTAGATTTAGTAATTCATAGAGGAGAGAGTATGGAAAGTATTAAAAAAATCTGTGGTAAATTTCAATATAATTCACCGGTAACTTTGACCTTTGCTTTATTATCCTTCCTAGCTCTTTTGCTGGGGATAGCAACAAATGGCTTAACAACAGGACTTTTATTCAGTGTTTATAAATCATCCTTTATAAATCCGCTTACCTTTGTGAGACTATTAGGACATGTACTTGGACATGCAGATTGGAGCCATTTTGCAGCAAATATGGTTTTGTTTCTTGTATTAGGACCAATGTTAGAAGAAAAATACGGTTCGAAGCAATTAGTTGAAATGATCATAATAACGGCAGTGGTTTCTGGATTATTCTATATGATATTCTTCCCAAACAACGCTATGCTTGGTGCAAGTGGGATTGTATTTATGATGATTGTTTTATCATCTGCGGCAGGTATGAAGGATGGTAGAATTCCAATTACGCTATTATTGGTGGTAGTAATCTATTTGGGTGGTGAATTACTGGAAAGCTTCGGAAAAGGCGATGGTATTGCACATGCGGCACACATTGTAGGCGGTTTATGCGGTACGGGATTTGGGTTTTTATTAGGACATAAAACAAAATAGAAGATAGGGGGTGTTGCTTCAAGTTGTAAAGTTGATAAGCAACATCCCCTATATTGAATTGTAATAATTTACTCTGATAGATACAGACTGGTCTTTTCTATGATACGGTCTGCAGTTTCTTCGGCAGATAAAGTTCCTTTAAAAAAGTCCTTTGTTTCTTCTAAGAAAACGGAGTTAATTTGAGTGTCATTTATTGCACGGTTGTTTGTTGATAAACAAGCACTGACCAATGTATCAATCTGTTCCTGATTCAAAACTCGAAATACAATTTCACTGTAGCTTCCATCTTCATTTTCTATTTCAGAATAAGCTTGATAATCATTCCGGTTAAGTTGTGAACATAAGGTAAGTGCTTTTGCATTGACAGGAAAACCATCATAAAAATCTTCTTTACCAATTTCTTCAGAGAAAACGAAAGAAATAAATTCTTTACATAACTCTTTTTGTTTACTGTTATTATTAATTCCTATTTCACATTCTGGAATAAATGAACTCTCAAAAGGAATGAAATCTCCATTTACATACGTAACAATACCAAGTGGGAACATGGAATCGTTAAAACCATTCACAGATTTCAGGCAGAGCTTAATGTTACTAGCGAGTTCCCATATGTTATTTCCCCGATATCCATCTTCTGAATATTGGTCTATGATGCCGGAATTCCCTGCAATCACTTTGATATCAGATAATAAAGCGATTAGATTTTCTTTATTAATTGTAGCAGTTTCCGTCATGATTCTCGATGTAATAAATGGTGAAAATACAGAAATAAAATCATCTTGCGTCATATTACCAAATAAAGATGTACTATCCTGTTCGTTTACATAATCCGCCAATTTATCAATCGTACCGATTTCCTTAACCTCTTCATTTCTACCATATAACAAAGGAAGTTCAAATCGGACAGGTGCATAGTATATCTTACCCTCTTTTATATACGGATTCAATATATTTGTAAGGAGATCACCATTGTCCAACATAGGCTTAATGACATCACTCATATCTGTAAGGACACCTTTTTCTACATAGGAGTCGGCAGGAAGTCCATCTAAGAGGAGCATATCCGTTCCACCTCCGGCTAACAATTCCGTGTTCAAGGTCTTAATATAGTCTTCCTTAACTGCCGTATTTGATGTTGTATATTCATCCGTTGTCATAGCAACGGTAAAGTTTACTCTTACCTCCGGATGTTTTTGCTGGAAAAGAGCAACTGCCTGTCGTATCGTTGCGTTATCCTTCAACGAATAGATGGTCAGTTCTGTCGATGGAATGCTGTCAATGGTTTCATCATAGTAGTATTTTATTAAGGAGTAACCATTACTTGAATTAAACAGAACATAATAGTTGTCATCATTACCTGCTATAGCACCTGAATTCCACAAGGATTGCATGGTAAGCGAAGTAAGGGTGCCATCCACAACTGTCTGCCAGATGGAGGTTGATTCTTCTAAGACATGTATGCCATCCGGATTGCATAATATAATGTCTTTATTCTTGTTTACATCCAGAAAGGAATATCCTTCAATTTTGGATTCGAATGGATAACTGGTCTTGGTGTACCCTTTTTTGGTATCGTATACATCGATACCTTTCAATTTTAAGCTATAATCACTTTTTCCAACAATCAAGTTTTGACCGTAGGAAATAAAAGAGATGCCATTATAGTCAGCTTCCGTTATCGTATGTTCTATCTTCATAGTGGTTGCATTATAGAATTTAATTTCTCCTAACATATAGGCAACCAAAGTACCATCATCTAAAACAGTAACTCTTTCCGGAGTATAATAACTATTATAATCTGGGATTTTTTCGTCCCAACCTTCCGGGATTAAGACATCATAGCTAATTCCATCGGAAGATTTAAGTATACTAGCTTTATAGACTTCATCTGAAATTTCAACATAATAGAGATATTGATTTCCTGCTGCATCATCCATAACCATATTCTGATAATTAGCACCGATTGGTAGATCGATGGATTTAAGCCATTCCGGGGTATCATCAATCCATGAACCGTCTTGATTCATCTGGAATCCAGAAACGGTTAGTTGTTTGTCGCCGGAAAATGAATAGAGATATGGCATTCCGTTTTTCTTGCATATTTGTAAGGTTGCATTTTTATCAATACCGGGCGGAAGAGAAATGTTACTTTCTACATAGCGGCCTTTCCCCTTTTGTGTTGATGTATTTTGCGATGAAGTATTTTTATTTCCTGTTTTACTGCAACCGGAAATCATAAGTATAAGTATGATTATCAGTACTCTAAATTTTTGCCTGTTCATAAAATATCCCCTTTCAGATTCATGTTCGTGTTGCAAATGATTTATGAATATGTTATAACGTGCTTATCTCTAACGAACCTTAAATTGGAAAACAAAAATGAAAAGAGGGACTTATCATGCGTATTTTAGTTATTGAGGATGATAAAGAGCTATGCTCTATCTTAGAATATCAATTTAAAAAGAATGGAATGGAACTGGACTTTTGTTATAATGGAGAGGATGCATTCTTTTATACGAGTAAGCAGGCATATGATGTTATTATTTTAGACCGTATGTTACCGGGAATGGATGGGATTTCAATTTTACGAGAGCTAAGGAAGCAAAAAGTAGCAACACCGGTTATCATGCTGACTGCTATGGGCAGCCTTAAAAATCGTATTGAGGGATTGGATACTGGTGCCGATGATTACCTCACCAAGCCATTTGAAATCGATGAACTTTTTGCCAGAATTCGTGCCCTTGCCAGAAGACCTGTAAAATTAACGATTACACAAGAATTATGCTTTTCTGATTTCTGTCTGAGTGAAAGTAAAATAGAATTAATAAGAGGAGATGAGAGCTGTTCACTGTCAAAAAGAGAGTATGATCTTCTCTCCTTCTTTATTAAAAATAAGGGACAAATATTAACCAGAGAAGTACTTTTGTCTAGGGTATGGGGAGCAGACAGTTTTGTAACAGATGGTAATCTGGATAATTTCATCTGTTTTCTCCGTAAGAGACTGCGTTCTGTACATAGCCATGCAACAATAAAAACAATTCGATCGATTGGATATCGACTGGAGGAATAAGATATGTTTCATAAACTAAAGAGACGTTTAGTTTTGTTATATGGTGTAACCACAAGTATTATTCTAACCTTGATTGTATGCGGCGTTTTTCTCATCCTCCATAAGCAAAGCAGGGAACAGAATCAGGTTTTATTTAAAAAGAATGTAGAACAGATTGCTGAGAAGATTCGTACGGAAAACATCATCAGTAATTCTTGGCTGATTAAAATACAAGAGGAAAGTGACCTCCTTATTTTTATTGAGGACAGCGGTAAGCTGCTTACTAATTATAATCGAATTGACCAGAATGTAAATACTTTGGAAATGATTATAAAGTTAAAAGAACTTGCATTGGTTGAAGGTATTAATCTTAATCAGAAGCCGCTCTTTTCATCTACAGAGAAAACATCCATATATCAAATACAGCAAGACCGGACAAGGTATCTTGGGATGGCAATGTTAATAGCTAGGGATACTGGCTGGTTAAATGTTATGGCTATTTACTATGACGCAAACAGTAATAATCAACTTCTTCAGCTGCTATTCTTGTTTTTTTTCATTGATCTTATTGGTGTAGCTGCATTATTCCTCATAAGCAATTTGTATATCGGAAATGTTCTAAGGCCTTTGGAAGAGGGGAAAAGAGAACAAACTACTTTTATTGCATCGGCTTCTCATGAATTACGTTCCCCGCTTACGGTAATTAAGGCAGGGATTTCCTCAATGAAGGGCGATAATTCGAAGATAGATCAATTTTTACCCCATATTGAGAGAGAATGTGACCGGATGTCCAGACTAATCAGTGATATGCTTTTATTAGCTTCCACAGATGCCGGTAATTGGAGTCTTGAAAAGGAGCCAGTTGACATGGATACGCTATTGATTGAAAGCTATGATACTTATTCTATCCTATGTAGTGAAAGGAATTGCAAGTTATACATTAATCTCCCCCAAGAACCTTTACATAAAATGAATGGGGATAAGGAACGCTTAAAGCAAGTAGTAGCTATTCTATTGGATAATGCTATGACACATACACCATTGGGCGGGCACATAACAATTTATGCTTATAACAGAAAACGCTCTGTTGAAGTTGAAGTTGAAGACCATGGCTTGGGGATTCCAGATGGAGAGAAAATGCATATATTTGAGCGGTTTTATCGAGGTGACAAGTCTCGTAATGAGAAAAATCATTATGGTCTTGGTCTTAGTATTGCAAGAGAACTGATTGAACTTCATGGAGGAGTTATTACTGTAAAAGACACGGAAGGTGGAGGAGCAACCTTTGTTTTAAACCTACCTTTTCATACATAAAAATTTGAAGGTACCATAAGCCTCAATCAAAGTTTTTAATTAAAGATTATTTAGAGATATGAGTGTTATTATTAACTCGTAACTTGAAACTATATTGATTATGAACTTGAAGTATCAGAGAAAAATGAACTTAAATAAAAAGAAGATTCAAAAACGAAAATTAATAATTAAAAAAGAAACCTTGACAGCTTGGTTGCTATTACTGCCTAGTTTATTTGGCATTTCTATATTTTTCTTAATTCCATTTCTAGATGTAATACGAAGATCCTTTTATGAAGCAATGAGCGGAAAATTTGTGGGAGTCGGAAATTACATAACCGTATTTCAAAATGAAGCATTTCGATTAGCAATTAATAATACCATAAGATTTGTTCTTATCTGCATTCCGGCATTATTACTCCTATCCTTATTTTTATCCGTATTAATATATGGACTAAGAAAGCATAAAGATTTTTTCAAAATTTCGTTTTTACTACCAATGGCAATTCCAGTAGCATCGATAGTATTACTGTGGAAAATATTTTTTAATTATAACGGTTTGCTAAATGGAATAATTACTGTGCTAGGTGGTCATTCCATAGACTGGATGAATTCCTCGGGTGCTTTTTATGTACTAGTATTCAGCTATTTATGGAAAAACATTGGATATGATATGGTGCTTTGGATGGCTGGTCTAGATGGCATATCCAATGCTCTTTACGAGGCGGCGTCAATCGATGGGGCTGGAGTTTGGAAGAAATTTCGTTATATAACCTTACCAGGATTGCTACCTACCATATTTATACTTACTGTTTTGTCATTGATCAACTCTTTTAAAGTATTCCGTGAAGCTTATTTGGTGGCTGGAAGTTATCCTCACCGTAGTATTTATATGCTTCAACATTTGCTTAACAATTGGTTTGTTCATCTTGATATACAAAAAATGTGCGCTTCTGCAGTAATAGTAGCAGTAGTCTTATTGATTTTTATTATCCTAATCCGAAACCTGGGAAAAAAAGAAGCGGAGGAGAAATCATGATCAAAAAGAGGGTATTATCCTATCTCATACTGATAATTTTTTGTTTTATGATTTGGTTTCCCTTATGGATGATGCTTACAGGTTCCTTCATGGGAAATAGAGAAATTACGGATTATATCGGACCAGCCTTTTCGGAATCAAATAAGAAAATAAGTTGGAGTTTTCTTCCGCTTTATCCTACTTTAAGACCATTCGTAGAATTACTACTGGATTCTCCTAACTTCTTTGCAATGTTCTGGAATTCCTGCAAACAGGTAATACCCGGCTTGTTTGGTCAGTTAATCATAGGGGTGCCTGCTGCTTGGAGCTTTGCAAGATATCATTTCAAGGGAAAAAACACAATCTTTCTCTTTTATATCATACTGATGATAATGCCATTTCAGGTTACTATGGTATCCAATTACCTAGTACTTCATAAGTTACACCTTATGAATACCCATTGGTCCTTGATTCTGCCAAATGTTTTTTCTACATTTCCAGTATTTATTATGACAAAATTTTTTGAGTCTATACCACAATCTTTATTGGAAGCCGCAAGAATCGACGGTGCAGGAGAAGGAAAAGTGTTTTGGTATATAGGAATACCGCTGGGGGCATCCGGTATTATTTCAGCATTTGTTTTGGGCTTTTTAGAAGAGTGGAATGCGATTGAGAAGCCTTTAACTTTCCTAAAGGATAAATCTTTGTGGCCCTTATCTTTGTTTTTACCTGAAATAGCAATTGAAAAGTTAGGTGTGGCTATGGCAGCTTCCTTAATCACTTTAACACCTGCATTATTGATTTTTCTGTATGGCCAAACATATTTAGAGCAGGGAATTATTGCATCAGGAATTAAAGAATAACAAGAGTGATGTAAACGGGGGAATTCAATATATGAACAAATTAAAAGAACGAATATTATACGAACTTAGGAGAAAACCTGAAATAAGGAAACATACTGCAAGTGATATTGCTGGAAGGATTTTGATTGGATTCTTTGTTACAATGATTTTACTAACAATGGTATCAAGAGCTGCAGATTCTATTACAGTTGCAAAAATTGATGTTGCAACTGGTAATCGCGGACGTCTGACTTATTTAGTAAAAGGAAGCGGCGTTCTTGTTGAAAAGTCAGAAAAATACTTGGATGTTTTAGCAGGTGTCAGGATAGCTTCCGTATATGCGAAAGAAGGAAGCTATGTAGAAAAGGGTGAGCCCTTGTATCAATATGATACAAGCGATTTAGAGGAACGACTAGGTGATTTGGAAGATGATTTACGAAAAGCCGAAATAACAATAGAAATAAACGCACTAAATAATTCAGAAGAAACTATGACTAACGGCATAGAACGGGCGAGCCTTACTTTGGAGAGAGCTAACTTGGATTTAAAGTCCGCCAAAAATGATTTAAAAGATGCAAAAAAGACTGTGAAAAAACAAAAAATAGAAGAATATAAAACTGCAAAGGAAATGTATGAAGAAGCTAAGGCAATGAAAGAGGAACAAATAGAGAAAAGAGATAAGGCAATAACAGATGCTACCGATAATGTGACAAAGGCAGAGGAGGCCTTAAATGAATTATATGAAAATAGAGTAAATGCTCAATCCGTGATTTCAGAGTACAAGATGGCAATCGATAATCCAGCAGTGAATGCCCTTATCAATGCTGAAACCAATATTTATAAGCAATATTATGGAGAAGAGGGGTACAGTAAGCATCAAAAAGAAGTAACTAAGGCTAGAAAATCCTTAAATAGAGCAGAAGAGGATTATTCGAATGCAAAAGGAGAACAAGGTAACGAATTAACAGATTCGCAAAGAGCCGTTTTACGTAGGGCAATTGTTGATGCAGAGGATGAGCTAAGTGCACTAACGGAAATGGATGTAAAACTTCAAAATGCCATTACCGTATATAATGTTGCAGTTCGGAATAACAATGAGGAATTAACTCAAACAGCTTATCAGGCTTTATTTGAGTTGCTGTATAAAGAAGACAAGGATAAAAAGAAGCAGATAAAAGCGGCAAGTGATGCAATAACAGATTCAAAAGAGGCTTTGGAAGATACCAAGAAAGAATGGGACAAAACGATAGCAACGGAGGACAAGAAAGTTGAGAAAGCTTTTGAAAGCTTTGAAAAGGCAGAGTTAACTTATCTAGATATCGTAAGTGAAACTTATGATTATTCAAAAGATGTCAAGACAGAGGAAGAGTTAGTTGATAGAACTGCAAGGGCTGTAGAAGATGCAAAATTAAATTATGAAGAGGCAAAGCAGGCGGACTCCAATCGTCGGGCAAAGGACATCACAAACCAAAAAGTTGAAAATTTAAATGAGGAATCGGCAGAAATAGACCTACAGAAGAAACAAGAGGCAGTTACTGTAGCAAAAGAGATAATGAAAAGTAACGGAAATGTTGTTGCTCCTGAATCCGGGATTGTATCAAAATTGGAATTAGTAGCTGGAAACTATTCATCAGGAACAGAAAAGATTGCACTTACTACAGGAAATTGTGGTTTTGTAGCTAAAATTTCAAATGATGATGCAAAGCATTTATCACCGGGAGATGAAGTGGAGATAGTGATAGGAAATGAAAACGATAAGGTAACGGTTGCCATTGAAACGATAGGGTTAAAAGACTTAGAAGGTCAGGTTGAGATAACTGCCGTGCTACCACAGGAACAGTATTTTGCTGCTACAGCTGTCGAATTTACTATTCGTAAGCAATCGGAGCAGTATGATGTTGTTATACCGATTCAGGCCCTGCGTATGGATGCAAAGGGGAAGAACTTTATTTTGATTTCCCGTGAAAAGGACACTGTACTAGGAAAAGAATTAACTGCATTTCGTATGGATATTACCTTACTTGACAAAGATGGAATCAGTGTTGCAGTCGAAGGTGGATTGTTACCAACGGATAATATAATTATAGGTAGCAGCAAATATATTGAAGAAGGTGACAGGGTAAGAATCAATGAAAGTAACGAGCAGTAAAATAAAAAGCAATATACGGTATACCGTGATACTTCTTACTACGTTGATTTTCTGGGGCAGTGGAATGTACTATGGACAGTTTATTAAAAACAATTATCAGTCGGTTAGTATAAGAATCCATGGTGAAGGAGTTCCATTGCGTACAATCGAGCGTGCCGTGGATAATGAAGTTATGAAAGATGCAAATAGAATACCGACGGTTACAGCATGGAACTGTCTAATAGACCAGCAAGTCAAAAACACTGTCTTGTCAACCACTGCTAAAACACGTCTTCTGGAAGTCTGTGGAGATATGAGTCAGGTATATCCGATGGAATTAGTTAGCGGTATAATACCGGTTAAGGATGATAGCAATGGCTGTCTGTTGGATAGAAATACAGCATATGAATTATTTCAATCTTCCGATGTCATAGGGAATATTCTTACCTATCAGGAAAAGGAATACTGTATTCGAGGTATTATTGATACTGAGGAAAGGCTCATCATAATTCCCAAAGTTGGTTCAAATCATTCCTATTTGAATCTTGAGCTTGTATATGAGGATAAAGAAAACGGAGAACAACTGGCAAATGAATTTATCGTGCAGAATGCTCTGGCAAGTTCTTATACCGTATTGGATGCCTGCTTTTATTCCGAAATTATCGGATTATTTTATTTGTTTCCAGCATGGATTCTAGGATTGTATCTATTGTTTATCATGTTAAAAAGTATTTGGGAGAGAAGAACCCTGCCAATCCAGCTTATCGTTTATTTGATTATATTCCTTGTGGCGTGGGAAGGAATCAGGTGGGTCATGGATTTTCAGTTATCTCTTCCAGACAGGTTGATACCGACAAGATGGTCGGATTTTGATTTTTGGACTAGAAAATATCGGGAACAGCTTGAACATTGGAAAGATTTTGCCTACCTGATACCGCTTCCAAAAGACATTTTCTTCTTTCGCTTTGCAAGACGATGTGTTTTTTATTCTCTGATTTCTACGGCAACTAGTATGTTTTACATAGCTCACAGAAAAAAGTTGATGAAAGATTGCAATTTACTTTATTCCGTAATTGTATGTTTTCTGTTGGAAGGTGTGGCAGTGTTAATATTATACTATGCCGGCAGAATATTTACGATTACTAGAGGATATCTATTTATGTTACCGCTATTTCTGATAGTTATAACTATTAGAACAAAATATTCAAAAATAAGGCGTTAGCATGATATTCAGAAAGCTATTAACTGATTTTTTTAATACTCATATAATAAGAATAAATCGATTATTTGAGGGTAATAATGATTATTCATGTTGTACAAGAAGGGGAAACTACCGCTTATGTAAAATTAGCACCACAATATGGATTTTATGGTGTGGGTGTTTGGAATATTATGAGATTCTTCCCACAAATGTGGCTGGTAATAAACTCTCAATATGAAATAGAGAAAGTTGTATAACAATAAATATTGTAAATGTAAGGCTATTGCAGTGAGGCACTAGCCTTTTGTATTTTCTGAAGGAGCTATTGTTATTGTTGAACATCGATATATTTGTATCTCTGTCAGGAAGTATATATGTACATCTCCCGTATATCAATGTAAATTATTGAATATCGGTCAAAATATATTGATAAACAATAAAAATGTATTGACTATTAATAATAAGTGGGATATAATTTCGTTAAAGTCAAATGCTAAATAAAGATTATCGAAAGGAGAGCATTTGTTATGTGGACAAAATGCAAATCACTCATAGTATCGACTATACTTGTTAAAATTGTTTTTGTGATATTAGTTGTAATGGTATTTCTAATACCAATTCTAGTGAAATGGTATGATTCAATTTCTGTTAGAGAAGAGGTCTTTGTACCATTAAGTATTATCCTTTATCTTGTGCTAATCCCTGCATTTGTAGTGGTCATCGTTCTTAATAAACTTCTATCTAATATTAAAAAAGAGCAAGTATTTATTGATCAGAATGTAACTATATTACGTATAATATCCTGGTGTTGCTTTATCGTTTCTATCCTGTTTTTTGTTTTTGGTTTTTGGCGTGAACTGTCTTTTTTGATAGCGTTTGCAGCAGCTTTTTTTGGACTTATATTAAGAGTGCTAAAGAATGTATTTGAACAGGCAGTTGTTATGCGTATTGAACATGATTTTACTATTTAAGGAGGAAGGCTATGCCAATAATTATTAATTTGGATGTAATGATGGCAAAACGCAAGATTTCCTCCGGAGAACTTGCTGAAAAAATCGACATTACACCCGCTAATTTGTCTATATTAAAAACCAATAAAGCAAAAGCCATACGTTTTTCAACCTTAGAAAAACTGTGCAAGACATTGGATTGTCAACCTAGCGAAATATTGGAATATCGGGAGGAAGAATAAGGAGAATGAATATGGAGGATAGAATTATGATAGAACAAGATGCTGCAGAAAATAACACTAAGGAACATAAAACTACAGCAGAAATAGAAAAAAACAATACTAAACTAACCTTTAGCCGGATGGAATGTATTTTTGCATATGTTTTGTTAGGCTTAGGCTTCTGTTTTATTCAATTCGTATTTTGGAATACAACTGGTTTTTTTACTACAGTCTTTTTCCTATGTACAGCAATTATATGTATGCTGTATTTAAAGAAGAGTCATTTTAGTATGAATAAAAATAGTATAATTACGTTTAGCCTGCTTATCATCTTTAGTATGGTGTTTTCGATTTCTGCAAATGATTTTATCAAATTTTTGAATACTATATTTATTCTAGTCCTTGGGATATACTGGGTGTATGGCGTTTGTAAAGATAATAATACGATCGGACATTTCTTTTTCTTTGATCTGATAAAGAGTGTCTTTATCATGCCTTTTTCCGGATTTGCAAAAGCACCTAAGGCAATTACCTATACTTCTAAAAAATCACAGTCTTATAAAAACGTAAAACTGGCATTGGTCGGTTTAGTAATAACAATACCGGTAACTGTACTGGTAGCGTCCTTGCTTACGAGTGCAGATAGCGGGGTAGAACGTATGCTAGATCTATTTTATGGTAGATTTCAAGAGAAGGTGTTTTTGTTCATACTTAAGCTATGTATGGGTATCCCGGTGGCTTTTTATATCTTTGGTTTGCTTTATGCCAATGTTAGGAAGGAAAAAGCAGAAGTATTTTCGGAAGAACAATGTGAAGAAAAGTTGAAAAAGCTCAGGATTTCTCCTAATCTGGTTCTGTATTCTGCTGTCACACCGATTTGCTTCTTATATATCTTATTTTTTATCTCACAACTACAATACTTTTTATCTGCTTTTATGGGTGAGTTACCGGAACAATATAGTTTTTCGGAGTATGCTAGACGAGGCTTCTTCGAGTTATGTGCGATTGCTGTGATCAATCTGGCAATCATATTGGCAATTAACATATTCTCAAAGAATACTGGTAAAGATAAGCCAGTTGCGCTGAAAGGATATTCTATTATAATAGCCATATTCACCATTATGATTATTGTAACGGCACTCAGTAAGATGATTATGTATATCGGTGAATATGGACTGACGCAACTAAGGCTTTATACTTCTTGGTTCATGCTATTGCTTGCACTTGCGTTTCTATGGATTATTCTAAAACAAGTAAAAACTAGTTTCAATTTTGAAAAGTATCTTGTCCTATCATTTGTTTTTATGTTTGCTATTTTATGTTTTTCTAATATGGATGGTATCATTGCAAAATACAATATTACAATGTATAAAGCAGGATATCTTAAGGAGCTTGATGTGAATGCCCTTTGTAATCTCTCCGATGACGGATTGGTATATGTATTGGAAGAGGGAATTGATACAGAAGATTTTCTCAACTATCGAGTTGATGATTACATATATAACTTCTATCCGTTCAGAAAGTTTAACATCTCCTCTCTTAGAGTTGATGCTTTTCTTGAAAAGGATAGCACGATAATAAAATCTGTGAATTAGGACTTTTACTAAAGTTAACATGATACAAATCATGTTATAATTTGGTAGGATGAAGCAGAAACAGTGCAAAATCTACTTGCGTATTATGATAAAAAAGTATATAATGGTAATAATAATTATAAATTACAGCGTTGATAAAAACTACGATTTATGAATTTCTTAAGAGAGCCGGTGGTTGGTGTGAATCGGTGAAAGGATGAATCTTTCCACTTTTGGAGCTGTTGGTGATGAACCAGAGGCTGGTAACCTTTATCCTACTCTATGAGTGGTCGGTTGTATGTGTATAATCAAACTGACAATTTGGGTGGCAACGCGGATTCCTTTCGTCCCATGTTTTTTATGGGATGGAAGGATTTTTTTATGTGTAATAGGATACTTATCCTTTACACACCATTAAGCTTATTAAATAAAAATTTTTAGGAGGAATATTATGTTAGACTTAAAATTTGTAAGAGAAAACCCGGAGATTGTAAAGCAAAATATCAAAAATAAGTTTCAAGATCATAAGCTTGGCTTGGTGGATGAGGTAATAACACTTGATGCTGAAAGCAGAAGTACAAAGCAAGAAGCGGATAATTTAAGAGCAGAAAGAAACAAGATATCGAAACAAATCGGCGGTTTGATGGCACAAGGGAAAAGAGAAGATGCAGAAGAATTAAAGAAACAGGTTACCGCAGACTCCGAACATTTAGCAGAATTAGAAGCTAAGGAGAACGAGTTAAACGAAAAGATTACGAAAATCATGATGACAATTCCAAATATTATCGATCCCAGTGTACCAATTGGTAAGGATGACAGTGAGAATGTGGAAGTTAAGCGTTATGGAGAACCGGTAGTTCCAGACTATGAGGTTCCTTATCATGCTGAAATTATGGAGAAATTCAACGGTCTTGATTTAGACAGTGCAAGAAAGGTAGCTGGAAACGGATTCTATTACCTGATGGGGGATATTGCCAGACTACATTCAGCGGTAATCTCTTATGCAAGGGATTTTATGATAAATCGCGGTTTTACCTATTGTATTCCACCTTTTATGATTCGTAGTGATGTGGTTACTGGTGTAATGAGTTTTGCGGAAATGGACGCCATGATGTACAAAATTGAAGGTGAAGACTTGTACCTCATTGGAACTAGTGAACATTCTATGATTGGAAAATTCATTGATACTATTTTACCGGATACCTCCCTACCCCAGACCTTAACCAGCTATTCCCCATGTTTTAGAAAGGAAAAGGGAGCTCATGGTTTAGAGGAAAGAGGAGTATATCGAATTCATCAGTTCGAAAAACAGGAAATGATTGTAGTGTGTGATCCGGAAGATAGTCCGATGTGGTTTGATAAATTATGGCAGAATACGGTGGATTTATTCCGCAGTCTTGATATCCCGGTAAGAACATTAGAATGCTGTTCTGGGGACCTAGCGGATTTAAAAGTTAAATCCATTGATGTAGAAGCATGGTCACCGAGACAGAAGAAATACTTTGAGGTTGGAAGCTGTTCAAATCTAGGCGATGCACAGGCAAGACGATTAAAGATACGTGTTGTTGGTGAAAAAGGAAAATATTTTGCACATACCTTAAATAATACTGTAGTTGCGCCACCTAGAATGTTGATTGCATTTTTGGAAAATAATTTAAATGCAGATGGATCCGTGAATATTCCGACTGCTTTACAGCCATATATGGGCGGTATGACAGTGATTAAGTAAATAACAGTTTATAACAAGAGCAGCCGGAACTGTTGAAAACTCATAATAATGAGTTTTATAACAGTTCCGGCTGCTTTTATTTTATGGGAAAGATATTGTTATAGAAAACCCAGCTAATGGTTCAGTTAATTACGTTTCTATACAAATAGTATTTGCTAAAATTGCAATTATCGCTATTGTAATGAAAATACCCCACGGGAATAGCCAATGAATGAAAGAAGGCACTTCAAACTCATAAAATACGTTAACTCCAGTGATTAATGTTATAATAAAAAAGCCACTCCCCATAACGCGGCACAATTTTTTTCTATTATATCTTTTCTTTTCTTCCTCTGAAGCCATATTATACCCGGCAATTAAGAAACTACCTTTTCCGCTAAGCAGGATAATTGATATTAGCAATAATATACCAACTACTAACCATGCTGCCCAAATAGGTGCATTCATTTTCAATACCTCCAGTCTCTAATTAGTCAATAACATTATTCCTTTTGTTATAATATGCTTTTATTATATAAGCTATTGTTAAGGAGATAAACATAAATCCATATACTATCCCCAAAGCATTATTGGTGATTTTACCATCCATAACAAAGCCTGTTTTTTGAGTTGTAATTTCATACAAACATGACACCACAGATAAAGAGCCAAATAATCCGAGAAGAAATATTCCGATTTTTTGAATGTTTCTTGTCAACGGATAAATATCAAAATAAATAAATTCAATACTACAAAATACAACTGTAAGAAGAATAAGTGTAAGCTCAGCCCATTTACCAGCGACCCATTCAAAACCTAAGTTGTATAATAGTGAATTCGACAGCAGTAAGGCTGTAAGTAAAAATAATCCATGCTTAAATATATTTCCTCTTATCATCAGTTGTCGTTCATCAAGAATTTTGTTCATTATTATTCATCCTCCCAAAATAATTCGTCTAAGGTTTTACCTAAAACCTTACATATAGCAATACAGAGTTTTACAGAAGGATAGTAATCACCTTTTTCAATAGCATTCATTGTCTGCCGACTGACATGAACAGCTTCTGCCAAGTCTTTCTGAGTCATATCAAGAGAAGCGCGGGCTGCTTTCAGTCTTAAATTTTTTGCCATAGTATTTACTCGCATCCTTTCGTAATATTACTGTAATATAGCTAAGGTATTACTTAAAATTCACTGTTATGTACTACTACAGATGTTATCATATAGCTTACATTATGTCAAGAATACTTGACATCAACTTCCGTGCAAAACATAAATTAGGCTTATAAGGTGGATTTTGTCTTCATAGGAATAAAAAACAATAGACTTATTCACTTAAGGTAGTTATAATATAAAATGTAATATATCAATATTAAACAATGAGATAGAATAACAGCTATCGAAATTCAAATTACTTATCTTGAACATGGTATGACTTAGCATACCCGGAGAAATATAAAGAATATATCAAAGATAAACACTTGTTTTGGTAGGATTTGTATTCTTGGAAAGGAGTAGTTTGGATATGGCAAAATCAATATTTATCAGTAACATTCAGCACCTAATTACTTGTGACGAAAAGGATAGTGTTTTTAAGAATGTCAACATGCTGATCCAAGATGGGAGCATTCAGTATATTGGAGAGGAAACGTTTCCGGCAGATGAGGTTATTGACGGTACCCATCTTTTGGTGTATCCGGGTTTGATTAATACCCACCATCATCTATATCAGATATTTACTAGGAACTTGCCCCAAGTTCAGAATATGGAGCTGTTTCCGTGGCTGATAACCCTTTATGAGATATGGAAGAAGTTAAATTCGGACGTCATTTATTATACCTCTTTAATTGGAATGGGAGAGCTGTTGAAAAACGGATGTACTACCTGTTTTGACCATCATTATGTTTTCCCAAATGAATCAGATGGATTAATTGATGCACAGTTCTCAGCAGCCAAAGAGCTTGGAATACGTATGCATGCATCAAGAGGCAGCATGTCACTTAGTAAGAAGGACGGTGGATTACCTCCGGATACTGTAGTTCAGGACGTAGATACAATTCTTCAAGATTCGCAGAGATTAATCGATAAATATCATGATAATAGCAAGTATTCTATGAGACAGATAGCCTTAGCACCTTGCTCGCCATTTAGCGTTACGGAAGATCTATTAGTGGAATCAGCTAAATTAGCAAGAGATAAGGGAGTACGTCTTCATACACACCTTGCTGAGACATTGGATGAAGAGAATTATATGTTAAATCGATTCGGCTTAAGGCCATTGGAGTATATGGAGAAAGTCGGATGGATTGGCAGTGATGTTTGGTTTGCCCATGGAATTCATTTTAATGATCAGGAGCTTAAATTATTGTCAGCGACAGGAACTGGAGTTGCTCATTGCCCAGTATCAAATATGAAATTATCCTCTGGAATTGCTCGTATCCCGGAAATGTTAAAAATGAACATACCGGTTGGACTTGCTGTGGACGGTAGTGCCAGCAACGATGGTTCTAATTTGTTAGAGGAAATGAGAATTGCTTATTTATTGCATCGCTTAAATTCCAGCCAAGATGCACCTTCTGGATATGATATTCTGAAAATAGCAACGAACGGCAGTGCAAGGGTACTTGGAAGAAATGACATTGGAAGTCTTTCTGTTGGTATGGCAGCTGACTTCTTTATGATTGATTCGAGAAGAATTGAACTAGTAGGCGCACTTTATGATCCAAAATCAGTTCTCCAAACGGTAGGGCTTAAACAGAGTGTAGACTATACTATCGTAGCAGGTGAAATTGTAGTAAAAGAAGGTAAATTGACTAACGTCGATGAAGACAAGCTATGCAGGGAAGGTAATCAGTTAGTAGAAGAATATATTAACCAGTAGTTTTTCAAAAATTGTTAAGTTTAAAAAAATGAACCAGTAATTATTATTGGTTCATTTTTTATACAAAAAAATAATATATATCTAGGTTGTTTTGTTAAATTAGATATAAAGTGATCTGAAACAATAATTAGTATGTAAAATAAGCACAAAAAAGTTCAAAAAATGTCGAAATTATTGTTGACAACTTGGCATCCAAGTGGTACACTAAGGTGGAACTTGGATGCCAAGTTTGTTTTAAAGAAAGTTTAGTGATTATGAATATGAGTATTAAAAACAATACAAGTAGTACAGGAGGTATCAAATGGAAAAATCTAAAATGATGCATATCGGTATTTGTCAGGGTGATGTAGGACGTTATGTGTTCTTACCTGGAAGTCCTGAACGAGCAGAAAAAATATCAAAATACTTTGATAATCCAAAAGAAATTGCATATAACCGCGAGTATAGAACATTTGTCGGTGAACTCGATGGAGTAAAAGTAGCAGTAACAAGTACAGGAATTGGAGGACCTTCTGCTGCAATCGCAATTGAAGAGCTTCATCAGTGTGGAGCAGACACAATGATGAGAATTGGAACATGTGCCTCCACTTCTGTGAAGGTAAAAACCGGAGATATTGTTATTCCGAAAGGTGCTGTAAGAATGGAGGGAGTTGGTAGTCACTATTTACCTATGGAATTTCCTGCTGTTCCGGATTATGAATTAGTAAAAGAAATAGAGGCTGCTGCGGTGAGACTAGAGATGCCATATGATACAGGCATAACTATTACAAAAGCATCTTTCTACAGCCAGAATAGTCCGGAGACAAAACCGATAGGTCCGGAATTAATCAACCGTTGGCGCTCTTATGAAGCTGGTGGGGTTACATCAACTAGTATGGAATGTGCTCCGTTATTCCTCATTTCAGCTTCATTAGGTATACGTTCAGCAAGTGTTATGGTAAGTGCAACCGATTATAAGAAATATGAGAACCAGGACAGACAACGTCCTTTGGACTTAGAGGATAGAGTAATAAGGGTAGGAATCGAAGCGATGAGAAGCATTATTAAAAAAGATGCAGGTAATGTCGGTGAAGCATTATGATAGATTTTGATAAATTACCAATGTTAGCAGAAGATGATTCGGAAAATATTGTTGTTCCCAATTATGTAAAAATATATGATATTATTTTCCACTTGATTGACGAAGGGGTGTTAAACAAGGGGGATGCGATCCCAAGTGAAAATACGCTGGCAAACTATTGGAATGTAAGCCGTGGTACTGTAAGAATGGCTATGAGAAAGTTGGAAGAAGACGGGTACATAACCAAAACACAAGGCAAACAGGCGGTTGTTGCAACCTTTGCTCTTCAGACGAAAGAGGGATTTCACTGGCTGTACAATACATGTATGGATAATTGCTTGGATATCATCAATGAGGTTAAAGTTGAATCAATTTATCAACCTTGTGGTGTATACGTGGCACATGAATTAGGATATGATAAGCCAGGTTTTTTGGTGTTGTCAGTCAATACCAATTACTACTCTGAAACATGTCATGTTGCTAATTCCATTATGATATTTGATGCAAAATATGTGGATGAATTTAAATTGGATATTACCAACGAAGAAAGAATGAAGCAATTTATTGTAAAGGATATATACCACCACGCTAAGCGTTCAAAAACAGTATTTAATGTCTTAAGCGCAGATGATGATACAGTCATTGATAATATGGATTCAGGAGAACCAATTGTTATAGTAGAAGAGATATTAATGGATGAAAACGATAATCAATTAGCATACTGCAAGCATCGCTTAAATGGTAGCAAATATCGTTTTTCCATGGAGAGAAAAACACAGATTTAAGCACCTATTATCCTAAGAAAAGGGGACTTAATAAAATTTAAGAATCCTTTCCTATAGATCTAAAAAAACCCAAAGGACTAATATTAGGAGGATGGCATTATGAAAAAGGGAATCAAAAAGAGTATGAGTTTTTTACTGGTTTTGGCAATGGTATTAGCAACATTTACTGCATGTGGCAGTAAAAAAAGTGAAACAACGACTCAAACACCAGAAACTACAGAAACAACCAATGAAACAGCAGAAGAGCCAGTCGCAGAAGAGCCAGCAGAAGAGCCAGCAACAGATCCACTTAAGGTAGTATATCTTGTTAATGGTAATCTCGGAGACAAAGGTTTCTATGATTCTGCAGCCAGCGGTATTCAAAAGATTGGTGATGAACTTGGTGCAGAAGTAAAGGTTGTTGAAATGGGCCGTGATGAGACAAGTTATGAAGGTCACTTCTTAGATGTATCTGAACAGGATTGGGATATAATCGTATCCGGTACATGGTCAGTAAAAGAAGTTGCACAGAATACAGCAGCACAATATCCAGATAAAAACTATATATTCTTTGATAGTGATGTTGACCGTGAAGTAGTTAAGGACGGTAACATGATGGGTATCACTTACAATTCTAATCAGGGAGCATTTTTAGCTGGTGTGCTTGGAGCTAAGATGTTAAATTCTGGTGATGCAAAAATTGATTCAACAAAGAAGATTTTAGGATTCATCGGTTCTATGGATGTTGGTAATATTAACGACTTTTTAGTAGGCTATTTAGAAGGTGTTAAATATGTAGATCCTGAAATCAGAGTAATCACTTCTTATGTAGGTTCATTTGAAGATGTTCCGAAATGCCTAGAAATGACAACACAGCTTTATAATCAAGGTGCACAGGTTGTATATGCTCCTGCTTCTCAAAGTATTCTAGGTGCTGCAACAGCTGCAAGTAATGCTGATAAATACTTAATTGCTTGTGATCAGGACTTATATACACAGTTAAAAGATGAACAACCTGAAATTGCAAAAAATATTTTAACATCAACACTAAAGAATGTAGGCGAATCCATTTTTACAGCTGTAGAAGCTTCACAAAGCAATGCTATGACATTTGATAATACCTATGCCTTAGGATTAGACAGCGGTGCAGTAGGATTAGCAGAGAATGATAACTTCCTGTCCATTGTTCCACAGGATATAATTGATGTACTTGCTGAAGTTAGACAGAGCATTATTAGTGGCGATATCGTAGTTAGCAGTGCTATGGCTATGACAACTGAAGAAGTAGCAAATTTACGTGACAGTATGAAATAGTAATGTAAAAAGATAGATTATGGGTGCTGTGTCAGATAGGAGTTATGTGTTACAGCACCCATTCTTTATAGACAAAACTTAAATTACAAACTAAATTGGGCTTATGACACCCAAACCTTTAAGTATAACAATCTTATATCCATATGATTCATTAAGGAGTGGAATAATGGAAAAGAAAATAGAAGTGTTACGAATGGAGAATATCGTAAAAGTATACCCTAATGGAGTTATGGCTAATAAAGGGATTAATTTTTCGATTAATTCTGGAGAAATTCACGCTCTTTCCGGCGAAAATGGTGCCGGTAAGTCTACATTAATGAAAATTATTTTTGGTGAAGAACAACCAACTTCAGGTGAAATTTATGTAAAAGGGCAATTGACTACCATTACTTCACCTCAAATGGCGATAAGCCTTGGAATTGGAATGGTACATCAGCATTTTATGCTGGTTCCTTCATTAACAGTTGCTGAAAACATAATACTAGGTTCAGAACCCAAAAAGGGTTTACTAATAAATAGCAACACAGCAATGAAACAAGTCGAAGAACTTGGTGAAAAGTTTAATATGAAAATTGATCCGACAAAAAAAATATCGGATTTATCAGTTGGGCAGAAACAGAAGGTGGAAATATTAAAAGCCTTGTACCGAGGTGCTCAAATACTTATTTTGGATGAACCAACAGCTGTATTAACTCCACAGGAAACAACAGAATTATTCGAAGAGTTAAAAAGGTTACGTGATAATGGTTTTACTATTATATTTATCTCTCATAAATTGAATGAAGTGAAAGAATTATGTGACAGAATTACAATTATACGTCAGGGAAAATCTATGGGTGTGCATAGTATCAGTGATGTTTCTGAACAGGATATTTCTAATCTTATGGTTGGTAGAGATGTAATTCTGAATATTGAAAAAACTCCTGCAAATCCTGGAAATCCGACAATTCAGGTTAACAATCTGACAATTTTAGGTGAAAACGGCAAAGCCTATGTAGATAAATTATCTTTTGCTCTCCGTGAAGGAGAAATTCTTGGTATTGCTGGTGTAGAAGGAAATGGACAGGCGGAGCTGGTAGAAGCACTTACCGGATTAATAAAATATCATTCTGGTTCAATTAAAATCTGTGATACGGAGATTGCAAAGCTGAGTGTAGCAGATATACGTGCCCTTGCGGTATCTCATATCCCGGAAGACCGTATGACTACAGGTGTTGCACCCTCCTTGTCGATTACAGAAAATGCTTTATCAGATAAGATTTCTACTAGTAAATTCTCTAAACATGGGTTTATTAAGAAGAAAGAAATAAAGCAATATGGACTAGATATTGCAAAACAGTATCAAATATTCTGCAAAAATCCGGATGTTAGAATTGATAGTTTGTCTGGTGGGAATATACAAAAGGCAGTATTAGCCAGGGAATTGTCCAGTGATCCTAAAGTGATTATAGCGGATCAGCCTACCCGAGGCGTAGACGTAGGTGCAACCGAGTTTATTCGAAAACGTTTGATTGCCATGCGTGATGACAAAAAATCTGTTCTCTTAATCAGTTCTGATTTAAATGAGGTATTAGGTTTATCAGACAGTATTATTGTTATGCATGAAGGGCAAATAGTTGCATATTTCCCTGATGCATCCAAGATTACCGAACTTCAACTCGGAGGATATATGCTTGGTATTGATAGGCAATCCGATGATGAAATTAAGGAGGTGCTCCATGGATAGTAACAAACGAATTCGACTTTTAGTAGATCTAGCAAGGCTAGCACTGACAATATTAGTTTCATGTGGGTTGGTAGTATTAATTGTATTAGGAACCAGTAAAGACCCAATGACTGCCTTTTCCAGTTTCTTTATTGGACCATTTACGTCTCTTAGACGTATCGGTAATATTGTTGAAGCGGCTTCCCCACTTATGTTTACTGCATTAGCAGTTATAATGATATTTGGTGCAGGCCAGTTCTCAATGATTACAGAAGGTGCATTTTTTATAGGTACACTTGGTGCCATGATGATTGCTACCTCTGTTCCACTTCCGGCAGGGATACATCCAGCAGCCGCACTACTAGTTGCAGGGGCAATGGGAGCAGTAGTAGCTTTAATTCCAGCTATGCTAAAAATGAAATGGCAAGTCTCTGAAGTAGTAACTTCACTGATGTTAAACTATATTGTTCAATTCTTTGCAATTTATATGGTTAGTTATTACTTCCGTGAGATTAGCAGTTCGAGTTTAGCTTCTATATCTTTTCTTGAAACATCGATGCTACCTGTAATCGTAAATGGCAGTAGAGTTCATTTCGGGGTAGTGATTGCTATAATACTTTGTGTGGTTACTTATCTATTGCTCTATAGGACTACCTTTGGTATGAAGCTTCGAATTACTGGTGACAATGCTAAGTTTGCCAATTATTCTGGTATCAAAGTTACCAAAGTAATGGTGGTTGCACAGGTAATCGCAGGTGCTCTCGCCGGTATTGGTGGAGGGGCTGAATTACTAGGTATGTATACAAGATTTAAATGGACAAGCACACCAGGTTATGGCTGGACAGGTATAGCAGTTGCTTTACTTGCGAGAAACAATCCCCTTATGGTACCTATCGCAGCACTTTTTATGGGCTACCTGAATGTTGGTGCTAATATTATGGCTAGAAATAGTGATGTTAGCAGTGAAGTAGTAGTAATTATACAAGGTGTTATGATCTTAATGATTGCAGCAGAAGCACTTCTTAACAGTTGGAGACAGAAGATGATTGTTAAGGCTGCAAAAGCAGAAACCGTAGTGAAAGGAGATGAAGCGAATGCTTGATTATACATTTGTCGTAGACTTTCTTTTTATGTGGATACGTGTTGCCACCCCAATATTACTTGCTTCACTTGGAGCGGTTATTTGTGAAAAATCAGGAGTAGTAAACCTGGGTTTAAATGGTATCATGTTAATTTCAGCCTTGGCAGGTGTGCTTGGTAGTGGATATGGAGGAAACCTATTCTGGGGTATTGCGGCAGGAGTTGGATCAGCTTTAATAGTAAGTGGATTATTTGCCTATTTCCATTTAGTACTAAAGGCAAATGCTGTCCTTTGTGGTACAGCGATTAACACTATGGCTGGTGGCTTAACCGTCTTTGTCTTACAATTAGCAACAGGTGAGAAGGGTACAAGTTCTTCCATTAAAAGCGCTGTATTTCCTACCATTCATATTCCTATCATCAAAGATATACCGATACTTGGAGACGTTTTATCAGGACATAATGCACTTACCTATTTTGCACTCTTAATGGTTGTTTTACTTTCTATATTCTTATATAAAATGCCAATGGGGTTACGAATACGTGCAGTCGGTGAAAATCCCAACGCTGCAGCCAGTGTAGGTTTGAATGTAATTAGAATACGATTTTTGTCCATTATATTATGTGGTATCTTGGTTGGTCTTGGTGGAATGTACTTATCTATGGGTTATCTTTCCATGTTTACGAGGGACATGGTTGCTGGACGTGGATTTATAGCTTTGGCAGCTTGTGCTATGGGACAAGCAACTCCAGTGGGTTCCTTGATATCATCAGCTGTATTTTCCTTTTTTGATGGCTTATCAAATGTACTTCAAATGCTACGTATACCATCCGAATTTATTCAGATGTTGCCTTATATAGCAACAATATTTGGATTGACGATATATTCTATACAAAAAATTAGATTACAAAAAAAGAAAAGTAAGGAGATAGAGAAAAATGTCATTTAATAAAGATGAAAAAACATTAGGAAAAAGACAATATCATATTCATTTAGAACCAGGTGATATAGGAAAATATGTATTATTACCAGGAGATCCAGCCAGATCAGATAGAGTGGCTAAATATCTAGATGATGCAAAGCTTGTTGCGGATAACAGGGAGCATCGTACTTTTACAGGATATTATAAAGGCGTAAAAATATCAGTTACTTCTACAGGTATGGGTTGCCCTTCTGCAGCTATCGCAGCAGAAGAACTAATGAATATCGGAGCAGAATGTTTAATCCGTATTGGAAGTAGTGCTGCCCTGCAGGAAGGAATCGAAATCGGGGATTTAATGATATCAACAGCTTCCATGAAAAACGAAGGGACCTCAAAGTTCTATGTACCGGATTGTTTCCCTGCTGTACCGGATTTTGATTTAACTCGTACTTTGATAGATACCGCTAAGGATATGAAAGACGATATTTCAGGAAAGATTTATTATGGTATCAATGCTTCTGACGATGCTTTCTATGGGGAAACTCCTGAATGGATTGCAAAATTATCGAAGCTTGGATGTCTTAATGTAGAGATGGAAAGCTCTGCATTATATACCGTGTGCCATCGCAGAAACAAACGTGCTGCTATGATTAGTGCAGTGTCCGGAAATATTGTTACCGGAAATGTAATTTATGAGACTGAAAACAAAGGTCTTGCGAATGGTTGGGATGATGAAATTCGTGTTGTGTTAGAAGCAATTTATCGTTTTGAGACCGCACAGCAAAACGAGAAATAAAAGTATCTGCTCGAAAAACTTGAATCGATGACAAAAGGAGTTTTTACTATGGAAGAGAAGAAAATGATGCATTTGAATGTAACAAAGAGCCAAGTTGGAAAATATGTATTTTTACCAGGCAGTGTAGAAAGAGCAACACTTATTGCAAAGTATTTGGATAATCCAGTAAAAATCATGCAAAACCGTGAGTTTTTAACTTATACAGGTACCCTTGCTGGAGTTCCCGTATCCGTCACGAGTACAGGTGTCGGAGGACCTTCCGCTGCCATTGCTGTCGAAGAATTATTTGAGTGTGGTGCTCATACAATGATGCGTATCGGTTCATGTGCATCTACATCAGCCAAGGTAAAGATCGGAGATGTATGCATTATTAACGGAGCCGTTCGTATGGAAGGCACAGGTGACCATTACTTGCCGATTGAATTCCCAGCAGTTCCTGACTACTCAATGGTAAAAGAATTGGAAGCAGCTGCAATTAAATTGGATATTCCTCATAATGTCGGAGTTACAATCACGAAAGATTCCTTCTATTCCGAAGTTTCCCCTGAAACTAAACCTGTTTACTATGAATTAAAGAATAAATGGGAAGCATATGAAAAAGGTGGAGCTACGAACACAAGCATGGAATGTTCAACTTTATTCTTAGTTGCAGCATCCTTGGGAATTAGGATGTCATCTGTAATGATTAATGCAACAAATTATAAGGCATATTCTAATGATGATAAAGATTATCCACGTGAGTGGGAAGATAGAGCAATTCGAGTAGGAATTGAAGCGATGACTGCCATAATAAAAAAAGACTTACTGTAAACAGCGAACAGTTCCTAATCTGCGTTATATATGGTATAATGTTCACGATAAGCAGATTAGCCCGAGTAGGATGGGACATTTTCCAAACTTGTTCAAGAAAATACCCTATCTTGCTAGGATAAGTGCAACGTAAGAGCAGCCCTTGAATGCCTAATCTGTGAACAAGACTTATACTTATAAGAAGAGGAGATAACTACATGAAGGTCTTAAATTTTGGATCACTGAATATTGACTATGTTTATGAAGTTGATCATTTTGTAAGAGCGAAAGAAACGACAGACTCTCTTCAAATGAATGTATTTTGTGGTGGTAAAGGTTTAAATCAATCCATTGCTTTAAGCAAAAGCGGTGCCGCAGTATGGCATGCTGGGGCAGTGGGTGAAAATGATTCTGATATGTTACTGGAACAATTAAGTAGCGCAGGCGTGAAAACAGAGTTTGTAAAGAAAAAACCAGGTTCTAGTGGACATGCTATTATTCAAAAAGATAGGAATGGACAAAATAGTATCTTGTTATATGGTGGTGCTAACCATCAAATTAGTAAAACGGACATTGATGTAACCTTACAACATTTTGAAAAGGGAGATTATCTTATTTTACAAAACGAGATTAATGAGATTCCTTACATTATGGAGCAGGCTCATAAGATTGGGATGAAGATTGTTTTCAATCCATCGCCCATGAATAAAAAAGTTATGGGTTATCCTTTGAATCTGGTAGATTACTTTATGCTAAATGAAGTTGAAGCTTTGGAAATCTGTCATATGTGGGCAGATAAAGATGAATTATTGAAAGCAGAACGAATAAGTCTGCCTGCAGATTCCGAATGGAATGAAAAGGTTATACAGGATATAATTCATAAACTGGGAGACTTTTTCCCACAAGCAAAAATTGTATTAACTCTTGGTGAAAAGGGCTCAATCTATAAGGATCAGGACCGGATATTGCATCAATCCATATATAAAGTAAAAGCTGTAGATACAACAGCGGCAGGTGATACCTTTACCGGATATTTTATAGGCGGTATCATAAGAGGTGAAGAAGTAGAGAAAGCATTGGATAATGCCTCCAAAGCATCAGCGATTGCAGTAATGCGCTTAGGAGCAGGTCCTTCGATTCCCACAAGGGAAGAAGTTATGGCAATGTAGTAATTGAGAAAGGGTAACGAAGAATGAAACATATCATAATTGATTGTGATACCGGTATTGATGATTCTATAGCTATTCTATATGCACTAAAAAGCAAGAATCTTCATGTGGAAGGAATTACAACTGTATTTGGAAATGCATCGACACTTCAAGCTACAGAAAATACACTGCGATTGATAAAATTGGCAGATTGTGGGTATGAGGTTCCTGTAGCAATGGGTGCAGATTGTACCCTGAAAGGGGATATGGAATCATCACCTACACATATACACGGTGATAACGGTATAGGTAATGTAGAGTTACCAAAGTCTGACCAGAAAGTACTAAATGAGAAAGCTTGGGATTTCATCATACGTAAGGCAGAAGAACTTCAGGGTGAACTTACTATAATTACCCTTGGACGTTTAACAAATCTTGCAAAAGCTTTGGAGAAAGATCCTAAACTGCCTCATAAGGTAAAGAATGTAATAGCGATGGGCGGAACTCTTCAAGTTCCAGGAAATGTATCTCCTTATGCAGAGGCTAATATCAGTGGCGATGCACTTGCATCTGATATTGTGGTAAAAGCAGGATTTCACATGACCATGGTTGGGCTAGATGTTACCATGAAAACATTTATCACAGGTCTTGATCTGGATTTCGTACAGAAGCACTGTTCGACAGAAAATAAAGAAATTATTAAGTATATTGAATCTGCACTAAAATTCTACTTCAAGTTCCATTACGATTCATTGGGGCTGAGAGAGAGCAGTGTGGTACATGATCCCTTAGCGGTAATGATAGCAGAAGATCCTACCTTTGCAGAGTATCGTATGATAAGGGCAGCGGTGGAACACGATGCGAAAGAATTCCGTGGCATGATAAAAATCGATGAGAGATTTGAATCAATGTACACCCATGGAGAAATTCTTTACTGTACCAAAGTTGATTCTGATTTAGCAGTAAGAAGACTGTTTTCAGTATTCTAATTTTAGTATACTTTTGAAGATGTATTAAATCGGAGGACAAATATGAATAATAATGAAATCATGAAATATGTAGACCATACCATATTAAAGGCTGTATCTACATGGGATGATATACAGAAATTATGCAAGGAAGCAGTTGATAATGGGACAGCTTCCGTATGCATTCCACCATCTTATGTGGCACGTGTTAAACAAACATACCAAACTTTGAATATATGTACTGTAATCGGTTTCCCTCTTGGCTATAATACCAAAGAGGTTAAGATTGCAGAAACGAGACAAGCTCTGTTAGAAGGTTCTGGAGAAATTGATATGGTCATAAACCTTGGAGATGTTAAGAATGGTGATTTTGATAAAGTAACCGAAGAGATTGCTGCACTCAAAAAGGAAGTTGGTAATGACCGAATTCTAAAAGTAATTATAGAAACCTGCTATTTGACAGAGGAAGAAAAAATTGCTTTATGCCATTGTGTTACCGATGCTGGTGCTGATTATATTAAGACTTCTACTGGTTTTGGTACTGGTGGAGCAACTGCCGAAGATATTAAGTTGTTTAAACAACACATTGGATCACAGGTAAAAATGAAGGCTTCTGGTGGAGTAAAAAGTAAGAGTGATATGGAGCAATTTATCGAATTGGGTTGCTCAAGAATTGGAACAAGCTCGGCTATAAGTTTACTAAATCAGTAACAAATCTTTTTATAAAATAAAATACGAACATCTATATGAACATCACTATCAATAAGAACTCCGTAAGAAAAACATTTCCTAGGAGTTCTTATTGATTTTTGCATTTTAGGACATATTTAAAAGTGGTTCTATAAGCTGTCGCCAAAATCCTTACGGAATTTTGCAACTAATTTCTCTGGCCAATCAGACACTGCTTCCAATCTACCGAAGAAGAAACGAAGTACACTTGGTTCTTCCACGAAACGTAAACCTCCGATCAGATTACGGTTTTCATATAACCATAAGATACGGTCAAGGGTATATTTTACTTGTGATAAAGTATAAACGCGTCTTGGTACAGCCAAACGCAGAAGTTCCATTTCGGAGAAGTGTTCGGAACCATCTGGATCCCTTTGTTCGGAGAGGGTCCCCCTTTCCATCCCTCGGATACCACCGGCTATGTAAAGAGCAGCTGCCAAGGCACCGGCAGGGTATTCAGATTGTGGAATGTGTGGAACAAAATCAAAAGCATTTAAATGGCATCCGAGTCCACCAGCAGGTGTTACAACAGGTACGCCGTTCTTAACCAATTCATTTACCATATATTCAATAAATTGTGGACCTTGAGAAATAATATCCTCATCCATGGTTTCTTCCAATCCAACTGTTATCGCTTCCATTTCTCTTACGGACATACCACCGTAGGTTAGGAAACCTTCATATAAAGGAACAAATTCTTTCATCTGCTGGCATACGGATTCTTCTCTAACACAGATACCACCACCCCTAGCAAAGCCTAATTTTCTAGCTGAAAAATAAATAATATCCATCATATCAGCCAAGGCTTTGGTTATTTCACGGATGGACATATCTTTACAGGCTTCTTCTCTCTGCTTGATAAAATGAAGGTTATCCTGTAATAAACTTGCATCAAGTACTGTCATGATATTGTATTCTTTACATACTTCACTAACCTGGCGTGCATTTTCTAAAGAAAATGGTTGTCCACCGATTAAATTTGTACCGGCTTCCAAACGCAAGAAAGGTATGTGTTCTACTCCGATTTCTTCAATCAGTGCTCTTAAACGAGGAATATCAAAATTACCCTTAAAAGGATGAGCACTGACAGGATTCAGCCCTTCTTCAATTACTAATTCTTCAACACGCCCACCCATTCTTGTGATATGTGATTTCGTGGTAGTAAAATGAAAATTCATTGGTATAACATCGCCCGGTTTTACAAAGGCAGTTGCGAGAATATTCTCGCAGGCACGCCCTTGATGAGCTGGTAGGAAGAACTCCATACCAAAGATGTCTTTTAATTTATCAGATAATCTGGTAAAGGTAGCAGAACCTGCATAACTGTCATCTGCTATCATCATAGCCGCCTGTTGATTATCACTCATTGCATTTACACCACTGTCTGTTAACATATCTATGAATATATCTTTGTTTTTAAGTAAGAAGTTGTTATAACCTGCTTCTTTCATTGCAGAACAACGTTGTTCTATTTCTGGTAGTGATAACTTCTGCACAATTCTGACCTTATGCATTTCTAAAGGTATATTTTCTCCAGTAAAAAATTTGATATTTGCCATTTTATTTTATTCCTCCACTTCATTAGTTTAAATTGATAATAGTTTAAATTGATAAAATTATACCTTCACTTCGAATATTTTGTCAAGTACAAGAACTAAATAATTCTAATTATATAAAAGTTCTTAAGCAGCTACTTGAAATAAAAATAAAGTAATGATTAAGTATTGATTAAGAATTTAAAATAATCTTGTGAATCCAAGGGTTATGTGCTATATTAATTTGAAAGTATTTATTCAATAGCAGTAGCGAGTGGTGTATCATATTGGGATTCAACGCTTGGAGGATTCTATGTTTGGTTATGTTAATATATGTAAGCCAGAGCTTAAAATGAAAGATTTTTATAAATATAAGGCTTATTATTGCGGATTGTGCAGAAACTTAAAAGAGCATTACGGTTTTTTGGGGCAGATGACATTAACATATGACATGACTTTCTTGATTGTACTATTGACATCTTTATATGAAAGCAGTACGAAGAAAGAACAACATAGGTGTATCGTACATCCAGCAAAAAAGCATGATATGCTTGGTAATGAAATAACGAAATATGTAGCAGATATGAATATTGCGTTGACTTATCATCATTTTCTTGACGACTGGCAGGATGAAAAGAGTCTAACAGGTCTTGCTGGGGCAAAACTGTTAAAGAAGGAATATAAGAGAATCTACAGCCAGTATCCAAGACAATGCATGCAGATGGAAGTAAGTCTAAAGCAGCTGCTCACGTGTGAGAAGAATAACGAGAGTAACATTGACATTGTCTCACGCTGTTTTGGTGAGCTAATGGCAGAACTTTTTGTCTACCGGAAGGATAACTGGGAAGAAAGCTTAAGAAAGACCGGTTTTTATCTAGGCAAATTTATCTATATCATGGATGCTTATGACGATGTGGAAAAAGATATTAAAAATAAGAGTTATAATCCACTAATTCCTTTATATAAAACAGAAGATTATGAAACCATGTGCCGGAATATGATGTCAATGATGATGTCAGAATGTACTGCAGAATTCGAGAAACTTCCCTGCATGTTGGACATAGATATCTTACGTAATATCTTATATATGGGAGTTTGGACTAAATTTGACAATAGACGAAGAGATAGTAATGAAAAGGAAGGAATAAACTATGATAACGGATCCATATAATGTACTGGGAGTATCAAGCAATGCTTCAAATGATGACATAAAAAGGGCATATCGTGATTTGAGCAGAAAATATCATCCGGATTCTTATATTGATAATCCACTTTCTGATTTAGCCGAAGAGAAATTCAAAGAAATACAAGAAGCATATGATCAAATCATGAAGGAAAGGGAAAACAGTTATAGTCAACGAAGTTCTTCTTATGGTCAGGGATCTTACTCCACCGGTTATACGGAGGATGATTCACTGGAACTTAGGGCTGTAAATAACTATTTAAATGCCAGGTATTATCAGGAAGCGTTGAATGCACTATCAGGTATTTCCAATCGCAATGCCAGATGGTTTTATTACAGTGCTATGGCAAATGCTGGTATAGGCAATAATATCGTAGCATTTAATCATGCGCAGCAAGCGGTAAACATGGAGCCTGGCAATCGGCAATACATTGATTTGTTGAATCAACTACAATGGCGTAACCAAAGATATCAGAATAGTGGTTACAATACAGGAAGAGCCGGTGGTTACGGAACAGGAAATCTATGTTGTGATTTGTGGTGTGCGGATACATTGTGTGAATGTATGGGAGGGGATTTGTGCTCATGTTTCTAAGTGCAAAAAGATTGGCATTTCTAGGTCTTTTATTGGCATGTGCATTTCTTTTGGTATTTTTAAGTGGTGTTATAGAGACCAACTCCCTATTCCTTTTAGCTGGGGCATCCTTTACCGTGGGTATTGCTTTACGGGAAAATGGTCTTCGATTTGGTATAGGATTTTATATTGCTGCAGTTTTGCTTGCTTTCTTATTGGCTCCCAATAAACTATATTGTATTACATTTTCAGCAATGGGACTCTACCTAGTTGGCATTGAATATGTATGGGGGAAGTTGGATTCTGCCAGGAAGATTCAGAATCGAAATATGGTATTTTGGATACTAAAGTATGGTATCTTTAATGTGATTTACCTTCCGATGCTTTTGTTCTTCCCACACATAGTTTACCAGGGAAATATAAATACTATATTTTTAATTATTTTAATTTTAGCAGGACAGATAGCATTATTTGTATATGATATGGCATATCATTATTTTCAAAAAACAATCTGGAATAAGATACGAGGTCGAATAAAATTCTAATTATGTTGAATTAAGAACCTCCAATGCTGATGTAATACCCCATAAAATTTCTTAGGTTTTATGAGGACATTACGAAGTATTGGAGGTTTTGTGATGATTTATGGAAGTTTATTTCCGGCAGCTATGTATATTTCATACCATTCCTGCCTTGTTAAATTGGTACTGGATGCTTGACTAATTTCTTTGAGTCTTTGAGGGGTGGTTGTACCTACAATTGTTTGCATTTTTGCAGGATGTCTTAATATCCAAGCGACGGCGATTGCTGAATTTGTAACACCTTTCCTATCTGCAATTTCATTGATCTTACTATTTAATTCAGGAAATTTGTCATTATCAAGGAATACACCTTCAAAGAAACCATATTGGAACGGAGACCATGCCTGAATGGTAATATTATGAAGTCGGCAATAATCCAAAATACTGCCGTCACGGTCGTTAGAACCATCGATCTTCATATTTACGTTGATACCGGAATCAATGATGCCTGTGTGCATAATACTAAACTGTAATTGATTAATAATGAGTTTTTGTTTCACATATCGATTGAGAAGTTCTATCTGCATCGGATTCTGATTACTGACACCAAAATTTCTTACTTTTCCGCTATTATAAAGGATATCAAAGGCTTCAGCGACTTCTTCCGGTTCCACTAAAGTATCCGGACGGTGCAATAGTAATATATCAATATAATCCGTATTCAGGCGTTTTAAGCTACCATCGACAGCTTCTAGGATATGCTCTTTTGAAAAATCAAAATACCCTTTTTGTATCCCGCATTTTGTTTGCAATATCATTTTTTCTCGAATATTTGGATTCATATGAATTGATTTTGAAAAATTCTCTTCTGATTTTCCACTTCCATAAATGTCAGCATGATCAAAAAAATTAATTCCTTCTTCCATAGAAGTATCAATTAATCTTGCAACTTCTTTTTCTGATAAGTCTGCAATTCTCATACACCCAAGAGAAATTTCTGAAGCTTGCATGCCTCCATTACCAATCGTTATAGTTTTCATAGTAGACCTCATTCTTCTTTTGATTTTTATGTGTAAAAGTTTTATATCACTACTTATTCGTAATATATAGTTATCATTATAGACCATAGAGTTGACTTTAGGTCAAGGAATTATTCCATGGAATTCCTTTTGATTTCCATCCAATTCCATTGGATTGCTATGGATTCCTTCGGTTAGTGTATTACAGGTGAGCATCAAGACTTGAAAAAGTAGAGTCAAAACAAACGTCAACTCCTTTAAAATCCATACTATCAACATAATAAACTTCAAGCTGCGAATGTACCTTTTTAGTTTCAGCAAGCTTTTCTAATGCATTTTTTATTAGTAATTCATAAAGAAGTTTGTTGTTTTGAATTTCAAGTTTATATTTATCCAATTTAGAATCATCTGTGAGCTGATCCAAATGAATGATTTCATCATAGTTAATGTCTGTTGGCTCCGCGGCACTGATTATCATTAAGTTTAAATCGGAAATCTGCACATGCTGGAGCTTCTCAGGATGGAGCGCATTGTAAATACAATCAATAGAATATCCCCTCGCAGATGCTTCGGAAGAGATTCTATTTAATAAGGCTGATGTCAAATTAGTATTCTTACCTATAACTGCCCACACCTTATGATCTGTACATATTGAGCTAGTATAATTAATATAACCATCAGCCGTATATGCTTCTGTAAATAATTTTCTTATATACCCTCGTGTGGGGCTGTTTGCTTGCTCTTTATTATGGAATATTGTATCAATTACATCGTTGCAAATACTGGAGAACTTTCCATAATCCGTATAAGAATCATAGATTGCATCCAGCTCTTCTGATATGACACCCGCACAACTTAAGAAACGGTACGCACTTTTATAAAGGAGAGACATCGTTTTATTACATTGGATAATTTCTGATTTCACATTTTCTAATTGATTATTGTTTAGATAAACACCTAGATTTATTATTTCATCTGCAGCACCTGGAATAGAAGGGTCTATAATATGGGGAGCTGTTCCATCAACAAATGCAATCTTTCGTTCCGGTATATATATCCCATCCAGACTTTCGTTGTCGCTTGCGCAATGAATGTATTCTACAGAATAGTTTTTTGACTGTAATTTGCTAGCAATTTTTCTCATAAAAGAGCTTTTGCCTACCCCTGGACCGCCTTTTAAAATATAAATTCGATTTGCTGATTCAGGATTAAATATAAAACTGAAATAGTTATAAAATCCTTTGGATGTATTGTTACCTGCAAAATAATGCTTTTCCATGGAATTGACTGCCTCGTTATTCTTTTATGTTGTATTATATGAATAAAATAGCGAACTGTTAAAGAGATAGAATTCATTGTTATAATTTTTCTCCAATTATCATTTGACAATATTTGGAATTTGCCTTAGAATAAGTTTATTGTAATATCAAATAAGTAAAAGGTGGTGAGTTTATGGGAGATAAAAATCCGAAGAAAGCTCCTAAAAAGAAAGGGACTTCAGATAAAGGAGCTGCAAAAGCTACCGGTGGAGCCCCAACAAGTTCAACGAAGAAAAAATAATAAAAGAATCTCTCTGAATAGACGCATCAGAGAGATTTTTTTACTGTATTTCACACAGAATCAGTTTAATATGAATTATAGTTATGCACAGATTCTTTTAATATCGTCATTGTTTAGTGATTCTTTTTCCAGCAGTTGGTCTGATATGCTATCAAGAAGATGCAGATTGGATTTAAGCAATGTCTTTGTATCTTCGTATAAGATATTTATAAGTTCCCTGCATTTAAGAATCAACTGGCTATCGCATCTATCATCCAGAACCTCCATGCTGAATAATCCCATGTCAGGATCCATACCAAATTTATTAATGTAGTCGGAAACTAAAGAGGATGCTTTTTGAATGTCATTACTTGCACCAGTGGTCACTTCTTCAGTGCCAAAGATTAATTCTTCAGCAGCACGTCCAGCCAGCAGGACTTGAATGTTGGCTTTAATCTGTTTTTGAGTCTGATAAAAAGTGTCTTTTGGGATGCTAAGATTAAATCCACCTGCACCGCGTACACTTGGTATTATGGTTACTTTAGAAATATAGTGATCGGGCTGTAAGAGAGTAGTGGCTAAGGCGTGTCCAGCCTCATGATATGCAGTAATTATGCGGTCACGTTCTGTAATAAAGCTTCGGTCCGCTTTGGGAGCCCCTGCGATTACAGTATAAAATGCCTTGTCGATATGTTCCTTATGAATTACCGGCTGGTTATCATTGGCTGCGTAGATTGCCGCTTCATTTAGGAGATTCTCTAACATAGCTCCACTAAAAAATACGGTTGATTTTGAGAGAGCATTAAGATCTACATTATCCGATAATGGTTTTGTTTTTGCATGCAATGATAGAATTTTTTCACGGGAATTTACATCAGGTAATCCAATTTCAATCTGACGATCGAAACGTCCTGGACGCAATAATGCTTCATCTAAGGTATCCAGTCGATTGGTGGCTCCTATCACAACAATCCCTTGATTGTCATGAAATCCAGACATTTCTGTTAGGAGTGCATTAAGAGTCTGATCCCGCTCATCGTTGCTTGCAGAAGCATTGCGAGCTCTTTTTTTACCAATCGCATCAATTTCATCAATAAAGATGACTGCTTTTTCGCTCTTTTTTGCCTTTTGAAATAAACTTCTGATACGGCTGGCCCCAACACCCACATACATCTGGACAAAGTCAGAACCACTCATGGCATAAAACGGAACATTTGCCTCACCAGCTATCGCTTTTGCCATGAGTGTCTTTCCGGTTCCTGGTGGTCCATATAAAAGAAGTCCTTTTGGCATTCTGGCACCAACAGATGCATATTTTTCTGGTTCTTTTATGAAATTAATGATATCGGAAACCATGGATTTGGCTTCCACATTCCCAGCAACCTGTGCTAAGGTTATGGAAGTTGTGTTTTTTGACTTTTTATTTGCATCCGTTATCATCGGTCTATTATTTGCCCCTTTACGTGTATACCATAGAATAAGTCCAACGATAGAAAGCAGTAATGATATTCGCAACAAATTAGCAGCAAGACTGCCCTGACCATAGGATACCTCAATATTATTAACTAAAAGAAATTCTGTAAAATTTTCAGTTTTTGGATTTGGAACAGTATAAAGATGATCAGCATCAGTAATCAATCTTGCTTGAAAGCTATTACTGTTTTCCTGTAATATTACCTTATCAATTTCACCTTGATCTACAGCTTCTAAAAAAGAGGGGTAGGTCATAACCAAATCGTCTTTATTTATGATATGATATCCTATCAGACCAATGGTAAGTAGGATGAAAACAGCCAGAATATACATTAGTTTTTTTTTCATGGAACAACCTCCTTATGATTGCTTTGGTTTACATAAGTCGCTGTATCCATTATATCTGTTATAAATCTGGTTTACTATCTAAAATTTATGGTAAATCTGGAATCAATTATCGGCAAAGTAAAAATCAACAGTAACAGATGCTTGTATGATATATTGTCCGGGTTCTATAGGAGTAGTTACCCCTTCACGGGCTGTATTGATTTGTGAGAGACGGGGCTGCGGAAAACTAGTTTCTACGATGCGAACAAGTATTGGATCAACACCCAAGTGTAAATAACGTGCGATGGACATTGATTTTTGAATTGCATTTCCCAATGCTTGGTTTAGAGCTTGTTGATAATAGTAATCAGGATCGGATACTTCAAAGGTAACGAAATCTACTATATTAGAACCATTTTTTACAGCAGTATCGATAATGGTACCAACTTGACCTAAGTCTCCGGTCTGGATTTCGAAGATATTCCGAACCGTATAACCCTGATCCACTCTTGTTCCATTTTCATATGTATAATTCTTGTCGATTAAATATTGCGATGTTTTTATTTCTGTTACCCCAAGCTGTGAAAGTGACTGAAGTATAGCCTGACTAATGGTGGCATTTTCTGATTGTATTTCCTCAAGATTAAAGCCATTTGTCTGTACACCCAGACGTATTATGGCTAAATCAGGAACAGCGGATACTTGTGCGCTGCCGAATAATGTCATGATACCAGGGGTAAACTGCTCGTTAGAAAGTGTAGTTGTCATAGAATTACTTCCTTTATAGTTCATTTATCTATTTATATGTTATGATAGATGAAAAACATGTGAATATTTGCAGTGAACATTTTTTTGTTTGCGATACAATGTACTGGAGGTGGAAAAATGAAATGTAGAATTGGTTGTGCGGCTTGTTGTATCGAACCCTCAATATCATCCTATATACCGGGAATGCCGAATGGTAAACCTGCAGGAGTAAGATGTATTCAGCTAAGCCGTGATAATAAGTGTATGTTATTTGGAACAGAAGACAGGCCGGCAGTATGCGCCAGTTTACAGCCTACGGAAGAAATGTGCGGTACTACTGCGGATGATGCCTGCCATTACTTCGAAAAATTAGAAAGGGATACTGCAGTTTCGACAAAAAACTAATTTTTGGAAAACAGATTGAAACGTATGTTTGATTGTGATATCATGTAGTAATATCCACATAAAACCAATTGAGAATGAAATCAAATAGGAAAAAATCAGATGGCTAATAAAATCCTTGAATCATTAAAACAATTAAATCTTAATAATCAAAGTCAGCTTAATATAGCACCCTGCAAGGCTCTTAGTAAATATGTTGCCAAGTATACCGTCACCTTTTTTAATGATATGATAACTTGTGACAACATTACACTAATACCAGATGCAAGTGGATGCTTAATATTTACTTATGACAATTTGGAATGTTCCAGTTTATTATGGGGACCGACGACAAAGACCTTTAATCTTCATAATGATATGAATAACTATCCTTTGCAGCTTTATATAGAATTGTTACCAGGAGGACTTTTTTTTCTAACTGGTTGTAATCAAATAGAGTTAACAGATATGCAAATTCCATTAGAGTTAGTAAATAATCGTTTAAACATGCTTGTATATCATGCTTTTGAAACAGCAGATAATTTAAGTAATTTCATAGATAAAATTAATTCCATACTACTTCAATATTTTGCGAACGATACGATTCCTCAAGCTTTAAGTTCATCAGTTGAGAATATACTCCAACATCATGGCTGCCTATCGGTAAAGGAAATAGCTGAAAAAGCCTTTTATAGTGATAGGCAGATAAACCGTCTTTTCAAGGAATATTTAGGTATGAATGTTAAGACACTTTCAAGTATTGTACGAATTAATCATATTTTACAATTGATGAACTCGAATAAAAAGCAAGCGATTACTACGTTAGCTCATACTGCTGGATTTTACGATCAGGCACATTTTGTACATACATTTAAATCAGTATGCGGTATGACCCCAAAAGTTTACTTTAATAATATGTCCGATTTTTACAATGATTTAATTCATTTTTAAAGTATGATTAAATCATCAAAAATACCTGAGATTGATAATCTCTACAGGAAGAAGGGAGTATTTATGAAGTATAGTGGTTCACTTATTGCAGTTAAGAACATGGAGGTTTCTAAAAAATTCTATACGGAGGTTCTTCATCAGAACATAGCATTTGATATTGGCGTACATGTATCATTTGAAGATAATTTATCATTGCAAGAGAATTATGCGGAGTTGGTCGGCTTTGATTCAGCCGAAATGCATACTTGCTCGAAGAATTTTGAATTATATTTTGAAGAAGAGAATTTCGATAGCTTTTTAGAAGATCTAAAAAAATTTCCTGATATAAAATATCTTCATAACACAAAAGAATATGACTGGGGGCAAAGGGTAATACGCTTTTATGATCCGGATATGCATATCGTAGAGGTTGCAGAAAGCATGGTATCCGTAGTAAAACGTTTCTTAAATCAAGGTATGTCCGTTGAAGAGACAGCAAAGCGTACAATGTATCCAATAGAATTTGTTCAAGGCTGTTTATAGGTATGTATTGAGAATTAAAATATTTGCCTAAATGATTAACGAAAGATTATCAAAGGAATTATTGTCATGGGAAGAAAAATTAAGTACAAGTCAATAAGGGCACAAAGTGCTCTGACAGAATTAAATAGAAAAATTCCTTATGGATGGGATCTGAATATCTACAGAGGTTGTCAGCATGGATGTGAATACTGCTACGCCATGTACTCTCATGAATATCTTGGTTCGAATAACTTTTGTGATGAGATATTCGTGAAAGAAAACATAGTAGAAGAATTGGAGAAAGAACTAAAATCGGATAGGTGGAAGAGAGAAGTAATCAATATCGGCGGGGTTACCGACAGTTATCAGCCAGCGGAAGCAAAATATAAACTGATGCCTGAGATATTAAAGCTTCTCATAAAATATAAAACTCCGGCGATTATTTCCACAAAATCCAGTCTGGTATTACGTGATTATGATTTAATTGATGAATTGTCAAGAATAACTTATATTAATATAGCCGCAACGATTACTACAATGGATGAGGAACTCCGTTCCTTACTTGAACCAGGCGCTGACAGTAGTGAGAATCGTTTTCATATGTTAAGTGAATTCAGAAAGACGAATGCAAGTATCGGCCTACATTTAATGCCAATCATCCCTTATATCACTGATAGTTATGAAAATCTCGACGCTATTTTAAGTAATGCGGCTAAAGTAAAAGTAGATTATGCCCTTCCAGGAACCTTGTACTTAAGAGGTTCAACTAGAAAGTGCTTTTTTGAATTTATTGAAAACCGGATGCCGGATAAGTTTGAGCTATTAAAGTCTTTATATAAGAAGGGAGGAGCAGGAGAGGAATATAAAAATAAGCTTTATGTTATAGTAAATCAGCTAAGAGATTATTATGAGATATCAAGCAGTTACATGAAGCCCATGAGGGATAGAATGAATAAAACACCATAACGGGTATAAGTCTGCTTGGCTTGCTTACACTGGTGCCCACAGGGAGCTATTCAAAATGGGGAGATTTCAGTAAAATCTAGAAGGTATCACCATCCGAATATAGTGTTAAAGGACATGATAACGGAGTAGAAGCTTCAGAAGGAAGTTATTTTAATAGATCAATTAAAGAGTACAGGGGCTGTTACATAACTAAGGCATATTGTGAAATTTCTACTTAGTCTATTTAACAGCCCCACTTATTTTATATTCTTCTTATATTGAAATAATTATTAACCACTAACCAGCACTGAGGGAAAAATCTCATTATTTGCCAGATGCCTGCTCCTGTCAAATCAAATTCTGGTATTAACATGAATTTGGCTTGCATACTTCTTGCATCGTCAAACCAAACCACATGTGGAATGCCTTGGGTATTCGTATAGTAATAAAAAGGGGCTTGAGCTACGGGATCAAATTCAATCGTAACTTGAAATTCAGCAGCTCTTACGATTGCTTCTACATTGCCAATGGATTCTGCTTGTGTCTCTCCCTGAACAAATGGCAAAGGCCAATCGTATGCATAGTTTGGAACGCCCATTAATATCTTACTTGTAGGAATTACGGATACACCATATTCCAACACTTGTCTTACTTTATCCACGGGTGAAGTTGCCATGGGTGGACCGAAGGTATAACCCCATTCGTAAGTCATTAATAATACATAGTCTACGGATGCACCAATTACCGGGTAATTATGTGCAGTATATAAAAGCCCAGCCTGTTCGCCAGAGGTTTTTGGTGCTAAAGCTACTGATACAAAGAATCCTTCCGGTTCTAACCTGCTTTGCACGTTTTGTATAAAACTAATAAAAAGTTGTTCATCTTCCGGTAAAACAAATTCAAAATCAATATCCAAACCCCGGTAATTTTTGGCTTTCATATTCGCAATTATATTGTTAATTAGATTGTTTTGCCCTACTGGATTAATGAACATATTGTGTGCAATTTCATTACTGAATTTACCATCTGCAGTCATTGGTGCCAGTACCATAACAGGTGCTACTTCAAATTCTAAAGCTATTTGAATCAATTCTTCATCATCAATTGTGTTTAGATCACCTTCTGGTGTAAATCCGTAGGTAAAGATAGATAAAGAAGTAAGAAATGGCAAGGTCTTCCTTAAGACTGCTCGATCAATAAAAGGATATGCATATCCATTAATAAAGAGATTCCCTAGCTTTTCTCCTCCTGTTTCTTCATCCGGCCGATAACTTATAACGAGTGTTTCCCCTGGTATCAGATTTTCTCTAGCAGCGATTCGAGGATTATTCCGTAATATCTGTACTGGTTCAACACCATAAGTATTTGCAATATTATACAAAGTATCCCCTTGTAAAACCGTATGCACAACTTCGGGATATAGGATAACGATACTTTGCCCTACAACTAGGTTGTCGGGATTTGGTAATTCGTTTTCTATTATGATCCGTTCTGCTGTCAGTCCATATTGAGTTGCTATAGAAGCAATGGTATCGCCTTGCTGTACCACATGAATCAGCATAAAACCTCCATATTTCGGTAAAAGTCTTTTATAGCAGTATATGCAAAAAGGAAGAGAGTGTGAAATTATGCAAAAGTGCTCCTTCCCCATTTTCAAATCCTGTAACAAACTTTCAAACAACTTATTTTCTTCTAAGAGGTGCTCTTCAACGGATATTTTACCTATGTCATTAAGCACTAATTCAAAGGATTCAAATCTTGTGAGTCTATTTTACTGTGGTAATATACTGTCAAGGAAGTAAAAATAGACACCGAAAGATTTCTTGACAGTAGGAGATGAAAAACTTATGATAATACCATATATTAGCAGAAGGTGATAAAATGTTATTTTCTACTTTTTATTTTAGTGGAACTGGTAATACAAAATGGGTAGTTGAACAATTTAACGATATAATAGTAAATAACGGGCATAAATCAGAGATATATACTATCGACATCAATGAGATACTGTCGAAAGAACAACTGCTGAACATCCTAAATAATTCTGATTTTATAGGTTTTGCAAATCCAATATATGGTGCAGATATTCCTCCAATTATGAAGAAGTTTATTAATCATGTCTTACATTTACATAAAAGTGCAAAAATAACAGCAAAGCCGTTATATATCATTAACACGTTCGGATATATCAATGCTTTCGGCCCATTTGCTGCAAAACGGCTCTTTGTCAATACCGGTTTCATATTTACAGCATATGTTAACATTCGAATCTGCAATAATGTATCTACACCTAAACTAAAGGTCAATCTAATTAATTCTGATAAATTAAATCGGAGAAAAGAAGAGACAAAAAAAGAACTATTAACATTAGTAAAAAGTCTTATACGGAAAAAGAAATATATAACTGGAATTGGTCCATATTTAATACTTGGAATAGTTATACGAAACAAAGTTAGAATGTCAATTAAGAATCATTATAAATCATTGAGTATTAATGCAGATACATGCAATAAGTGTTTGTTATGTATCAATAATTGTCCATGTAAAAGTATAATAACCATTGATAATGAAATTAAGTTTTCAAACGATTGTACGGCTTGCATGCGTTGTTACAATTTTTGCCCTACTTCATCCATACTTGTCGATGGTAAATTCGCAGATCCTATAATTTATCAACGATACCGTGGACCTAATACAGTGATAAAGTAAAATTAATTATTAATTATTTGTTGTTTAGGAGGTGATATTATCATGTCAATATTAGATAGGATAGCCAGCCGGCAAAATAGAAGAGATGATATTCCAAATCAGGAACTAGCCCGAGAACTTGTGGAATTTAATAATCTCGCAGGTGTTAAAGAAATTGCTGAAAACCTACATTGCAAGGGCAAAAACATACAGAGCGATTGCATAAAGGTTTTATATGAGGTAGGATACCTAAAACCGGAAATGATCGCAGATTATGCGTCTGACTTTACAAGCTTACTTAAAAGTAAGAATAACAGATTAGTGTGGGGGTCTATGATTGCATTATCTACTGTTGCATCGCTAAAGGCAGATATGATATATGAGAATCTTGATAGAATATATACTGCTATGAATCAAGGATCAGTTATTACAAAGGATAATGGAATCAAAGTGCTTGCAACTATAGCGTCTCAAAATAAACAATATGAGAAAGCTATTTTCCCTTATTTATTGGACCATCTTAAAACTTGCAGACCAAAAGAAGTGTGTCAACATGCTGAAAGTACATTTGTTGCAGTATATAATCAAAATAAGGATAATTTTATCCAAATATTAAAACAACGGGAATCCAACTTGACCAGTTCGCAACTTACGAGACTAAAGAAACTATATAAAGCAATAGACAATTGTACAAACGGTTGCCAGTGATACGATGTTAAGATTATCGGCATAGAAAGAAGGTAAATGATATGGCTGAAAATTATGATGTACTTGAAAAGATCATCCCACTATTTGATTCACCAGAAAAATATGGTGAAATAGAAGAATATTTATCTATGAATTCTAATTTGCCAAGCCCTAGGGGAAATCTGACTTTGGCATTTAAATTTGCAGAATGCTTTGAAAAAAGTTCCATAAGTAAAGATATGATGGAAAAGTTAATTGAATGGGTGAATCTATCGGAAGAAGAGGCTCCAGTTAATCATCCAAAGGAATTCTTGCCCTTTTGTGGAATTTTATCCTTAGGTGCACACTATCCTTTTGCAGACGACGAAACCAGAAATCACATTATGATGCAGTTCAAGGTAGCGATGAATGACAGGCGATGGAGAACCAGAGAGGGAGTGGCAATGGGATTTCAGAAGATCGCAGAAAAAGATTTTAATCCAATTAAGAAATACTTCACTTTGTGGTACCCTGATACCAATTATCTTGAAAAGCGGGCATTTGTAGCAGCTTTAGCACATCCTCCAATACTAAAGGATGAAAAAGTGGTTCGATTCAGTCTGATTATGAGTGAAGATATCCTTAAGGATATTTTATCTTACAGCTCAACAGAATTAAGAACAGAAGAATTTAAAGTTTTATCAAAAGGGCTTGAATATGCCCTAAGTGTCTTTGTTACAGAGCTTCCGGAGGAGGGGTTTGAATTATTAAAAAAATATGCTAAGCTTAATAATCCTATTCTTAACAAAATTATTAAAGTTAACTTAAGTAAAGCCCGTCTGTATAAAAAATATCCAGAAAAGGTTGCAGAGGTTATATCTTTGATAAAATAAACATATTTTGATTCTTGACTTATCTATATTCATCGGTCTATCAATATCATAGTGATATCATAAGTGACTATGTTATGTAGTCACTAAGATTCTATGGTATTGTAGATCGATTTTTTATTAATGGAATTGTATATAACTGGATCACCTATGTTTGATAACATGTAAAAATGTGGTATTCTGTTTATAATAAGATTTTGTAAAAAATAATAAAAAGTTGTCACAATGTTATTTTCTTTTTGTCTAATCTAATGTAGAGAAATTTTATATTATTAAAGTAGGTATGGAGGATACAAATCATGGTTACTAATGAGAAGGAAATGATATATTTGGCTGTCAATGGTGACAAAGCAGCCTTAGAATCGTTGATAATGAGTGTACAGGATTTGATTTATAATCTGTCCTTAAGAATGTTAGGTTCCATACATGATGCGGAAGATGCTACACAAGAGATTATAGTACGAATTATCACGCATTTGTCAGGCTTTCGTAAAGAAAGTACATTCTCAACCTGGGTTTACAGAATTGCAGTGAATTATTTGCTTCATTACAAAAAATCAATGTTCGCACATCGTCCTCTTAGCTTTGAGTTTTACGGAGAGGATATCGATGCTGGTTTTATAGAAGACAATCCAGAATTATTACATAATGTTGATGAGGGAATTCTTGCGGAAGAACTCAAAATGTCGTGTACAAATGTCATGTTACAATGTTTTGATGCAGAAAGTCGTTGCATTTATATTTTAGGCACGATGTTTCGATTAGATAGTAAAATTGCTGGTGAAATTTTAAATTTATCACCGGAGGCATATCGGCAGAGATTATCCAGGCTTCGAAAGAAGATGGCTGATTTCTTAAAGATTTATTGTGGTCTGGCAGGTGGAAAGTGCAATTGCCAGAAACGATTAGGGTATGCTGTTCATAGTCATAGGTTGAACCCCTTGGACTTAGAATACTCAAAACTACAAAAATTGGACGATAGTATCATAACGGATTTCACAGATTCTATGGAACAAATGGATTCTTTATCACTTCTGTTTTCAAACATGCCCCAATATAGGACATCACAAAATGCGAAAGATTTTATAATGAATCTTTTAAACTCAAAAGAGATGCAATTCATACGATAAACATAATTGATATAGAAGCAAAAGTGATGAAAGAGGTGTTTTATGGCAGAATTTATTAAATACAAAAAATTAATAAATGCAAGACTATTGAAGGATTATGCGAGTTGGATATATTGCGATAAATGTAATAATACAATTGGGTATCTATGCTATGTTACATATCAACAATTCCAACTCCATTTTAACTGTCAATGCGGTAATAACGGTAGTATTGTAATAGAAAAGGATGAAATGAATAAGGCAGTGAAAATTAGTGACGCTGAACTAATTACAATAAAAAACAGGTTATGCTGCGCTGGAGATCAAACTCCGCTGCTAACGATACTAGAAGATAAATTAAAAAGTTTTACTTGTGAAGTTACATGCAAAAAATGTGGGAAACTATATAAGAGAGAAGGATAAAATTATGAATAAATTTTTGTTAATGTTATTAATAGGAATTATTACAGGGTGTATCGATGTTCTACCTATGTTAAAAATGAAACTGGACAAACATTCGATTGCTTCCGCATTTTTGTTCTATTTGTTCCTGCCGTTCATCATATTAAATATAAATCTATTTGGCATGGTCTGGTGGTTAAAGGGAGCCGTGATCACAGTAATGATGGCTACGCCTATAATTATTATTGTTTCTAAATCAGACAAGCAGTCTGCAGTACCAATGGCAATCACCTCAATAGTATTAGGAACATTGATTAGTTTGGCAGGACACTTGTTGAAAATTGATAACATCATCTAAAATTAAGGTTCGTTGCTTTTGTTCCTAGTTTATGATAATGTAAATGAATCATCATAAATCTAAGTGAGGAAAAACCATGAAGAAGGATACAGCGGTAGCGTTACGTAATGAATACATTTCTCGTGTAAACAAAGTACAGGATTACATTGAAATGAACGTCTCGGAAGGGTTTTCATTAAACCAGCTGGCCCAAATAGCTGGTTTTTCCTCTTATCATTTTCATAGAATTTTCTATTCTATAACCGGTGAAACCCTTTTTCAATACATACAACGGATACGTTTGGAGAAAGCAGCAAGATTCCTTGTCATAAATCAAAAGATGTCAATTATGGATATCGCATTAGAATGTGGTTTTTCGAATCAATCCTCCTTTGCCAAGGCATTTAAAAATTATTTTTCCTTGACTGCAGCAAATTATAGGGCTTGTTTTCATAAAAAAAGCAATTTGGGAAAAGAGTTATCAGAAATGTTGGATTACAATAGTCCTGTAAGAACGACTCCATGTAGTACAAGGCAAAAGGAATATTTAACTGCATATCAGATAGAAGTTAAAAGCATTTCCAGTATGGACGTTATCTACCTGCGATATACCGGTCCGTATAAAAGTGATTTCCCATTATTTGAAAATCTTTCTAGTAAACTAGATCAATGGGCAGTATCAAAGGGAATACAATATACCACTGATACCAAATGGCTTACAATTATTCATGATTCTCCAGGGATTACAGAGGATAATAAATTGCGAATCAGTTATGGTATGACTGTACATGATAGCAACAAGGTTATTCCAGATGGAGAATTTGGTAAGATGAGGATTGCTGGAGGAAGATATGTAATTGGGCACTTTGAAGTGGCAGAGGATGAATATCAAGCTGCATGGAACACAATGTATGTTAATTGGCTTCCGGAAAGCGGCTATCAACCAGAAGATGGTATAAGCTTTGAACTATATCAAAACAATGTGGTTACTTCTTCTGGTATACAAAAAGTAGATATTTATATTCCTGTGAAACCTTTGCGTGGATAAATTCTTAAGTAGTATTTGGAGCTAGCATTTGCAAGCAAAGGAGATTACATATGGTCAGAAAATATAGGAAACAGAGAAAAAATTATGAACTAATACCAATTGGCAATATACTATTGAAGGAAGGAAATACCTATATTACAGTACTTCCTGAATATCGGCCTGCCCTTAAATATCTGGACTTATTCAGTCATGCACTTCTTTATTATGAAACGAAGCAGAAGCAGTTCAATCTTAAAGTAATTCAAATCAATTCTATAGACATTAATAATGGTAATATTAAGACCGATAAGACTGAATTACCGGAGGGATATCCTGTCTTTGATATAAAACCATATTTTCCATGTGAAGATAGAGTGAAAGAGGTTCTCATACCGCAGTATATGAGGAAATGGCCAAAATGGAGGACTTGGGAGTACGGCCTTCAAGTTAATGAATTGCTCTTTCAACAGGGTGGGATACCATTGCAAGAAAATATCTTGCATCCCATCGGAAACATACGAAAAAAGGAGGGCGAATATTATTTAAAATTGGAAGAAGCAGGGTTTGAAGTGTTGGAAGGATTAAAAGACTTTTCTCATATCAGAATTTTATGGTGGTTTGATAAATTTGATGATAAAAAATATCGAAGAATAACAGAAGGGAATCCACCCTATGAGAATGCTCCACGAACCGGTATTTTTGCAACCAGATCACCGGTTCGTCCGAATCCAATTGCAACCACTACGGCACGAATCCTTTCAATTGAGTATGAAGGCCGATTAATCAAAGTAACTGGGTTGGATGCTTTTGATAAAACACCGATAATCAGCGTCCGTCCGTATATTCCTGTTTTAGACAGAGTGAAAGATGTAATGGTACCAGACTGGCTGAAACATTGGCCGGAATGGCTTGACGACCGGGATTATGATACACAGAATCAGGCTATATCCATACAAGAATCTGATGTTGAGAGAATACAGAAATATTTTGTAGATAATCAGATTACAATTCCGGAAAACATAACAGATAATGCATTAATTGAAGATGCTTTTGGCAACGAAGATGATTCTAATAAAATAAGAGTTATCGGTGCAAGACAGAATAATTTAAAAAACATCAATTGTACGATACTCAAAAATAAAATCACAGTTATCACTGGAGTTAGTGGCAGCGGCAAATCAAGTCTAGCATTTGATACCATATATTCCGAAAGTCAAAGACGTTTCATGGATAGCATGTCGGCATCCGGAAACTTTCTGGCCGAGCAGCTAGAAAAGCCAGATGTTGATGAGATAAAAGGTCTTCCACCTGCCATTGCAATCGAACAGAAGACAGTAGGAAGAAATCCAAGGTCTACCGTCGGAACCATGACAGACCTATATGATTATTTAAGACTTCTCTTCTCAAAAGTCGGTACAAGGCATTGCCCGGAATGTGGCAGGGCAATTACACCCCTAGCGGTCAATGAAATAATTGAATTACTAAAAACATTACAACCAAATACAGAATTCTTACTATATCCCTTTCATGTGGATTGTCCTGTCGGTAAATGTATTGTTCCCCTAGATGAGACTGTCTGTAATGTAGATTCCTATAATTCAATCAGAGAAAACTTTATAAAGGAATTGACGGAGACTTTAAAAGAGGCTCTTTCCTTGGGAAATGGAGCTATTACGGTCAAGATAAATGGTGAGGATTTTCTGTTTCAAACAAAGGAAATGTGTTATCACTGTAATCATATCTTTTTTGAACTTACAGCCTCCACATTTAGTTTTAATAACCCTGAAAGCATGTGCCCTGTTTGTAAAGGGTTGGGAGTAAAGCTGGAATTGGATCCGGATTTGATTGTAGCGAATCCAAATAAATCAATTCTTGATGGTGCATCCGAATGGTGGGGGAACCTTAGGAAACATCGTGAGAAACCGAATGCTAATTGGATGAAGGGTGAAATACTGGCATTGGCAGGTGAAATGAAAGTCGACTTAGAACTTCCTTGGAAGGAGTTACCGGAAAGCTTCCGAAAACAGGCATTGTACGGCTCCGAAGGGAGGTTTGTAACTGTTGGGAATACCAGATTTCCGGAAACGGTTGGTATGACGATGGAAGAACTTTTACAATGGACAGAAAACATCAAGGGAGAATTATCAAAGGAAGAATTTCTGATATCAAAACCTGTACTTAAAGAGATGAAGCGTAGAATAACTAATATCATTGATGTGGGACTTCCCTATCTTACAATGAATCGTCCTGTTCCAACCTTATCGGGTGGGGAAGCACAACGATTGAGACTTTCATCACAGCTTAGCAATGGTATTACCAACATTTTGTATGTGCTAGATGAACCTTCCATTGGGTTGCATGCCAAAGATCATGAACGTATTATTCACACGATTGAGAAAATTAGAGATGGTGGAAATACGGTTATTGTTGTCGAGCATGATGCAAAAACAATGCTGAAAGCAGATGCAATTATCGATATTGGCCCTGGCGCAGGCGTCTATGGTGGAAATATCATTGCAGAAGGAACACCAGAAGATATTATGAAAAATCCAGATTCTTGGACGGGAAGATATCTGCTGCAATGTATCAACCCTCTAAAGTCCATCACAAAGAACCGGAGAAAAGCACAAGAGTGGATAGAAGTAAAAGGTGCCAGACACAATAATCTTAAGAATATAGATGTAAATATTCCATTAGGCATACTTACTTGTGTAACTGGCGTCAGCGGGTCTGGAAAAAGTAGTTTGATAACCAAAACATTGTATCCAGCAATTGCGAAACATCTGAAACTGTCCGAAGAAATTCCAGGTGCTTATGATAGCATAAGAGTACTGGATCATATTGATAAGATAATTCATATTACGCAGCAATCGATTGGTCGAACCCCTAGGTCAAATCCAGCCACCTATACTGGTGTTTTTGATGAGATACGAAATGTATTTGCAGGAACAAAAGAAGCAAAGGAGAAAGGGTATAAGCCGAATAAGTTCAGTTTTAATAGTAGAGAAGGCCAATGCGAGGTTTGTTCTGGAGAGGGAAGAAAATGCATTTCCATGAATTTTATGCCTGATATCTGGGTTGAGTGCTCTGCTTGCCATGGGAAACGTTATAAAAAAGAAATACTTGAGATTCAATATAAAGATAAAACGATTGCTGATGTATTAGATATGAATATGGAAGAGGCTTTGGAATTGTTCTCTGAACATAGTAGAATACGGAATATGTTAGAGACCTTAAAGAACGTTGGGCTCCCGTATGTCAGGTTAGGACAAAGTGCACTTACCTTGTCTGGTGGAGAAGCACAAAGAATCAAATTGGCTAAAGAACTTAGCAAATCAGACACCGGAAAAACGATATACCTGCTCGATGAACCTACAACTGGGTTGCATTTTTCTGATATAGAAAAGCTAATGTCTATTCTTATTCAGATAACGGAGTCTGGGAACACTGTAATAGTCATTGAACATAACATGGACGTAATAAGCCAAGCAGATTGGATTATTGACTTAGGACCGGAAGGCGGAAAGGCTGGAGGCTATTTGGTTGCAGAAGGAACACCAGAGGATATCATGGAGAAGGCAAGTTATACTGGTGAAGAATTAAAGAAAAGTTATAAAAATTAAAAGCAAAGGGCTTTTGCACTATAGATGAGGAAATATCTATGGAGCAAGAGTCCTTTCATTATTCAAAATTGATATTGACATAAAATAGATAAAGTGATATTATATAAAAAACAAACCAACGGTCGGTTTAAGAGAGGAGTTATTATGTCACGTAAAAATAATCCGAAACAAACGGTAGAAAATATAATCACAGTTTCTGCAAAATTGTTTACAGAACAAGGGTTTGAAAAAACAAGTATGCAAGATATTGTATACGCTTTAGGAATGTCGAAGGGTGCAATTTTTCATCATTTCAAATCGAAAGAAGATATTTTTAAGGCGGTCATAGACAAACAATCTATTTATGTAGAGCAGACCGTTAACAAATGGATTGACGAAATGCAAGGGTTTACCGCGAAAGAAAAACTTATTGGTATATTAGAAAAAACGTTGGACAATCGGCAGATTCATTCTTTAGATACGGCTTTATCCACTCAAATACAAGACCCATATTTTGTTTTGTCAAATATGCAAGATTGTGTAAATAAGAGTGCTCCCATTTATGCTAAGATTATGCGCGAGGGAAAAGAAGATGGAACAATTTCAACAGAGTTTCCTGATGAATGTGCGGAAGTTTTCTTTTTACTTATCAATATATGGTGTGATCATGCTATCTTTCGGTGTGATTTAGAACGATTAAGTAAGCGATTGAAATTTCTTCAGCAATTAATGATCAAAATGGGTGCTGACATTATAAGCGATGAATTGATAACAAGATACTTAAAGTTCATAGAAAAACTATATGAGGAGAACAATACATGAATGTTGAATTGGCTGTAAAAACTGAAAATCTGATAAAAACCTTTTCCGGTATCGAGGTAATAAAAAACTGTAATATTAGTGTGCCGACTGGCTCTATTTATGGTTTGTTAGGAGCAAACGGGGCTGGAAAAACTACATTATTCAAATTACTGATGGGTTTTCTTAATCCAACAACAGGAAATGCCAAAGTTTTGAATATGGATGTAATGGAATCCCGAAATGAAATATTAAAAAGCGTAGGTAGTATTATTGAGGTTCCTGTATTTTACGAACATTTATCAGCATATGAAAACTTGGAGATTCATCTGTCTTATATGGGTGTTAAGGGATTGGATATAAGCAATACTTTAACAATGGTTGGACTTAAAGATGTAAGCAATCAACCGGTTTCTAAATTCTCATTGGGTATGCGCCAAAGATTGGGGATAGCCAGGGCATTGATACATAAACCTAAATTACTCATACTTGATGAGCCTATTAACGGTCTGGATCCCATAGGAATTCGTGAAATGCGTGAGTTATTTATTCAGTTAAAAAACGAGCAAGGCATCACAATACTTATATCAAGTCACATCCTTAGCGAAATGGAACATGTTGCTGATACTGTTGGTGTAATGGTTGCTGGAACGATTGTTGAAGAAGTCGCCTTATCGGCTGTAAAAGAGCAATTCCCCAATGGTTTAGAGGACTATTTTTTTAACATTATGAACGGAGGTGAAAAGTATGATAAGACTTATGAAATTAGAAGTTAAACAAAACAACATAAAAACCTATGGGATTTCAGGTATAATTATCTGTATCATAATGCTAGGCTTTATTTATCTGTTTGGATACGCGACTCATATAGACTCCGATCCCGACCTACAGATATTTGCAAGTTATAATAACGTTTTCTCATTGTTTTCTATGCTTAGTATGGCTGTATTTGCAGTCTTTTCCTCCATTATGTATACACGACTTGTGATAGATGAATATAAGGAAAAGCGTGCAATTTTACTTTTTTCTTATCCCATAAGAAGAGATAAGATTTTGCTTGCAAAACTAGCAGTTGTCGCAGTATTTACAATGATTATAATGATAATCTGCAATATTTTGGTCTTTGGGATATTCAGTATTTCAGAAACTATATCACCGCTCATGGATGATATTCTGTCTATTCAAACTATGCTTCACGCCTTAAAGGTTACGATAATTATGGCTGTAACAGCCGCAGAGATTGGAATTGTAGCAACGGGAATAGGATTTGTCAATAAGTCCGTACCGACAACTATTGTGTCTGCAGTACTAATGTCATCATTGTTTTGTAATATCATGTTCAATTCTGCAAGTAATATAAATACGAGTAATGTGAATTCTCTTACCATTATGATCATTACTGTCATTATCGGGATTGTTGTTACATTAGTTCTTATGAATAAAGTAAATCATATGGAGGTAGAGTAATGGAAAAATTAGTTGATGATCTATTTGAAAAAATGTTCGGTGGAATCAACTTGCAGTTAAATGTCATTGTGGGAGTACTGTTAATGATAGCCGGAATCATTATGATAAGTCTTTCAAAAAAACAAGCGGTTACTAGAAAGAGAACAGTTGGATGGATTTGCATTGGACTTGGATGTTTAGGCGCCTTGAGCGGAGTTTTACAATTAATAATGTACTAACAAATAGTCAAGCGGCGGTTTTACATATTACTCAAAAAACATGAATTTAAGAGACACCTTTCGCAGAAATTTCTGCAAAGGTGTTTTTTATATTTTGTATTGACAAAATGTCAATAGTGTATATAATGTATATATACAATTACATGATGACAAATAGTAGAAATTAAACGAATTGGGGGTGAATTAGTGGATATTATCATAAGTAATTCAAACGATAAACCGATATACGAACAAATAACCTCACAAATAAAGAATTTGATTATGTGTGGAGAATTAAAATCTGGAGATATGCTGCCATCGATGCGATTGCTTGCCAAAGAACTTCGAATCAGTGTCATAACCACGAAACGTGCCTATGAGGAATTGGAACGGGATGGATTTATAGAATCAGTCATCGGAAAAGGAAGCTTCGTTGCAGGGAAAAATACTGAATTTATCAAAGAGGAGAAGTTGCGAATCATAGAAGAAGCTCTTCAGAAAGCAGTGGATACTGCCAGAAGCTCCGGAGTATCATTAAACGAATTGAGCGAAATACTTAGCACACTTTATAAGGAGGAGTAGTTTATGGATAATATCTTAGAAGTTAGTAATTTATCAAAAAGATATGATCAATTTTCATTAAGCGATGTGAATATAACGTTGCCCAAAGGTTGTATTATGGGTTTTGTAGGAGAAAATGGAGCTGGAAAAAGCACTACAATAAAGCTTATCTTAAATTTAATTCATAAAGACAGCGGTGAAATTAACATCTTAGGTAAGGATCATATTAAAGATGAAATACAAATAAAGGAAGATGTGGGAATTGTTTTTGATGAGAGTAATTTCCCAGAGGATATGAAAGTATGCAATATTAGTAGAGTGATGAAGGAAATATATAAGAATTGGGATGATGCGATTTTTCAATCTTATTTGAATAAATTTTCCCTTCCGACCAATAAAATAGTCAAAGAATTCTCCAGAGGAATGAAGATGAAGCTTTCCATAGCGGTTGCTTTATCTCATCATGCAAAATTACTAATACTGGATGAAGCAACAAGTGGCCTTGATCCCATCGTTCGAGATGAAATATTAGATGTATTTCTGGATTTTATTCAAAATGAAGAACACTCCATTTTAATATCCTCTCACATAATCAGTGATCTAGAAAAAATCGCGGACTACATTACCTTTATTCATAAAGGTAAGATCATGTTTAGTGAATCAAAGGATAAGCTTTTAGCTGATTATGGCGTGCTCAAATGTTCCAATGCGGACTACGCAACTATAGATAAGAAATACGTATATGGCAGCCGTAGAAATCAATTTGGTGTAGAAGCTTTGGTTAATAAAAACAAAATAAAAGGATCTTATACCATAGATCATGCCAATATCGAAGACATTATGCTTTATTTCATAAAAGGAGAAGCATAATAAAGATTAGACCTGCGATTGCAGGCAGATAGGAGATTTTATGAAAGGATTATTATTAAAAGATTTATTTACCCTTCGAAAACAAGGAAAAGTCTATTTACTACTTATAGTATTTTATCTCTTTTATTCCATAGTTACCAAGAATGTAAGCATGATGAGTGCTATGATAGCCATGCTTTGTGCCATTGCACCAATTACAACACTTGCTTACGATGAGAATTGTAAATGGGACCGGTATGCCCTTTCTATGCCAATATCCAAAAAAATGATGGTTTTAAGTAAATATGTGTTTGGATTATTGTTAATTCTAATTAGCATGGTAATTGTAGCACCTCTTAGTATGGTGGTGGTTACATACACCGGAGAAATGGCATTTAAACCTGCTTTCATAATATTGTTAATGGTTAATGCAATAGCGGTTTTATTTATTTCAGTTTTATTGCCTTTACTTTTTAAATTTGGTGTAGAAAAAGGCAGATTGCTAATGTTCGTGATATTCTTTATTCCAATGGCATTTGTATATATTTACAAAAAAACGAACTTAGGACTTCCAAGTAAGGAAACACTAACATCATTAGGATACCTATCACCGTTACTTCTACTCATCATATTCCTTATATCGATCGCTATCTCTATAAGGATTTATGAAAAGAAGGAATTCTAATTAAATTATTAATTTTGTTAAAAAACCACCTCTAAAGTAAAGGAACCCCTTTTGTTAGACAAAATAAAATAAAAGGGGTTTTTTGATGTCAAAATATTGTATCGTCAGTAGATTTAAATTTCAACTGGTGGTATACTAAAACCAGTAAATCACATATAAATATTTTGGGTGTCATAAGTCCACAATTACTATAGTTTGAATAGGGGAGTGTAGAAATGCTGACAAAAACAAATACAAAGAATGGTGATGAATTATCAATTTTAGGTTTTGGATGTATGCGGTTGCCTATGAAAGGCAGCAGCTTTGATGAGCCAAGAGCAGTTGCCATGATACGGGATTCTATTGAAAAAGGTGTCAACTATTTTGATACTGCGTATATTTATCAAAATGGAAAAAATGAAATATTACTAGGAAATGCGCTGTCTGGCGGCTATCGTGAAAGGGTAAAGATTGCAACGAAGCTTCCACCTTTTATGGTAAATAAACTTGACAATGCGAAAAAAATATTTTCCACTCAGTTGACGAGGTTGCAAACCAATTATATTGATTACTACTTACTTCATATGCTGACTGATAAACCCATGTTTGACCGATTGCTTTCTCTTGGTGTTTTAAAATGGTTAGAAGAGTTAAAAAAAGAAGGTACCATACGGAATATCGGTTTTTCATTTCATGGAAGCAAAACTGATTTTGAATTAATCGTAAAAGCGTATCCTTGGGATTTCTGTCAGATACAGTACAATTACCTAGATGAAAATAATCAGGCTACTAAGTCTGGTTTGCAGCTCGCAGCATCCCTTGGTATCCCTGTAATTATTATGGAACCTCTTCGAGGTGGCAAATTAGTCAACAATTTACCGAAAGAAGTGAAAGATACATTTTCAGAGTTTAATAAAGAACGCTCTCCTGTGGAATGGGCACTTCGTTGGATATGGAACCATCCGGAAGTTAGTGTTGTTCTTTCCGGTATGAGTGACGAAGAACAACTTGCTGATAATATCAGGATTGCAGGTGATGCCAAAGAAGATTCCTTATCGGAAGAAGAACTTCAAATGTTTGGAAAAGTAAAAGCTGTTATGCTAGAGAAAACCAAAGTCCCTTGTACTGCATGCGGCTATTGTATGCCGTGCCCTGCAGGAGTTAATATTCCGGGTTGTTTTTCTAGTTATAATGACAAGTACCTTTTAAATGAAAAACATGTCCGTTGGTATTATGCTCAGACATTAGGGGCGATGTCAGTGAAACCAGCTTATGCTTCTATGTGTATAGAGTGTGGAAAATGTGAAAGCCATTGTCCTCAAAATATCGCCATAAGGGAAGAATTAAAAACTGTATCTAAAGAAATGGAAGGTGTATTATTTAAGCCGGTCATTCGTATTATACGTAAATTTATGAAAATTAAATAGCAACTTTAAATGTTTTAATAAATTATGAAAAGGACATGTCGCAGAAATTGATATGACCCCTGTCAAGTCAATGTCATTAAGTTAAGTATTTAAGAACGGGTTATTGTAGCAAAAAAGGTGAATACAGCGATAAGTATTCATCTTTTTTGTAATTAAAGCAAACCAAAAGCAGATGACGTTATAAGCCATCTGTACAGTATACAGATATGATAAGATATCGTTAGGAAATTCTATATGCAAATCCAACAGCATTTTTTATGTTTTGATATCTTTGAAATATTCTACCTGGACGTATCGGAGACATAAATTTTTGCATGATAGTCAAAAGACTTCTTTCGGAAATTTTGTCTTTAAAATATTGATAACAAATATGTATTGATTTAGCAAAATTAATTCTTTTATCTTTAGGATGATCTACGTGATAAGAGATTAAAGCTGTAAAATTGTACATAATTAACTTTGAGAAAATTTCTTGAAGCACTAAATTATGCTTTTTACTATGAATGCTAGCTAATCCAACATTATATTTTAATTCTTTGAATGAAGTTTCGATACTCCATCGCATTTTATATAATTCTTTCAAAACTTCAGGTGGAAATTCTTTGGCAGGTAAATTTGTGAATAGTGTTTCATAAGCCGTATCTGAGATCTTAAATCGAACAATTCTAAATTTCAAATCAAACATCTTATTTTCTTTAGGTTGTAGATAATCAAAAGTAGTGTGAGGTTGTATCCATCGATATTTATTAGGATTTTTTTTAATCAATGCCATTGTTTCTTTCGTTTTTCTTCGAGTTAGTGTGACAGTAGTTTCTATATCAAATTCTTCGCTATCAGGAATCATATATTTGATACCATATGATTCCTTGGAACGTATAATAAAATTCCAACTTTTCTCTTGAAAGTGAGCTATATTATTGAAAGATTCATATCCTCTATCTGCAACAATAATCACTTTTCCAGATAATTCAGATTTATCGACCATTGATACTAGAGCTTTATGTTCATTCATACCTTTTTTACTTTGTATTGAAGCATCAACATAAATATGTTGCATCAGATCATACATAGCATCAAGATGAAGAAGATTATATCCTTTAGTGCTTTCATCATTTTTGATATAAGAATTATCGTCATTCTTATTTTGGGGTAATCTTATATCAGAACCATCCACAGCAAGAAGACGATATCCTTTAAATAAAATCCGCTCGTCACATTCCTTAATCATTTCTTTAAAAATATATTCCATAGCTTTAGAAGAAATTTTATTTCTTTGCTGAACAAATGCAGAAACAGATGCGGTATCTTCTGAATAATTGAACCAATCATATATTTCTTTACATAAGCTATTTCCGCCCATACCAATCATCAGTTTAATGATTGTTTCAAATGATAATTTTCGATTTCTAGAAAAGTCCTTCGATGGATTTTGCAAAAAATCAGATGGATCATCTGATAAAGTACTAATAATATGTGACAGTATTTCTTTTATTTCAGTTGGTTTCATATGCGTTCCTCCCTTGAATCTTCATATTTAAGGGGCGGAGCCACAAATTTTTGACTATTTGTCAAGTGTTTTTTAAATTTTTATATGTCTATTTTTATATATCTAGTAAATATAAAATAGAACGATTACATCTGCTTTAATCGATGTAATCGTTCTATTTTTGCTTAACTTAATGACATTGCCTGTCAAGTAGACAGGTTAAATATCTAAAATGAGTGCTGATGAACGACCGCATGAATGTGCGGTCGTTTTTTATGCACACCATTTTTCTTTGTATTTCTTAATTCTTTTATTTTCTGGAATAGGATATTCCAATGGTTCGTCTGTAGATAAAGCTTGTGTTCTAACTTCTAAAGGAGTTTGACAGTAAAATCTATCTTGCGGACGTTCTTTTGTATAAAATCGTATGTAATCTTTGATAGCATAACGTAAAGATGCTTCGTCTGTAATCTCATACATTTGATACATTTCAGTCTTAATTATCCCCCAGAAACCTTCTGTAGGACCGTTGTCAATACAATGTCCCACTCTTGACATTGATTGTTGTATTTCTTGATTTCTAAGCTTATTTTGAAACACTTTGCTAGTATATTGAAAACCACGGTCGCTATGAAATATCGGTTTTGCATCAGGATTGGCCATGATTGCTCTATCAAAAGTTTTAAATACAAGTTTATTATCATTCCGACAACTAATTACATATGCTACCGGATATCTATCATACAAATCAAGAATAGTACTTAAATACAGTTTTTTCTTCTCTCCGGGAATTTTAAATTCTGTTACATCTGTAGACCATTTTTGATTTGGAGCTGTTGCATAAAAGTCTCTTTGCAACACATTTTCGGCAACAGCTTCTGATGTAGAAGATTTATACTTCTTCTTTTTCTTTCGAATCACAGAATGTATATTTAGCTTCTTCATAATTCTGTGTACTCGTTTCCTACTGTAATTAGTGTGATTGAAATAGTTAATCCACGAAGTCATTCTACGATAGCCCAAGATATGATTAAAGCGTTCGTCATATTCCTTGATAAGTCCAGCCAATTCAATATTATCTTTTTCTTGTTCAGGTATTTCTCGATTCAACCATTTGTAGTATGACGCTCTTGAAATATCCAAAAGCTTACACATCCATTTGATACTCCAAGAGTGATTATCATAAAAATATTTGATTATTAAATACTTAGATTCATAGCGTTGTTTTCCAAGCGTCACATCCCTTCGAATTCTCTCACTTTTTTTAACAGTTGATTTGCCATTTCGCTTTCTTGCAATTTTCGTTTTAGACGAAGATTTTCTCTTCGTAAACATTCTAATTCATCTACTTCATCATCTGTTTTATGATGACCTCGTTTATCTAGCAATCCTTCTTCGCCATTAGCATCATACTTTTTAACCCATGAATAAACTTGAGTATAGGAAACATCATATGTACTTGCAGTTCCTTTATAGTCACGATTATGAATAATACAGTATTTAACGATTTCTTTTCGTTCTTCAATTGTTGTTTTTCTTCTTGCTTCTGCCATATAGACCTCCCGATTAGGACAATAGTCCTTAAGTTCTCTATTGGCATTATAACTCGAAATCCAACTTCTTAAAACTTGTTGAGCAGAAATATTATATTTTGAAACGATTTCATCTAGTGACATCTCACCTGAAAGATAAAGTTCCACACACTGTTTTTTGAAATCGGATGTATACTGAGTATTCCCTGCAGTGCGATTAAATGCATATATACCATGTTCTTTATATCGTTGAGCCCATCGTCGTATTGTTACAGGATTTATGCCATATTTATTTGCAAGTACTTCAGATGATGTAGTTCCATCTAGATACTCTTGTGCAATCATACTTCTCCATTCAGGAGAGTGCGGTGATTTGGCCATAAAAATACCTCCTTAGTAGATTTAGGTTATTTACCATGTCTACTTAGGAGGTATCATATCAAATGCCACATGTCCTAACTTCTTATTTACATTTAATGAATATTATATAAAATATAGTAGTTGAAAAATATTGTAAATGTAATATTGACCATATCGACATAAAATGATAAAATATATGTAAATATTACAATTCCCAGCATTCTATCATTTCTGTTTAAATCTAATAAATTCATTAATATAGTTCTTTTTTATATTTTTGTTTCGTATTAAGTTTTAAAATATAAAATCTTACATTAGAAAACGGAGGCGACGGATATGTTTAGAAACATGAAGCTAAGTACGGGTATTACCATTGCAATCACAATAATTGTAATTACATGCATGGGAGTTTTATTTTATACGTCAAATAGTAGTATTACAAAAGTTTTGAGTAATAATGCTGTGGACAATATGATTACATCGCTGGAAGCGAAGACACAGATTATTGAAGACTATATTGAAAGTTCAGAGTCTGTACTCCTAGCTTTCAGTAAGGCAAGCGACTTAAGAGAATACTTGAAGGCGGTTGATAATTCAGAATTACAGACAGCTGCTCAGACTTATACAGAACAGTATTTTGCTGACCTAAAAGACTGGGAAGGTATCTATCTTGCAGAGTGGAGCTCCCACGTAATTACACATTCAAAAAAGGACGTTGTAGGTATTACTACAAGAGAAGGTGATGGTCTTAAGGCACTGCAAAATACTATGCTCACAACAGAAGGGGTATATAATACCGGTATTCTTCTGTCTCCAGCATCAAAGCAATTGGTTTTGTCTATGTATTGTCCGATTTTTGACAGTGATGGGAAAACTCCGCTTGGCTTTGTTGGTGGTGCTACCATAGCATTAAATCTGAAGACGGTTCTTGACAAGCTTACGATCAATGGATCAGAGAATGTGAAAGATACTTTAATCAATGTGAATACAGGCTCTTATATCTTTGATGACAATGAAGAGTTGATGTCTACACAGATTGAGGATTCAATGTAACTATCTATCATGGATAAAGTTGCTGGTAGTTCTGAACCTAGTATTGATACAGTTGAATATGTTGGAACAGATGGGAAGAACTATGTTGCTGTATATAAGTATATGCCGGATCGAGGATGGGCACTGGTTTTAAGCGACAGCGAGTCGGATATCTATGCCCAAGCTAACACCAATAGAATGCTTTTCGGGATCATCTGCGTAATATGTATTTTCCTGATTTCATTAATTTCTTTTATCGTAGTAAAAATAAGCACGAAGCCTTTAGGCGTTGTAGAGTATGAAATCAATAAGTTAAAGGATTTGAACTTAACTACAAGTAATAGCATTATGAAATATGCAAAACACAAGAATGAGGTTGGACAGATTGCTAGTGCCATAGATATTCTAGCAACAACATTTCGTGGTATTGCTGGTACATTACATACCTGCTCTACTTCCTTAACAGACAGCTCATATTCTATGAGCAATTCTTCCGCAATGCTAATGGAAAGCGTTGAGGATAATGCTGCAACCACAGAAGAATTATCAGCTAGTATCATAAGCACAAATTCCTCTATTGAAGCGGTAAGTCAGGAAATTGTTCATATTTCTGATATGGTAGATAAGATTGAAGAGAAAGTTAAAGATGGTAATGATAGGAGTAAGGAACTTCTTAAGACTTCTACCGATATGCGTAATATTGCGGAGCAGACTCTTACGACAAGTGTTGATAGAATTAACAGAACAAAAAGTGATATTGAAACAGCGATTGAAAAACTCCAATCTCTTATGAAAATCAATGAGATGGCAAACCAGATCCTTGACATTACCCAGCAGACGAACCTCTTATCCTTAAATGCATCAATTGAAGCTGCAAGAGCTGGGGAAGCTGGTAGGGGTTTTGCAGTGGTAGCTGGTGAAATCGGCAACCTAGCAAACAGTTCTTCCCATACCGCTTCAGAAATTCAACATCTAGTTGAAGAATCAAATCACAGTATAGAAATGGTAAGGGAGTGCTTTAATGATATCATGCAATTTATGGAAGAAGATGTAGCAGGTAAGTTTGAAAACTTTGTAGAAATGGCAAATGGTTATGGTGCTTCAGTCGAAACAATTCAATCTGCTATTCATGAAATTGATAATAATACTGTTGAGTTTGTACAGTCAGTTGCAAATATCAAGACGCAGATCGACAATGTTAGTATGGCCTCCAACTATAATGCAACTGGCGTGGAAGAAATTGTTAGTAAAAATGAACGGACTACATCAACAGCGGATAGTATTAATAAGATTGCTCTGGAAAACAGAAATAATGCAGCAGCTATCAAAGAAATTGCTGACAGTTTTATGAATGAATAATGCTTCAACTGTAGGTAAGAATCACAAGGATGAAACAGCATCAAGTATCAAGGTAGTCCATGTTAGAGGACTGTAAGTACATAATTTAAAAAAATGCCGATAACCAAGTTTCTTTTAACGGGTTATCGGCTTTTCTTCTTAGTGTCTGGTTTTGGGATAACTGATCTTTTAAAAATAGATAGCTATGTTATCGTTTCCATAACATTAAAATTGCTTGTTCGCCTGTATTCTCATCAATATTTTCAGACTTCATCATAAAATTTTCTCTTTGATAAAAATTAATGGCGCGCTCATTCTTTTGATACACACTTAAAGACAATTCTGTTTTAATGTCCTTAATATAATTTAATAATTGCTTTCCAATGCCCTTAGATTGTGAATTGATAGAAACAAAAATACCTTCAATATAATTATCATTAAGACCTACAAATCCAAGTATTTCCCTGTCCTCTTCATAGACGTATACCTCTGATTGAGGCAGAATTTCTTTTACAGCATTAAACTGGTCTGACCAATATTTTTCTGGGATAAAATTATGAGCTTTCGTATTAGCTTCTAACCAAATTTGTATTACCTTATCAATATCATCTTTATGTAGTTTTCTTGTCAAGTTGTATTAACCTCCAATATTTACTTAACTTATGTTTTTTTTAACTTCATCATCTTGTGGAATGTATCACAATATAGTTTCATTCCATCTAAAAAAGCTTTCCGTTGTTCAGTGGTTAGCGTTTCCATAGCACTACGCTCTGCTTCTCGTATATGAGGAATAATAGAATTTACAAACTCCTTTCCTGACTGTGTCAAATGAATTGTTTTAGCTCTTCGATTGTTCGGTATTTCCTTTAATTCAATGATACCTTTTTTGTAAAAATTCGTAACAATTGTATTTACAGTTTGCTTAGGTAAGAAAGTGTGTTCGCAGATGATTTTTTGTGTGCAGTTTTCAAGCTGAGTAATAAGATTGAGTATTTGCAAACTAGTATATGGAAGATTAACGGACTTTGCATAATCTTCATATATCATATTCATTTCTTGCAAAGCGGTAGCAAATTGCTGTATCTCGTTTTCTGTAATTCTACATTCCATAGTAAACAATCCCTTCTTAGTACAGTACGTAAACAGGACTATTATAATGTTAAAAAGATTATTTGTCAATTTTATTATTTAGGATGTCACATCCTTGCAATTAGACTTGGATTGTGATATATATTATATAAACCAATTCCAAATTGTGGAACTAATGGTAAGACAGAATGGGGGGTAAGATTCATGTCCAAGATAAAAAGGTGTAGTATACGATGTTTGCTTATAATTCTTCTTGTATTTACTGTTTTTGCTCCATCGAGTCTAACTGTAATCACTGCGAAAGCTGCTACAAAAACTTCGGAACCTTCCTTTCGAGTTAACGAAAAAACTTTATATGCAGGATATAAGACTTTTAATCTTAAAATAGATAATCTTGTTAAGAATGCTGAGGTTTCTTATAAATCTAGTAACGTGAAAATAGCAAAAGTAAATAAAAAAGGTAAAGTTTTCCCACTTGCAAAAGGTACTGCAACAATTACAGCTACTATAAAGCAAAGCGGAAAAAAGTATAGCTTAAAAGCTAAAATAAAAGTTGATAATCCGTCTGTAATAATACTAGACCGCACCAGCAATTTGAAAGTGGGAGAGCAGTTTGTATTTAAAGCGGAAGTAACAGGAATGGAAGAAAAAGTTACCTGGAGTGTATCAGATGACAGCGTAGCGGCAATCAATCGTACCACCGGCAACTTAACGGCCATTGCAATCGGCAAGGTTACGGTTATTGCAAAAGCCGGAGGCAAAAAGACGACCTATGATCTGGAAGTGAAAGCTTCGGATAATGGTAGTAAGACTGAAGAATTACAAGAATTAAGTGCAAAGGATATTTACAGCAAATGTGCTCCTGCCACCGTTGAAATTATTGCGAACTTATCGAGTGCAAGCAGTCAGGGTTCGGGATTTTTTATTTCGAATGGTGTGGTTGTTACCAACTATCATGTTATTGAAGGTGCTAAGAAAATAGAAATTACCACTCATGAAGGAGTAAAGTATACCGTTGATAAAATACTTGGATATGATAAAAACATTGATATTGCTATTTTAAGCATACCTTCAACCAATACAGTGCTCACTAGAAATCAAAACGGAGTATCGGTTGGTGAGACAGTTTATGCTTTGGGAAGTCCTTTAGGATTGACAGGAACATTAACGGATGGGATTGTATCCACAGCCTCCCGTAAGGATAATGGCGTTGATTATATCCAGATTACGGCCGCCATATCCAGTGGAAATAGCGGTGGTCCTCTGCTCAATAGTTATGGTGAGGTTATGGGCATTAATACGATGACGATTGAGAAAGGTCAAAATCTAAATTTTGCAATTAATATTTCTGAACTTGACAGAATTAAAACAGAATCTCCAATTACAGTTTCTGAATACAGTAAAATTAATTCAGCTGCGAATACCACAAATAGATCAGAGTCTACAGATGGACCTTATATCTTTGAAGAGCCGTCTAAGAGTTATGATATTTCCACTTGTCAGGAGATATTTTCAGAGTATGGGGTGTTTGGTGAGTTAACACCAACCAGCATGCTTGATTTTTACTATTTTAAATTAAATAAAAAGACAGAGTTTTCAGCAGCAATGATATCGCCCGAGGATAATATTACAGATCTTAAGAATATGTTTTTTGTTGTGGTTGATTCAAATGAAAAGATCATTTTAGATTCCTATTATGCGAAAGATTATAGCTATGAATTTATATATGGTTATCTAAGCCCAGGTGAATACTATATTGCTGTATTTCCTTCTGATGATTACCTTAATAAATCGACCAAATATTGCTTTTCAATAATTTATTAAAATTGGAAAGTAGAATTATTTGTTGTATAAACTGAGAACAGTATATAAGAAGCAGATACCAAAAAAGTATCTGCTTTTATTTTATCGTTAAAGGGGCACAAATGTATTTTGGATAATTCTTTTCTTACTATTCTTCCGGAACATATTCTAAAAGCTCTCCCGGTTGACAATTCAACGCTTTACAGATTGCTTCAAGCGTTGAAAAACGAACTCCTTTCACTTTGCCGGTCTTGAGCTGTGAAAGATTGACTACACTGATTCCTACCTGTTCGGATAGAGAATTCAAGCTCATTTTTCGATCTGCCATGACACGATCTATTCGAACTATAATTGCCATAATATTTTCTCCTATAAAATTGAATCGTTATCCTGCTTCAAGGCTAATCCCTGTTTAAAGACTTCAGCTAAAGCCAAAACAAGAACTCCGGCTATCAGCATGGTAGCTGGTAAAGTTAGTTCAGCATTCCACTCTGGGACTGGGCTTTGCAAGGAATGAAGTAAAATTTGTGCACCAGAATATTCTGCGATCATTTTTATTATGGCAAATATCCAGCAGGCAAAGCCGATATGCCTGATTACGGTTACACTTTTTTCTGTAAAAGGAGTATCACCGTCCGATAAAGGTTTGAATAAATTGATTAGCTGTTTTATTATATACAACCCCAAAAGGTAAATAGGAACAGCGCAGAGGAATATATAAACGGATAGTAATTGCACGCCTTCTTTTCCTATGGAATCAATTGGTAACCTTAATGCAAACAGATAAGTTTGCATTTTTAAAGAATCGGATGGTACGATTAAGAATGTAAACTGGAGTAAAATTAAAAAAATAAGTAAGACAAATAAAATTTTAAGAAGAGTAATTGTTTTTTTAATTACCATGTTAAAACCTCCTATTAGAAAAGAACATAATTATTTGGCCAAATCAACCATTTATAGGTAAATAATAACATGGGTTTTAATTTAAATCAAGAAAAATTTTATGTAAAACATTAAATATTTAATGCGACAGGTAAATAACTAATAGCTGGAGCAGAAACAGGCAGGATTAAACTTTAAATTGTAAGAGGAATGTAGTTCCACCACCAACGGTATCCCGAATTGATATTCTGCCACCTTGCTGCTGAATTAATTCCTTTGCAATACTTAGGCCAAGACCAAAATGCTTCTTATCATTTCTGGCGGAATCCATACGGTAGAAGCGATCAAAGATATGTTTTTTATGTACATCCGGTATTCCGGCACCATGGTCCTCCACTTCAATACACATTTGGTTATTTAAAAGATAACCACGAAGAATAATCTTAGTGTTAAGCTTGGTATAAGAGACGGCATTGTCTATTAAAATACTAAAAACCTGTTGCATTCGTTCCTTGTCACCATGGATAGAGGGTAATTCGTTTTCCGGGATATCTAAATAAAGTGGGTGCCCATTTTGTTGACAAAAAGCAAAATAAGTTTCATATGTTTCAATTAGTAAAGTATCAGTTTGTAACAAGTCTTTATTTAGTATCCATGTATTTGCATCTGTAGAAGCTAGAAGCAGCATATCATCAATCAACCTAGCCATGCGCTTGCATTCTCTATCAATACCGTTTGTAAACTCATAGGATTCTGGAGTAATGGATACGATAGCCGAATTATTTGCACTGATTACTGCTAAAGGAGAGCGCAGTTCATGAGAAGCAGATGCAATGAAACTCGTCTGCTTCTCATTATTTTCTTCTATAGGTTTCAGCATTTTTGTTACGAAACAGCGATTTACAACATACAAACCCGTGATTCCCAACAGGCCAAGGAACAGATAGAGTAAACGCTGATTTCTTATAGAAGAATCGTATCCAGATAAGTATTTTAACAAAGATAGACTTCTCCAGCCGGAAGATGTCGGAAGAATAACAACTGCCCCATAGTAAACTTCCTTTTTTGACCCTCGAAGCGTATAGATATTACTTTCAACCATATTAGAAAAAATAGGATATGTACTTTTATCAATACCTTCCTCTAAAGCATTGGAATTCAATTTCTTTAGTAATAGCTTTCGTTCTGTCGGTGTAATAATAGCACCGGGAAAGGTTAGATTGTACCCGTTATCTTCAATATCTATTAGTAATTGATTTTTTTCTTCCATTTGAGATAACCAGGAATGACTGAAGGTATTCTCAGTTTGCATTTTATGAATCATGGTATTTAAATCATTTTGGAAGGTTTCCTTTTTCTTGTTTTCTAAAATACTTTCTGTATACACAAGTAAAATAATCATAACTATTACAATAATGAGTCCAGTTATTGCAGTGTACAAAAGTATCAGTTTTTCTTTTAATACTTGAAACATAGTATTCTCCGTTCTATCACAAACATTATGTATCATTAACCTCTTCAAGCTGATAACCTACGGAATGTATTGTTCTAATTCTGACTTTACAATTAACAGCTTTCAATCTTCTTCTGACAAAGTAAATATAATTATCCAGATTGCCATCTTCAACAAAAGAATCCGAATCCCATACCTTCGAAAGAATCTGCTCTCTCGTAAGTATTTGTCCATGATTGCGAATAAAGAAATCTAATAGGCAGGATTCTTTCTTAGATAAGGATATGGATTTGGACCCTGCAGTTAAAAGGTGCCTGGTGGTGTCTAGGGATAGGCCACCGAATTCTATAATATCTGTATTTTCCATGCCTCTTGGTCGCCTGGATAATGCACGTATTCTTGCTAGTAATTCCCCGGTATCAAATGGTTTTATCAAATAATCATCCGCTCCGGAATCGAGACCGCTTATTCTGTCATGAATTCCATTCATGGCAGTAACCATTATAATTGGAGTAAAGACATTATTTTTCCTTAATGTTTGTAAGATAGACAATCCGTCTAGAAATGGCAACATTCGGTCTAATATAATAATATCATAGGCAGTAGTATTTCCATAATACACAGCTTCATCACCACGATGGCAGACATCAACAGCATACCCCTCTTTCTTAAATTGAAAGCATAATGCTTCACAAAGGTCTTCGTCGTCTTCAATTAATAAAATTTTCACATTGTTAACCTCCATAACGTCTTTATGTTATTTAACCTATTTGTGTTATTATAACATGGTTTCCGCAGATTAGGAATGAAAGGACGGAGTCCTTTCATTCGCGTTGCACTTATCCATGGAAATACAGTCACTTTCTCGTGCGAGCACGGAAAGTGACTGTGTTTCCATGGACTAATCTGCTTATCGCGGATATTATAACATTATTACACAAAATATTCTAATATTTCTCTAAAGATAATTACAAAAATTAGAGAAATATTAGAAGGTTGCCTGATATACTTAATCGAAAAGGAAATAATTAATGGAGGAAAGAAGATGCAAGTGAAAAAAATTATATCAATTATAACTACAGTCGTAATTACCCTTTCATGTTTATCAGGCTGCGGTAAAATAATTGAAAATGATAAGTCCACGACGGGTAACAGCGAAGTGGCGATGGGAAGATATATTGAAAAGGATTTTAACTATCCGGAAGGGGTAAATGACAGTGACTGTATCTCCTTACTTATGAATCCTGAGGGGAATACCGAATTATTCGCTTATGATAACTCAAGTGGTACACTGTTGTATGTTAAATACATTCAAACGGATAATCAATGGTCGAAAGAAAAGGAAGAAGCGTTGAATGCCGCGGTCTTTAGTGATAACATTGTTCAAATACAGCAATTCTTTTATGGAGAAGATGGAAAACTATATATGATATGTATGGATGCAGATTTTAACAATGCGTTATATAGACAATCCGAGAATGGGTCATACGAACTGATTAAAATAGCTAAATTTAAAGAAATATATGAAGACTGGGGAATTACCTATTTTCCCAGTGATATTACAGTATTGGCAAATGGGATGATTTCAATATTATATATGCAAGGTGGAATTGATGTTTATACACCGGACGGACAGAAAAAAGTGATCGAATTTGATACTGGGCAATTAGCTAAAATGGCAGCAGATAACAATATGCTCTATTATACAAGTCTAAATAGCAAGGAACTTCTAAGTTACAATACGGAAACAGAACATGAGGGAATAAAAAGAACCATAGAAACAGAGATATCGGATGACAGTCAGATCATAGTTGAAAATGGAATTGTATATATATGTGATTCAGCAGGAGTACACCAGAATTTAGAAGGAAGTTCGATATGGGAAACCATAATCGATGGACAGTTATGTAGTCTAAGTGCACCGTCGTATTTTATCAAAGCCCTCCTTGTTGGAACCCAAAAGGAGTTTTACGTGCAGGTTAAAGATGAAAAAGGAATTCCATCTTATTTTCGGTACGTTTACGATGAAAAGGTATCTTCAGTACCCTCCAAAGAATTGACGATATATGCATTGGAAGATAATAGGACAATAAGGCAGGCAATCGTAGACTATCAAAAAGTAAATCCAGACGTATATGTTAATTTCCGAGTGGCGGATGCCGCAGGTGGAGAAAATACAAAAGCTGACTATATCAAGGCTTTGAATACGGAACTGCTTGCGAAAAAGGGAGCGGATATTTTAATTTTGGACGGACTGCCCATCGATTCTTATATTGAAAAGGGTGTGTTAGAAGATATGGGAAGTCTTATTACTCCTTTGGTGGACTCTGGCGAACTCTTAAGCAATATCGCTAAGAATTTTTATCAGGATGATAAAATATATGGAATGCCATTACGATTTACAGTGCCAATTATCTATGGTGAGTCAGAAACTGTTAAAATGGCAGGTGATTTGGATAAACTCAGTGAACAGATAAAGAATTCCAGCCTACCAATCTTTGCAAAAAGTAATTATCGCGCGTTGGCAGAATGGTTCTTATTATTAAACTATAATTCTATTGTAGATGAAAATAAAGAAATTAATGTAGCTGCATTAGAAAAATTTCTTGAGAGGGTAAATGAGATTGCTTTAAATATTGGTGCATCAGAGGATGTGGAGATTGATAAAATGAATAGTGCTGGTGTAAAAGGGACCGTATTTGGTTATTGGGTTTCAGCCGTGATTAAAGTAGCAACAAAGAAGGTAACCTGCAATATCGAAGAAATTGGAAGTGTGATGGACATGACGTATATTTTTAAAGTATTGAAGGAACAAAATGGTGATTTCTCCAGTATTAACAATCTATTTCGTCCTAAAATGATCATTGGTATTAATAGTGCAAGCACACAAAAAGAATTAGCCAAAGAGTTTGTCGGGAGGCTTTTCTCCAAAGAGATGCAGGAGGCTGATTTAATGGAAGGCTTTTCACTTAACAAATCGGTATTGGAAGAAAAACGAAAGTGGAATGATGAGAATTATATGGCTTCGTTATCCAGTGGTGATACGGATTATTACACAATGGAAGCAACCTATCCTACAGAAGAGGAAAGAAATGAATTATTTGAAACCATTTATTCCTTAACAACACCAATGGAGAACGATGCAATCGTAATTGATATGATTTTAGATGAGGCCGAAAATTATCTAAAGGGTAGAGTTACTGCTAGACAGGCTGCTGAGAATTCCTGGAATAATACTAAGACATATTTAGCAGAATAGAAGTAAATCAAGTATTAAAAAAAGCAGCATATGCTGCTTTTTTTAATACATCTTATTCAATTTTACAACCGACATGTTCAATACCTTGTTTGATTTCATTTTCATCTGCGGAATCATTATAACCAACGTCTATGGAACTATTTACTAAATCTACATTGACTTTGTTAACACCATCGATATGATTCAGAACGTTCTTTACTTGTGTTTTTACTGTTGAGTTTAGTAAACCGTTAACATTATAATGCACTTTGTTCATAATATGATTCCTCCTATCAAATTTGATATCGATTACGCTTGCTTCAGACTACCATAATAGGATAAATTAAATTTTTTGAACATTGATAGCAGATGGACCTTTTGGTTTTGTTACGACATCAAAACATACTTCCTCACCTTCATGAATATCTTTATCATTCCCTTTTTCTTTTACTTGTGAATGATGAATAAAGACATCCTTACCATCATTTGCAGAGATAAATCCATAACCTCTGTCATTATCAAACCATTTCACTACGCCTGTATAGCTAGCCATATACATGCCTCCTTTTAAAACTAATATTTAAAAATATACTATAGAAGATATCTTCATAACTAGTATTTGTGGTAATGAAGATTTTATGATGGTAATATATTTTTGCTATGGTATCATGGAAAAATAATTATATAGAACCATTATATTTAGACAAATTGTAGATACTTTAATAATAATTCTATGGCATAATGAAAAAGTTTATTAAAATAGATAAAAATTGTTATATTTGCAAATAATTGTTGTATATTTTGTTGAATTTTTAAAATAAAAGAGATATAATAACTTTGTAATAATTTACCCAATATCTTATATTGGAGGTGAAATAATGGCAATAGAGACTGTACAAGCTGTACGACAGGCAGAAATAAATGCTGCTGAAATTGAGAAAGAAGCAATAAAAAAGCGTGATGCAATCCTGTCAAAAGCACAGGAAGACGCGAAGGAAATTGTAATTAATATGACGAAAGAAGCGCTTGACAAAGCGGAATTAGATTTAAAGAAGGCAAGGCAGCAAGGGGATAGACTGATGGAAACGGCTGTACAAAATGCAGAAAAAGAGGTTTCCCTTCTAAAAGAAATGGTCAAAAGTAAAGAACAATCTGCAATCGATCTTGTGCTTTCAGAAGTAATTTGAAATTCTAGATAAAAGGAGGTGTTTGTGTTATGGCAGTGCTGCAAATGCAGCGTATTAGTATATGTGCACTCAAAAAGGACCGCAAACCGATTTTAGAATTATTGCAGCGCCGTGGTGTCATTGAAATCAATGACGAGATACCGGAAGACAGTGTCTTTTATAAAGCAGATGTTACAAAAGCAGAATTCTTACTAGAGAAGAATGTAGCTTCTGCGAAAGAAGCACTTCAGATTTTGGAAACTTATCTCACGGAAAAAAAGTCGATTTTATCTATATTAGAAGGACGAAAAGAAGTATCAACAGATGTCTATGGAGCATTTGGTCAAAAGTATGACTCTGTAGTACGTATAGTAAATCGAGTTTGCTCCCTGACAAAAGAGATTGCAGAGTATAAAGCTGAAATTTTAAAGTTGGAAACTCAAATGGAGATTCTATCCCCTTGGATGTCATTAGACATTCCTATGAGTTTTTCAGGGACTAAGAATACGTCCGGGTTTATCGGTTGTTTGCCAAATGCCTGGTCACTTGAGCAAATCTATGATGTATTGGCAGAACATACACCGATTCATGTGGATATCATCAGTTCTTCCCGTGAACAGACCAATCTCTTTTTGCTTTGTACGAAGGAGAATGCAGATGCGGTCTTTGAAGGACTTAGGGCAGTTGGATTTTCTCATCCCAATTCTATAGTGGATAAAATTCCAAAGGAACAATTTGAAGAATTAACAAGTAAGAAAGCGATTGCTGTAGCTAATATATTACAAGCAGAGGAAGAAATCCAATCTTATAGCCAATCTGCCGAGGATATTCGTTTCCTTATGGATTATGATACTATGAGAGCAGAGAAATACAAAGTAATTGGACAGTTACTACAATCCAATAAAGTTTTTTTCTTGCATGGATTTATACCAGAAGTAGAAGCGCAAGAAATATCAGATGTACTGAATCAAAGATTTATGGTCAATGTAGAACTAGATTACCCTACAGAGGAAGAAGAGGTACCGGTACTGCTGCATAATAATGGTTTTTGCAATCCCTTAGAAGGAACGGTGGAAGCCTACAGCCCTCCAGGTAAGGGAGATGTAGATCCGACGATGGTAATGTCCTTATTCTACTATATATTATTCGGGATTATGCTATCCGATGCAGGATATGGAGCGATTATTGCGATTGGCTGTGGTTTTGCTCTAGTAAAATATAAAGACAAATTAGAGGAATCCATGAGAAAAACCCTTAAAATGTTTTTATTCTGCGGTATATCAACAGTATTCTGGGGAATTATGTTTGGTAGTTATTTTGGAGATGTCATTGATGTTATTTCTATTACTTTTTTCAATAAAGCAGTTACTGTTCAACCACTTTGGTTTGTACCTATGAACGATCCAATGAAAATGCTGGTATTTAGTCTGGCTTTTGGTGTTGTACATGTGTTAACTGGATTGGGTGTAAAGCTTTATCTTTGTATAAAGGCAAAAGATTATAAGGCGGCACTTTACGATGCAGTATTCTGGTTTGTATTGTTAATCAGCGCTATATTAATGTTATTACCTACTCAGATGTTTGCTGATATTGTAGGGACCAGAATTCAGCTACCAGAAGTAATTACCAAAGTTACACCGTTTCTGTTTATTCTATCAACAGTCGGTATCATTTGTACCAATGGTAGAGAATCAAAGAATCCTTTTAAGCGCTTTTTAAAAGGACTATATGCTTATTATGGTATTACAGGATATTTAAGTGATGTATTATCCTATTCCAGATTGCTTGCATTAGGATTAGCAACCGGTGTTATCTGTATGGTTATTAACAAAATGGCGTCCATGGTTGGCGGTGGAATTGTTGGTGCTATCTTATTTACGATAATTGTTATTTTTGGTAATATTTTAAACATAGCAATTAATGCACTTGGTGCCTATGTGCACACGAATCGTTTGCAATATGTAGAATTTTTTGGAAAGTTTTATGAAGGCGGCGGACGTAAGTTCAATCCTTTTAGTGTTAAAACAAAATTTTATAAATTTAAGGAGAAGATAAAGCATGAATAATTTGAATGATTTTGGTATTGTGTTAGCTCTTACGGGAGCTGCTATGGCAGCACTCCTCCCTGGAATGGGATCAGCAAAAGGAGTAGGTATGGGTGGTGAAGCAGGTGCTGGAGTAATTACTGAGAATCCTTCTCTGTTCAGTAAGGTATTAATACTACAATTGCTTCCAGGTACGCAAGGTATCTATGGATTTTTGATTGCATTTATGACATTCTTAAAAATTGGTGTATTAGGCGGAAGTTCTGAACTTACTTTTGTAAAAGGTTTGTTATATCTGGCAGCATGTCTTCCTATGGCAATCGTAGGCTATTCATCAGCAATTCGACAGGCACGTGCTTCTGTATCAAGTATGGCAGTAATTGCCAAGAAGCCAGATCAGTTTGGTAAAGCCATGATATTCCCTGCAATGGTAGAAACTTATGCTATTTTAGCTTTACTGATTTCTATGTTAGCATTAAACGGAGTTGCAGGTTTGAACTTATAAACAGTTAGGAGAGTTTGGCGATGACCGGATTAGAAAAGATATTAAAACATATCGAAGAAGATGCAGCAGCGGCGGCAAATGCGGTTGTTGCTGAGGCGGAAAGTAAAGCCAAAGAAATTACAGCTCATGCACATGCAGAAGGCGAAAAGAAATGCTTAGACATTGAGGAAAAATCTAAGGTTTCTGTTTTGTCCTGTTTAAGCCGTGCCGAATCGGCAGCACTTTTGCAAGAGAAAAAAATCATATTGAATACGAAACAGGAAATCATCCATGATGTCATTCTACGTGCAAAGGACTCTATTTTAGGATTACCGGACAAAGAATATTTTAATGTGATTCTTAATATGGTCAAAAAACATGCATTGGGACAAGATGGCCAGATTTCCTTTTCTGTTAAGGACAAGAACCGGTTACCAGTGAATTTTCAAGAAGATCTCCGTAACGTACTTTCAGGATTGAAAGGTACCGAATTGACCATTTCAGAGAAAACATGTGATATTGATGGCGGCTTTATATTAATATATGGTGATGTGGAAGAAAACTGTTCTTTTAACGCCTTATTCTTTGCTGCACAAGAAACGTTGCAGGACAAGGTGTGCAAGCTGTTATTTGAATAATGCCCAAAGATTTTGTAAGAAAAGGCATAAGAATTATGCAGAAAGAGGTTAAGCATGACGGATAATCAATTTATCTATGCAGTTGCACGTATTCGTTCAAAAGAACTTACCCTGCTTGATAAACCGTTTTTCGATCAGTTACTTGCTTGTAAAAGCTATAAGGAGTGTTTACGTCTTTTAGCTGATCGGGGGTGGGGTGTATCCGGTGATGAAGATGCAGATCAGTTATTGGTGATAGAGCGTGAGAAAACATGGGATTTGGTCCGTGAACTTGTAACAGATATGTCAGTTTTCGATACATTTTTATACGGAAATGATTTTCATAATCTAAAAGCCGCAATAAAACAGGTTTATCTAAATGAAGAGATCCCAGATATCTATATTACACATGGGACCATTGATACTGAAGTAATCTATGATGCAGTTAAGAATCATGATTTTACTTTGTTACCGGAGTATATGAGAGCTTGTGCAGAAGAAGCATATCAAATACAAATGCGTTCCGGTGACAGTCAACTCTGTGATATCATAATTGATAGGGCAGCCCTAGAAAGTATATATCAAAAGGGCAAAAAGTCCGGGAATGAATTACTTGCGGATTATGTTGAACTTAAGGTTGTAGCAGCTAATATTAATATTGCAGTTCGAGGTTATAAAACAGGGAAAAGTATTGAGTTTTTCGAGAGGGCGTTTGCTGTTTGTGATAGTCTGAATCGAAAAAGTCTGATAGAAGTTTCTCTTTGTGGAACAAAAGAGATCTTCGATTATCTTGCAACAACTGATTATGCAGATGCTGTACCAGCATTACAAGAATCAACGTCTGCCTTTGAAAGATGGTGCGATAATCGAATCATTAAGCTAATACAGCCGCAAAAATACAACTCATTTACAGTATCACCATTAGCTGCGTATATTTTAGCTAGGGAAAATGAAATAAAATCAGTAAGAATATTACTTTCTGGCAAACGTAATTTTCTTCCAGAGAATTCCATCCGTGAAAGATTGAGGGAGATGTATGTATAAGATAGCAGTATTAGGCGACAGAGACAGCATTTATGGTTTTGCAGCTCTTGGGCTGGATACTTATCCAGTCAGTAACGCAGAAGATGCAGGAAGACTGCTGAAAAAACTGGCAGAGGGTAAGTATGCAGTTATTTATCTGACAGAAAGTCTGCAAGCGGCACTGGAATCTGAAATTGATCGGTACCGGACAGAAGAATTACCCGCAATAATACCAATCCCTGGAGTTTCCGGAAATACCGGAATGGGAATGCGAAATGTTAAAAAATCCGTAGAGCAAGCAGTTGGCTCTGATATTATATTTAACAACTAAATTAAATGGCAGGTGAATTGGAAAATGAGTATAGGTACGATAAAAAAAGTTGCCGGTCCACTGGTTATTGCAGAGGGCATGCGCGATGCCAATATGTTTGACGTGGTTCGTGTTAGTGAGCAACGATTAATTGGTGAAATCATTGAAATGCATGGTGACCAGGCTTCTATTCAGGTTTATGAGGAAACCTCGGGATTAGGACCAGGCGAACCGGTAGAATCCACAGGCTCACCACTCAGTGTTGAACTGGGGCCTGGATTAATCGGCAGTATCTTTGACGGAATTCAACGTCCTTTAGTAGATATCATGAATGCAACAGGGAATAATTTAACCAGAGGTGTTGAAATTCCCTCACTTAAGAGAACTACAAAATGGCACTTTACTCCGATGGCAAAAGAGGGAGATGAAGTCCAAGGTGGAGATATCATTGGTACTGTTCAAGAGACAGAAATCGTATCTCACAAAATTATGGTACCTGTAAACACGAAAGGTACAATTCAATCAATTGCGGAAGGTGATTATGCAATTGAAGAGACCATAGCAGTACTTGTGAATGCAGATGGAACGTTAACTGATATTACCATGCTTCAAAAATGGCCGGTTCGTGTAGGCAGGCCGTACAGTGAGAAATTGTCACCCACAATGCCGCTTGTAACGGGACAGCGTGTTGTTGATACACTTTTCCCAATAGCAAAAGGTGGTGTAGCTGCGGTTCCCGGACCTTTCGGTAGTGGAAAAACCGTCGTACAGCATCAGTTAGCAAAATGGGCAGAAGCAGACATCGTAGTTTATATCGGCTGTGGTGAGCGTGGAAATGAAATGACAGATGTATTAAATGAGTTTCCAGAATTAAAAGATCCAAAGACAGGACATTCCCTCATGGAACGAACTGTATTAATTGCAAATACATCCGACATGCCGGTTGCAGCACGTGAGGCATCCATTTACGTAGGTATCACAATTGCGGAATATTTCCGTGATATGGGTTATTCCGTTGCCCTTATGGCTGACTCCACTTCCCGTTGGGCAGAGGCACTCCGAGAAATGTCCGGACGTCTGGAAGAAATGCCGGGTGAAGAAGGTTATCCAGCATATCTAGGAAGCCGTCTAGCTCAATTCTATGAGCGTGCCGGTAGAGTAATATCACTTGGTAAGGAAGGCAGGGAAGGTGCTCTTTCTGTTATTGGTGCTGTTTCCCCACCTGGTGGTGATATTTCAGAACCGGTATCTCAGGCTACTCTTCGTATTGTTAAGGTATTCTGGAGTCTTGATGCTAATTTAGCATACAGGAGACATTTCCCTGCGATTAACTGGCTGACAAGTTATTCTTTGTATGTTGATAATATGGGGAAATGGTTTAATACGAAAGTAAATGAGAACTGGATGGCTCTACGCTCAAGAATTATGCATCTTTTACATGATGAATCTGAACTTGAAGAAATCGTAAAATTGGTTGGTATGGATGCCCTTTCTGCTCCTGACCGTTTGAAGCTGGAAGCGGCACGTTCAATTCGTGAGGATTATTTACATCAGGATGCTTTTCACGAGGTGGATACTTATACCGATTTGAATAAACAATTTAAAATGATGGAGCTTGTTCTTAGTTTCTTTGATATCTCTTCCGAGGCATTAAGTAGCGGTGTATCCGTAGATGATTTAGTAAAACTATCGGTTCGGGAAAAGATAGGTCGTTTTAAATATATTACCAATGACAGGATTGATACTGAATTTTCAGATATTATTCATAACTTACATCGAGAAATCGATGAGTTAAAACAAAAGGAGGAATCCTAATGCCAAAAGAATATAGAACCATTCAAGAGGTAGCAGGTCCTCTGATGTTAGTACGTGGTGTTGAAAATGTATCTTATAATGAATTAGCCGAAATTGAACTTGCAAATGGTGAAAAACGACGTTGTAAGGTACTTGAAATTGATAAAGGGAATGCTTTGGTACAGTTATTTGAAAGTTCCACCGGTATTAATCTTTCCAATAGTAAAGTACGTTTCTTAGGCCGCAGTATGGAACTTGGTGTATCGGATGATATGCTAAGCCGAGTATTTGACGGTTTGGGACGTCCCATCGATAAGGGACCTGAGATTCTTCCGGATAAGAGGATGGATATCAACGGTCTTCCAATGAATCCTGCTGCCAGAAACTATCCACAGGAATTTATTCAAACCGGAGTATCTGCAATTGATGGTCTCAATACCCTGGTACGTGGTCAGAAACTGCCTATCTTCTCTGCTAGTGGACTACCTCATGCAGAGCTCGCTGCGCAGATTGCCCGCCAGGCAAAAGTACGTGGAACTGATGAACAATTTGCGGTTGTATTTGCTGCTATGGGAATTACCTTTGAGGAAGCAAATTTCTTTACAGAAAGTTTCCGGGAAACTGGTGCCATTGACCGTACCGTTATGTTTGTCAATTTGGCAAATGATCCGGCAGTGGAACGTATTGCAACTCCTCGTATGGCACTTACTGCTGCCGAATATCTTGCATTTGAAAAGGGAATGCATGTACTTGTAATATTAACAGACATTACAAATTATGCAGATTCTCTTCGTGAAATATCAGCTGCTCGTAAAGAGGTTCCTGGTCGCCGTGGATATCCAGGATATATGTACACAGACCTTGCTTCTCTTTATGAAAGAGCAGGACGTCAAAAAGGGAAAACTGGAAGTATTACTATGATTCCTATTCTGACCATGCCTGAAGATGATAAAACACATCCAATTCCGGATCTTACCGGTTATATTACGGAAGGTCAGATCATATTAAGCCGTGACTTGCATCGCCAAGGGGTTACACCTCCGATTGATGTATTGCCATCCCTTTCCCGTCTTAAGGATAAGGGTATCGGTGAGGGTAAAACCCGTGCAGATCATGCGAATACCATGAATCAGCTATTTGCTGCTTATGCAAGAGGAAAAGAAGCCAAGGAATTAATGGTTGTATTAGGAGAGGCAGCATTAACAGATATCGATAAACTTTATGCGAAATTCTCGGATGCATTTGAACAGGAATATGTATCTCAAGGATATCTTGTAAACCGAGATATCGAAGAGACCCTAGATCTTGGTTGGAAACTACTAGGAATACTCCCAAGAACCGAGCTGAAGAGAATTCGGGAAGAATTCCTGGATAAATATTATGGTAAATAGAGTATCGAAAGGTATTATTCAGGAAGGAGGTGCTGTTTTTGGCTAAGACTCATGTGAATCCAACCCGTATGGAATTAACAAGAATTAAGAAGAAATTGGTGATGGCGATTCGTGGACATAAACTTCTTAAGGATAAACGAGATGAATTAATGCGGCAGTTTCTTGAACTGGTTCGTGAAAATAGGACCTTACGGGAAAAAGTAGAAGCTGGAATTACAGAGGCAAATAAAAGATTTGTGTTGGCTCGGGCAGGTATGGAAGATGAAGTTTTAAATGTTGCCTTAATGGCACCACGACAAGAAGTATATCTTGAAACGAGCACCCGTAATGTTATGAGTGTTGATATTCCTGTCTTTTCATATAAAACAAAGACACCGGATGCCAATGATATTTATTCTTACGGTTTTGCTTTTACCTCAGGAGATTTGGATGATGCAGTGAAATCTTTGCAGGATATCCTGCCGGAGATGCTTCGACTAGCAGAGTGTGAGAAGTCTTGTCAACTGATGGCAGCAGAGATAGAAAAGACCAGACGTCGTGTAAATGCATTAGAGCATGTAATGATTCCAGAGATGCAGGAAAATATAAAATACATTAAAATGAAACTGGATGAGAATGAACGGAGTACACAAATTCGTTTAATGAAAGTGAAAGATATGATGTTAGAACAGGCGCACCATTATAGTGAACGTGCAGATTTTTAGTTATTTCTTAATTTTAACAAAGGCGGTTGCAAATATAAAATATATTGCAACCGCCTTTCCTAATTTCCAAATTCATATTTTTAGAAACAATTAGTGTTCACCAAATTGATTATGCATATACTAAATTTGGTATATTTCCTTTGGAGGTAAGGGTTTACTAAAGAGCTAAAAATATTTTTTTGAGCTAAAAAAGTATTTTGGTAATTATCAATATTTTATAAGATAATATGTCGAAAAAGATGAACAAAATGACTAAAATAGTACTATTTGATAATTATAATTATTGTATAAAGTGCCAATAAAGATTAAATAATTACTTTACTATTGAACAAAAGATACTAAAGTGTTACTATCAGTATTGTGGCTAAAAGTAACAAAGTAAAAAAAATAATTGGGAGATGAACAAGATGAGTATGAATGTGGAATTTTTTCAAGTTGTGTCAATTGTGATCTCAATACTTTCCTTTGGAGCAGCAGTATGGCTCTATAAGTGGGTGGATTCACAGCCGTCTTCAAATAAGAAGATTGCAGAAGTTGGTAAACTGATTCGAAACGGAGCAAACACTTTTTTGGCAAAAGAGTATAAAACATTGGTTCGTTTTTGCGCAGTTGTAGCATTTGCTATTTTTATATTCCTTCCTTCACCAATATGGAATGGAAATATAACAGATAATATTGTTATGGCAATTGCTTATATATGCGGAACAATTTTCTCTGGTATTGCAGGTAAAGTAGGTATCAGTATTGCAACAATTGCAAATGTTAAGGCTGCAGAAGCATCAACAAAAGGTATCAAACCGTCCTTTATGTCAGGTTTCCGTGGTGGTGCAGTTATGGGTATGGCAGTAGTTGGCTCAAGCTTATTGGGAGTTACCTTGGTTATGCTTCTTACTGATAATACCACAGCACTTTTAGGCTTTAGCTTTGGTGCTAGTTCTATGGCTCTGTTTGCAAAAGCAGGAGGTGGTATATTTACAAAGACTGCTGATATCAGCGCCGACTTAGTTGGTAAAGTTGAACTTGGAATTCCAGAAGATGACCCAAGAAATCCTGCTGTTATTGCAGATAATGTTGGTGATAATGTTGGTGACGTAGCAGGAATGGGTGCCGATTTATTCGATTCAAACGTAGCCTCTATGGCTGCAGCACTCGTTATGGCTGTTGGTCTTGATAGAATAAAAGGTGGCTCTGTAAATGCAAGTATGGTTTTCTGTTATGCAGCAATCGGATTATTTGCTTCCATTATTGGTGTATTAACAGCAAATATGAAAGAAGGCGGAAATCCTACGAGAGCCTTAAACAGTAACACTTATGTTACTACTGTAATTTTTGGTGGTTTAACGGCAGTTGCAACTTATCTATTTAGTTTTGAATGGAGAATCTGGTTTGCCAGTGCAATTGGTCTGATTGTAGGTCTTGTTATTGGTATCGCAAGTGATTACTTTACGGATGATACAAAACCTCCGGTTCATGCAGTTGCAAAAGCTTCAGAATCCGGACCTGCCTTTACTATTTTATCTGGAATTTCCTATGGTCTTTTGAGTACATTACCTGCAATGATTGGTATTGGTATCTCAGCACTTGCAGCTTTTAAAATTTGTGAACCACTTGGTCCTGGTTATGCAATGTTTGGAATCTCAATGGCAGCAGTTGGAATGCTTTCCATCGTAGGTATGATTATTTCAAATGATGCTTATGGACCGATTGTAGATAATGCGCGTGGTCTTGTTGAAATGGGTGATTTAGGAGATAAAGCACTTGAAATTACAGACTCACTTGATAGTGCAGGAAATACTGTAAAAGCAGTAACAAAAGGTTTCGCAATTGGTGCTGCAGGACTCACTGTAATCTCACTTTTAGGTGCGTTCATTAGTGAAGTAAACATAGCAGCAGCAGAATTGGGAAAACCACTTATCACTGGTTTTGATGTTGTAAATCCGATTGTATTCTTTGGTTTATTGGTTGGTGCAGCAATTCCTCCGGTGTTCTCCGCTATGTTAATGCTTGGTGTAGATAGAAATGCTCAACGTATGGTAGAAGAAATTCACCGTCAGTTCAAAGAAATTATTGGATTAAAAGAGGGTAAAGAAGGTGTAGTTCCCGAATACGATAAATGTATCGAAATTGCAACGGATGGAGCTATCAAGGAATTAATTCCAGCAGGTCTTATGACAATACTTGCAACACTTCTAGTAGGATTTATCGGTGGTGTTCAGGCAATTGGTGGTTTTATCACAGGAAATATTGTCAGCGGATTAATCTTTGCATTATTTATGTCCAATTCAGGTGGCCTTTGGGATAACACCAAAAAGTATGTTGAATCCGGACATAATGGTGGTAAAAATTCAGATACCCATAAATCAGCAGTAGTAGGTGATACGGTTGGTGATCCATTTAAAGATACGGCAGGACCTTCCATCAATACACAGATTACAGTTGTTTCATTGGTAGCTTCCTTAACCGCTACGTTATTCTTAACATTCTCCCTATTTGGTTGATAATTAGGGTTAATAATTAGCATACATAAGAGTAAGAAAAAAGGGCAATCGCATTTAGTGCGAAGCCCTTTTTTGTTATTCTGCGCTTCCTATATATAGTTTTATTTTATCGATACGTTTTTTCTTTACACTTTCAATTTTGAAAACCAAATTCTCTATCTCAATAGTTCTATCATCATATTCACTAGGAATTTCACCCATAGTGTCAATCAACAGACCGGATATGGTTTCATAATTATCAGAAGATATATTTAGTTCTAATTCACTATTTAATTCATCTATGGTTAATAGACCATCGATAAGATAAGTAGAATTATCTATTTTTTTAATCTTTGGTAATGTGGTATCATACTCATCTTCGATATCACCCATTACCTCTTCGATTAAGTCTTCCATCGTTACTATACCAGCAAAGCCACCATATTCATCAATTAGTACAGCAATGTGGTTTTTTGTATCCTGCAATTCTCGAAACAAGTCGTAGACAATCTTGCTATCCGGTACAAGGTAAGGTTTAATCAATATAGATTTTATATCAACATTTTTATATCCTTTTTTTACGGCCTCCCGCATAAAATCTTTAAAATATAAGATTCCTACAACATTATCAATATCATCCTCGTAAACAGGAATTCGAGAGTAATTTGTTTCTAATAATTGCTCAATGTATTCTTCCATAGGTTTTAATATATTAATTGCAAATACATTAATCTTTGGAGTCATGATTTCTTTGGCAAATTTATCATCAAATTCTATAATAGAATTTATCATTTCTTTTTCTTTTTTATTTAGCACACCATGAACTTGTCCTTCTTCCACAAGTGATTTGATTTCTTCCCTGGATAGAATATCTTCTAAACCACTTGGTTTGCCCCCAAACAATTTCATTACTAGATTTGTTGAATGTGTTAACAACTTAATAAAGGGCGATGCTAGTTTTGCTACAAACATAATTGGTTTGACAGTAAACATACTAATGGATTCTGTCTTTTGTAAAGCAATTCTTTTCGGTACCAGTTCTCCAAACACTAAAGTAAAATACGATAATATTAAAGTGACTAGGATTAATGAAATTTGATCGCCATATGGAATTCCTAGATTGTGTAACCATATTCCTAAAGGTTTAGAAAGACCGGTCGCAGCTGAAGCACTGGAAAAGAAGCCAGCTAAAGTGATTGCCACTTGAATTGTTGATAGAAACTTAGTCGGTTCTTCCAAGAGTTTTAGAATCAGGATTGCCTTTTTATTATCGGATTCTGCTAATCGCTTCATCTTGTTCTTATTGACAGATACGGTAGCCATTTCGGCACAAGAAAAAAATGCATTGACTAAAGTTAGAACGACTAAGATTATTAGTTGTGTTAAAATAGTATTCCCGTCAGGGTCAGGGTCTGACATTATTACTTTCCTCCTAAAATTTAATATTAAAATAATACCATACTTTCTATTCGAATGCAAGTTGACCATCAACGAATGTTCAGCCTATCGGCAGATGACAGACTTGTCCATACGAATGGCAGATTTACAACATTTTGTTGTATACAAAAAGCAGTGAAGATATAATACTCTAACACTGCTTTTTCTATTCATGTATAGGGCTCGTTATTTTATGTGTTTTGAAAAAATTGATTCATAATACCATAAGACATAAAGTCAGCCATCTTCATAGCCTCTGCCTGGATTGAGTCATAAATCATAATATCTAAGGGATATTTATTATTTAGTCGAAATACGGCTTCGTCTTCTGTCATTTTTAAATGACTATATAACAGTGTCCTGAATTTTCTCATCGACCAAAAAGGGTTTATTTCTGATAAAAATATGGCTATTTCATCAGCATTTTTATACCACTTTTTCCTGTCTTCTACAATACCTTCTTTATTTCCTTTTTTTGCATTATTAACAAGGCTTGCAGCAATCTGAAGATGATCTCGCAATAGAGTCTCGAATCGTTTGGCGTTTTCCACACCATAATAATTCCTTAAGACATTTGCAAAATCAGTAGGATTACGCAGTAATCGTTCTGTTACATATTCTAAATCACCTAACTCTGCTGCGGTACTGATGATAAAGGATCTAGTCCACATGATGTGTTGTTCCCATAGTTTCCGAAAAGTATTTATAAGGGAAATTTGATTTTGGTATTTCATTATCGTAGGATTGCTGTTATGATACATTAGTTTATTCCTTTTGGCATTTACAGTATTATATGCGGATTATACTTAATTGATACAGTATCCATGCTACGTAAAGGGTACAGTCAAAAAGAATGCGATTTACAGTATAATATAATAATTATAAATTTTTAAAGTTAATATTGACATTTAAAGTTAATCTTTTATAATAAAAAGTGGATTAAGAAATTTTGTGCTGGCGTTATTTGCAAAGCAACAAAAAATTAGAATGAAAGATGAAAGAGAGGTAAGTTTTTGTTACGTGTGTCTGAATTGGTGATTGCAACTAAATAGTTGTATGAGGTATATATCTATTGCCTTCTGGCTATAGGTATGCCTTACGTCGGCATTTGTATTGCAAATGTCTGATGGTTTCTGCCAAACAGATTGCTTAATAAATTCTTGGATAGAGTTCTCTTTTTATATATTATATCCACAGGAGTATTATGTCTTTTTATAAAGGCAGAAACTTCTGTGGATTTTTTTATTTTAGAATGAAAGAAATATTTTAACGAAAAGAGGTAAGTAGAACATGAACATTATAGAAACAAGAGATTTAAGTAAAAAATATAATAGGTATCTAAAGCAGGAAGGATTATCCGGCAGCATCAAAGGTTTATTTAAGCGTGATTACATAGAGAAAATAGCAGTGAATTCCTTTGACTTAAGCGTAGAAACAGGAGAATTCATAGGTCTTATTGGTCCCAATGGTGCGGGTAAAACTTCATTAATTAAGATGCTTACCGGCATTGTAGCACCTACTTCTGGTGAAATTCATGTGTTGGGATTCTATCCTAATAAACTGGAAAATGATTTCAAACGTCAATATGCAATCGTTATGGGACAAAAAAGTCAATTATTTTTTGAACTTACTACGGAAGATACCTTGCGATTATTCAAGGAATTATATGGGATATCAAAAGAAGTATACAATAGAAACGTTGAGTATTTTATTGAGTTATTCGGTGTAAAGGAGTTGATGAAGGTTCAAGTAAGAACTTTGTCGCTAGGAGAGAGAATGAAGATGGAATTAATGGTGGCATTGCTTCACGATCCTAAAATACTATTCTTGGATGAACCGACAATTGGCCTGGACGCTGTTGCAAGTAAACAAATCCGTAAATTCTTAAAAGAAGTGAATGAGGCGAAGGGAACGACGATTGTATTAACATCACATTACATGGAAGATATCAAGATGTTATGCAAACGTTCTGTCGTAATAAACCAAGGAAAGAAAATCTATGATGGTGATACAGAACAATTATTTGAACAATATCAATTATATAAAAGAATATACGTTTCCTTTGAAAGACCTACAGAAATTCAGCTGAACTCTAATTGTAACGTGGTAGAGGAGACACCGTACAAGATAGTAATTGATGTACCAAAAGCGGAGGCAGGAAAAACCCTTGAGGCGATTATGACACATTATTCATCAAGTGATATAGCAATAGAAGAAGAGGAAATTGGAAATGTGGTTGAACGGATATATCAACAGGTGGACAGGAGTTAATATGAAAAAATATATAGAAATAGCAAAAGTATTTTTAAAACAGCAGTTTATGTGGCGTGCAGATACCATCTTTAATTTGATACTTACCGTAACTAAAATAGCATTTGCTTATATTTTATGGGGAGCGGTTTTTCAGAGCAAGGATGTCGTAGCGGGCTTTACCTTTCAAAGTATGCTTTCCTATTATTTAATCAGCGCCTTTTTATCGCAACTTGAAAGATCAGGAGAAATTAGCAAAGAAATCAGTACAAAAATCCGTAATGGTACATTTTCAAAGTACATGGTGCTGCCTGTTAATATACAAAAGTATTATATCTCTATGCAGATTGGTACCATTCTGTTCTATTTAGGATGTAATCTACTTGCAGCTATGGTGTGGAACTATGTATTTAAAATTAATTTTGTGATGATGCAGAACCCTCTTATCCTATTGTATGCGGTTGTATTAATCCTACTGGGATTATTATTTATGATTCAGTTAAATTATTTCTTGGGCATTCTAGCGTTTAAATTACAGGAGATTAGTACCATTCTAATGATAAAGGACAATCTGCTGGCACTGATTACAGGAAGTATGATACCATTGGCACTTTTACCGGAGAAAATCGTAGAATGCATGAAACTTTTCCCGTTTTATTATGTTACATACCTTCCTTCAATGTTGTTGATTGGAAGATGTAAAGAAGAGGCATTACTCGGTGTATTCGTCATAATGTGCTGGATTTTAGCTTTTGCAATGATTAATAACGTAATTTATAAAAAATATAGGATAAAATATGATGGAGTTGGAATATGAGAAGAAATTTAAGATTTATAATAGAGTTGATTCGATTAAGATTGATACATGTTATGGTATTTCGAATGGGGTTTTTTGGACCCTTCTTTGTAGACGGAAGTTTAGCCATAGTACAGTTACTGGTATTTCAGGGGATATATTCGAACGTTGATAGGATCGGAACTTGGGGAAGAGGTGAAATGGTTATCTTTATTGGCACTTATTCCTTGGTAAATGCTTTGAGTATGGTAATTTATTTCTTCGGAGTATTTACCATACCAGATAAAATCCGTTCCGGTGATATGGATATGTATCTGACAAAACCGATGAATCCGCTGTTACGTTTAACTTTTGAAAATGTTAATTTTGGCTCTGCTCCTTTAGTTATTCTTAGTAGCTGTATTATTTTATATGGTGTTTCGATAACGGATATTAGAGTATCTTTTATACATGTATTGGGATATCTGTTTCTGTTGATTTTAATGACCACCATACATTATGATCTGGAAGTCTTGGTTCGGACGGTAGCATTCTTTGTAGGTTCTACAGTAAATATCATTCGGTTGGAAGAAGAAGGCCTTGAACTGTGCATGAAATTACCAGGTACTATATTTAAAGGCGCTTTTAAGGTATTATTTTATGTAATCTTGCCTTATGGTATTATTGCTACCATTCCTACTCAATATTTAACAAATGCCCTTTCCATTAGCGGGTTGTTCTTTGCAATAGGTATGTGCATTGCTTTCACAATCTTTACAATGTACTTTTGGAAATTGGGATTAAAACATTATAATAGTGTAAGCAGTTAGATTCTAGTTAAAGTAGGTTTATAGCAACCAAACAAGAACTTGTATACAAGATACCTGTATAATTATTTCCTACATACATATACTAGATAATCATAGAGTTAATTTGGTACTTCGAAAAGGCAATCATATCTAATGAAAGAAAGAGGAAATAAACATATGGATAATAATAAAAACAGAAAGAAAGATAGAGAAAAAAGCAATCCGGAATTAAGGAAGATGAGACCGAAAGAGAATGCAGATGTAGGTATTATAGATGGACATAAAATCGGTGTACATGAAGGTAAACATGAGAAGAGTAAATAAATACTAGAGTATTGCCAGTCGGTGTTAGCATAACTGACTGGCAATCATATATTATATGAATTGCAGGATTTAATAATTTATAAATATGAAGTATTATTTAATAATTATTTTATAAAGACTATATTGTAATGAATAATAGTTAGTGATAATATATACCATAAGACAAAAGTGAAAAAGAGTCTACATTGTAATCGGACAGAAAGGAGTATCTTATGAATGCGCAATTTAAAAAAGGAGCATTAGAACTATGTGTACTTTCAAAATTAGTAGGGGTAGATCGTTATGGATATGAGTTGACAGACGCAATCTCACAGAAAATGGAAATCGCAACCGGAACATTATATCTTATCTTAAAACGTCTAAAAGATGAAGCTTATGTAGAAACCTATTTAGTGGAATCCGGTGAGGGTCCTGCTAGAAAATATTATCATTTAACAGATAAAGGAAGAGAATACCATGTGACATTAAAAAATGAGTGGTTGGATTTTGTAAAAGTTGTTCAAGAAATTATTGAATAGGAGGATTGCTATGAACAAGAATGAATATTTAGCTGCATTGAAAAATGCATTAAAAGACACAGATCAAAGTATAATGGAAGAGATCGTATCAGATTATGAAGAACATTTTCAGGTTGGTATACAAAAAGGAAAAAGTGAAGAACAAATTTGTGAAGAACTAGGATCAATCGATGATTTAATTAAAGAAATAAAAGAAGTATATCATGCAGCCAGTATAGATGAAAAGAAAGAACAAGAGAAAGAAACCGAAGATAACAAAGAGGATTCAAAGACTAAGAAATTTATACATTTAGATATAGGAAGTATAGACGGTAAAAAGATTGGTAATGCCATTAATGGTGCATTAGACACTGCTGGAGAAGCAATTAGTAATATTGATGTTGTAGAGATTAGTCATAATATTAAGCATACCATAGGTCAAGCAGCATCTTCTCTTAATAATCTAGCCGATAGTTATCTTAAGAATTCAGGTTTGGGATCCTTTGATTCCGATCAAAGAAAAGCAGAAGGATATACAGAAAATGTAACAAAGAGTTACGATGAATCTGAAGAGATTAAGGAAGAACCAGCTACGGATGGTAACGAAACGGAAGACTTAGATGATATTGGACCTCTTAGTGAAAGTGAAAATACAGAAGATTTAGGATTAGATAGCAATGCAAAAAAAACAGAAAATGTTGATGAGAAGAAGGAGGATACAGAATCCAAAAACAAAAATAAAGGATTGAATCTGGTTATTGAAGGTATCTGTGCTGACGTTCATGTGGCTAAATCCACAAATGGTAAAATTAATATCAGCTATGTTAATAATGGTAATGAGAGGCAAAAACAAATGTATGAATTCTATAGCTATAAACAAGGAAACACTGTTTACGCTGGAATTCGTAGAGTTGGTAGAACAGTATTTTTATTTAATCTCAAAACAAACTCCATTAACATTAACGTAGAATTACCAGAAAACATGGGCAATGTTACTATTAAAACAGCAAGTGGAGATATTAAGATAGAGGGCGTAAACCCTGACCGCATGGCAATAGAGGCAGCAAGTGGTGATGTTTCAATCAATCGTGCATATTCAACCGACATTCGAATTAAGTGTTCCAGCGGTGACATCAGTATCCGTGATATGAATAGTATTCAGATTGCTGCCAGTACTATGAGCGGTGACGTGGAAGCACACAATATTGAAGCAAAGAACCTTTTACTTAAAAGTTTGAGCGGTGACGTGGAAGGTAGCAACTTAACTGCTGATATAATCAATAATAGTTCTATGAGCGGCGACCTGGATATGGATTCTATAAAAGCAAGTGAATGCAAAATCAGAAGCACCAATGGCGATATTAAAATCAATGATTTTACAATGAATAATGCTGATGTGAGTAGTGTCAGTGGTGACTTAAAATTATCCAATATCACAGGAGATGGATTAAGAGCCTGCAGTACTAGTGGTGATCTGAATCTTTTAGTTAATGTAAAGGTGTGTCATGCAAGTTCTAAGAGTGGTGATGTTGAAGTTAAATGTAATGGAGACACAGTATTAGAATCCAGTAGCATTAGTGGAGACATACGGGTTGATTTGAAAAACTATGGGAATGGGTATTGTGTAAAATCACGAACGACTTCTGGTGATTTATATATTAATTATAACGATATGCATCAGAGAAATCTAAAAACAGGTGTCTATACGTATGGAAATCAGGGAAGCGAACTGAATTTAGGTACAGTAAGTGGTGATATACATGTAAATGATTAACGATATAAAGTAAAGCAAATGGGGCTGTCACGTTAAAATTGTGCAGCTCCATTTGTAAATGAATTGTGATGGTATTCTAATAGTAATATTTTTGTTGCTTGACTAATGTTTTCCACAAGTTTATACTTGAATTCAACTATGGCTTTATGATTATTGGAGGAAAACTAAGTGAGTGAAGATAATGTAAAAAGATTGAACTATCAGGATAAAGAAATAATCTTAATAGCTACGGCCCATGTTTCAAAAGAAAGTGCTGAGCTTGTTAAGAAAGTGATTGATGAGGAACATCCGGATAGTATTTGTATAGAATTAGATGCAGACAGGTATCAGAATATACAAAATCCAAAAGCTTGGGAAGACACAGACATTATAGAGGTTATAAAATCTAAGAAGATAGGATTTCTGATTGCTAATTTATTTCTCGGCTCCTATCAAAAGAAGTTGGCTAAGAAGTTAAATACTACGGTTGGGGGAGAAATGCTGCAGGGGATTGAGAGTTCAAAGGAAACTGGGGCTGAATTAGTACTTGCAGATCGTAATATACAGACAACCTTTATGCGTATTTGGCGAAAATTAAGATTTTGGGATAAGATAAAACTATTCGCTGGTTTACTATTTTCCGCAGATGAAGATACCGAGATTACAGACGAAGACTTACAGAACTTATTAAAAGAAGATATGTTGGAATCAGCAACAGCAGATCTTAGAAAAGAATTCCCTCAAATAGGAGAGGTTCTAATTAGTGAAAGGGATCAATATCTAGCCTATAATATTAAAAATGCTCCAGGCAAAAAGGTTGTGGCTATTCTAGGAGGAGCGCATGTTCCAGGAATTCAAAAGGAGATATATAAAGAGCAGAATATTGAGAACATATCCATTGTTCCACAAAAAAGCCTTTTCTCTAAACTGGCAGGTTGGATTATTCCTGCAATCATTACATTTTTGATTGTTTATTCCTTTGTACTTAATCTTCAGACGGGCTTACGTCAATTATCAACCTGGGTTCTTTGGACGGGTGCACTAGCAGCATTGTTTACTGCTTTATCACTGGGACATCCCCTTAGTATCTTGACTTCTTTTGTCGCGGCTCCCTTTACTACATTGCATCCGCTACTTGCATGCGGATGGTTTGCCGGTCTGGTGGAAGCTTCAATAAAAAAGCCTGCAGTTAAGGATATTCAGAATATTCAAACCGATATGCTTAGTATCAAAGGGATCTTTCGGAATCGCTTCTTAAAAACAATATTAGTTGTAATTATGGCTAACATCGGTGGTTCCATAGGCACATTTGTTGCAGGCACAAACTTGATAAAAAACTTATTTTAAATTACTCTAGGGTTGTTGCAAAACAAAATTTGTAACAGCCCTTTTTATTATAAACAGACGAGACTAATTTGATGAAAATTTTGAAAATATTACTGATACTCTTCTCTATGAATATGCTTTTGAGAAATGGAACATACTTATCTTGACTATAGTAAATATTCAAATCATAAGGAGATATCATATGCCAAAAGACAGTCAACCCGATAATAAAAAAGCAAGGATAAAAAAGGCAAATGGACAAACTCCATTAACACGTGAGAATCAGAACCAAAACCGGAATGCCAAAAAACAGTCCATAAAAAATAATGACGTATAAAAGGAGGAGAAATCAATCATGGCAAAAGCAGGAATGAGACGCCCGGATCCGAAGGCTCCTCACGGTACAGAAGGAACACAAGGAATGCATATCCCAAAAAATGATGCAAAACCGGTTCCAGAAATCCAAGGCAAGGCAAAGGCAGGACATGAAAAGGCAAACCCAATTAAAGTGGATGGAAAATGGTAATATACTACCGCATAAAGTCAGCTATACATATAAGTATTCTAATTATGAAATGCTTATATGTATGGCTCTTTTCATATTATACTTTTCTTACGCGACTTGCTGTGTTAATATATTATAAAATATAGTGAAAAAAACGGAGGTTACTCGCAGTATGGCAACATTTGAAGAATTATATCGTCGATTAGTAAAAGAGACTATAGAAACATCATCAGAACCTCAAATTTTATCTGAATATGATCCGCATCATTTGGATTGTCTACTTCATCCGGAGAAATACGGACCAGTATTTCGATTGGCAGATTGTAATTGTGCACCGAATGAGCGGACGGCCTGTTCCGATAGTTGTGTGTTTGGAGCAATTCTCCCAGGAGAGGGCGGAATGAAAATAGACAAAGATTTATGTGTTGGATGTTCAGCCTGCATAGATAACTGTAAATCTCAAAAGCTGACTGCAAGTAGGGATATCATACCCGCACTAAATGCAGTTCGAAGTGCCAAAGGGCCAGTTTATGCCTTAATAGCACCTGCTTTTTTAGGCCAATTTAGCAATGAAGTAACACCGGGCAAATTACGAACGGCCTTTAAGCAGCTTGGCTTTGATGGAATGATAGAAGTCGCATTATTTGCAGATATCCTAACCTTAAAGGAAGCACTTGAATTTGATAAAAACATAGTAGAAGAAACAGATTATCAGTTAACCAGCTGTTGTTGTCCGATGTGGATAGCAATGATTCGAAAGATTTATAGTGATTTAATGCCTCATGTTCCAGGTTCGGTTTCCCCTATGGTTGCAGCAGGAAGAACGATAAAGCATTTGCATCCTGATGCACTAACCATCTTTATAGGACCTTGTATTGCAAAGAAGGCAGAAGCCAAAGAAAAGGATATTGCAGATGCGGTGGATTATGTCTTAACATTCCAAGAGGTTCGGGATATTTTTGAGTTTGCGCAAATTGACCCATCAGTTATGGAAGAAAGTGATAAGGACCATTCTTCTAGAGCAGGTAGAATCTATGCACGGACCGGTGGTGTTAGTGAGGCAGTAGAGAAGACGCTTAGTCGTCTGAATCCAACACGTAAAATATCCATACGTACACAACAGGCAGACGGAGTACCGGCTTGTAAGGAAATGATCAATCAACTTAAGAATCGTGAAACCACTGCCAATTTCTTTGAAGGAATGGGATGTGTTGGTGGATGTGTTGGTGGACCAAAAGTTATGATAGACCGTAAGGAAGGAAGAGATAATGTCAATGATTATGGTGATACCGCAACTTATCCTACGCCAATTGACAATCCCTATGTAATAGAATTACTCCACCGCTTAGGATTTGATACGGTTGAAAGTCTTCTAGAACATAGTGATATATTTACCCGTGAATTTTAAGATGAGTAATGATTTCATTATAATCTATTTAATGAATATAATAATGCTAATAACTGAGGCTTTTTCATATGATGTTATCATGTGACTACGTCACAGTTATTTTGTTTTTGAGTTGTTATACTTATAGTAAAATATGCTGCCAGAGGTAGCGGAATGGAGGAAATTATGAGTAAGATAGTAATCATTGGCGGAGTTGCTGGGGGTGCGTCTGCCGCTGCACGTCTTAGAAGATTGGATGAACATGCTGAGATTATTATGTTTGAGCGTGGAGAATATATTTCGTTTGCAAACTGTGGCTTACCTTATTATATTGGCGGTGAGATTACCGATAAAGAAGCACTGACTTTACAGACACCGGAAAGTTTTCATGCAAGATTTCGGATTGATGTCAGAGTTTTAAATGAAGTAATATCCATTGATACCGATCGTAAATCTGTTACTGTAAGAAATGTAATTAGCAATGACATTTATTCGGAAACTTATGATAAATTGATCCTATCACCAGGTGCTGAACCAGCAAAACCCAATATTATTGGAGCTGATAATTCGAAAGTATTTACATTGCGTAATATTCCAGATACGTATCAAATTAAAGAGTATATTAGTAAGGCTAATGTAAAATCTGCTCTTATTGTAGGTGGAGGTTATATTGGAATAGAAATGGCAGAAAATTTACATGCTGCAGGACTTAAGGTTACCGTTGTTGAATTTGCAGATCATGTAATTGCTCCCCTCGATTATGATATGGCTTGTGATGTTCACAATCATATCCGTAGCAAAGGAGTTAATTTAATACTTCAGGATTCTGTAAAAGAGATCAAGGAGGATGGAGAACACTTAAGCGTCCTACTTAATAACAATAAGATTGATACGGATATGGTGATTTTGTCTGTGGGTGTCCGTCCAGAGAGTACATTAGCGAAAACTGCAGGTCTTAAAGTGAATCCGAAAGGTGCTATTGTCGTAAATTCACAGATGCAGACTTCAAATGCAGACATCTATGCGGTGGGTGATGCTATTGAGATAAAAGATTTTATTACCGGCGAAACCGGTTATGTACCACTAGCCGGACCTGCAAACAAACAGGGTAGGATTGCTGCAGACAATGTTTGTGGCATTGCAAGTAGCTATGATGGTACTCAAGGAACTGGGATTATTAAATGTTTTGATTTAATAGTAGGAAATACTGGAATCAGTGAAAGCAGGGCGAAGCAATTAAAGTTAAACTATGAAAAATCCTTTACGTATTCAGCCTCACATGCTTCCTATTACCCTGGTGCAGTCAATATGTCAATTAAAATTATTTTTGATAAAGAGTATGGAAAATTATTGGGGGCTCAAGTTGTTGGATATGAAGGAGCCGATAAGAGACTGGATGTTCTTGCAACAGCAATACGAGCAGAAATGACAATTTTCGAACTGGCAGAATTGGAATTAGCTTATGCCCCGCCGTTTTCATCAGCAAAAGACCCTGTGAACATGGCAGGCTTTGTTGCAGAAAATATTTTAACGAAGAAGGTAAAGGTATTCCATTGGCATGATGTAAAGGATATTCCGCGCGATGGAAGTGCTACCCTATTGGATATTCGTACCGATGCAGAATACGATAATGGAACCATAGATGGCTTCCAACATATTTCTTTGGATGAATTGCGTGATCATTTATCGGAACTTGATAGTAATAAACCTGTTTATGTAACCTGTCAGATTGGATTACGTGGTTATTTAGCTTGTCGTATTCTCGAACAGAATGGTTTTGAATGTTATAATTTATCTGGTGGATATCGTTTGTATAACAGCATTCATGGTCAAAACACAATGATAAAACCAGAAGAACGATCTAAGAAACAAGAAGATCTAGTGGCAGCAGAAATTAAGGAGAATCACAAGGATTTTACCAGGATTCAAATTAATGCCTGTGGCTTGCAATGTCCAGGCCCCATAATGAAACTGTCGCAAGCAATGAAGGCGGCTGTGGTAAATGACATTATTGAGATAACCACTACAGATCCAGCATTTTCATCAGATGCCGAGGCTTGGTGCAGAAGAACAGGTAATTCTTTATTACAGATAGACTCTGAAAAGGGAATTACAAAAGTACTCATAAAAAAAGATGCTGATTTTAATTTACCGGGAAATAAGAATCAAAATTCAACCGATAAAGGCAGCAACTTAGTGGATGCATCCAATGGAAATAATAAAAACATTATAGTGTTTTCGGGGGATTTAGATAAAGCAATTGCTTCCTTCATCATTGCAAATGCTTCTGCTGCAATGGGGCGTAAGGTAAGTATGTTCTTTACCTTCTGGGGTCTTAATATTTTAAGAAAACCTGAAAAAATGTCAGTGAAAAAAGATATTATTAGTAGAATGTTTGGCCTAATGATGCCTCGCGGTAGCAAAAAGTTAGGATTATCAAAAATGAATATGGGTGGAATCGGTCCCAAAATGATTCGTTCTGTCATGAAAAACAAGAACATTGACAGCTTGGAGAGTCTGATTCAGGCTTCCATCGATAATGGTATAGAATTAGTGGCCTGCACCATGAGCATGGATGTCATGGGTATTAAAATGGAAGAATTAATCGATGGGGTCAAACCGGGTGGAGCAGCAGCAATGCTTGCCAATGCCGAAGAATCCGATATGTCATTGTTTATTTCATAATTTCTGGTTAGGGTGTCATAAGGACTTATGACACCCAGTCATCCAAACTCTTTAGAAATTTTCTTCTAGCAACTCAAAGAAAGCCTGTGGATACCCGCACACCGGACATTTTTTAGGTGCACATTTACCACGTACAATATTTCCACAGTTTAAACAAATCCATAAATTCTCCACTGGTTTGCAGAATACTTCTCCGTTTTTGATATTTTTTGCAAGTTCACGAAATCTAAAATTATGATGTCTTTCAATGTTTGCGATACCATCAAATAAAAAGGCAATTTCATTAAAACCTTCTTCCCTGGCAATACGGGCATATTCCGGATACATACTCGTCCATTCATGTGATTCACCACTATATGCATCTTTTAAATTATCTAGAGTGTATGGTATTTCGCCATTGTTAAGTATTTTAAGCCAAATTTCAGCATGTTCCTTTTCATTATGTGATGTTTCCTCAAAAATATTACCTATCTGCTCAAAACCGTCTTCCCTGGCTTTGGAACTATAAATTTCATATTTTGTACTAGCCTTTAATTCACCATTAACAGCATTAAGTAAATTCTGAAAGGTTTTGCTACTTCTAAAGTCCATGACTTCTCCTGAATTCATATTGATTATATTATTTTATGAGGTTTTTTTGCTTTTGTGTTGGTTTAATTCTGAATATTATTCCCATAGATGAAGATACTAGTTAGAAATAAAATAGGAGCTGTAATCATGGGAATATCACGAATGAAACATAACATAACAGGATTAAATGAGAAAGACATGGATGAAAAGACGAAACTTTTTATTGAAATCAATCATCATATTCTAGAAGATGAAAGCCCCTCCAATTATTTAAATGATGTTTCTCAACGGGTAATATTCCAACAAAGACCTTTTATGATGTTAAGAAAGTTAAAAGAAACAGCACAATCTCCAGTCCATCATCCAGAAGGTAATGTGTGGAATCATACGATGCTGGTGGTAGATGAAGCAGCCAAAGTAAGAATAAAAAGTAAAGATGCTGAAAGTTTTATGTGGGCTGCATTACTGCACGATATAGGGAAACCAGATACTACTAAAGTGAGAAAAGGAAAGATTACGGCATATGATCATGATATTGTTGGGGCGGAGTTAGCGGATGAATTTCTTCGCTGTTTTATTCTGAAGGAGGAATTTATTCAAAAGGTAGTTGGATTAATCAGGTGGCATATGCATATTTTATATGTTTTGAAAGATATGCCTTTTTCTAAGATGGAAGAATTGAAGGGACAAGTGGATCTACATGAATTAGCAATGTTAGGCTTATGTGATAGACTCGGAAGAATGAATGCAGATCCTAGAAAAGAAGAAGAAAATATTAGTCTTTTTCTTGATAAGATGAAAAGTAAGAAAGGAAATGATAAGAATGAAAGAAAAAAAAGATAACAAAGGCAGAAACAATATTAATAAGAAAGATCATGAATTAAAAGCTACCTCTTCATCAGAAAAAAATACCTCAAATAATAAAACAAAAAATCAGAAATAGGAAATGTATACAAAATTTATGTAAAAATACTTTACAATATATATAATTCTTTGAATTGACAATTATGCAATTATGAGCTAACCTTTATGTGTCATTTTCTTGCATTCTAAATAAGGAATGCAAGAAATTGTATACTGTATAGTTACTACATAACTGTTACATTAATAAATATTAATTCGTTGCTTACTAAAATAAGCGTGGGAACTACAGCTTGTCTAGAATGTAACGTGTGATATCATTAGGAGGATACTATGAGAAGAACAAAAATTATATGTACACTGGGACCATCTACCGATCGTAAGGGGATATTAAGAGAATTAATGCTGGCTGGAATGGATGTGGCAAGACTTAACTTTTCTCATGGAGATCATGAAGAACAACTTAAGCGTTTGAATCATTTAAAAGAACTTAGACAAGAATTGAATTTACCTATCGCAGCTTTACTAGATACAAAAGGCCCTGAGATTAGAATTGGTACATTTAAAGATAAAAAGGTTACCTTGACGAAAGGACAGCAATTCACATTGACTATTAACGAAATAGAAGGGGATTCTACTTGTGTATTTGTTAACTGTGAAACACTGATCAAAGATATAAAACCGGGTGCAAAAGTATTAATCGATGATGGACTTATTGAAATGACGGTTGATGCTGTAACAGATACGGATATTGTTTGTACAGTGCATAATGATGGTATTATATCTGATAGAAAGGGTGTTAATGTACCGGGAACAGAGTTATCTATGCCATTTATCAGTGAAAAGGATAGAGAAGATATAATTTTTGCAATCAAACATGGTTTTGACTTTATTGCAGCATCCTTTACTAGATCTGCAGAGGATATATTAGAAATACGTAAAATATTATTGGAGCATAATTGTAGAACTATTAATATCATAGCAAAAATTGAAAACCTACAAGGTGTAGATAATATAGACGAAATCATTAAAGTTTCGGATGGGATTATGATAGCCCGTGGTGATATGGGAGTAGAGATACCACTGGAAGACGTTCCAGTAATCCAAAAAATGATAATTAAAAAGGTTTATAATGCCGGAAGACAGGTTATTACTGCTACCCAATTGCTCGATTCTATGATGAAGAATCCAAGACCGACCAGAGCTGAAGCAACTGATGTTGCAAATGCGATTTATGATGGAACCAGTGCTATCATGTTATCCGGTGAAACAGCTGCAGGCTTATATCCGGTAGAAGCTTTAGAAACGATGGTTCGTATAACGGTTCGTACAGAGGAAGATATTGATTTTAAAAAGCGCTTCCGTACACAGGAATCAAAAGAAAATCCAGTTATTACCGACGCAATTTCTCATGCTACTTGTACAACTGCACATGATTTAAAAGCAGCGGTTATTATTACGGTTACAAAGTCTGGCCGTACTGCCAGAATGATTTCCAGATACCGTCCAGATTGCGTTATTATGGGATGTACCACAGAGGAAAGTGTATGTCGACAACTGAATTTGTCTTGGGGAGTGAAACCAGTTCTAATTAATGAAGAACAGGATACTTTTGATTTGTTTGAGCATGCAGTCGAAAGTGTGAAAGAAAAAGGATATTTAAAAGATGGAGATCTTACCGTAATCACTGCAGGTGTTCCACTTGGCACTTCTGGTACAACCAACATTATCAAAGTACACATCACCGGTAATCGTTATTAATACGAATCAGGGGGCTTTACCATTGCAGACGATTTGGGTGTCACATCAATTAAACGAGAAGCAAAAATCAGACATTGAAGCACTGGTTCAGGAATGTTTCGCATTCGACGGGGTAGAAAGAACGCTTTACCTATCGAATGATTTAAATTATTATGAGAAAATGGATTGTTTTTATCTTCTGTATAGTAATGAAAGGCTTGTTAGTGTATTATCTATTGTCGAGATTCTTGAAAGAGAAGCTGAGATATCTGCTTATACATTACCGAAGGAAAGAAACAAAGGATATTTTACCGCCTTGCTTGGTTATGCAAAAGATGAGCTGACTAGGTATGAAATAAACAAGGCACTATTTGTGGTAGAACCCTCCTGTGAAAGTGGAATTGCTGCTGTAAATGCCTTGCAGGCTAGGTATGAAAAATCAGAATATTTATTAATACGACCGAATCATAAAGAACAACAACACATGCATAAACCGGAAGATATCAAGGAGCATTTTGTACTTAGAGAATTGGATACGCATTGTTTGGAAAAAGCTGCAACCCTAAGCTCGAAACTGTTTGGAACTGATGTAAAGGAAGATATTAGCATTTTAAAAGAGGCTATGGAATCTGATCAAATGAAAACGTTTTGTTCTTTCTTATCCGGTAAAATGATAGGAATTACTAGTGTTAATTATGGCATAAAGTCTGCCTGCATATTTGATTTTGGTATAGCAGCAAAATATCAGGGAAAAGGTTATGGAAGGAAACAGTTAGATTTGTTATTATCTGAACTATCAAGTTGTGAATGTGAGAATATCATACTAGAAGTCGGAAGTGAGAACAAGAAGGCATTTTCTCTTTATCAAAGTGCTGGATTTCAAATTAAAACACAATATGATTATTATGAGCTACAGATAAAATAGGATAATTAGCATAAAAATTATTAAAAATTAATCGAAAAATTATTAAAATTTATAGTAAAAAAAATCTTGATTTTTTAAAATTCTATGTATATAATAAGTTTAAGCAAAAACAAAGGCGTAGTTGCAAAAGTACTACGTCTTCTTTTTTTGCTTTTTTTTATTATATTTTCATAGAAAGAAGGAGATAAGTTATGTCATATGTTAATGAAGTAATAGACTTAGTAGTTAAAAAGAATCCAAGTGAGCCTGAATTCCATCAGGCAGTAAAAGAAGTGCTGGAATCTCTTCGTCCTGTAGTTGATGCAAATGAAGAAAAGTTCAGAAGAGAAGGATTATTGGAAAGATTAGTAGAACCGGATAGACAAATCAAGTTTAAAGTACCTTGGGTCGATGACAATGGCAAAGTACAAGTGAATACCGGTTATCGTGTACAATTTAATAACTCCATAGGACCTTACAAGGGTGGTTTACGACTACATCCTTCTGTAAATCTTGGTATTATTAAATTCTTAGGGTTTGAGCAAATATTCAAAAATTCTCTTACAGGTCTTCCAATCGGCGGTGGCAAGGGTGGTTCTGATTTCGATCCCAAGGGTAAATCGGATAGAGAAGTATTAGCATTCTGTCAGAGTTTCATAACAGAACTTTATAAATACATTGGGGCAGATGTAGACGTTCCTGCTGGAGATATTGGCACTGGAGCAAGAGAAATCGGCTATATGTTTGGACAATATAAGAAAATCAAAGGGACCTTTGAAGGAGTCCTGACCGGTAAAGGTTTAACATTTGGTGGATCTTTAGCTAGAACAGAAGCAACCGGATATGGTTTGTTATATTTAGTTGAAGAAATGTTAAAATGCAATGGTTCTGATATTGCAGGTAAGACAATAGCAGTATCTGGTTCTGGTAATGTTGCAATTTATGCTATTCAGAAAGCTCATCAGTTAGGAGCTAAAGCAGTAACTGCAAGTGATTCTAATGGTTGGGTATATGATCCAGATGGTATCGATGTGGAAGCGTTAAAAGAAATCAAAGAAGTAAAACGTACTAGGCTGACAGAATACAAGAAATACAGACCTAATTCAGAATACCATGAGGGCAGAGGTCTGTGGACTGTAAAATGTGACATTGCTCTTCCTTGTGCTACTCAGAATGAATTACTAATCGATGACGCAAAAGCATTAGTTGCAAATGGTTGCAAGGCTGTTGGAGAAGGTGCTAACATGCCTACTACATTAGACGCAACCGAATATTTCTTGGCAAACGGCGTATTATTTGCACCTGGTAAAGCTGCAAATGCTGGTGGTGTTGCAACCTCCGCTTTAGAAATGTCACAAAACAGCGAAAGAGTAAGCTGGACGTTCGAAGAAGTGGATGCTAAATTAAAACAAATCATGGTAAATATATTCCACAACATGGATGATGCAGCTGCACGTTACAATGCAAAAGGCAATTATGTTGTTGGTGCGAATATTGCAGGATTCGAAAAAGTAGCAAGCGCTATGCTGGCTCAGGGGATTTGGTAAAATGCAGTTTAGAAAAAAAGGAGCTGGCATGCTAAATTTTGTAGCGCCCATTATACGATAAATATGTTTATCACTCGTTAGGTTTACAAAATAGCGTGTATTATTATACAACTTAAGACATATTCTAACCTTATGGATAATAATACACACTATTCTTTAAATTTAATGATGTGGTAAGCATTTTTCTCTTTTCGGGGCTCTTTTCAGTTTGAGAAACAGCAACTTTTTTGTATGTTTATCGATCTGACATACTGATAGACTCAATTGCCACACTTCCACCACGAACTACCTCAACATTACTGTATTTACTGGTCAGCAGTTTAATAATATCATCGTTTTTTGCCTCTGTCTGAACACATTCCAATAATATACTATCAGCACCATAATCTGCAACGGAAACCTTGAAGACATTAGCTATTTGGAAAAGCTCTGTTTTATCTTCTTTGGAACAATTTCTAACCTTAATATATAAAATCTCTTTCATATGAGTTGCAATATTGGATAAATCAATTACTTTGATAACTTCCACACAGCGGTTTAGTTGTTTCTTTATCTGTTCAAAGGTAATGTCATCACTGTTTAGTCCGATTGTGATTCGTGACATTGTGGAATCTTCCGTTGTTCCGACAGTCAGACTCTCCAGATTATATGATTTTCCGGAAAACAAACCGGAGATTTTAGCCAACACACCCACATCATTTTCTACATATAAGGAAATCCATCTTTTTTTCATAAATATCTACACCTTTCGATTTTATCATTTATATTATTAAATATCAGGATTAGGTTAAATATACTCAGGAAAAGTAACAACTTTTTAGTTAAATAAACGAATGAAATAATATTCTATCGTATTAAGTTATTACACTTACACAAGGTATTCGTGTAAGCTTCCTAACATTCTAAAATCATATCACTGATTGCTTTACCGCCCTTTACCATAGGAAGTACCAATTCCTCGCTATCAATCATGAACTCGATTATGGTAGGTGCCTTTGGATTCTTGGCAGCTTCTGCAAATGCAGCTTCAATCTGATCTTCCTTTTCTACACGGATACCGTAGGCACCATAGCTTTCCGCTAATCTGATAAAATCAGGGGAGTAAGTAGGGCAGTTACTATTGCTACCTACACATTGCTTGCTGCAGTTTTTTCGTGAACGAAGGCAGGTAGATGAATAACGTTTCCCGTAGAATAATTTCTGCCACTGGCGAACCATACCTAAATAGCTGTTGTTAAAGATGCAGATAATCATGGGTAGTTCCTGTACTACAGCTGTAGTCATTTCCTGAATGTTCATTTGAATACCACCATCTCCGGATATACAGATAACCTGTTTCTCTGGATTTCCAAGTTTTGCGCCGATAGCAGCCGGTAAACCGTATCCCATGGTGCCAAGGCCACCGGAGGTAAGTAATTGTTTATTCTTAGTTAATTCCAAGTATTGAGTGGTCCACATCTGATGCTGACCCACATCGGTTACTACTATGGAATCCTGAAACATGTTATTGATGGTACGTATAATTTTCTCTGGTGTAATTCCATTGTCTAGAGTCATTCCCAGCGGATATTCTTTTTTCCATGCATCGATTTGTTCTAGCCAGGATTCTGTTTTACAGGATTTTTTATTATTTGTGATTTCTTCTAATATTTTTTCTATCGCCTGTTTTGCATCTGCTACGATTGGAATATCAACAACAATGTTTTTAGAAATAGAAGCAGAATCAATATCAACATGAATGATTTTTGCTTTCGTGGCAAATTCACCTAGTTTTCCTGTGATACGATCGTTGAATCTGGTACCAATGGAAAACAATAAATCACAATCACTAATTGCCTTATTTGCTGCATAACTACCGTGCATTCCGATGTTTCCTACGTATAATGGATGGTTGGTATCGATGGCGCCTTTTCCCATAATGGTAGTAATAACAGGAGCTTTTGCTAATTCAGCTAATTGTGTTAGTTCATTATTTGCACGGGAAATATTCACCCCACCACCAATTAAAAATACCGGTTTTTTTGAGGCCTGAAGCATATCAGTTGCTTTTTTTATTTGCCCAATGTGAACTTTGGAGTTTGGTTTGTATCCACGAATATTTACGGAATCAGGATAGGAGTCGCTGCCGAGTTCTTGCATAATGTCTTTTGGAAGATCTATGACTACTGGACCCGGTTTTCCTGTACTTGCAATAAAGAATGCTTCTTTTATAATTCTTCCTAAATCTTCTCTGTTTCTAACGGTAATACCGTATTTGCATATGCTTCTTGTTATTCCGACAATATCTACTTCTTGGAAGGCATCATTACCAATTAACTGAGTAGGCACCTGTCCAGTAAAACATACCAATGGTACGCTATCATAATTGGCAGTGGCAATGCCTGTTACCAGATTCGTTGCTCCCGGACCACTAGTTACTAAGCAAACACCTACTTTTCCAGTTGAGCGTGCATAACCGTCTGCGGCATGAATTAATCCTTGCTCATGTCTGGGTAATATGACATCAATATCATGCTGCTTATACAATTCATCAAGAATATCCATAATACTTGCCCCCGGATAACCAAATAGGGTAGTAACTCCTTCCTCCTTTAATGCTTTTACAAATAAACTATTTCCTGATACTTTCATAAAATGTTCTCCTTTCTAAATAAAAAACGCCCTAAGCTGTTACCAGCTTAGGGCGAACATTATTGTCCGTGTTACCACCTAAATTCAAAGACTTCTCTTTGCACTCTGTCAGTACGGGATAGTAATCATTAAAATATCTTAGATATAACTATCTGATACCGCTTTCCTTGTAACGGTGGAAACTCCGATGAAGCCTACTTAAAATAATTTGTTCGGTTCACAGCTCAAAGGCTACTTCCAAGGCTTTCGCCTAAGTCTATCATCCGAATGAATGACAGCCTTTACTCCCTCCACGAAGATTCGCACCAACCATCTTCTCTCTGTGCATTTGGTGAGTATGTACTACTCCTTATCATTGCTTTTTCATGATTTCATGGCTTTTATGTGATTTCATTGCTTTTTCATGATTTCAAAGCTTTTATATAGTTTTGATTTTTGTTATTGTATCAAATAGAGAAATAATTGTCAATTGTTTTTTAAAATGTTTTATAATTGTGTTGATTGCAAAACTTAATTCCACTTTACCATGGAATTTACTAATTCTTAATATACCTTAGTACAGATTTGGAATTTACTAATTCTAATATAATGTATAATAGTGTTAAACATGGTTGCCCCTCCTTGGTTCATATGGAGGAATATATTATGAATACACAAAAACACTTAACTCTTGATGCAAGATCTACCATAGA
>JAEZVF010000080.1 GCA_023443225.1 Bacillota bacterium
CTTGGTGTGGTGTTAGATTGTTTCTTGACAATTCAATTTTAACACAAACCAGTGAGGGGTTGTTCATTTTTTTAAAGAAAAAATCCTGCATTTTTGCGGGTTGTGGCGTTTCGCAAACGCCTAATTAATATTATAATTATAGGGGGAGTATACGTGAAAAAGAAAAAAAAGAGTATTGCATTACTAATTTTAACTATATTCTTACTTATTCCGGTTAGTATTACTATAACTGACAAAATTCTTTATGAATGTGGATTGAGAGCAATCTTTGTTTTTAAAATGCGTGGTGGTGACGTTATCGAATATCATGGTATTTGTTACAGTATCAATTACTATTATCCTGAAACTTCAAAAGAAGATTATCATGGACCTTCTTCTGATTGGATGTGGTTTTGGGAAAGGTGACTTTAAGAATGAGAATCCGCTTATATAGCGGATTTTTTATTTTGATCTATAGTAATAAAAATTAAAAATGGAATAAATGATACAAGGATGATACATATATAGAATACCAATCTAAAATAATGGAATTTTCTAGTACCAGATTATGTTATTACTAGTTGAGAAGATAATTATGAAATAGGAGAGTAGCTAATATTTGCAGTATTGTAAAGATGTGGTATAATCTTTGTGTATATTTTACATATATTTACTAAGGTGAACTATAGATTATTTATATATTCCGAATATGACATATTGTTATCAAGCTATATCTTATAGGGTAAGTGTACTAAATACACCGAAATAAAAGTTGTTAGGAATAATAATATCCATATTATGAAAGAACAGAAAGGGTGTTACATATTAAAAACAATAAAATTGTTATCTTATATTTACTTTTTATTTTTGCTATTTTTATAGTTTTATTAACGGTAGAATTACCTTCACTAAAGAATGATTCGGAAACAAATACGGAGCCCAAACAGAATGCAACGAAAGAGACTTTTAGTACAGTAAATAATTATATAATTAATAATGCTACTTATACTACTAATAATACTTCAACTATGACTTCAGAAACGGAGTATTTCGATAACGATGATCTGAAATTTTCAGATTTAGATGGTATTAAGTTTTGGTTTTCAAGCGGTGCTGGAGCTTGGAGTACTTCTGTAACAATTCACTCTGATGGAACATATTCGGCATATTATCATGATTCAGAAACTGCTGCTGGTTACCTTAATCCAAAAAGTACCACCTATGAATGCAATTTCAGTGGAAAATTCTCTTCCCTAAAAAAAACAGGACCTTACCAATATTCCATGAAGTGTGAGTCCATAGAAATTCAAGGAGGTCTTGGTGAAGTTAGGTTTAAAGATGATATTGCATATGTGACTACAGATCCATATGGTTTTGAAAACGCAGATGAATTCGAGTTATATCTTCCGGGAAAACAGATTAGTGAGCTACCAAGTGACTATCTAAATTGGACGAATGGGTATGCACAAGGTGAAGTGCTTAACTGTTATGGTCTATATAATGTGGGTGGAAAAGAAGGGTTCATTGTTTGGCCAGAGTCATCATTCAAAGAACAAGAGATAGAAGAGGAAATTAGCGAACCAACATCGTCTTTAATCGTTCCCTATTCATCTTCGGAAATTGCTAAGATGCAAAAAGAGTATAAGGACAATGATAATTTCAGCTTCTCTGATTTAGTTGGGATTGAATTCACGTCTATAAGAGAAGGTTACTTCGGCCCCAATATTATGATACAGCCGGATGGTACATTTAATGGAACATTTAATCAGATATATTCTATAGATAATGATGAATCCCTGGATAGTATAGCGTTTGAATGTAATTATAAAGGACAGTTTTCTTCTCTTACCAAAACGGGGCCTTATGAATATACAATGAAATGTAACACAGTTGAAATAAATGGAACAATAGGAGACGAAACGATTGTAGATGGCAAGAAGATTATCACTACAGTGCCATATGGTTTTGAAAACGCAGATGAATTCATCCTATATCTTCCAGGTAAAAAAGTTAGTGAATTGCCGGAAGGACTATTAAAATGGAATCCTGATCTCATAGGTTTGGGAGTAACTTCGAGTTATATACTCTACAATGTTGGAGGAAAAAATTCATTTGTAATTATACCTGGATAAATCAATCCAATGTTAATATGGACGAGTTGTCAGTTACAAAGACTGGATAAACAGTCATAATTATATTAAATAAGGAGCATTTATAATTTGGATAAAAACAGTAAAGAGTATAAAAAATTAAAAATCGAAATGGATAATTACTTGAAGAATAAAGAAAAACAAAGAGAAAAACAACGTTTAAATTCCCTTGGTTTTTCAAGAGGAGTATACCCTAGTACAGAATATCAAAAAATACTGAAAAAAAGATATAAAGATAATAATCAAGAAAGTGATAATAAATTATTACAGGCAATACTATACATAGCAATAATTATTTTAGTGCTTTTATTTCTTATTTCTATGATATGAAAATTTTATCCAGTGAAGAGATATTAGGGTATGTAGCATATTGAAACTAACTAAGGGAATGTAGTCAAAATTGAAGAGAAAGTTAGGAAATATTGATAGGTACCATTTTATAAGATAAAGAGGATGATTGAAAATGATGTGAAAGCATCACAGCATACGGTATAGGCATATATTAAGTGGACGAATTGTATACATTATGATATGATTGATGTGTTTGATAAGAACGAATTTGATGAAAGGAGGTTAAATATGGAGAATATAAATTCAATTAAAATACGGAGGTTTACTCCGTACTAAAAAGGAGTAAAATCATGAAGTACATAGATGAAAATAGAAAAATATGGGATGAGCGTTGTCAAAATAATGATACTTGGTCTATTCCAGTAACAAGTGAAATGGTTAACCTCGCTAGAAATGGCACTTGGAGTATTGTATTAACTCCCCAAAAGCCTGTTCCGGCAAATTGGTTTCCTGATAGATTAAATGAAAAAAAGATATTATGTTTAGCAGGTGGCGGAGGGCAACAAGGACCGATATTGGCCGCTACAGGAGCTGATGTAACCGTATTGGATAATAGTAAAAAGCAGTTAGAGAGAGATGAATTTGTAGCTAAAAGGGATAATCTGAAAATTAAAACCGTTCAGGGAAATATGCAAGACCTATCTATTTTTAAAGATGAAAGCTTTGATTGCATAATACATCCTTGGTCAAATGGTTATGTAAATGATGTACGACCTGTATGGAAAGAATGTGCAAGAGTTCTAAAAAAGAACGGGGTTTTGTTGTCGGGATTTGGAAATCCGATAGAATGTATTTTCAATGTTAGCAAATTGGAACGGGGTGTTTTTGCTGTTGAAAATACGATACCATACGCTGATATTGAGCATATGGATGACCCTGAAACAAGAGCAATCGTAGAAGACGGCGGCTATATTTGGAGCCATACATTAGAGTCTCAAATCCAAGGCCAGACAGATGTGGGATTTGCAATTGTGGGTTTTTATGAAGATATTGGTGGAACTGCTTTGGATAAGTATATTAATTCTTCAATAGCCACAAAAGCAATAAAATTGTAATATAGTAAATATAGAAAAATCTTATTTGAACTTTTAGGGGATAAGAAAAACTAAATTCAGGTGATGAATAGCCATTGTAGAATTAATCTGACCCCAAAAAGTTAGACGAAAATTGCATTAGGCTACTAATGAGGATTGAATCCTGTATTGAACAGGACTCAGTCCTTTTAGTTTGCTCTTATAAGCCAAAAAAGTTCTCCATGATAGAGTTGTCAAGACAGTTTCCCTTCCTAGACATACTCTGGCATATCCCTTTGTCCTTTAACCGCTTTTGATACTGTTTGTAAGAGCGCAAGGAAATGTGCAATTATGTATATAAAGGATATGACTGATTTACTAGACGACAATAAAAAAGGACAGAAAAATAAACTGTCCAATTAAATAAGAATAATTTAGTTAATGTTAAGACGCTCAAATACAAGTGTAGCCTGAATCCTATCCCCACCCATGAATCCTTTACTTGCGGCTGAGGCTGTAGTTATCGTATGTAATCTATAGCCCTTTGCTGCTTGAGCATTAATTACTCCTTCTAACTCTGTAAGATTTCCAGATCCTGTTCCAATAAACTTTTCTTTCAATGTTACCTGTAATACTACATAGTGTTGCATAATGTTTCTCCCTTCGTTAATTAATTACAAATTATTGTTAGCAAAGATAATTATATCATATATGGATAAAAATAGTAAATGATGTAAAATCAGCAAATATTTCTGATTTGGAAAGAAGTGCTTATAACATTTCTTTAAGGAGTTCAGAACTGAAGATGAAATAAAAAACAAAATAATTTTATAGCTGAACATAACAGCAGAACTAGAAACAAAGAAATTGAACACGTACTAAAAATTCATATAGCTAATTTTGAATCCGAACATGGTAAGTTAATAGTGTGAGAGGATGGAAGAGTAACCATAGCAAAACCATCCAAGGTTAACATGTACGAGTTATCGGTTACAAGGACTGGATAAAAAAGCATAAGGGCAATTTATAACTCTTATGCTTTATTTATAATTTAAATATATTGAACTTTTGTTGTAGTTTTAATAAAATTAATATTATAATCAAAATAATCTTAATCAATTTATTAATACTAAACATTTTTTCTTTAGGAGCCTTCATGCTATCACGCCTACTTATTTCACCGTAATAATCATACTCAACACCCATGTTTTCCTCATATCTTTCTTTTCCCTTTTTTATTTCTTCTTGCCATTGTTTCTTTCTTTTTTTGTAGTTCATACAATCCCCCCAACGTGCTATATATGGGAAATTATATCATATTTATGTATATTTTACAATATATTACATATTAATTACATGTTATATGTCCTTGATTTAGAAACTGTCCCTCGACAATTCAATCGACATGTCCATTGAAACAAATGTTAGGGAAAATAAATATTAATAGATACTTTGAAAGCCTTGATTCTACTGGCTTTCTTTTTTTATATTAATTTATATCCCTAACATTTGATTCAAAAAATATAGAAGGAAATGTTCGGGTATGTTGCTTGTTGAAGAGAAACTTAGGAAATGTAGGTGAAATTGAAAGAATTATTAGTGAATGATGGTATATGTCATATTATAACAATTTTTCACTACAATTACCATTATCTATTTTGAGCAATATTAAAAACGAAGAAATTGGAAGTATTAATTAAGTTGAAACTGGCTTGTGTAGCATGACTTTAACGAATTTATTAATTGAAATAACAAGTGTTAAAAGAAATTTTTATAAAATTCCTAAGGTATATTATTAATACATTATTCCCTAAGATTTATTTCATTTAAGACTCCGTAGTTCAAGTTGAATTGTGGATGAATCATTATGAAAAGGGTAATCCCTAACTTTTGTTTCAATGGACACGACATTATCACTGAAAGAGTATGGTTTATTAAACATATAACTATTCGCAAAACACAAGTTTAACGAATAAACCTTCGATTTAATTTATATGATAATCAATTATAATGTGTAATGTCTATTGAAATAAATCTTGGGGAATTTTTGAAGTAAATCTTAGGCAATACTATTTCTTAATGGTTTTATCTTATTTTTAATCTTTACTTTTGAATGAAATATTAGGCGATATTGTATTTATATCCTTAATATTAGTTAATTCCTCAAAATATTTTAACACTTGATTAATATGAGCGAAGTATTTTTAAAAATTATAAATCAAACTATAATTATATTGATTCAATTTCGTTTTAGTTCTTAATTTATTAAGTATAAACCATTGGATTTTAATTACCCTAAGTTTTATTAGTAAGAATAAGCAATGATTTTTATTTTATACGACTATTTACATTAACTAATGAGGCTGTTAACAGTAAGTCAACAGTCTCTTCTATTATCTATATTCGGCTTTATTTTCTGTGCGGTAAGAATATTTTACCTTCGTACAGTAATAAGTTTTCCACTACCTGTAAGCAGATTTTTCTGATATAAGTTAGTAAGAGAAAAATATACTAATCTATATGTAATGCCTGTTCAAAAAACGTTTCGATATCATTTGGCGAAAGACCAGAATCAAAATATGTGTTAAGTGTATCAAAATACAGTACTATATTATTATTTTTAATTAAAAGATGTCTTGTTTGTTGAAATGCTTCAATATATTCTTGAGGTGTTACAGGGGCAGTTCTCATACCAAAATAGATATGTTCAAAAATCATATCACCTGTAATCCTTTGGTTTAATATAGAAGCATTTTTAATTACAACTGCAACAAAATCAGCTAAAGTCAAATAAGAAATTCGAGTTAATGCAAAGTATATATTAACCCATTTCATCCCTATTCTCATGTCAGGTAATGATATTTTTCTATAAGCAAATAATCTAATTGTTTCAGCTCTTTCGACCGGACCCATAATACAATCTTTTACGTCATTAGATATAGCCTGTAATTGTTTCTCACATTCTTTATCGGATAACTGTGGATCCCTTATAGCAAATGTTGCCTCCATGTAAATAGACTGTATTGTAGAACTAAGACGAATTGATGTAGCAAGAAAAACCACAATTGTGAACATGACCCATATTACAATAAAACTAATAAATAGTGAAGTAGTCCATGTTACAGTATAAACTGTGAACAATCCAGCAGAAAGCGCTAATACTGCTTCTCCATAATTTTTTGATTTTAAATATACTGCTATTGAAGAAAGGAAGATCACAACCGTAAGCATACCTAGTTGAAATGTTGTATTGCTACCGATTTGTTCTACTAGAAAAATAGTTAGTAATGAAAAGGTAGCCATAAGAAAAGGCATTCCTTTATACAACGTTTTAAGTAAGGATATTAATGCCGACCATGAATTGTGTACACTATCTAGGATTTTATTTTCTTTCATTTTTGTCGTCCTTTCCACTCCATATATACCCAAAATAATGCTGCAGAGTTAATCTTATATTTTTTTGCTATCTTATCAAAATCGGATTTAATCAGCGGATAGGCTTTATCAAATGGCAGATTATCACGAAGTAACAATCTGTTTACCACTAAGCTAGCCTCTTCTTTAACAAGCTCATTCATGGACTTAATTGATTTTAATATTTCATCATTACTAGACTTACAACCTGTCATTAGTCTTGCGATTTCACATTGTTGTTCTATGGTCAATGTAATCACTCTCCATCCATCAGATATTGATAATATTACTAAAGGATTTACTCAGAGTCTGTATATAATTAGAATTTCATAGTACTATTTGTATATTCACTAACTTTTTCTAAAAAAGGCTGCATTCTCCAGTAACCAAGTTTTGAATGTTCTATTTCAATTTCAATTAATTTCTTTGCCTCTGTTTCAATATGTGTTAAATTTCTTAATTTATAGACTTTTTTTATGTCTTCAGCATACCTTTCATCTATAAAACCTATTCTTACCCCACAATCTACCTTGTCATCAAACGGTATGCTATTTTTTGGAGTTTTTGCATCTCTATATACACATGTAAATATTTCTTCATTACCATATTTAAACTCTGCTAAGCTTCCCAAAGCATTAACTGGTTTATAAGCTTTATGTAGTGATAGTTGTTTTACCTCTTCGTGTGCATCAAGTCTACCCCATAACATATAAGATATCACTGCTTCATAAATAGATGCATATTGTATCGTCTGGAACTTTACAAATGGATGTATTTCATCTCCACTTACGAATAGCGCTTCCATTAATTTAGATATATATCTCGCTGCATAGAATGCTCTTCCCAGTTTATTTTTTAGTTCATCATTATCATCAATAAACTGAAATTTATCAATATGCCAATTTATATCTCCTGGTAAATCTTTGATGCAATAATTGTGAATTAGGTCTCTTGTTAATTCTGGTAACGGCATAATATCCTCCTTAGGCTTATCGGGTTTTAGGGTAATATATCGTATGTTTAACGAATAGATAACAATAGACATTATATTTTATCTACTAGGTGCATGTAATTACGCTTTTTCAGCCTAAACACCCATTTTATTAGGTGTATCATTAAAGCAATGTTATTGTTTTCTGTAATATTCCTTTTTTATACATATAATAAACTACTTGCTTTCTGGGCTTATAATATAATTATAAGGGTTGTCAATTGATGCAATCTTATCCTATTAATATACCTTATCGCTTAAGATTCACATCTGGTAAACCGTTGATATCTGAAGCAACGGCCTTATTTAAATTTTAATACTATTTACTTTTTAGTTCTTTTTTTGCTTCTTCTCTAATCACACTAATACATTCTTTTGTTGCGCCATACCATCTATCGTAATTCACAGAAAAATGGCAATCATACTCTTCTTTTTCAATTTCTTTCACAAAGTCCTTAAGTGATTTGATTGTTTTTTCGGAAATAATATATGCTCCACTTGCATATGCCTTCATTATTAATTGTTTTGAACTTTTATAATTCTCCTTAAGACTATTAAATTCATCTTCATCTAAGTTTTTAGCCCCAATACTCTCATCGAATAATACTCCATAGTAATACTGTTGATATGAAAGCTCTTCAATTATCCTTGAATAAGATTCAGCTTTCTTTTCCCACCACTTCTGCGAGTAAAATTGTTTAGTCGCGAGTTTTACTGTTACATATGCCGTTAACATAGAAACTATTAATGCGGGAACTAATGCTGATAAAAGCCCCTGGTAAAAAGTACTCATTACGCGTTACTCCTTTGTTTTGATTAATGGTATGCAGTTATTTCTGATAACATTTCGTGTTCCCGATAATCCAGAGCATTAAGGCGTCCGATCATTCAGGCTAACTTAAAAACTCCTAACCCAGACACCGAGTGCCTACACTTAGGCTTTGGGGTGTCTGGGAACATATTGTTATCAGACGTTAATTATAAAACTATATAGCAAACTTTCTTCTTGCTAATTTAGCTAGTATATCATAATTCTCAACAATATTCGTTGATAGCTCATTCATCTTATCAACTGCTTCATAATAATGTTTTGTTGTCTCATCCCTATCAAGCCAGTCCGATGGGACATATATATAACCATTCAAAACCTCATGTGGAAATGTATTTAATGCACTATATCCTAAAAAAATTTTAATACTGCTTATAACGTTAGCAAATGCCTGCTCTAAATCAGCATCTATTAATTCAAATTCCGGATTATTCTCTTTCTCATGCAAAAGATTACGCAAAGGATTATATTCTTCTGATTTAAATGGATTTCCAAAATCGTGCTCTCTTAAAAATGTTATTGCACCTGATTCAAAAATTTGCTTTTTTATAAGTTTATATACTTCTTCGTCTAACTTCCCAAATCTTTCTTCTGTATGAAATTGTAAAGAATTTTTAATTTTACTATACCAATTATCTCTATGCAAAATAAGTTCTTTCTCAGAATATTTTCTTCCCTTCGGATGATGTGGATCGTATGCTTTAACTTCAGCATGGCAATCTAGGCACAAAGGAATACAATTCTCATATGTATCTTCACCACCATCCGCCTTTTGTCTTACGTGATGCAGTTCTATTTTAAATCCACAGAATTTATGGCATATTGCACAGCATCTTCCGGCATCAACTAGTACTTGTTTTGCAACGTCACTATTAAAACTCATACACCCTCCAATAAAATCAACTTCTCATTGCTTGATAAGTAGTAAACAATTCTCAATAAACATTATACCATATTATGTAATAAAATAAAATTTTATTTTAATATTTTGTAAAAAAATAAGGAACAGAGATCATTCTCCATTCCTCATTAAACATAATAATTATACATTTATCTTTAGATAAATAAATCTATTTTTCTTTAACCTTTAGAATATTTTAAACCATCGGAAATAAAGAGAGTGATAAAGAAATAATGGTTGTCTTTTAATTTTCTATAATTTCTTTAGATAAATGTAATCCTATGCTACGACTTAAATTATGAACACATACAAACGCTTCTAATGTACATTATTATTTTTACTATAGTTGTTCACAATATTTTTTAAAATTTATCATTAACAATTCATGTGCCTTAACATCATTACTACTACAAGGAATCACAGATAAATAACCTTCAGAATGCATAACAACCTTTTAATCCATTCAGAAGGTTATTAACTTTAGAACTTAATAACTAAATATTTTCTAAGTAAAATATATAAATAATATAGATTTTGAAACGGTCTCCATTATTCTGTAAATCCTAACAAGTCCAAAATCTTGTGCTCAACATGCCGGTTTTTCCCCTGATATGGATAATCATGAATATGAATGGCTGGATTGAAATTAATCTCAATAATCCCATAGTTATTTTCGTTCGGTGTAGCTTTAATATCCTGTATAATAATATCTGCTCCACATATTTTAGCCCCAGCAGATTTTGCCGCAATAATTGCAATTTGTTTATAATCATCGATTATGTCATCCGTAAAATCTATACTGTCACCACCTGTGCTTATGTTAGAGTTTTCTCTTAAATAAACCTGCTCTCCTTTGGCTGGAATTGTATCTAAACTTTTTCCCTGATATGCAAGGTATTCCTGTTCTATTTTACCGGGTACAATTTTCTCAAGAGGCGTTACATATCCTTTCCCACGTAAAGGATTCTCGTTCTTTTCCTCAATTAATTCGCTAATGGTTAGTTTTCCATCTCCCAGGACATTGGCAGGAACTCGATGCAAAACAGCAACAACCTCTTCACCAACAACATAAAAACGATATTCTTTTCCGTATATAAACTCTTCAAGTAATACTGCTCTATCATAGGTAAATGCCAGTTCTATAGCCTTTCTGACATCTTCCATGGTATATTCCCATTTCAGAATTACAACTCCTTGCCCAAAATTAGTCGACTTAGGTTTGATAACCAAGTCCTTACCCAAGAAGTTTTTAATCTTTTGAAGTCCATCTTCAAGGCTTTCAATGGTCACCCCATTAGGAACCCGAAGACCATTTTCTCTTAATACAATTTTAGTCACTTCTTTGTTTTCCATGATAAGCGGTGCAATATAGGTATCTGCAGATGTTTTCGTAGCCTGCTTAACATATTCTACTTTGTCTTTTTTGGTTAAACGTATAAAATTATCGTTCCAATCCAGTACTTCCACCCTGATGTCTCGCCTCAAAGCTTCCTGTATCAACAATTGTGTTGATAATTCCAACCCCTCATAGCCTTTGATCATTACTATTCCTCCCTAACATAGTTTGTTTATATTCCTTGGATTTTCTAATTCCAAATTCCAGAAAGCTCTCTTGTTTATGATCCATCTCGTCTTGAAGCATAGCTGACGGAAGAAGTGAATGATTCTTTAGCTTCTGATATTCTGTCTGTACGCATATACTGTATACCTTACTGTTATCTTCTTGATCAAGGAGATTTGCAATCAAAAGCAATTTATCGAATATACTAGTTCCCCATTCAAACAAGCTAATTTTACCACCATTAAGACGATTTAACATAAGATCTGGCCTTCTGCCTGATAGGGCAATTAAATGATGATTTTTATTAATCCGATCCATTTCCTTGTTGTCTAGTAATATGTTATCGTTGAACATACAGAATAGTGAAAAAACCTGCAGAAAATGCATTTGCTGCAAACTTATCCCGGTCATTTCAAATGGATTGACATCTAAGATTCGTATCTCAGCATATTTCACACCACGCTTTTCTAGTGCATCGATCTGGCTCTCACCAGCCTTAATTATTTGCTTCATTCTGATTGGTGAGTAGAATTCACTGTCTTTCTGCAAAATTTTATCATTTAATTGAACAGCTATTTTCGCATACATCATGCTTTTCTTTGACATAAGTGTCCTAATTCCTCGGATATACTCTTCTTTACTATTATAGAATACCGAATAACTGGATTCTTCCGGATTTGTATATCCAAAACGGCTAACCCGAAGTGATGTTGCATATTTTTCATGTTGGGTACAGCACTCAGGGCAGCATTTTCTAATATTCTCAACTTGCTCCTTTAAAATAGCTCCATAGGTATCCTCATAGGATGGAGATGCCCCAAATAAATAGATTAAAAGCCAATGGTATCGTAAGAAATTTCTTGCAAAAGCAAAGTATAATTCATCAGTAAACTCCTGAACTTTACTGTTCACATCCAACTCCCTGTGCAATACCTCTAAAAGATTATTACCAAATGATAAATTAAAATGGATACCTGATATCATTTGCATTTTCTTCCCGTAGCGATTTGCCAGTCCCTGACGATAAGTATATGCCATTTTTCCTTCCTCTGAATTATCAAATTGGGCTATCGGAATATAATCATCTTCAGGTAATCTTGGAGGCATACTTAGCGGCCAGAGATATTCGTTCTTAATGCCTTCGGCAGCTTTCTTATGTAGATATTGTAAATAATGATCCACCTCTTCAACAGTTGAAAAAGGTGGAGTTATCAACTCCAGCTGGCTTTCTGAGAAGTCGGTCGTAATTTCCTTATTTCTTAACTTATCTCCGAAAACTACCGGATGAGGTGTTAAAGCCAGGTCTCCCTTATCTGTAACTCGTTGTAATTCTCTTTCCACTCCCCATTTACCATCAAGAAGCAGTTTTTGATATTTTCCTGAAAATATATCATACATTTTCTTGAAATTCCATATCATCTTTTTGTTCTCCTCGTTTACGTTCAATTTAATTTTCTTAATTTCAAACACCTGTAAATCAAAAACTCAAAAACTTGGATAAATTTGCATATTTCATGAAGACATAATTTTCATATCCAGTACTCTTACTAGGTTGATTAAATTATCTCAAGTATCTATAAAACATTTATTATATTTCTTTTCATAGTGTTCTATAGTTCTATAACAATCGAACAATACTTTTAAAAATATTGTTCTGTGGTAGTTTTCCACAGAACAATCTATATTTGTTAACATAAAAAGTTACGTATTTCTTCCACCGCTTTTCTATTGATTTTACAGCAAAAGCTCTGCCCCTTACGTGTATAGGAAATCAAACCTGCATTCTGTAATACTTTAAAATGATGTGAAATAGTTGATTTGGATAAATCCATACAACAACAAGCTTTTGTAAAACACTTATCCATTCCTTCCTGGTTAATGCATTCACCGTCCTTATTCTCTTCTTTTTCACTCCATTCATACAATGCCTTAAATAGATAAAATCTCTGTTCGCAGGATAGAGCTTTAAATATTTTTACTAATTTATTTTCCATAGTTCTATTTTATTAGAACTATCGAACTCTGTCAAGAAGGCTTCCATATATTGTTTCAGTTTATTAAGTTCGATTTTGAATTTTATTGAGTAAAGTATTCCATGGATGATATGTTTTCGATGGCCAGCATTGCAGCTCTTGTTGCATGAATTTGGGTGGTATCGAAAACTGGTAAATTAGTATCTTCTTGTTGGATTAAAAGTCCTATTTCAGTGCAACCAAGAATTACTCCCTGTGCGCCTTGTTTGGATAAGCCGTCAATTATGTTAAGATATTTCTCTTTTGATGTTTTAGAAATTACACCTAAACATAATTCATTGTAAATTACATCATTTACCATCTCAATTCCTTGTCTATCCGGTATCAGAACCGAAATTCCTGCATTTTCAAGTTTTTCTTTATAAAAGTCCTGAGTCATGGTATATTTTGTACCCAAAAGTGCTACTTTTGTAATATTATGACGTTTTAATTCATCTGCCGTAGCTTCTGCAATATGAATAATCGGAATATCAATATTCCTTTGGATTTGTGGAGCTACTTTATGCATGGTATTGGTACAAATCACAATAAAATCTGCCCCCGCTTTTTCAAGGTTTTTAGCTGCTGTAGATAATATCTCCGCACTTTTTTCCCAATCACCCTTTGCCTGGCATTCTTCTATTTCAGAAAAATCAACACTGTACAATAGAACTTTTGCTGAATGAAATCCTCCCAATTGCTGTTTTACAAGTTCATTCACAGTTTTATAATAGGTAACTGTGCTTTCCCAGCTCATACCGCCAATCATTCCAATCGTTTTCAATATTACTTCCTCCTGAATTCTAGTATCACTAAGTATTAGAATTAACACCAATTTATTATGCATCTATACATAAACTATGGTATTGCTGAATAATGATCAGGTGTTGTTATTCTCCGTTAAAATATGTAAATGAGTTCAAATAATTTTGCAAAGAGTCTACAAACTTTCCTACATGAATACCATCAACAAATGAATGATGCACCTGAATACTGAATGGAAGTATCCATTTCTCGGCTCTTTCAAAGTATTTCCCCCAATCACACAAAGGGGTGGCATTATCCTTCTTTCCAGAATTGGTATGTGAAATGTGAGTGTATGATACCCAAGGCATTGGTGAAAATTGAATTATATCATTACCTAATGGCCCTGCAAAATACTCTTTTTGATTTGCTGCTGTTTGAGTAGCTACAGCAATATATTTTTCTAAGGTCTCTTGCATCTCCACATTGACCACTTTAAATAGCTCGGTATCCTTGTCTAGGTATGTAAAAGCCGTATTAATTCTATCATAAAGCACAATCTGGCCATCTAAAAAACGATATCGGAACTCTTCAATATTATTTGCACATTTTGTGACTATATATATGAGAGAAAAAGTAAAGGAATAGTTCAGAGCTCGAATTTTCTGTAAGAAATTCGTAATATCCAATTCAAAGGTAACACAATACGATGGTTCAATACTATTTCTGAATATTTGACAGTGTGTAGCTCTTTTCCAAATCATTTCATCAATAACTTTATATTTACTATCCATGATAATTAACTCCTCCTTAATACATTTAGAAGTTACCGTTTCTGCTGATGTAAAAGTCGCAACATTTATCCCCTTTTCCCAATGTAGTAGGTCTTTCCAACTTGCAATTAGCAAAACTCATTGTGATATAATCTGTTGCACATAAAGATGATATAAACTCAGGTACATTTTCTCTTTCACATAAAGCACACAATCCACATCTGGTAAAAACTAGATGGGTTAAGTCTTTGTTTTCTTTATTTTGAACTGATACAAGCCAATTTGTGGGGTATTTATTTTTATTTCTCTCACACCATAGGCCTGCCTTCTCGATTTTTTCTTTATAATCAATAGATAACAAATCTGCATTGCGCATTGACTTCTTCATAAATTCAAAGTCATTGAGACCATCATATATTAATTGATCAAATTCTTCTAAATTAATGGTATCTCTCGTATTTTTGTATAGAGATATCATATAGGCGCCCATCACATAACTACTAAAAAATATGTTTTTGCTCCCACCAATATCAGGACAATCCTTTATAATTCTTATATAACCTTTTGTTGTATTTGCAATAACATTTTTAAGAGTCGACTTATTATAATACTTTAGTAATTGCTTTTTTACGATACCTTTCATAATAAAAGGATACATATATGACATAATAGAAAATTTCATCTTCTTCTCCCAATATAATCTTTTTGATAAATTAATATAATTTTCTATAATTAACTGAGGCATTTTCTGATTTGTAAAACTTTAGTATAATCACAGTGTTTCATTTCTGTTATTTCTAAATCAAATTGTTCAAAGTAGCTTTTCATGTCCTCTTCTAAAAACTGTTCAAATCCTTTGGGTTCTAGTTTTCTAATAGGGTAAAACAGCACTTTTTTGAACAATTTTTGTGGCTCTTCCCATTCCATTACTAAAATCTTGCCTTCTGGCTTTAAAACCCGTTTTGCCTCTAACAGTATTTTTCTTGCAAGGTCTTTGGGAATTTCATGCAATACTAAAGATATTACGATTACATCAAATGTATTATTTTTAAATGTTGTATTTGTTGCATCCATTTTATATAATTTGATATTATCAAGACCATTCATATTAATTTTCTTATTCGCGATATGTAACATTTCCTTTGATATATCGATAGCAACGATTTTGGAATTCGTAAACCTTTTGGCTATTGCAATTGCGTTGGTTGCAGTCCCTGTACAAATATCAAGTATCTTAGCATCCTGCTTATTAATTAAACTTGATAAAGCCTTTCTAGGATTTCGATTATTATTTGTAAAGTATATGATATCTAAAAGATCATATACTTTAGACATTACTTTATAAAGTACTAAATTATCCATTTGACAAGCCCCTCCTTATAGAAATACAAAATATACTCCTCTTCTATTCTGTTAACAAGTTTTGAGAATATGTTAACCCTACTTTTTATACTTATTACAGTTGAGCAGATATTCAACTGTAATAAGTATACTGCTTTTTATTTGCTGCTGTCAAGAAGATTTTTACAATTTTATAATCGAACAAAATAAAATTGAGAGCATATCACATCATCTCCCAACTTTTATTTAGCACTCACTCTTCTACTAAGCTCTTTCCCATTCATTCGTTTCTTCATTTTTTCTCAGTTTCAACTCATATTCACCATTTCCACTGTAAAAATATATTTCATCGCAAGATTGTTGTAATTCAACTTGAAATTCATCTTTGGATCCGATACTACTGTTCAATCCGTATGTTGAATAGAAAGTAATGTATCTTTTATTTCCATCTTGGCTCGATTTCATCTTTCTTACATACCCCATACTACTTGCTACACCAACTTTTAGAGTCATTACATTACTATCTTTGGATATTGAGTAGTCCATTAACATAATACCTGCCATTTTCCCACCGGTAATAAACAAAAGTAACCCAATTATTAGTAATAATAGTATTACAATTCTTATTTTCTTTATCACAGATAATCCTCCCTTAAACAGAGTTTTGTGTAGATTATATAAATAATCTTGTTTTACATTATTACTTCACTTATTCGATGCCTACAAGTTTACTTCTATATTCCATTAGAATAACATCGTGCCATGTTCCGTTATTCATTTTTCCAGGTCGTTCTCTATATCCTATTTCTCTAAATCCACATTTCTTATGTAGCATCCTGCTGGAAATATTCTCTTTAATTATACCTGATTGCAAAGTCCAATAACCTTCCCCTTCAGATTGTTGAATTAAATGTTTAAGAAGTGCAGTACCTATGCTCATTCCTGTATATTTTTGATTAATATAAATACTAACTTCAGCAACACCTGCATATACACAACGACTTGAAACTGGAGATAAAGCAATCCAACCTAATATGATATCTTCTGCCCTGGCCACAAATCGGCAGCTAGTACTATGTCCCTTATCCCATTCTTCCCATGTTGGTATATCACTTTGAAAAGTAGCAATCCCGGTTTTTATTCCTGCTAAATATATATCAGAAACTTGCTTCCAATCTTCTTCTCTCATATTTTCTATTATGTAATTATTCATTGGTCTCCTTTTTATAAGCAAGCTATACCATAATCATTTGTTTATTTGTTTACATATTATTTTAATACAATCATTTATTATCTTTGATTGATTTTATTAATAGTTCCAAGCTTTCTAGAACTTGTATCCTTTTGTCTTCTGGAATAGATTTATAGATGCTTCCGTAATACCCATTCATGCTATCTTCTATGCTTTTATACACTTGTGTACCTTTATCCGTTAACTGTATGGATATATAACGTCTGTTTTCAGAATCTGTTTCTCTATTCACAAAGCCAGCATCTACTAGATTTTTTATAGTTCTGCTCATAGTGCTTTTATCTAATCCAAGTAATTCAGCAAGTTCAATTAATGAAATCTTCTGGGTTCTACCTATTTCAACTAAGGCATGACATTGCGCAATCGTTACTCCAGAGCATGAGATATCATTTTTTTCAAGAATACCGAGAGTTCTTACAAGTATTCTAATTAACTCTCTTAAGTTACTGCTTCCTTTGTCAATCATATTTTACCTTTCTTCCTTATCCACCTTGTTATTTCGATATCTTAAAGCCACCATCAGCAAATATTGTTTCACCATTAATATAATCCGACATATCCGATAAAAGGAACAATACAACTTTAGCGATATCCTCTGGTTCGGCAATTCGTCCAACGGGTATTATGTTCTCCGAGGATTTACGTATCTTGGGATCACGAAAAGATTTGGCAGTCATTCCGGTATCCGTAAAACCCGGAGCAACACTGTTTACTTGGATATTATATGGCGCCAGGTCCAAGGCCATCGATGAAGTTAAAGCGACTACACCAGCCTTGGACGCAGCATACTCTGCCATGTTAGGCCTAAATATTCTTGACCTGATACAGCTGATATTAACGATTTTACCACTTTTCTGTTGTATCATCCTTTGAGCTGCATATTTTGAAATAAGAAAGGTTCCGGTCAGATTGGTTCCGATTACATTATCCCACTCCTTGGAACTTAATTCGTAGAATGGCTTAGAATTGGCATATATCCCTGCACAATTGGAAAGACCATCAATTCGACTGTATCTTGAATCAATTTCATTAAATACTTCCGATATCCTTTGTTCATCCCTATTATCAGTCATAAAGTGTGTGTAGTTAGGATGGATTATCGTGCTTTGATTCATATCTATTCCAATTACAGTGGCTTTCCTAGCCAGTAATAATGTAGCACAGGATTTGCCTATACCCGAGCTTGTACCAGTGATAATATAAACCTTATCTTTAAATTGCATAATATTCCTCCGTTGCTTTTTCTATATTTTAACATACAACAGTTGTAATATGCAACCATTATTTTAACCTTGTACATAATTGTATGCGCTCATTATATAGGGGTTCCTGTTAAGTTTGCTTATATTTTCTCATTAGTAGATCCATCGACTGTTTGGTTGGCTCCAAGCCATATTCATAAGCATCTGCAAAAATCCTCGGTATTTTTTTCAGCCGGAAATTCATATCGTCACGATCAAAAGTTGATAAATCTATATCTTCCATTCCAAGCCACTCACTGTATTCTTGGTACCGAGAACCTTTTTTCACTCTATAGGCCTTTATAATTTCTTCAAGACCTCCAGGACCGCCACAGTCTTCAATAATCCCAAAGCCTTCGCCCTCTAGCACACGGGGTAAATCTTTTCCTGGAAGTTCTTTATCTTCAAAGATTTTTTCCAACGTTAGATCAATTACCCATCCGTCTCCGTAGTCATAGGAGAAGTTCATCGTCTCTGTTTCGTGGCTAAGTACGTTCTTCACTTTTGTTTTGGCGGCGTCAAGCGTGCGACCTTCAAACTCGGTAAATGAATACTCATTTTGTAGTTCAATACGAAACTTCGCCAGTTCCGGACTCTTATCAAATAAATCAATAACCTTACCATTGGATTCTTTTTCTATGTGTTCCCCTACAAATTTGTAAAATTTCTTTTCAAAAGGAACCTCAAAGTTAAACAGATGACTTGCCTGCATCTCAAACAAAGTCATAATGATGTAACCGAGTCGAGCCATGCTTATGTTGTTTAATGTTTGAAAGCGACGCCACATCTTCGGTTCGTAGTCGTAAAGTTCAGCGTAAAATTGATATATCGGTTGTGATGCCATACATTATTCCTTTCCTACTAATCTAAAAGTAAAGTGAATTTTATATATAAACCAGTGTCATTTATACCTATAATAGGGAAGGTTTTTTACATTAGTGACATATCATAAAAATGAAAGTCAACAGAGCTATAATGAACATACCAAATTGAATTAAGTCTTTAAAATCAAATTTATTGTTCATTAGCATAACCTCCATTCTATGTAGAATGAAGGTCTCCACCCTATACACGATTGCATAACTAAATTATACCATGTCAGAAATACGAACACAGGTTCGAATGTAAATATATTTATATCGATAGATTTTCTTCAAAGTTACCCTGATGATAGTATATAACAAGTACTTTTCATATCTTTATCCAGTGAATGATTATTCAATCTTTCTTATTCGAATCGATAGAGCATTAAATAATCATTACCTTTATCTTCGACAACCTGGAATCCAAGTTTTTTATACATCTTAGCTGCATAATTATCCTTTTCTACCGACAGGGAAACCTGTGTATATCCCTTTTCATTTAAGAATATTAACATTTCATGTAATAGTTTAGTGCCTATGCCTTTTCCTCTATACTCAGTATATACAGACATCGCGAGTTCTGGAGTATGATCATCTATAAACCCGTAGGCATTTATGCAACGTACCCATACCATACCAACAATAATATCATTTATTTCTGCAACCAGGCAGTGGTCGTCCTTCTTTACGCCAAAATTATCTATATACATCCAGATAGAAGGATCTTGGAGAACTGTCCTAGATAAACGCGGTTCTTGTTCTCTTTGGAAAATCGCTTCATACAGGAAGTCTGTCAAAAGAGGCACTTCCTTGTCTAAAATAGGCCGAATAATAGGGTTTGGGTATTTGAGTTCTAAGTAATAGATTTTATTTGTTTCATCAAAAGCAAATCCACTAGCTAATAGTATTCCGCATGATGCTTTATTTTCAGGTTCTGGTTGCACTATAATACGCTTTGCATTACTATATAGTTTAATTTTATCAATCAAACATTTTATGATCTGTTTTCCAAGACCTTTTCCGAGATAGTTTGCTTCCCCAATCATATAATCAATGCTGTATGTCCCTTCAATATCAACATCTCCGTGCCATGTTTCACCACTGTTTTTATATTCATAAAATTGGCAGAAACCTATGGGCATATCCTTATATTGGACTATAAAATGGTGTATCCAAATAAATTCATTATTTCGTTTTTCAATCTCGTCTATCCAATCCAAGGGTTCGCTGTACCACTTTGCGACATGTGGTGTATATAACCATTTTTTGAACAATTCCAAGTCACCATCACTAAATACCTTAAGCTGAATCAAATTTTCCATAAAACCTCCTATTATAATCCACACTATTTTATTGTGAAACTCTCTGTTTTCAAGTCAGAATAATATCTACCTTCCTGTGCAGTAAATTTCAATACACAATAATCAGGGTCAGTTACGCCTTTTGAGTAAAAGATTTTATCTCCAATCTGCCATAACTCTTCTTTGATTGTCGCATCTTCAAGAACCTCCATATTTCCAATCAGCATAACACCCTCATATTTAATAAGACCTTTATGAAAGAAATAGATACTTGCTTTGGGATTGTCACGGTATTGGGCAACCCGCATAGACGAAGTATTAGTAGAGAAATAAAACACCTTTACTCCTTGGCTTTTTCGTGGTTTTAACATAGCTTTTTGATTCGGAAATCCGTTTTTATCTATGGAAGCAATGATAGCTGTTTTTTGTTTTTTAATAAAGGACACAATATATTCTATTGAGTGCATCATTTTTCTCCTTAACGATATTAATGTCTAAACCAATATGTATATTAATATTTTCTCAACTGATCTGTCCCATCATCCTCTACTTTATCTATCTTTCTTATGATAACATCATAGGAATAGGTATCACTTACTGTTACACTAACCTGATCACCCACTTTGTGATGCAATAAAGCTTTTCCCAACGGGGAATCAATACTAATCAATGATTTTAACGAATTTGCTCTTACGGTAGTTACAATCTTGTAAGACTCTTCCACATCATCCTCTGGTATGTAAATTGTTACCATAGTATTCACACCAACTTCATCCTCTTTGGACTCCTCCGATATAATCGTAGCTGTTTTTATCAATTTTTCAAGATATCTTATTCTACTCTCATTCTGATTTTTGAATTGTTTTGCTGCCTTATATTCAAAATTTTCACTTAAATCCCCATGTTCTCTTGCCTCTTGTAAATCTTGAATAGCTTTTTTTCGAACCACAGTTATGCGATGCTCAATCTCTTCCTGCATTCTTTTGATATCTTTTTCTGTTATCTTATAATACATAGCATTAACCTCAACTTATTATCATTTTTAATATTATGAAATCGTTATTTTGTTCTTTAACTACATTATCAACTCTTGTTATTCAATTCCAAACTTTATGTAGTCACCGTCTTCATAATTAAACACTCTTTTTCCAATTAAATCAGATACGCCCTGAATATTTTTCAAATTATCATCTGCATCCATAAGGCTGCCTTCTATTTCAAATATATAGATATTCTTTCCGTTGACCTGTTTTTCTTCTAGATAGTCAGTACAATTCACATAATATTGATCCAGAATATCTTCTAGGGGATATTGCGTATCCTCTCCATCTTCTAAGAAACAGTATAAGGTTAAACAATAAGTATCATTTACGAAGTCCTTATAAATGTTCTCATCAATCGATGAATAACGTTCTATATCATTATACTTTTCCAGCTTAATCGCCTTTACAATCTTCATAGATCACCTCCACGAAATTATGTATATAAATTTAACCAAAAATAAATACTGTATCTTGCACAGAACTAAATTTGGAATTGAATCTTAGCATTGTTAAAAATATTGTCCTTAAGTCCTCTCCTAATAAGGCAAATTCCCTTCATTTGGTATATTTTACGTCATTTATATTGAATCCTAATTATTTTCAACTTTCTCATAATACAGATTCTTTGAATTGTTGAAAGCAAGCAGAAAGCAAATGACTATAATTATAGAAATCAGGATAAGGATTATTGAGACCGCTGGAATCAATAACGACATAAAAATCAAAATATTAAATACTGCGAGTAGAGTCCATGTAGATTTAAGGCTATCTCCATTCAATGACGTGTTGTATTTTCCCTCCATCTCTATCACACCCATAACGATATTATAAGAAATATAGAGAGAGACGGCGGTAGACACAATTGCAAGGATAAAAGTCAAGCTGCCTAATGATACAGACATGCCAATCAAATCCAATATATATAATATGAAAGAATAAACTGCCATACCAGTTGCATAGGGCTTAAGCTTCATAAAAAGTGAACTTTCTCCGGCTAGTTCGTCCAATCCACTTATCATAGTAATATATCCTATGAAATCTGGAATAAGTCCAATCTTTGAGTTGCCGAGATTCAGATTGAAGTCAAGAAATATAAATATAAATCCAATCAGTATGTTTTTCATTTTATCTTCTCCATTTTCTTGTTATATCTGCATAAAAATCTATATATAACGTCTTACTTTATTCATATAATTTATGTATTCTTTCCCAAATGTCTTTAAGCACCATCTTTCTTCCGATAGAATAATCCAATGCGCTGATATTTGAAAAACTAATAGCAAAGCAAATAATATCAACGACTTTGTAAGCAATACACAACCTAGAAAGTAGATAAAATATGATACATACATCGGATTACGGGAAAATCGGTAGAGTCCTTTGATGTTGATACCACTCTCCGCAGGCTTTGCAAAATTTAATACGGACAATAGACATAATAAAACTCCTATTCCATAAATAGCTAGACCTACATAAAAGCAGTTTGAATCAATAATAATTTTCAGAAAGCACAGATACACAAAAATCAGAATATTAGAAATCTGATATAAGTAGTATGCTGGCTTTTCTTTTTCTACCAATGGAGCGAAAAAAGCCGCACGTCTTAACGCCTCCTTATCTAATAAGTTTAATAGAACAAACCTTATAAGCATTAGTGGTATTACTGTCAAAAATGCATTCATTGTACCCACGCTTTCTATAACTACTACTTCGATCAATTATTCTCAACAAATAACTCGTTGATGTTACGTATCAGATTCTGATTTATCTTTTTTATTTACTTCGAAAACTATTATAAAATTCGATGACTTTCGGAAAAATAGCATCTACGGATATTGTAACATAAATCAAAGAAATATACCACTATTTCCCATTCGAGATCCATACAATTAGTTAACACATAAGCAGAGTAAAAATGCTCTGTTTAATTCGTTATCTGGTATTAATCTATCTCATAAGGGAAATACAAAGTAGCGTCTTTGCAATGTTGGAATATAATGATTATAGAATATAGGAAAGGAAGTGTTCCTTTGGCTATAAAGATTTTTATAGATCAAGGTCACAATCCCAGCGGATTTTTTAACAGTGGCGCGGAAGCCAATGGTTTGAATGAATCAGAGATAAATTATCAGGTTGGCATCTATCTACGGAATATGTTAAACAATGATCCTAGATATGAAGCACGCGTATCCAGACCAACTCCTACTACCGTACTCGGTACCGATAATACTACTAGTCTGGCAGAAAGAGTCAGGATGGCAAATGAATGGCCTGCGAATTATTTTATAAGTATTCACTGTAATTCAAACCCCAATCCAGCTATTAATGGTACAGAGGTTTATATCCTACAGTATTTTACAGAAGCTAACTGGTTTGCGGAGCAAGTTTTGAATGGAATTATTGAGACTGTTGGTACAAAGAATAATGGTATACGTATCAATAAATCTTTGTATGTATTAAGAAGAACTACGATGACAGCTATTTTGGTAGAATTGGGATACTTAACGAATCTGTCAGATGCCGAAAAACTTAGAGATAATCAATACTTGTTTGCTTTGGGCATATTCCGTGGGATAAATAAGTATTTTGGTTTTGCGTAAGTATCAATATAACCTGGGGTTTACTAAAATCCCAGGTTATGTTAGTTCTAGTTGATTCTCATAATTTGCCTCTTACTCAGTTGTAAGGCGTGAAAAGGGTTTCCTATCCCATGATATACTCATCAATAGCAACGGCTGCATTTTTACCGGCACCCATAGCAAGTATCACAGTAGCTGCTCCGGTTACAGCATCTCCACCAGCATATACACCTTTATAGGAGGTTAATCCGGTAAGCTCATCTGCTATAATACCACCCCATTTCTGTGTTTCTAGACCTTTCGTGGTATCCTTAATTAATGGGTTCGGTGAGGTTCCAATTGACATGATGACACAATCAGCCTCTACTACAAATTCACTTCCTTCCAAAGGAATTGGCTTTTGTCTTCCAGAAGCATCCGGACTCCCAAGCGTCATCTCCTGACAAATAATATTTGCTACCCATCCATCTTCATCCCCACTTATTTGAAGGGGATTCGTTAGAAATAAGAAATGAATTCCTTCTTCTTTCGCATGTTCTACTTCTTCCAAACGAGCAGGCAGTTCCTTTTCTGTACGACGGTAAATAATAGTCACATCAGCACCTAGGCGTTTTGCACATCTTGCTGCATCCATAGCTACATTTCCTCCACCGACTACAGCAACCTTTTTGCCCTTTTGAATTGGTGTTGTTACATTTTCCTCATATGCTTTCATGAGATTAATTCTGGTAAGAAATTCATTGGCTGAATATACTCCTTTTAAATTCTCACCTTTTATATTCATAAATCTTGGCAGTCCTGCACCGGAACCAATAAATACAGCCTCATAACCATAATCATTTAATAGTTCCTCAATTAAGATGGTTTTTCCAATTACTACATTCGTCTGAACATCAACTCCAAGTTCTTTTAAGGATGCTATTTCCTTCTGAACAATAGCCTTTGGAAGTCTAAATTCAGGTATACCATAAACTAAAACACCGCCGGCAAGATGTAACGCTTCAAAGACGGTTACATGATATCCTTTTCTAGCAAGGTCTCCGGCACATGCCAGGCCGGAAGGACCGGATCCGATAACAGCAACTTTATGACCATTGGATTCTGCTTTTACAACTTTATCATTACAGTTAGTATTATGGTAATCTGCAATAAAACGTTCTAGCCTTCCAATTGCAACTGGCTCTCCTTTTATCCCTCGGACACATTTTGCCTCACACTGTGATTCCTGTGGGCATACTCTACCGCATACGGCCGGCAATGAACTGGAACGGTTAATCACCTGAAATGCTTCCTCAAAATTGCCATCGGCTACTTCTTGTATAAATGCAGGAATATCAATTTGAACTGGACATCCAGTAATACAGGGCTTGTGCTTACAATTCAAGCAACGCTTTGCTTCATCTATTGCTTGTTCTTTTGAATAACCGAGTGCAACCTCAGAAAAATTCTTATTTCTTATGTCAGCTTTTTGGACTGGCATTTCATTTTTAATTTTTGACATATTTATTGACATTTAATTCACCTCGATTTTATATAGATTGCAAACATCTTCATGTGCTTTACGCTCAAATTGTTTGTACATGCCGGAACGTGCGAGAGCCTCATCAAAGTCAACTTCATGTCCATTAAATTCAGGTCCATCTACACATGCAAATTTTGTTTCTCCTCCAACCGTCAATCGACAGCCGCCACACATGCCAGTTCCGTCGATCATAATCGGATTCATACTAGCAACTGTTTTGATTCCAAATTCTTTTGTAAGATTACATACATATTTCATCATAATCAACGGTCCGATTGTAATTACTTCATCATACTGCTCTCCACTTTCAATCAACTTTTTAAGTGCATCCGTAACGAGTCCTTTTTCACCGCAGCTCCCATCATCTGACATCAGCAGCAGTTTATCGCTGTTTGTTTTGAATTCATTTTCCAAAATAACAAGGTCTTTATTACGAAAACCTATGATTGCGTGAACCTCTGTCCCTTGCTCATGGAATTTTTTCACTACTGGATAGCCTATCGCACATCCAACGCCACCACCAACTACAGCAACTTTCTTCTTTCCTTCTGTTTCCGTCGCACGTCCAAGTGGCCCTACAAAGTCATGGAGGCATTCTCCTTCTTCCATATGATTCAGTATTTCGGTACTTGCACCTACTACCTGAAATATGATCGTTATCGTACCCTTATTACGATCATAATCCGCTATGGTAAGTGGTATTCTTTCACCGTTTTCATCGGTACGTAAGATTATAAATTGACCTGGCTGAGCTTTTTTGGCCAGCAGGGGTGCTTCTATCTCCATTAATGTTACGGTTGGATTAAGTACTTTTTTTCTAATTATCTGAAACATGATTATCTCCCTTTCAATGCAACATGGTACATTCCTAAATGGTTACATGTTACAGTTCTATTCCTTTACATAAAAGGACTGTCACAAAATGTTATTAAACCTTAGCTTTGCGACAGTCCATTGATATTAATACCTATAATAGTTTGTTAAATTCAGGTTGTTATGGATTAGAAATCAACTTCAGTATCATAATAACAGCAGTGTAATAATTTTTCCATTAATTCCGGGGTAATTGTTCTTGGATTAGAGCCAGTACATGCATCACCAACTGCAAGTTCAGCTACCTTCGGAAGTTTATCAAGGAATTCTTTTTCAGCAATAATTCCACCTTCATAGTCTTTAATACAACTTGGAATATCCAAAGCTTTATTTAAACTATTAATGTGAGCAATCAGTGCATCTGCTGTTGGTTCAAGCCCAATAAAAGCAGCTATTTCTGCATATCTTTTTGCTGCAGCTTCATCCTTTGCATTAAACTGGATAACCTTAGGAAGATACATTGCATTTGCACAGCCATGTACAATGTGTCCACCTGTATAAGCAGCACCAGTCTTATGAGCCATGGAATGTACTATACCAAGTAATGCATTGGAAAAAGCCATACCAGCAAGACATTGTGCATTGTGCATCTTAGCACGTGCATCCATATCACCTTCATAAGACTTAACTAAATACTCATTTACCATTTTAATTGCATGAAGTGCAAGAGGATCGGTATAGTCACAGTTAAGTGTGGAAACATAGGCTTCAACAGCATGAGTCAAAGCGTCCATACCAGTGTGCGCAGTAAGCTTCTTTGGCATTGTTTCAGCCAGATCAGGATCTACAATCGCAACATCCGGAGTAATATTAAAATCAGCCAAAGGATACTTAATTCCCTTGTTATAATCCGTTATAACTGAAAATGCAGTAACTTCTGTTGCTGTACCTGAAGTAGAAGGAATTGCACAGAACTTTGCTTTCGTACGAAGGGATGGGAAATTAAATGGAATGCATAGATCATCAAAAGTAGTATCGGGATATTCATAGAATGCCCACATAGCTTTTGCAGCATCAATCGGGGATCCTCCGCCAATTGATACGATCCAATCTGGTTCGAAGTCACGCATTGCTGCGGCTCCTTTCATTACGGTTTCTACTGACGGATCTGGTTCTACACCTTCAAAAAGTTGAACTTCCATTCCAGCTTCCTTTAGATAATTTTCTACTTTATCTAGAAAACCGAAACGTTTCATACTTCCGCCACCGACAACAACGATAGCCTTTTTTCCTTTTAAGTCCTTTAATGCAGCAATTGAACCTTTACCATGATAAAGATCTCTTGGAATTGTAAATCTAGCCATACTATTATTCTCCTTTATATTTTTTATTTATATTTGATACTTAAAAATTTGGTAAGAATGCTTTTTTGTATTGACAATATTTTAACATTAAATTATTAAGTATTGTAATGCAAAAACTACTATTCGATATTCCGTTATCGATATATAAAGGATAAGAATAGTTCCTAAATATTGGATAAACTCATTTAATACCATTATAACATTCATATAAATATGCTTTTGAATAAATATGATGCATAATTATTAAACAATTTGCAATGAGTATATGGAATAATGTCATTCCATTATTGATATAAACAACTAAATATAGAGAGATAATTTGATAATATATTAACACATTAATAGAACTAAAATGATCATAAACAATTATTACGAAGACACGGTAGACAAACGACAAGTACCACACGCAAAAAGTGGTACTTGTCGTATTTTCAATATAGCAAATCTTCAATCGATGTTACTCTATAGCCTTTATGCGTTCCACAAAAGAATGCCTCTTGGAATATTTCACTGCAACAATAGAAAACACTGTCTGTACCACGAATAAGGATATTGTAAAAAGAGATACAGCCACAATCGGAAAATTGTATGTGAGCTTGCCGAAAAGTTCCAAGTTGGTTAAACGCTTTACACACGCCAATGCTAACTAACGATCCAGGAATTAACATAATAAGGAGCGTCCCCAAAATATATATGAAACATTCCCACGAAAGCATTTGCGAAAGCTGTTTATTGGTCATGCCGACGGATTGAAATATACCAAATTCCTGCTGACGTAGTAATTAGAGTATTTACCAAATTCATCAAGGCAAATAAGAATATGAATATCAGTAGTCCGTAAGCTGCCCTCATACAATAATTCAAACTCGAAGCCATAGATCTGGCCAAATCATCAAGGGAAATAATGTTGATCCTTCCGTCAGTAACTGTACTAAAAATACCCTCCCGCAGTTGCTGTGAGTCTTTGGAACAATGAATATTGAAACAGGTCGTAAAATTATCAATATCAGGATAAAGTTTATGAAGCGACTGTTCCGGCAGGATAAAAAAATTGCCTCCATTCCCAGTATTTATTTTATCAACTATAGCTTGAACAGTAAACACATGACTTTCTCCACTTAAGGCTTTCATCTCAATTTGGTCTCCCAAAGAAAACTCCACTCCAAATAATTTCTTCATCAAGTTGTCCGCATCACGTATGAACAGTATGCCATCCGATGACAGAAGCATTTCATAATCAACTACTCCTTCTTGAATGGTATTGGATGGTAACAATTCATCCATTTGCTCTTTTGTTATACCGGAAATCAAGAAGTTTTCATCTTCTTTTACTTGAGGTAACAAAACACTGGCTGCACTATAAGCACTGATATATTCGACACCCGGAAGCTGTTCCAGTTCATTTCTTAACGTATCGTCCAAAGTATTCTTCTGCTGATACGCTAAGAGTGATTCTCCATATTGGACAGCATCCAGCAGATAATCGCCACCGTCTCTCATCTGTGCCCGTGCGATTTCTTCTAAGCTAATGGAATTTCCATAGCTTGCAATACACATCAACAATATCCCCGTTAGCCCTAAGGACAACAATGTGACAATTGCTTTTTTCCTATTACGACTAAAATTCATAATGGCAAGAGGAAACGGGCTTAACCTTCTATGAAGCCTTTTTGATTTGGACATTTCGCTTGTATTGGAATACGCGCTCGCACGAACCGCTTCGATGGCAGATACTTTACCGGCCATTTTTATTGGCTTACGCGTTGACACTATAATAACCAAATACGTTAGTGCCACAATGAAGACAGAATATTTAAAATTGTCCACCCAGACCCAATAGCCTGGAAGCAGTAGATAGGAAAAAAGTGCACCCGATACCAATCCAATCGGAATAGCAATCCATGAAAGCCTGCTCCGCTCGATTCGGACAATCGCCCGCAGTTGTTTTGCTGTAGTACCAATCACTTTAAGCCGTCCATACTCTTTCCGTTTACTCATAACAGAGATATAAAAGATATTGTAAATCACAAGCGCACAGGCAATTGTCACAAACAAGGCGACTACGTAAATGGCAGTATCAGAGCCAAGATATAAATCATTCAAATCAAAGTAGGTAGAACTATAAAAAATTCGTTCCTCAGGAATATTCATAGTATAAAAAAAGGAAGCAATTTTCTCTTTTAACTGTTCAGGTGCTAGATCACCTGTCATACGGATTTTAAGATTGTAAGGCGATGGGTTGCCAGAGGCATCAATCGCCATTTCAGAAATCAATACATGAAATCTCCTGCTAATGTTTTCTTTTTCTAAAATACCGCTAATAACATAATCCTGTTCGCCATTACCAATATTCAAACGAATAAGCTGACCAGGCTCCTGTGGCATATCGTAATAATTCAGCATGGCGCGCTCCACAACAATTTCTGAGACCTCTTGCGGATATTCACCGCTGATAGGTTCCCATTGCCCCAATTTCAGCATTCCGGGGCTTTGATATGAAATCATAAGGTTTGAGTCCCGGTACTTCGTCATAATCATAGTGCTTTCATAACCATATTGTTCAAATTGATCTGCATTTACTAGGCGGGCAATTTCCGCATGAGTCATTTCCGTACATCCCGCTTGATATTGACCGCGAATGCGCTCCCTTGTTTGCTCATCGCTTGCCGTATAGAAAAAGGCAAATGTGCTCATAAGACATACTGCAAGAGCTATTGTGATGATAACAAAGATGTTGCGTCGTTTATCCGATGCCATACTACGCTTAGAGAACTTTTTAATAACCGCCTTATTATTGTTCCCAAAGAGAATGTCATTCATAGTGATACCCCCTAGCCTACAATCCGGCCATCTTCAAGCCGGATAATCCTGTCAGCAAGTTGGGCTATCTCGCTGTTGTGGGTAATCATAACAATAGTTTGATGAAATTGATTGCTCGTCTGCTTTAACAAGCCAAGCACATTCGCACTTGTTCGGCTGTCAAGGTTTCCTGTCGGCTCATCGGCAAGAACAATGGCGGGTTTCGCAATCAGGGCGCGAGCTATGGCGACGCGCTGCTGTTGTCCACCAGATAGATTGTTTGGTAAACTTTTAAGTTTCTCCTCCAAGCCAAGCAGATTTACAATTTCTTGCATAAAAGCCTTATCTACCATATCCCCGTCTAGTTCCACAGGCAGTACAATATTTTCATAAACATTCAAAATTGGCACAAGGTTATAGTTTTGAAAAACAAAACCTATATTGCGACGGCGAAAGATGGTAAGTTGTTCATCATTCATTTTGGCAATCTCTTTGTCTCGTATGATAATGCTACCAGATGTTGGTATATCCAAGCCGCCCATCATGTTAAGAAGGGTGGATTTTCCGCTGCCGGATGTACCGACAATAGCCACAAACTCACCCTGTTCCGCTGTTAAACTGACGCCATCCAGCGCCCTTGTAATATTTGGTTCCACGCCGTAATGCTTTTTTAAATCTTTTGCTTGCAATATGTTCATTGGCAATCTTCCTTTCGTGTTAATACACATATCTTAATACCGAAAGGTTGCAGAAATCTCACAACGAAAATGAGTTTACCGAATAAAACTGCCCCAATTCTCGCATTGTTGTGATATTCTCATATTATTAAGCCCTGTTCGGAAGAAAGATGGAAAACGTGCTGCCTTTACCAATTTCAGAAGTAACTTTTATGTAACCACCCTGCAAGGTAATAATCTCTCGGGCAAGGTATAGGCCGATACCGATACCCTCTATGTCGTGGACTTCTTCTTCACGGTAAAACCGCCCCCAAATCTCCGCTTGATGACTTTCGCTAATTCCTTTGCCGTTATCAGTAATATCAATCTTTGTGTAAAACTCCCATTCGGCAACCACGACATTGATACTACCGCCCTCTGTTGTGTATTTAACGGCATTGTCCAGAATATTAAATAGTGCCTCGCCTGTCCACTTTATATCGTGTGGAACGGACAAATCCTCCGGGCAATCTACTGTTATCTTAATGCGCTTCTTTTCCGCGTTAAGCAGAACACTGCCCAAAGCCGTTGCAAGTGTCCCGTGAATAGTACAATTTGTTTTTACTGGTGCAAAAACACCAGTTTCCAAACGTGAAGTCTTAATCATGGACTGCATCAAAAAATCTAATTTATCAAGCTGTACGCTTGTTGCATGTAGAAGTTCATGCCGCTTATCCTCCGGTAAATTTTGTTCCAATAAAAGGTCATTTACTATTTTCAAGTTAGCAATCGGTGTTTTAACCTGATGAGAAATGTCTGAAATAAGCTCCTGCAATTTTACCCTTTCTTCTGCGACCTGGTTTCGGCCTTCCAACATGACATCATAAAGCCGCTTTAAGCGATGATTGATTTTAACAAATATCATTTCTTCCTCGTAGCCGTACTGTGGACTAATGCTTGCTGCCATCATATCGTCCAATGTTTGGCAGATAGAGGAAGAAAATAAATCAATTTTCTTTCTTGTAATTACAACAAATATCGTTCCCCAAAGAAATAACATCAGGGCAAGAAGCAGACTCAATAAAATTACCATGGTATTTTTAGCCGTAAACCATAAAATTGTAAGCATAACGGAGCTTGTAATTAACGTAGCTGCTCCAATAGCAAGGATGATTTTATTGATTGATATTTTGTTAAAATTCATCGCGTTCACCGCCTATCCACATATATCCCATACCATAAACGGTTTTAATATATTGGCGGTTGAGCGTTTCTAATTTTCCGCGTATGCGGCTGATTGTAGAGGTTAGTGTATGCTCGTCCACAAAATTACCATCAATGTCCCAGAGCTTTTCGAGAAGCACCTGCCTTGTCAATACATTCTTAGGATTTTTTGCAAATATCTTTAGTGTACGGTATTCTGTCGGGGTCAGGTTGATAGGTTCTCCAGCGACGGTAGCACTCATTTCTGAAAAATCAATGCGCAGATTGCCGTCATCAAATATCTCATTACCGTTTTGTTTTGTAATGCGACCGAACAAAGAAGCAACTTTTCTTTGAAACACACTGATTGGAAAAGGCTTTGTCACATAATCATCTGCACCAAGCTCAAAACCCTTTATCATATCACTTTCCATATCGTTGGCGGTTAGAAAGATAATAGCTGCATTGCTACTCTGCCCCCGAATTTTCTTGCATAAATCGAAGCCGTTGCCGTCCGGCAAATTGACATCCAGTATGAATAAATGATATTCGTCTGTCATAAATAACTGTTCTGCGCTGGCCGCGGTGTAAGCGGAAGCTACTTTATATCCGGCAGTTTCTAAGCTATACGACAATGTCTTGTTTAACAGGTTATCATCTTCAATTACAAGTATTTTCCTCATTTTTTACACCCCATAGAATAACACCCTTATTTATAATCTTTAAAAGCTACTTCATTCTTAGTTTTAGATAGTTTATCAATGAATTTCCTATCCAGTACAGAAAGTTTATAATCCTTATGATAAATTAGCAAATCCTTATATCCCTGTCCAGGAGTTTTGCATTTTCGTTGTATGAGGTTATAACGATTTAGCCATTTTTCCGGTATTGGAGAAACCCACATGTGGGTTGTTGGTATGGTAGACAGCATATCGTACTGGCTGCAACGCTCATATACAAAAATGCATTTCGAATTATTATTGAGTCTGTTTGTTTTTGTATTGTTACTTTGTGTGAGGTAAGGGATAGCCGTATCTCCATGGGATATTTCGATATAATCGTTAAAATCTTTATAATCCAATATTTCTTTCTTTGCTAATGGATGTTTTTCGGACATTAATACAAGATATTCAAATTCCCATACGGTTTGATATCGAAGCTGTTTTTCTGTAAGGTAATCAAAAAAGTAATTTTCATATTCCGTTGGATAGCGGATAATTCCAAGATGAAAAGGGCCATCGATAATATTGTTAATGACCTGAAGTGAGTTTGTTTCCTGTACATTTACATTGATATCTTTGCTGTTATCCAAATCTGATACAAAACTCGTAATTGCATCAGCGATATAACTTCCCCTAGGTATAGAAATATTAAAGTTTTGAGAATTGTTACAGGCAGAATCAGAAAGGGCCTCCATCTTTTTAACCTGGTTTAGTATATTTCTAGCATAACATAGGAATTCAACTCCCTTTTGAGTCGGGGTTACACCCTTTGAAGTACGCTCAAATATAGAGTAACCCAGTGATCTTTCCAGTTCTTTGATAGCTTTGCTTAAACTCGGCTGACCCATGTACAGATTTTCAGCTGCCTGGGTAATGGAGCATGTCCTTTCAACTTCTATAACATATTTTAAATGCTGCGTATTCATTTCTTTTCCTTTCTATTCCATTCATGCATTGACTAATTAGTCTCTATATAACACATAATCCTGCATCTCACGAATAAAACCTGCATTTTGTAATGCTTCGGCTGCTTCTTTTGGATGTTCTTTCACCAAGAGGCGATTAAGTGTAGGAAAAATACGTTTCCTTGAAAATTCATCTGTAAACACCTTTAGTATTTCCTCTAAATGAGTTACATCAAAGATACGGAGTACTTTCCCCTGACGTTCGAATACTGCGACCGGAACTCCGGCACGCAGTGCGACTGCCGTACCCGGAACATTGATAAAAGAACAAGCTTCTTTATGAGGCAGACATTTTCCCCATGGCTGTACCGGATCGGAGGCCGAAAGCCATAGGATATCCTCCATAGGCTGCTCGAGTGCCAACATCACTCCTGCAAAGTCTTTGTCTCTTATAAATTGTACACCGGACAGACCTTTAATAAAGTATCCTCGCCTTACACGTCCGGTATATTCTAAGACACGCAATGTTTCTAATGCTGTGCCCCAGGATAGTTCCGAAGTACTTCCGAAGGATACCCTTTGTAATGTTTCTCTGGACAAAATGATTACACTGTCAAATAGTTGATTCAGCTTCTCTTCTATGGTCAATTCAACTTGTGGACGTAACAATTCCCAACGACCGGAGGTGATTGCCTGGACACGGGCATTGATACGTTGCCTCATCGTACTTTTATCATTTTTCTCTTTATTCATCCATTGTCTGACTGGTATAAAACTGTCTGCATACACAAGCCCTTTTGCAGATAAGGAAAGGAGTGTATTCAGTGGTGATTCCCCTTCAATCAGACCGGATAACCTCTGCATAAAGCTTGCACCACGCTTTAACAGAGCTTCATATATGATTTCTTCCTTTCCTGTAAGGTCCTCTAAGGGCTTTGTCATATCAGCTTCCCAGTCGATGTCTTCCGATTTATGAAAACTGAGTTCTGATTTCGGACTTATGTGCCAATATAGTTCTCCCTGTGAAAGTAAAGTATCCAGAAGTTCAGCACGATAACCAGTAACACGAGCTGGAAGAATTACACTCTCCCATAAAGCCGGTGGAAATGGTTGATCAATCAGCAAACGTAAACTTTGTTCTAGTTGTTCCTTTGGTGGAGCTTGAATGCACATACGGTTTACAAGTAAGGCTGCGTAACGCTCAGAAGGAAGGGTTTTTATTTGTCTACGGCGGCTCTTAATGGTTTCTCTTTGTGCACGGTCATAAAGCTTTGCATGATAATAAAGACCATTACTTTCCACTGCACTTCCTTTATCACATAATTCTTTTAAAAGGAGTAGCGCTGTTTCTTCTGTCCAAAAGTATCGTTCTGCGATCAGTTCTGGCGAAGCAGCACCGCGATACCGCAAGTAACGACGAATGATATGCAATTTTGCTTCTTGGTCAGCATCGATAAGTGCATTTGTGTATTCCACTTCATGTTCTGCTGCAATCCATAATCCCGGTTCGATATAGCTTGCTTGTTCCTGATGCGCCAAGGTCTCAAGCCATTCGATGGGAACCTCTAGTTCTCCTGCTATCAAATCACCCTCAATCATAAGAAGTGAGTGTAATTGTTTTTCATCTTCGGGTAAACGCTTGCGTTCGGAAACCAGTGCTAATTGTTCGGGTGCTGGCGGAATCATTTCCGCTTGTTTTAAATCCTCTTCCGCTGCAGAATGAATACTGGAGGGGGTTGGATTATAATCATACATCATGGTGGCTTCTGTCTGGTGGCGAAGAGGCATTGACATGGGAGACGGAGTATCCAGAAATATCTCACGGATTTGAATTGATCCTGATTTTATTCCGTCTAGTACATACTCCACCCCAGATAAATCCCAGTAATCTTCGAGACATTCTCTCCTGGTTTCTCTGATTAACGGATGGTTTTTGTATTTCATCAAAGAATCCAGCATTTGGGCACTGCGAAGTCGTTGAACCCAAAGAGGCTGACGCCCAGACTTTCGAACACCCATCATGAGTGCGCGTCCCGAATTGTATCGGAAGGTCATATTAAATAATGGAGTTACCGGTAATACGGCCTCTAGTACAGTTCTTGCTGTTGCTGCAGGTATCGTATGCAACAACCCGTTTGGCAAGGTACATTCACCATAAGGAAACAGTAAAAAACCATCATCATCTGTAAAATAACTGATATTTGTATTGGTATGTTTCTTAGCGGCAATTTGAGTTAGTATCGCCAATGGTTCATTTACCGGCTTACCAAATACTGAATGAACCATCATCTGATGAATTCCTGTCTCATCACGAAAATGTTCGATTACTAAGGTTCGGTCATCCGGCAGTATGCCGGTTGCCTCTAGTTGCCGTTTTAAAAAATCCTGGGCGCTCTTTGCTGCAATTTCATCAAGTCCTAATCCTTCCAATGCCGTAAGTATCGTTCCTGCTTCCTGTGCTTTGCTAAGCATACGAAAAATTGCGCCAAAGGCTTGTCCGGTTTGTATTCTTCTTCCTTTCATTTCACCTTTCCAGAAAGGAGGACGTGCACCGCTAATAGAGGATTGGGATACAATGACGGAATCTTTTTGGATGCTTTTTATCTGCCAGGCGAAGGTTCCTAGGAGAAATTTATCGCCGGCGTGGGACTCATAAACATATTCTTCATCCAGTTCACCCAGCTTGACCCCACTTTCGGATTTGACCGTATAAAGTCCCCGATCAGGAATTGTTCCTCCTGCAGATACGGATAACATCCGACTATAGGGATCTCCTTCAACACTTTCATGTATTCTGTCATACAAAATCCTAGGACGAACAGGTATTTCCCGCTCGTGTTCAAAATCACCTGCAAGCATGCTAAGTACATCTTTTACGTCCTCTCTTGTTACCTCACGAAAAGGATACGCACGCGGTAATATCTCCATAACTTCATCTATATCATACCCAGCACCCGTAGCCATGGAAACCAGGTGTTGAGCCAGTACATCCAAGCACAATCTTGGTGGATTGGAGTATTCAATACCACCGTTGCGAACTACTTCTGCTGTTAATCCACTATAGAGTCCTTCCACAGCAACTTTGGGAAAGATATGCATAACACTGACGCGGCCTGGATTATGTCCAGCACGCCCCAAACGCTGCATCGTACTAGATATGGAACGGGGACATCCAATTTGAAAAACCTGATCAATATCACCTACATCAATACCAAGCTCCATACTTGAGGTTGCACATAACAACCTTAGATTACCACTTCTTAAATCCTCTTCAACCCGAAACCGTTGCTCCTTGGATAAACTGCCATGATGTGTTCTGGCAAACCCATCCCCACCCATTTGATTCACATAATATGCCAATCGTTCCGCATAGGCACGCCCTTCCACAAAAGCAATTACACTACGTGTACCTTCACAATGGGCATAGACGGTCTGTGCTAGTTCCTGCCAGATAGAATCTTTGAATATAATCCGATGGTCGGACAGCGGACTTGTAACCACAAGCTTGACCTCTTTGTGCATCTTTGGCGCCACAATAGCCACCGGCTCAGGAGAAAGATACTCTGCTGCTATACTTAAGGGTTCAATGGTAGCAGATAAGCCAATGCGTTGCAGTGGCTCTGGGCATAATCTGTCCAGCCTTGCAATTGAAAGCATCAGATGTGCACCACGCTTGGAATCAATCAAGGCATGTAATTCATCTATAATTATGGCATGCGCCGTTTTAAGAATGGACTGCCCGGATATACTGGTTAACATCAGATACAAAGACTCCGGTGTGGTGATCAGGATATGCGGTGGGGTTTTTATCATTTTACGGCGCTCACTTTGTGGTGTATCCCCTGTTCGGATTGCAATATGGATATCATAAAACGAACTCTTTGAAGAAGTACTTTCTGAAGAAGTATTTCTTTTTTGCTCTAATTCATAGATACCAGTTAGAGGTCGGCGAAGATTCTCACGAATATCGCCTGCCAGTGATTTAAGGGGTGAAACATAGATTAATTGAAGTTCTTGTTTTAATGTTCCAGCACGTGCCTGTGCCTTCAGACGGTCAATAAACACTAGGAAAGCAGACAGAGTTTTACCTGTACCGGTAGGTGCAGATACTAGGGTATGCTTTCCAGCAGAAATGGCTGGCCATGCTTCTTCTTGAACTGGAGTAGGTTCTCCAAGGGCTTTCGTAAACCAGCGTGCAGTAAGCGGATCAAATAGATTGAGTGGACTTAACGACATAGAGTTTGCTCCTGACTACTATTAAAATAAACACGAATTAAATAGATTAAGTATATTATAAGGCTTTTTATACTATAATTCCATATAATTCATATTTTAGTTTTGTAAATGTCTATTAATTCCTATATCATAAAAAACTGACCTCCCATAAGTTAGATTATATTAGGTCTTACTTATGGTGAGTCAGTTCTCCTTTTGTTGGAACTAGCAATTTTATGATTTATAATAGTTATAAAGTAAGTAATTTATCCCCTTTTATCTCATTGTCATTCCAGCTAATAACAGCAATATTTCCATTGGCATGTGTATCTACCTTATTAATCCATTCTATCTCATGTTTTGCTTTTTCTGATAATAGGGTATTCGTTGTTTTGGTTGGATAAAGAGAAGAATTGATAACCCACCATTTTGTATGGATATCAGCCCGTTTTAGATCTTTTTCCAAACGCATTGCTTCATAATATGGTGTGGCCTCTGCTAGCGTTACAATAATCACTTCCGTTTCGTTTTCGTTACGAAGTCTTGGTAATAATTTAATTGCAGATTCCGGAATATCACCCTTAGAACGTTTCATTTCCCGATTATAACTTTCTGTGGAATCCAGCAACAAAAGTGTATGTCCAGTTGGTGCCGTATCAATCACCACAATCTGGTCTTCTGCTTTTTCCACAATATCAGCAAATGCACGAAAGACTGCAATTTCCTGTGTGCAAGGGGAACGCAAATCTTCTTCCACGTAAGCAATATCCTCTTCTGACATGGTTTTCCTTGCTTTTGCAAGAACCTCCTCTTGATACTTTACAAGTTCGGCTTTTTCATCAATATGGCTCATCGTAAGGTTATGGGACTCGGAAAGCACAAATTTTAGGTGGGCAGCAGGGTCAGTTGTCGTCAAATGTACTTTTTTGCCCTTAGCGGATAATCCCAAGGCTATTGCTGCCGCAATCGTAGTTTTTCCGACACCTCCTTTTCCCATGGTAAATATAACTTTTTTATTAGAATGATAGAGATCATCAACAATGCTTTGAAATGGAGGCAATATGCTACGTTCTTTTATCGTATTTTCTTGAGAAATTAAACTATCACTAGTTAGAAAAGCTCTAACCTTACCTATTCCGGTAATATTATACGCTCGTAAAGGAATTGTGTAAGTCGTAAGTTCCTTTAATTCTTGAGGAATCGTAGAAAGTGCTGCTTGCTGTTTGCGGTACAGGCTCTCTGATATAGAATCATCAAAAGAGGATAAAACCCCATTTATAATCAATGCCTGATTCTTTACTCCTATATCAGAAAGTTCTTTAGAAGCTCGATTGGCTTCTTTTAAAGGGGTATCCTCAGGACGTGATACTAATAGTAAAGTAGTTTTTGATGCATCGGACAAGGTTTCTACCGCTTTCTGATACATCTCCTTCTTATCTCCTAGACCAGAAAGCTGTCCTAGACAGGATGCACCATGTGTACTTTCACTGATAAAATTACTCCATGCAGATGGAAGTTGCAGCATTCTAAGGGTATGTCCGGTTGGTGCTGTATCAAAAATGATATAGTCATACTCCTGTTGTATCTGATTGTCCGTAATAAATTTTGAAAACTCATTGAAAGCAGCTATTTCAACCGTGCAGGAGCCGGAAAGTTGCTCTTCCATATTATTTAGAACGGAATCTGGAAGCTTTCCACGGAATGGAGCTATGATTCCTTCACGATATTCTGCTGCCGCTTCCATTGGATCAAGATTTGCAACAAATAAATTTGGCAGCTCTGATATAGGAATACTCTGACTATTTAGAGGAGTCTCAAAAACATCTTGTAAATTCGATGCCGGATCCGTACTGATTAATAATACTTTCTTCCCCTGATCTGCTAATGAGACAGCTGTAGAACAAGCAACGGATGTCTTACCGACTCCGCCTTTTCCGGTAAAAAATAGATATTTTGTTAGTTTAATGTTTAGAGGTTCAAATGGATTCATGCTAGTGTTCCTTTCGTATTTATTGTTTCAAAATTCTAACAGCAGTTTTCTCCGGAACAACAGCTGCCGCCAGTACAACCACAATCTCCTGACGCTTTAGGACTATCATTAATAGAATCCAAAGGTAGTTCCAATAAATTAGCAAATTCTTCATTTGTTGGATATCTTCCTGTTATAACAATTTCACCATCTAACATAGTTACTGGCAATCCCTCAACACCTTGTGTATTGATAAATTCATTTATTCTGGTATTCGTTACAAATTCTTGAGGGGCATTGTTAAGATTAAAGCGATCGATTATAATCCCCTTCTTTTCTAATTTATTCAGTACCGTAGAGATACGTAAAAGTTCAGGATCTACACCTACGCCACAAAGACCGGTGGAACAACACATAGCTGGTTCAAATATTTGCATTTTCTTCATAATAATTTCTCCTTTTACTTTATTATTGATTTATTGATTCGTTTATTTATTGATTATTTAATTCTGTCTTAGAGCTTTGTTACAGCAACATTTTGTTGTGGAAACCAGTGTTTTGTCTTATTAACGAATTTTACAAGCATTAACATGACCGGAACCTCGGTAAGTACGCCTACAGTACAAACCAGTACAACCGGTGAATCAGCTCCAAATAAGGTAACTGCAACTGCTACGGATAATTCAAAAAAGTCGGATGCCCCAATCAGTGCAGCCGGTGCAGCTATGTTATGGGGTTGTTTCGTAAGTTTACAGATAAGATATGCGAAAGCTGAAGTAATCACATTTTGAAGGATCAGCGGTACTGCAATGAGCAGAACATGGAATGGATTATCTAATATGGCATCACCTTGGAAAGAAAATATGATGATCAAGGTTAAGAGTAGGCCGATTGTTGTTATGCTATCGAACTTCGGTACAAATTTCTCGTTAAAGAATTCCTCCCCTTTTTTCTTAATCAAGATAATTCTTGTAAGAGCTCCGGCAGTCAAGGGAACCACAACAAAAAGTACAACGGAAAAGAACAGGGTAGCCCATGGAACTTGTAGATTGTTTATTCCCAATAAGAAGGAAACAATGGGTACATACAAAAAAATAATTAGAATATCATTAATAGAAACTTGAACTAAGGTATGGGCTGGATCTCCTTTTGTTAGATTACTCCATACGAATACCATTGCTGTACAAGGTGCTGCACCCAATAACACTGCACCGGTAATATAACTTTGTGCTAGCTCAGCAGAAATAAATTCTTGAAAAAACACATGAAAGAAAATACTGGCAAGCCCAAACATTAAAAAGGGTTTTATCAGCCAACTGGTACCTGAGGATATAAATAACCCTAATGGATGTCTCCTTACATTTTTTATGGATTGAAAATCAATCTTCATCATCATTGGGTAAATCATGATCCAGATAAGGACTGCAATGGGGATGGATTGATTCGCATATTCCATCTTTTCTAGAAATGATGGTACTCCAGGTAGAAACTTGGCTATCAGAATTCCTGCGGCCATACATAGAATAACCCAAATGGTTAAGTATTTTTCAAAGAAACCAATACCTTGTGTTTTTTCTTTACTCATAATTATCTCCCTTTTTCTTACTATTTTCTTTCTTAAATTGTTTCAACCCTCCTGAGAGGTTATATACCTTTTGAAACCCGCTATGAAGCAATATATTTTGTGCAGCATTTCCGGTAACACCTTTATTGCAATAGGTAACTGCTATGACATTATGGTTCAACTGCTTCACAGAATCCCGTAACTTAGAATGTGGAATATTTTGCGCTGTTACCACATGCTCTTTCTCATATTGATCGCTAACTCTTGCATCTATCAGTAAGTATTCTTGCTTCGATTGCATGATTTCTTCCAGTTCATCGGCTGTAATCAGTTGCCTACCATGGTTGATAGCATTATCTAATATCATACCGGTATACATTACCGGATCTTTTGTGGTAGAAAAAGGAGGTGCATATGCTAAATCAAGATGAAACAAGTCTTCTGCTTTTGCTTTAAAAGAAATAGCGGTAACAAATACATCGATTCTTTTATCTACACCTTCATAACCTATGATTTGTGCACCTAATAATCTGCCGCTTTCTTTCTCAGCAATTCCTTTTATGACCATTTCCTTGCCACCCATATACTCTGGCTTGTTCGGTTTGATATTGTGGCATACAACAACATCATAGCCTTCAGATTTGGCTTCTTTTTCTGATAATCCTGTCTGTGCAACAGTTAAATCAAAGAATTTATATATTCCGGTACCTAACACTCCTCTAAAAGATAAATTGCCGCCGGTCATACTGTCTCCTGCTATTCTTCCTGTTTTATTTGCAGTAGATCCCATAGGACGATATACAGCTTTACCTGTTACTAGCTGAAATTGTTCGGAACAATCGCCACAAGCATAAATATCCTCTATGTTCGTTCTCATTTTTTCGTCTACCTGAATTGCTTTTGTATCACCTAGCTTAATCCCTGCATGAACGGCAAGCTCTGTATTAGGGCGGACTCCGGTTGCCAGTATCACCAGATCCGTGTGAATTGTTTTACCATCCGATAGTATGACGCTATTGTCGGTAATCTCTGTTACAGATACATCTTTGTAAAGAGTTACTCCATTTTTATCGATTTCTTCTTCTAGGTATACTGCCATATCTTTATCAAGACTAGGTGCAATCTGTGGTAATCTTTCTATTAAAGTAACATCCATGTCAAGGTTTCTTAGATTCTCACATACTTCAAGACCAATAAATCCTGTACCAACAACGACAGCGGACTTTGGATCAAAGTTATGGATATATTCTTTTATCTTAATCATGTCATTGATATTACGCAAAGTAAAGACATGCCGCTTATCCAAACCTATGATGGATGGCATAATAGAGCTTGCTCCGGTTGCGATCACCAATTTATCGTAATGATCCGTAAAAGTTCTATCCGTTACAATGTCTTTCACCGTTACTGTTTTTGAATCAGTATGGATGGATAGGACTTCATGATGAATAAAAACGTCAATATTATATTTACTTTTAAAGAATGCTGGATTGCGTGGCGTAAGCTCCTCTGCATTTTCTACTTTTCCACCAATGAAATATGGCATTCCACATACAGAATAAGAGATAACGCTGTCTTTTTCATAGATGATAATTTCTGCTTCTTCGTTATTTCTTCGAGCTTTTGCAGCAGCAGAGGTGCCAGCAGCAACTGCACCGATTACAATTATTCGCATATTTTATTCCCTTTCATTGTTTTGCAAATACAGGTATCTTGTTCCGTTGTAATCTGTTTCCAAAATTCTTTTATGAAAATAACAAGTTCTTCGTTATTACTATATCGAATCCATGTGCCTTCTTTTCTGCTTTTAACCAACCCACACTCTGTTAGAATCTTCATGTGATAAGATAATGTCGGTTGTGTAATTTGAAAGCACTCAAGAATGTCGCAAGCACAAAGCTCACCACAGGATAACATTTCTACGATTTTTAATCTTGTTTCATCTCCCAATGCCTTAAATATGAGTGCATAATCTGCGTAAGTCTTCATAAATGATCTCCTTCCCGGTGTGAAATTCGCAAGAGAGAACTGTCCTCTTATGAACATCCATCTTAATAATATAGTATATTCAAATATTCATATGTTTATATATAGATATTTATCTATGTTTAAATTATACTACTATATAGAAAAATGTCAATATAGATAATTTTCTATATAGTAGTATAATTGATGATTTGTTACTGCAAAGCCAATAGGGAACGAATGACAATCACGTTTTATATGATATTCGTTTTGCAATCTCATTCAAATGTCTACCATCTGTTCCGCAGCAGCCGCCGAATATCTGAAATGGACTGATTTCTCGAAGTCTCACCGTATCTATTGCAAGTTCACTGGGTTCCGACGTTATATATCCCTTGGAATTATCTAATTCAGCATAGGATAGCGACGAAGCATTGACCTGAATCCCTTTAAATCGTTTATGGACCATTTCATTGTTATTAAATGGCTGTAATAATGACGCATATACGATTCTGGGATGAACACAGTTGGTCATATAGCACACAGGTTTATACGCTGTTAATGAATCAATGTATTTTATTGCATCTGAAATTCTGGTTCCATCAATCAGACATCCATCCTTTTTTATTGTGAAACTGATTATGTAAGGTAGCTGGTATTTTTCTATTGCCAATGCCATGCCAGCGGTCTCTTCAACATTTGGAAATAGTGCTGCATATAGGAAATCAACTCCTGCCTCAGCGAAAAGTCTGACCTCCCACTCATGAAAATCCTTGGAAGATTCTAAATCCAATGCGTCCTCTCCGGTAAAAGCATCCCCCTTACAACCTATAAGACCTCCACTATACATCTCTACATTCTGAATTTCTTGTACTTCACGCAAGAGTTTTACATTTTTCTTAATAATGGAGGAATCAAACCTTGACCTCTTAACTCTCTCTTGATTCGTACGTCTAGTTGGTGTAGTAGCCAGAAATGGCAAATGATTAATTGCGGCTATTTGTGCGTATTCACCCCACAGTTCCTTAAGAGCTCTTCTTCCGTTTTCTGAATATACCAAAGCAGCCATAACTACATCTTCATCTAGAATCAGGTGGTATTCTCTTTTTAATCTTTCCCCTAGTGCAGCTTCCATTAAAATACTGTTACTATTTTTCATACAATCAGTAAAATTCATGATTTCTCCTATAATGTAGATTTTTTTTTATTACCTATTACACTTTTAATTATGGCAAATACAGTATCTAATACTTACCTATTATCTTCAATATATCGGTTCCGTACTTATTCGCCTTGATTTCACCAAATCCAGCCACTGTCTGTAGTTCTTCCTTGTTTTTCGGCATTTTTGATATCAAATCCTTTAATTGATTATCGTTATAAATGAAATACGGTTTCATGTTTTCTTCACGACTCTTATTCAATCGATATTCTTTTAGTTCTTTAAATATATCTGATGTTTCGACTTGTACTTTAACTTCTGCTATAGTATTTTTTTCTACTTCTGGAACAGGAATTTCTTCATTTGAACTTTCTGGTATGTTTGTATTTATTTTATACTGCTCATATTTTTCAGTATATTCTTTTTCAACCTCCTTATGTAAATCCAAAAAAGATTGTGCCCATGCCAGCATTCTATCTTCTGAAACTGCTAACTCTTTAGACTTATCGTACACATCCTTTATATATTTTACGAATTGATCCGCACGGATAACTTTCTCTTTTACTTCCTTTTTCGCAAATTTAGCATAAAGAATCGTCTTGGGATTTGCAAGTACCACTAATGATTTATAACAATCTTCAAAGTATCTGCTTACCATGAACTTGGTTATAATATTACTTTTATTATCAACTCTTATTTTTTTCATTAACTCTAAATGTCGCTGATTCTGTGTGATAGGAGAATAGATACCCTCCTTTTTCTTTTTACCACCAAATTCAATAGTACGAATAAAGTCACCTACGTTATTAATTTCTATATCTCCATAAAGATTTTTGCATTCGATAACAAAACATAGTTTCTTAGTAAACACCAGATAATCGATCAGGGCACTCAAATCTCCATCCTCAAGATAGATGTCGTGTAAAATATATAAAGGCAAATGGCTATTTTTCAGCTCAAATGCAATGTTCTTTTCTCCAGCAATTCCATATTCAAGACACTTTATATCATGTCTTATCATAGTTTGTCCTTCCTGATTAAGTAATGGTTCCAAGGATCTAAGCCTTTCCAATTGCACTTCTGCATTACTGCTCTCCTTAAGAAAGACAGGTTCTTTCAACTTGTTAAATAAACCCATCCCGCTGTTCCCCCTCTTTGGTAATTAATAATTAGGCGTTTGCGAAACGCCACAACCCGCAAAAATGCAGGATTTTTTCTTTAAAAAAATGAACAACCCCTCACTGGTTTGTGTTAAAATTGAATTGTCAAGAAACAATCTAACACCACACCAAG
>JAEZVF010000028.1 GCA_023443225.1 Bacillota bacterium
ATGTATTAAATACAATTGTGTATCCCTCATTCTTTAATGCACTTGAAAGTTTACTAATAAAATCTACGTAATTACCTCTATTTTGCGGAAAAATATATGGTACATTAATATTAACGCCATAATATCCTTTTAATTTTAAAATATTAAGTACATTATAAATTAATTGATCCTGGCTTTCTTGACTCATAAGAAGCTTCTGCATAGCATTAATTTCACTGTTCTGGTTAATATCATCTGCATTTAACATCATAATAGGCGCTACGTGGTAGTCCTTAGCTAGTTCAATTATCTTTTTATCATCAATATCATTAATTTTTCCTTCATCAGTAAAAGAATAGCTATAAACTGTAATATATGTTAGAAATGGTAATGTCTTTTTTAAAACATCTGTATTTATATATGGATAAGCATAACCATAAGTAAAAAGTTTACCTATTTTTTCGTTCTCGTAACTTATAACAATAATTTCTCCCGGATAGATAAATTCTCTACCTGAAAGATACGGATTATTTCTTAATAATTGCAACACAGTAATCCCATATAAATTCGCTATTCCGTATAATGTATCCCCTTCCTGAACAATATGAGTTACTTGTGGAATTAAGATAACCAGAGTTTCTCCAACAGCCAAATTATCTGGGTTTTGTATTTCATTATCTAATATTAATCTCTCCTCTGATATGCCATATTTCTTAGCTATTTCATTCGTTGTCTCACCAGATTGCACTACATGAATAATCATACTAACACCCTAAAATATATTCATTATTAGTATATGAATTAATTATGATCTCAATTCCACCTTTAAAAGTATAAATCACTTTCTTCTTATTAAATACTGTTACATACTCAACCATTACACCCCAAATCCCCTCATCAAAGGAAGGCAAAAAAATAAGGCTATAGCTATAATATTTTCCAAGCTACAGCCTCTGCCTTTAATAATCAATCTTACTTCTTCGCTTTCTCTAAAACCGCCTCAAACTCCAGACCATCCTCAAACACAAAAACCACATGCTTTGCATCCTTGACCAGAACCTTTTCCACCAGTGTCTTGAATAATTTATCATCAAATTCCTGCAATGGCTCTGTATTCCCACCAATGATCTTTTTAATATAATCCAGTTTCTCCTGCATTTTATTCTGATTGAGATTTACTTCTCGTAAGCTTTCCTTCTTCTCTGATAGGGTATCCAATTCTGCCCGTATCCTTTTGTATTCCTTATTATAAAAACTATCATCAATCTGGTGCCTTATCTTTAGCTGTATCAGTTCGCTCAAGTCATTTTCAAAAGTATTGATATCCGATGTCAGCTTCTCAATATCCGTGGACACCGAATTCTTCCCAATCACCTTCTCTACATTATTATAAAATCCTCGAAAAAAAGAGCCCTTATCCTTGACCATATCATTGTATAGTCGGATAAAGGCTTCCTTCAATTCCACATCTTTTACTGCTTTGCTTGGACAGCAGTTTCCATCATGATCGATATAACTTTTGCATTGCCATACGATACTTTCGGAAGGTGTTCCACTATTCCAATGGCATCTCTTTAATGAATTACCGCATTGACACAGATTAGCTTTCCGCTACTCTCTTTGCCATTCTAGTTTCCTCCCATCTTTAAGATCAAATATAGCTTTATCATCAAACAGGATAACCTCATCTACCTCTTGGATGAACCTCACTTCGTAATTTGCCTTATCTCTAAGTATACTACCGTAACGAAATTGATACAATTTAATCATGAACACGGTACTCTATTAACGATGAACACGGACATGGTGCTAACGATATGCACCATGTCCGTGTCTAACTTATATATCAAATAAATTTTAATCTAGCATATACTATTATAAAGGTCTAATAAGAGGATTTTACTTTATGGAAATATACGTAGTCCAGTTTGGCGATGATATTGAGTCAATTGCTAATAGATATGGAATTTCTGTTGAAAGATTGATAAGTGATAATGGTTTGACAAATCCCCACGCATTGGTTGTTGGTCAAGCTTTAGTTATCCTTTACCCTAAAGAGACTTATACTGTTAAGTCAGGTGATACTTTAGAATCTATTGCTGAACGTAATGAAATTTCTTTAATGCAGTTATTAAGAAACAACCCATTTTTATATGATAGAGAATATATCTACCAAGATGAAACCTTAGTAATAAGTTACAATACAGTAAGGGATATACAAACTAATAGCTATACTGATTTTTCCTTAAATCAAGATATATTATCAAGGGCTTTGCCTTATTTAACTTACATCTCCATTTATAGCTATCGAATTGCTAATTCAGGTATAATTAGTAATTATGATGATACTACTATAATTAAAATGGCAAAACAATATGATACAATACCTTTATTAACGATCTCTGCACTTTCACCAGTAGGGGAAATAAATATCGAGTTTCTTTATGAGTTATTATTGGATAATGAATTGCAAGAAAAATTGATTAATGAAGTGCTTCAAATCTTAAGGTCTAAAGGATATATGGGGGCTAATTTAATAATTACTGAGATAACTCATTACAATCAGAGTATATACATTAATATCATTGAAAAGATATCAAAGATATTAAGGAGTAATGGATACATTTTTATGATTACTATTAGTCCTGATGAATTAGCTGATATAGCTCTTAATTATAATAGAATAAGTTTATTTGTAGATATGATAATATACCGGCAAAATATTTGGCCTCTACAAAAAAAGCCACCAGCACCAATAAGTAGCATTTCATTAATTAGACCTTTTATTGAAAATGTTATTAGTAACGTTTCACCTAAACTTATTTCTATTGGAAAACCTTTAGTTGGACTTGATTGGATTATTCCATATAAGCCTGATTCAAAAGCAAATTTAATATCACTTAATACTATATTTAATTTAGCATATGAACAAAATGCAGTTATTCAATTTGATGAAATGTCTCAAACACCATATTTTTATTATAACAGGCCTACAGAAGGTGCTAATGAACAACATATAGTATGGTTTACAGATGCCAGAAGTATAAAGGCATTAAGTGATGTTATCCTCGATTATGATATAGGAAGTACGGGTGGATGGAATTTAAGAAGTAATTATCAACCGTTATTTTCAATCATTGCAGCAACATTCAACGTTATTAAGTTACCAATTCAGTAAGTTTTCTAATTAATAACTCACTGCCATACACTAATAATAAGTAACTATTTTACACTACCGTTATTTCATTAACTGCTCTTATTCCCAATTTGCTCATAAGACACTAACTGCTTCGCAAATTGGGAACTTTTATAATGGATTCATTGAATTTCATAAACTTCGCTTTAATATTTTTTTATTTCCACCCCATTCTTGAAGGTGACACGAATATCTTCCTTATTATAAACTGTTATGAAATCTACAAGGCTACTCCAAAGGCTTTTGTCAAATTCATTAATCATCCGTTCTTGTTTCTGTAGTTTTTTTATAAAGCTTTTCAGGATTTCTACCTTGGCTTTCTTATTCGATATCATTTCCGTTATCTTATCATACTCCCTTTTTCTAGCATCATATTGGTCAACCAGTTGATTGTAACGTCTCTGGTAAATCTCCTGATCCTGTACTGTATTAGCATTTTCATTGATGCAGTTCTGCATCATTTCCACCAGCACCTTAAGTTCTTCTTCGAAAGTGGTAAGTTGCTGTTCCAAACTCTCCGTATTGTAAAAGGTCTGGCAAAGTAATTTTACATTAGCAATAACTTCTTCTTTTTCAGTTATCAGCTGATTGACCGCTGATATAAAAGATTCCTTGGCTTCCTCTTCCGTTATATGAGGTGTTTTACACTTCTTCTCATTATTAAATTTTTGATTGCAGCGATAGATGACCTTTCGATACTTGTCATTGGAGTGCCATACCTTAGCTCCATACCAACTGCCACACTCTCCGCATTTAATCTTTGATGCAAATAATCCAACGCCACTGTATCTATTCTTCCCTTTGGCTCGCTTCATAATCTCTGCCTGTACTAAGTCAAACGTGGCCGGTTCTATGATTGCTTCATGATTATTTTCCACATAATACTGAGGAACTTCACCCTCGTTCTTTTTCATTCTCTTGCTAAGGAAATCTACGGTGTAGTATTTCTGCAAAAGTGCATCACCCTTATATTTTTCATTGGTAAGGATACTTTCCACAGTTTTTGCATGCCATTTTTTCTGGCCTCCAGGTGTCTGGGCTCCAATTTCCATAAGCCTTAGAGAAATTTTATAGTAAGACATTCCTTCAAGAAAACATTTATAAATATATCTTACAATCTTAGCTTGTTCTTCGTTTACTACAAATCCTCCATTGGGACCTCTGTCATAACCAAGGAACCTTTTATACGCTACACTAGCTTTTCCATCTGCAAAACGTTTCCGTTGACCCCATGTGGTGTTCTCAGAAATGCTTCGACTTTCCTCTTGTGCCAAGGATGACATGATAGTAATAAGAAGTTCCCCTTTTGCATCAAGTGTCCATATATTTTCTTTCTCGAAATATATCTCTACACCCTTTTCTTTTAATTTTCTCACTGTCGTAAGACTATCTACCGTATTTCGTGCAAATCGGCTAACCGATTTCGTTATGATAAGATCAATCTTTCCTTCTAAAGCATCTTCCACCATCTGTTTAAACCCTTCACGACGGGCAGTGCTTGTAGCTGAAATTCCTTCATCACTATACATTCCTACAAAGACCCAATCATCTCGGCTTTGGATGTAGTTCGAATAATAATCCATCTGAGCCTCATAACTGGTTTGTTGCTCTTCAAGTTCTGTTGATACTCTAGCATATCCCGCCACTCTTCGTTTCCTTGCGTTACCAATCGGCTGAGCAGTAACTCTGCTTATGGTAGCTGGAATCGTGGTTACTCTCTTTGCCATTCTAGTTTCCTCCCATCTTTAAGATCAAATATAGCTTTATCATCAAACAGGATAACCTCATCTACCTCTTGGATGAACCTCACTTCGTAATTTGCCTTATCTCTAAGTAATACTACCGTAGCCTTTCTCAATTCATCCTCATTTAATGACTTCAAATCACAATAAGCCATTTGATATTTTCTCTGTCCGTCACAAGTCCACCTTTTGTAATACTCTCGGACAGTTGTTTTACTGTGGGCAATCGGATTTCTAATGCAGTTGGACCCGCATTTTCCACATTTAATCCTTCCTGTGAAGCATGTTCTTCCCCTCGGCATTGAGGAATAATCCCTTGACCACTTCTTAATTTTCCCGTTATTAAAATAAAATTCTATTCTATCATCAAAAACTAAAATCTTATCGATCTCCTTTTGAAATCTCTCTTCATTCAGCTCCTTTCCTCCCAAGACAAACGCTGATGCTTTCCTTATTAAGTCTTCATTGACCGGCTGCAGATCGCAGAATTTTATTCCCTTGGTTTCACGGGCATTACATAACCATCTCTTATAAGAAGTTCTTTCTGTTGTTTTACTGTGGGTAATGTTCCTACGACTGCATTTATATCCGCATTTGCCACATTGGACTTTACCAGTAAAGCAAGTAATCTGCTTGTTTTTATTTGATGCGTTTTTGCCACGCTCCACACGAGCATTCTGCACTTCCTGGAACAACTCTTTACTAATAATCGGTTCATGTGCTTCTTCCACCCGATACTTTGGTAATTCTCCGTAATTCAAAGTTCTCTTTCGTATCTTGGGTGAATAACTTTTCTGTAACACTAGGTTTCCAATGTATATCTCATTTTGCAGAATATCTTTAATGGATGCCCTTGTTAGTGAATTTCCATTTATTCCTACAACCCCTTTTTCATTAAGTAACTTAGGTAACTGAAGTGTTGAAATGCCAGTAAGGTATTGCTCAAAAATAAACCTAACTGCTTCAGCTTCATCGGGAACAATCCTGTATTTACTCCCATCCCATTCATAACCAAAAGCTCTGCTCGGTGAATGGAGTTCTCCTTTTTCAAAACCTTTTTTGATGGCCCATTTTATGTTCTCAGACATACTTCTGCTTTCTTCCTGTGCAAAGGATGCCAGAATGGTCAGCAATAGTTCGCCATCCCCACTCATAGAGCTAATGTTTTCTCTTTCGAATTGTACTTCTACTCCAATGTCTTTCAGGTGCCGAACTGTCTCCAAGAGGTCAACTGTGTTTCTCGCAAATCTGCTTATAGACTTTGTTAGTACAATGTCAATCTTTCCTGTGTCGCAGTCTGCAACAAGACGCTTGAAATTGTCACGTTTCTCTGTGCTAGTACCAGTAATTCCTTCATCAGCGTAAACACCCACATAAGTCCATTCCGGATTTTTTTGTATTAAGGTGCTATAGTAACTTATCTGTGCTGAAAGGGAATGTAAAAGCACTTCCGAATCTCTGGATACACGAGCATAAGCTGCGACCCTTTTCTTTAGTTGCATCTTCGGTATAGTTGCTCCTATTTTGTTGATTTTTCGCATAATATCGACTCCTTTCCAACACTATATATCACTCTAAAAGCCTACTAATTCAACTGAATATCAGAGAATAATGTGCCGAAAATCGGTTGGTATTTCTCCAGCATAATTGTATCAAATTCATGATAGTCCTCTTCGGATATCACACCTTTTTCTAGCATTGATCTAGCAAGACTCATTGTGGTCTGATATAGCTTTTCGTTTCTAAATTGATCTTCACTCATCCTGGCCACCTCCAAATCGGTCAGCCACATAGCATTCATGACAACAATACTTCCTACGGGAATTACCATAGACCATGAATTGCTTTTTACAGTGAGGACAGGTAAATTCATACAAAGCTTTCCGCTTTACCATATCAAGATTGTTGTTCCACCACTCCATTCTGCACTTATCAGAGCAAAACTTCTTCTCTTTTCTACCTGGGTTTTGTTCTACAGAAACACCACAGCACTTGCAGTAATACACGCCATTAGCTACTCGCACTTGCATTTTTGCTATATCTACTTTTGCCTTATTCGTCAGATTGTTTCTTCTACAAAAAGACTTTACAGTATTCTCTGAAACACCAAGCGCTTGAGCAATTCTAATATATCCGTACCCTTCGGCACGTAGTTTTGCAATTTGCAATTTCTGTTCTTTCGTCATTGAAATAACACCTCCAATCGTTGAGGAATTACCCCTCTAACTTCCTAAGGACAGAAATTATTGATTTGGACGGATATTAACAATAAAAAATAGCCGCCAAGTGAAATTAATCACCTAGCGGCCATAGCAGTTAATTATTCTTCTTTAATAAAAGCATCAGTAAATCCAGCTGCCTTGACCTTATTAAGAAAAGCCTCTGCATTAGATTTAGAAGTAAATGCACCGACCAGCACCCTATAATACCTCTTATCTTCTTTCTCTTCTTCTGCCTGCAGTCTTTCTTTCACTGCATTTCTAAAGGAGTCCATGGTCTCACCATGCCTTGGAAACCAGTGCATAACATCTGCATGATTACTTGCTATACCAAGTTTATAACCTTCGCTGTGACAGATGATATTGTTTTCATTCAGACCATATAGCTTGCAAAGATACACGCAAAGCTCAATTGCTTCATTAAACACCTTACGGAAATATGATTTATCGGTTAAGTTATCCTCACATATCTCAAAACTGATATGTGTGTCATTACCAGAACCTTTCCATCCACTACTACAGTGCCATCCTCGATGGTTCCACGGTAATGTCTGATAAGTTGCTATAGTACCATCTGCCAATTTGCCAATAAAAGCGTGGACACAAACTTGTTTTCCTCCGGGCTTATCCTGATTCCAATGACTATTATTCTCGTTCTTACCGAGCAATCCGTCATCCGGCCAAACGTAACGTTTCAGCCATGGGTTATTAGCTCCCGTGGAATGAACCATAATACCCTTAGGTGTAATCACTTTACCTGCCTTGTAACAGGCATTTTTCGTTAGTATCAATTTATGCAAATTCAATATTATCACCTCATAATCTAATTGGCTGGTAATGTTAATGGGTACAAATGATAAGTAAATTTCAGATCACAGTAAGCACTATTCGATGTGCCATCACTACCCATACTGATATACAACCCATAACCAGATGATACTCGGCTTTGGCGCATGTCAATATGAATATGCAACCCGGCATTTGAACTATCAGCACCAATAGGTGTACTGCGTGAAATCCTAGTAAAGTTCACTTCATCGTTTGAGATATATAACTCTAGTTCTTTCTCACTGGTATCTGATTGTCTACATAGGGTAACCAAATGACAATCATAAGCCGTCGGATAAAGCAGACCTCCCTGTCCACCTATTACCACACTGCCAATAGGCAATAATGTGTACAAAGGTCCTCGGACACTATTAATACCGCCTGCTCCGGTAGCATTACCACTCAAGACATATCTTAAATAACTTGCTCTGGTGAATGCATTGATTGAAGCTGTTGCAGTAGAAGTTAGTGTCAATGCTGTGATCGCATTTTCTGCTCTTTCCAATAAGAATAGACTCTCACCAGAAGGAATGGTAACATCGCCAATAGAGAAATTTCTACTCGTCCAATAGGCTGTGCTGATAGGATTTGATGATGTGCCTGACCCATAAGCAATGTTCGTTGTATCTTCTATGCCCCTTATGGCTTCGGCAAGTTTCTTGACAGTATTGCGAAGGTTGCCTTGGATAAGCACCTGCACATTGTTTGCTGTTGGACTGCCTAACGATGTAACAAATGTATATGTTACCATACCGAGTATTACATTGTTTCCGCTATTTATGCTCGTAAAAGTGATGGCCCCTCTTCGGCTAACCATATCCGGTGCAGTAGCAGTTTCTATCGGATGCAAATGGTTGAGAATAATACCTGTCCGCATGTATAATGTGTCACGCATATCCTCGATTAGACCATGAGTTGTATTAAGCAAATTATAGTTATCATTTAACAGACCATGTGTGGTATTTAATAATGTATAGTTATCCTCTAATAAGTCGTGCGTCGAGATTATAAGATCATGGGAATTATCTACTGCCTCATTCGTGGTAGATAGTAAATCATAGGTATCATTTAATCGATCATGTGTGGTATTTAGTAAATCATAGTTGTTATTAAGCAGGTTATAGATAAGATTTAGTAGACTATTTATTTCATCAACATCTAGTGCGGATAATGCCGATAGGACTTGATTTAGCCATTCTTGTGCAGGAGGTTCCGGTGGCTCGGCAATCCCATCTACAAGAGCATCCTCGACTACGGTTAAAACTCGGACGCTTTTTCCTACCACATCACCGTCCGTAATTCTTATTTCTAGCCTACCTACTCCTACCTGTA
>JAEZVF010000118.1 GCA_023443225.1 Bacillota bacterium
TAATATGCGGGTGTAGTTCAATGGTAGAACACTAGCCTTCCAAGCTAGATACGTGGGTTCGATTCCCATCACCCGCTTGATATCTGGACAGAATAGGGTATACACCCTATACTGACAGAATATAAGTGCTAGTAGCTCAGTAGGATAGAGCAATGGCCTTCTAAGCCATGTGTCGGGGGTTCGAATCCCTCCTGGCACGTTTTCATCTTTATGGGACACAAGATGAATTAATGTGAGAGAATCATATTTTATACATGGTGGGTATAGCGCAGTTGGTTAGCGCGCCAGATTGTGGCTCTGGAGGCCAAGGGTTCGAATCCCTTTATCCACCTTTATAGTATAATGGGCTGTCGCCAAGCGGTAAGGCACAGGACTTTGACTCCTGCAGTCGCTGGTTCGAATCCAGCTAGCCCAGTTTGCATAGTTTATTATCTATGCTAATAAAATATTTTTACTAAATGGGATATTAGCTCAGTCGGTAGAGCACTTGACTTTTAATCAAGGTGTCCCGGGTTCGAATCCCGGATGTCTCATTTTTGTTATTTATAAAACAAATTTTTGCGGATATGGCGGAACTGGCAGACGCGCTAGACTTAGGATCTAGTGGGAGACCGTGCAGGTTCGATTCCTGTTATCCGCATTCTATAAACCATTGATTTTATTTAAAGTCAGTGGTTTTTTGCTATCTTCATGGAGGTGGGTATGATAAATCAACTACGATTGGGAGATCGAATCATATTTTATCATTTAACAAGAAAGAATGTTAAGAATATTAATCTTCGTATATGTTCCGATTTAACTATTCGTGTTTCAGCACATCCCTATGTTAAACAAGAACATATTGAAAACTTTATAATAAGTAAGTTGGAATGGATAGAGAAGACACTTAGGCATTTCGAAGAACGCAGTAATGTTTGCCAAAGAGAGCTGAAGATTATCGATGGAGCTACCATAAGACTTATGGGAATAGATGTTACATTAAGAATAATATCTTCCAAGATAGATAAAGTATCTATGGATGATACTTGTATTTATATTTATACTACAGATACAGACCATAAGGATATGATAGAATATTTATGGAACAAATGGTTTGAAGCATATATAAAAGAAAACTTGTTGTATATTGTTAATGAGATGTACCCGTTGTTTGTAAAGTATCATATACCAAATCCGGACATAAAATTAAGAAATATGAAAACACGATGGGGTACCTGTGCCTATCGAAAAGGGTTGATAACCTTAAATAAAAAGTTAATTCATATGCCGGTAGAATGCATTGAATATGTTGTGGTGCACGAATTAGCACATTTCATACACCCAAACCATGGTGAAGAATTTTATAGAATGTTGAGTATTATTATGCCAGATTATAAAGAACGCAAAAAGTTGTTGAAAGAACAAGCAGTATTGTTGTAAAAGGAACAGTATAGAAAATAAGAAAAAGGAGTAAAGATATGAGAAAAGTATATGTATTCCTAGCAAATGGTTTTGAAGAGGTAGAAGGACTTACTGTAGTAGATTTATTAAGAAGAGCAGAAATCGAGACTATTATGGTGTCAATCATGGGTACAAAAGAGATTATGGGTGCCCATAAAATAAAATTAGAAGCAGATGCTTTGTTTGAAGATGTTGATTACTCGGATGCAGATATGCTCATTTTACCAGGTGGCATGCCGGGTACTACTAATTTAGCGGAACATAAGAAGTTAGTTAATCTGCTGATTAAATTCAACCAAGAAGACAGGAAACTAGCAGCAATCTGTGCAGCTCCCAGTGTGCTTGGTATGAATGGTATACTTAAGGATAAGAAAGCTACCTGCTATCCTGGATTTGAAGATAAACTTTTGGGTGCAATTGCAACTGGAAATAATGTGGAGAAATCATCTAATATTATTACTAGTAAAGGAATGGGCACAGCCATTGACTTTGCCCTATGTATTATTACAGAATTAAAAGGCAGTGAGCTTGCAAAAAATATTGCAGAGTCTATACAGTATAGGTAATCTTCTTGTATAATACGAGTAAAGATAAAATGTTAGGAAGTATCATGAATGCATTGATCAAATCGGAAAGCTCCCACACAAACTCTAGGGTTAAGGTAGAGCCAATAAATATCATAACAATATAACATACGCGGTAGATTCCTATTCCTTCCTTGCCGAATAGGTAGTCTACCGCTTTTTCACCAAAGTAGGACCATCCAATCAGTGTAGCCATTGCAAATGCAATAATGGATATACCGAGCATAGTACTTCCGAAAAGCGGAATTTGGGTAAAAGCTGCACTTGTTAAATCCCCAGGGGATAATCCATTGATTGAAGTAGGATTATTGAGGATACCAGTGACTATGACCAAACCGGTGATTGCACACATTACAACAGTATCCCAAAAGGTAGCACTCATGGAAATTAAGGCTTGTTCCTCCGGACTTTTAGTTTTAGCACTTGCCGCAGCGATGGCAGCTGTACCAAGTCCAGCTTCATTTGTGAATAGACCACGTGTTATTCCGTATCTTGCAGCTGATTTAATTGTACTACCAATGAAGCCTCCTGCAACTGCTCTAGGAAGAAATGCAGAACGAAAGATTAGAGAAATTGCAGGTAGAAGCAAGCGATAATTCATGATTAATAGTATGAGACAGGCAAAAATAAAAAAACCACCCATTGCAGGTACTAATCTGGTGCAAAATTTACCAATGGATTGAATTCCTCCAACAATTACCAGACCTGTAATTAGGGCAGCAATAAAACCAACAAGGTATGGTGAAATACCCCATAATTTAGATGTTGTCTCCGTGATAGCATTTGATTGTGTAGAACACCCTACCCCGTAAGAAGCAAGTAGGGTTAAGAGACAGAATATAGAAGCAAGGGTTTTGGAATGTAGTCCATTTTCTAAGGTATACATGGGACCACCCAGGTAGCTACCGTCTTTTGTTTTACGGCGGTATAACACACCAAGAAAGCATTCGGCATAGGTTGTTGCCATTCCAAGTACACCAGTTAACCAACACCAAAGAATCGCTCCTGGGCCACCAAGAGCAACAGCTGTTGAAACGCCTACGATATTACCAACACCAAGTGTAGCAGCTAGTGTTGTAGTTAATGATGCAAAACTACTGGTGTCACCTTCAGAATCTGAGGAAGGTTGAATTGATAAGCGTATTCCTTTTAATACTTTTCGTTGAATAAATTTTAACCGGAACGTAAAGAATACATGGGTGCCAATTAATAAAATTAGCATCGGTCCACTCCATAAATAACTATTTATATATTTTATAAAAGAAAGAATATGATTCATAGAAAACCTGCCAAACAATTATTTATACAATATATGAAACAATGTATAAAATTAAGACGATTCCACAACTTACCATCATAATTTTAAATTCTTCTGCAAACAATATCATTAAGATAAATGATTACTTTAAGAATCACTTATCTGAATCAATTATTTGAACTTGCAATAACGCAAGACAATAATTGTAACCATCAATTTAAATATGGAGGTATGCAAAATGGCAAGTAATAATAACAGCGGTTCTAACAGAATGGAAGTTCCACAGGCTAGAGGTGCAATGGATAAATTCAAAATGGAAGTTGCTTCTGAACTTGGAGTACCATTAAAACAAGGTTACAACGGAGATTTGACAAGTGCTCAAAATGGTTCTGTCGGTGGCGAAATGGTTAGACAGATGATCAAAAAACAGGAAGAATCCATGTCTGGTTCAGGTCAACTCTAAAAGGTTAGAAATTAAGGATTAAAAAAAACCGGTTTGTACTTTGCAACAAATGCTGTAGGGTGAAATAGATAACCGGAATATAAACATCATCTGGTATATATGATTAGGCATAGCAAATGATAGCATCTGTTAACTGGAATCGTATATATGAGATGGTGTTTTTATTGTCTCCATGTCAACTCTGCTAAGGAAAGATAAGAGAAATTATTTTACTTTTCTCTTGTCTTTCCTTAGCAGGGTTGACATGGAGACTTTTATTTTGCAAATTCAGGTTCAAAGTATTTAGATGATACATATGATATAGAAGGGATTGCAGATAAGATTTTATTATGTTACAATCGGTAATGAGAAAAAAACAGCATATTATAAGATATGCTGTATGTTAATCTAATTGGAAAAGGAGTTTATATGGGTAAATATTTTGGAACAGATGGTTTTCGAGGAGAAGCTAATATTGATTTAACAGTGGAACACGCGTATAAAGTTGGAAGATTTCTGGGGCATTATTTCAGCAACGATCATAAAGCAAGAGTGGTAATTGGAAAAGATACTAGAAGATCCAGCTATATGTTTGAATATGCGCTGGTTTCCGGTTTAACTGCAAGCGGAGCGGATGTTTTTCTTCTTCATGTAACTAGTACTCCAAGTATATCATACGCTGTAAGAAGTGAGAATTTTGATTGTGGAATTATGATTTCTGCCAGCCATAACCCGTATTATGATAATGGAATTAAGATAATTAATGGAAATGGATATAAGCTAGAGAAAGAAGTGGAAGATCTTATAGAAAGATACATAGATAGTAAGGAGGACAGCATTCCATTAGCAACGAGAGAAAACATCGGAAGAACTACAGATTATGCTATAGGAAGAAACCGTTATATTGGATATTTGATTTCCTTGGCGACTCGTTCCTATAAAGATATAAAAGTCGGATTGGATTGTGCAAATGGTTCTGCTTTTACAATTGCAAAAGGGGTATTTGATACTCTAGGTGCAAAAACATATACCATTCATAATGAACCAAATGGTACCAACATTAATGAAAATTGCGGCTCTACTCATATAGAAGCTTTACAAAAATTTGTAATTGAGAATGGCTTAGATGTTGGATTTGCCTATGATGGAGATGCAGATCGCTGTTTAGCAGTGGATGATAAGGGCAATATTATAGATGGCGATTTAATTCTCTATGTATGCGGATTATATATGAAAGAACGTGGTGAATTGAATAACAACACAATAGTCACCACTATCATGTCAAACATCGGCTTGTATTTGGCTTTGGACGAAAAGGGAATTTCCTATGAAAAAACAGATGTAGGTGATAAATATGTTTATGAAAATATGGTCACAAATGGCCATTCCATAGGTGGAGAAGCTTCAGGGCATATTATTTTTAGCAAACACGCGACTACCGGAGACGGCATACTGACATCGTTAAAGATTATGGAGGTCATGCTTGAGAAAAAGTCAAAGTTATCCGAATTGGTGAAGGAAGTAAATATTTATCCTCAATTACTTAAAAATATTCGTGTTCATAATAAAAAAGCTGCCAGAGAAGACTTAAAGGTAATGGAAACTATTAATGAAGTAACCAAGGTATTAGGTAAAGAAGGACGAATCCTGGTAAGGGAAAGTGGTACAGAACCAGTAATACGAGTTATGGTAGAAGCGAAAAGTGAAGAACTTTGCAAAAAGTACGTAGATAAGGTGATAGATATTCTGCACCAGCAGGGACATGTAAAATAAGTAATTGACTTTATGATGTATTTATGTTTAAATAAGCTGATTAAAGCCTGTATAATTAAGCCTGTAACTAAAAAAATATGGTATTTACAGAATAGCTATGATATAATATACTAATGTCACGACATCAGTTAAGTTATTTTGTGTAAAAAAGTATAGGGATTGTGGTGTTATCGAATATAAAATGGGATCGTATCAAGAAATACGTTTCAATATCAAGGAGGAAATTTTAAATGAGTTTACAAGTAGAAAAATTAGAAAAGAACATGGCTAAGCTTACCATTGAAGCATCAGAAGCAGAGTTTGAATCAGCATTACAGCAAGCATATACAAAGAATAAAGCAAAGATAAATGTTCAGGGCTTTCGTAAAGGGAAAGCACCTCGTGCAATTATAGAAAAAATGTATGGCGCAGAAATATTTTACGAAGATGCTGCCAATATTATTATTCCGGATGCTTATGAAAAAGCAGCAGAGGAAAGTGGTTTAGACATAGTTTCCAGACCTGAAATTGATGTTGTTCAGCTTGAAAAGGGAAAGAGTTTTATTTTTACTGCAGAAGTTGCTGTAAAACCAGAAGTAACATTGGGTGAATACAAAGGTATTGAAGTAGAAAAACAGAATGTTGAAGTAACAGAAGAAGAGATAGCTGCAGAGATAAATAAAGTTAGAGAGCAGAATGCTAGAACTATTACCATTGAAGACAGACCAGTAGCAGATGGAGATATGACTGTTATTAACTTCGAAGGATTTGTAGATGGAACTCCTTTTGAAGGTGGAAAAGCAGAAGACTATGCGTTAACCATTGGCTCTCATTCTTTTATTGATACTTTTGAGGAACAGTTAATTGGAAAAAATATTGGTGAGGAAGTAGAAGTAAATGTTACCTTCCCTACAGAATATCATGCTGCAGAACTTGCTGGAAAACCTGCTATGTTTAAGGTAACAGTAAAAGAAATTAAAGTGAAAGAATTACCAGAGCTTGATGATGATTTTGCACAGGATGTGTCTGAATTCGATAATCTGGATGAATATAAGGCTGACATTAAGTCAACAATCTTAGATAGAAAAGAAAAGGAAGCTAAAACAGCAAAGGAAGATGCAGTTGTTGAGAAGATAATCGAAAATGCTACCATGGACATTCCTGAAGCTATGATTGAAACACAGATCAGACAAATGACAGATGACTTTGCACAGAGAATGCAACAACAAGGATTAACTTTAGAACAATATTTCCAATTCACCGGATTAGACAGCAAAAAATTAGTTGAGCAGATGAGACCACAGGCTATGAAACGTATTCAGAGCAGACTGGTATTAGAAGCTATTGTCAAAGCTGAGAATATTGTTGTTTCAGAAGAAGAAATCAATAAAGAATTTGAAGATATGGCGGCAGCTTACAAGATAGAGGCTGACAAAATGAAGGAACTGATTGGCGATAAAGAAAAAGAATTAATCGTTTTAGATATGGCTGTTCAAAAAGCAGTTGATTTTGTATTTGAGTCAGCGAAAGAAATAGAAGCGAAATAATAATTCATTTTCGAAGATAAGAGTAAGAGGAGGATATTTATGAGTTTAGTACCTTATGTTATTGAACAGACGAGCAGAGGCGAAAGATCTTATGATATATATTCCAGATTATTAAAGGAAAGAATTATTTTCCTAGGAGAAGAAGTAAATGATGTATCAGCAAGCGTAATTGTTGCACAATTATTGTTTTTGGAATCAGAAGATCCAGAGAAAGATATTCATTTATATATTAATAGTCCAGGTGGTTCTGTTACTGCTGGAATGGCTATTTATGATACTATGAATTATATAAAATGTGATATTTCTACAATTTGTATTGGTATGGCAGCAAGCATGGGTGCTTTCCTTTTGTCTGGAGGAACTAAAGGCAAGAGATTTGCCCTTCCGAATGCAGAAGTTATGATACATCAACCATCTGGAGGCGCAAGAGGTCAGGCGACGGATATTAAAATTGTTGCTGACAATATTCTCAAGACAAGAAAGAAATTGAATGAAATTCTAGCAAAGAATACAGGAAAGCCTTTAAGTGTTATTGAAGTAGATACTGAGAGAGATTATTATATGACAGCAGAAGAAGCGAAAGAGTATGGCTTAATTGACAGCGTGATTGTCAGCAGATAATAGCCTAATATCTTCCGGTAGTTGTAAGGCTGCCACTAGAGCATTAGGATTTGTAATCTCACATGAAGAAATGAGGTGATAAAATAGTGGCAAACAGAACAGATGAGAGAAAACAATTAAGATGTTCTTTTTGTAATAAAAATCAAGACCAGGTTAGAAAACTAATCGCTGGTCCTGGAAATGTATATATCTGTGATGAATGTATAGAGATATGTTCAGAAATTGTTGAGGAGGAATTCGACCCGTCAGTGCCGGATACAGACATTAATTTGTTAAAACCTACTGAGATAAAGAATTTTCTCGATCAATATGTCATTGGTCAAGAAGAAGCGAAGAAAGTATTAGCGGTGTCTGTTTATAATCATTACAAAAGAGTAATGGCGGAGAAAGATTTGGATGTAGAGCTACAAAAGAGTAATATTCTTATGGTAGGGCCTACTGGATCCGGTAAAACATTCCTTGCTCAAACATTAGCCAAACTTTTAAATGTACCATTTGCAATTGCAGACGCTACTGCGTTAACAGAAGCAGGGTATGTTGGAGAAGATGTAGAAAATATTTTGCTAAAATTAATTCAAGCAGCAGATTTTGATATTGAAAGAGCAGAATATGGCATTATTTATATTGATGAGATTGATAAAGTCACTAGAAAATCTGAGAATACCTCTATTACAAGAGACGTATCCGGTGAAGGTGTACAGCAAGCATTACTAAAGATACTGGAAGGCACGACGGCTTCCGTACCACCGCAAGGTGGAAGAAAGCATCCACATCAGGAATTTATTCAGATAGATACTACAAATATTTTATTTATTTGCGGTGGAGCCTTTGATGGATTGGAAAAAATAATAGAAGCTCGTACCGGACAAAAATCGATTGGATTCAATGCTGAAATCTCAGGAGGCAATAAAGAAAACATAGGCCAATTGCTAAGACAGGTAATGCCCCAGGATTTTGTTAAATATGGTTTGATTCCTGAGTTTGTCGGTCGTGTTCCTGTATGCGTAGCTTTGGATTTGCTTGATGAAGATGCATTAGTAAGTATACTTACACAACCTAAAAACGCAATTGTAAAACAATATAAAAAACTTTTTGAACTGGATGGTGTGGAACTGGATTTTGAAGAAGAAGCGATTCGCATCATAGCAAAGCGTTCTCTTGAAAGAAAAACTGGAGCAAGAGGTCTGCGTGCAATTATGGAATCTGTTATGATGGATTCTATGTACAAAGTTCCTTCTGATACAAAGATTTTAAAATGTATTATTACCAAAGAAGCAGCAGAGGGAAATACGCAACCCACCTTAATTAGTTCGGAAAATAATGAACCAAGAAAGCAAATAACGAAACGAACATCGAAAAAAAATAGCAACGAAATTGCTTAAACTTTTATATGACAAGGGGCTGTCATGAAATTCCTGTAAATGATAAGGTGTTTTGCGACAGTCCCTGTTTAGTACGCCTGACTACGATTTGGTGCTGTACCGCAAACTTGTTTGCGATATGCAGGAAAGGAGTAAGATGAGTGAAAATAATAGGAGAGTCCCTGTTGTCGCATTAAGGGGGATGGCTATTCTCCCAGGCATGTTAATTCATTTTGATGTGAACCGTACAACCTCCATAGTAGCAATTGAAAGTGCCATGGAAAACGATCAGTTGATACTTTTAATGACGCAGCGGGACACAGAGGTGGAAAATCCCAAACAAAATGATTTATATAAAATCGGTATCATAGCACAAATAAAGCAGTTGATTAAATTACCAGGGAATGTTATCAGAGTCCTTGTAGAAGGAACAGAACGTGCTCAATTAGATAATATTGTTGAAGAAGAGCCTTTTTTAATTGGTGAAGTTGATGTATTAACAGACAGTGCGGAACATGGATTGACCGACATTGAAAAAGAAGCGATGTTGCGTGGATTAAAAGATATCCTTGAAGTGTATTCCATGGAGAACACGAAGATTGGGAAAGAAGTAATAAAACAGTTGCTTAAATTAGAGAATCTTCAGCAACTGATTGATCAGATTGCAGGTAATATCCCGCTTACGGTAGAGGAAAAGCAGGTTATTATTGAAGCGGTAGATATGCAAACACGGTATGAGAAAATAGCAGTCATTCTATCGGATGAGATTGAAATCCTACGTATTAAGAAGGACTTACAGAATAAAGTAAAAGAAAAGGTAGATAAGAACCAAAAAGACTACTTATTACGGGAACAGCTCAAGGTGATCCGTGAAGAACTTGGAGAAAGCAATGCCATAACCGATGCAGAAAATTTTATGTCTTCGGTAGACAATATAGTGGCAAGTGATAAAATCAAGGAAAGAATTATCAAGGAAATAGAAAGATTTAAAAATGTTTCTGGTAGTTCTTCAGAAAGTGCTGTTGCAAGAGGATATATCGAAACATTACTTTCACTTCCTTGGGATAAAGTTAGCGAAGATAACATGGATATTAAGAATGCAGAAAAAATATTAAATGAAGACCATTATGGGCTTCTTAAGGTGAAGGAACGTATTCTTGAATTTCTGGCAGTCCGTACACTTACGAAGAAGGGAGACAGTCCGATTCTTTGTCTGGTGGGACCTCCAGGAACTGGCAAAACATCCATAGCCCGCTCTGTTGCAAGAGCTCTAGAAAAAGAGTATATTCGAATAAGCCTCGGTGGTGTAAGGGATGAAGCGGAGATTCGTGGACACAGGCGTACCTATGTAGGTGCATTACCAGGTAGAATAGCATCTGGTTTAAAATCTGCTGGTGTAAAAAATCCTCTTTTATTATTGGATGAGATTGATAAAGTAAGCAGTGATTATAAGGGAGATACCGCGTCGGCTTTATTAGAGGTACTCGATTCTGAACAAAACAGTAAATTCATTGACCATTATATAGAAATTCCGATTGATTTATCAGAAGTGCTATTCATTGCAACCGCTAATTCCATACAAAGTATACCACGTCCTTTATTAGACCGTATGGAAATCATTGAAGTCACTAGCTATACAGAAAATGAAAAGATGCATATTTCCAAGGAACATCTCATCAAAAAGCAAATGCAGAAAAATGGTCTAAAAGGCAAACAGTTAACCATATCCGACAAGGCACTAAACCGAATGATTACTGGATATACCAAGGAAGCTGGTGTTCGTAATCTTGAAAGGAAAATTGGAGGAGTCTGCCGAAAAGCTGCTAGAGAAATCATTAGTGATGGAAAAATCCAAGTTAAAGTGAATGATAAAAATTTGGTAAAATATTTAGGAAAACCGAAATATACTTATCAAAAAGCAAATGAAAAAAATGAAGTTGGGATTGTAAGAGGATTAGCTTGGACCAGTGTTGGTGGTGATACATTACAAATTGAAGTTAATGTTATGCCTGGGAAAGGTGTATTTGAGCTTACAGGACAACTTGGCAGTGTCATGAAAGAATCTGCAAAAGCAGGTATTAGTTATATTCGCTCGATAAGTATGAATTACCAAATCGAAGAAGATTATTTCGAAAAACATGATATTCACATCCATATACCAGAAGGGGCGGTACCTAAGGATGGTCCATCTGCAGGTATTACTATGGCAACCGCTATGATTTCAGCGATTATTGGTAAAGCGGTCTATGCTGATGTTGCAATGACTGGTGAGATTACATTACGAGGTAGAGTACTTCCAGTCGGAGGCTTGAAAGAAAAAATTCTAGCTGCAAAAACAGCCAATATTAAAACAGTTTTAGTACCGAAGCAAAACAAGAATGATATTGATGAGATTTCAAGTGAGATAGTAGAGGGCATCAAAATCCTCTATGTTGAAACGATGGAAGAAGTATTGGGATATGCGTTGGTAAAGGAAGCATAGATATAGTTGAAGGGAAGAAGGGAGTTTCCATGGTTATTAAAAATGTTAATTTAGAAACGGTGTGTGGTGTAACCAGTGTATTACCGAAAAATGATAAGATTGAGATTGCCTTTTCCGGAAAATCGAATGTAGGAAAATCAAGCCTAATTAATGCTTTAATGAATCGGAAATCTTATGCAAGAACTTCAGGCCAACCCGGTAAGACACAAACAATTAATTTTTATAATATAAATGAGGAACTATATTTTGTTGATCTTCCCGGTTATGGTTATGCTAAGGTATCGGAGAAGTTAAAGGAGAAGTGGGGAAAACTAATTGAAAAGTATCTAAAAACTTCGGAACAGTTAAAGATAATCTTTCTATTAATAGATATTCGCCATGACCCTTCTGTAAATGATTGCAACATGTATGAATGGATTACGCATAATGGATATGAACCCATTATTATTGCAACCAAATTAGATAAAATTAATCGGAGTCAAATTGATAAACAGATAAAGTTAATAAGAAATGGTCTAAAGGCAAAACCAGAAACTAAAATAATTCCCTTTTCATCGCTTACGAAACAAGGAAGAGATGAAATCTGGGAGTGTATAGAAGAACATTTAGTGAGAGCACAAATGGATTGAAAGAATGACAACAGAAAAAAGCAGCTCCTCAAAGGATAATATGTATTGGGGCCGCTTTTTCTACTTGTTTTAAAGCTTATTCATTATTTAAAAGATTTCCCAATATAAAGGCGTATATTTTCTGACTTTGGGAACGCCAATTATTACATATTTTTTCAGCATCTTCCTTTGTGGGAACGGCGATGTTGAGGTCGATAATTGCTTCTCCCTTTTCCAATACTCTAAGACGTGTCGTATATTCCCCTTTTTTTGCTTCATAATATTCGGATAAGATAGATACTTCATCACGTAACGTATATTCGTTTATCTTTAGATACTCTAAGATATCCTCCTGAATAGCGGGGGAAACCATATGTTCAAAAAAAGATAGAGTTTCTCTCCCCGAAGAGGTGATTTGATATAGGGAACTGTGCCCAACTGTTTCAACTGTTATTAGTTCAGCTTCAATCAACTCAGATATGGATTGTTGAATGTTGAAGTAATTGGTATAATCTTTTTCTAAGATAAAATTAGATATCTGAGCATTTGTTAATGGAAAATCCACCTTATCCAATAGAAATAAGACAATAAGCTTATATAAGGTTAATGCATCTGATTCCATAGTGTCTCCTTTCAGTTTTGTGCATGTTTTCCTTGCCAGGTATCCCTTCTTTTTAATTCCTGATTGATACGATTTAGCACTATTTTTTTATTAGAACTCCATAGAGGCGCAATAAGTAAGTTTTTTGGACCGTCACCTGTGATTCTATGAATTACCATGTTACTAGGAATGATTTCCAAGCATGCAATCAAAATATCAATGTATTCCTCTAAAGTTAATACATGGAACTCTAAACTAGCTAAGTCAGTGTGCTTTAGTATGTGCAATAATTGTAGCTTGATTCCATGTACAGGCATTGTAGATACATATGTTACAGTTTCTAAAATGTCAGAAAAACTTTCATTTGGAAGTCCAATAATTACGTGAACGATAACTTTGATGTTTCGCTTCTCTAATTGCGTCACCGCTTCTTCAAAACAGGATAGAGAATAACCTCGCCGGATAAATTTTGCCGACTTCTCATGACAAGTTTGCAGCCCAAGCTCAACCCAGATTGGTTTTATATTATTTAATTCTTTTAGTAATTCAAGTACCTCCACACCCAAACAATCTGGTCTTGTAGCAATGGATAAAGCAACAATATCGGGATGAGAGAGTGCTTCTGTAAAGATATCACGAAGATAGTTTATGTCACCATAGGTATTTGTATATGCTTGAAAATAAGCGATATATTGACCGCGTTGAACTAAGGAACCGTCTTTCCTGGGAAGCTTATTACCTACTAATTTTTTCGCTTCATTGATCTGTTCTGTAATTGATAATTCACATGAAGTGGAAAATTCTCCAGAGCCACCGTGACTACAGAATATACATCCACGGGTATCGATTGTTCCATCTCTGTTTGGGCAGGTCATGCCACCGTTCAAAGATAATTTGTATATCTTTCTTCCGAACTCTTGTTTTAAATAATAGTCCAGGGAATAAAAACGTTTATCTCCCCATGATATATGTTTCATCAATGCACTACCTCGTTAACGAATTTGCACTTTGTTATGATTTGTATTTTTCCTTTCCATTCTTCATGGAACATTTGTGATTGCCCATTCGTAGTCATAGTAGCATTCCACCTTGTATCATAATTTAAAAACTACAGCTATCATAACACTAAGATATTTGTAAATCAAGTGTAAAGCAATTTGATGAATTTTGTATATATACAAAATGACATTTATAGTAAATTAGTTATATAAAATAAAAAAAGCTTTTTTCTAGCAATTACATGGTGTATAATATAAAAATAAATAAGTATGTGAATATTATTTCGAAAAAACGTCTATTACCATGTCGAGAATAAATCCCATTGAAACTAATAAAAACTTTATATAGGTGAAGGAGCAGTGTTTATGGAAATACAGTACAATGGCATGTCTTTAATGGAACTTAGGTTATTGGCTAAGAACAAGGGAATTAAGGGCATTACTACATTAAGAAAACAGGATTTGATTGATGCATTAATGTCTTTTGAAACGATGCAAGAGAGGACAAGCTCAAGTAATGAAAAAGCATCAATTGAACGGGAAGGTGAAGAGTTTCATAAAGAAGTAATGAATTCTGAGGAATCACAGAAAATGAATTATCATGATAAATCAGAAGATATATTACAAAGGCCTAGAAACCATTCGCTTCATCAAGAGCCTGCTATCCGCAGAAATGGTCACTCTGAAACAGAAGCCAGTAGGTACCATGTTGCAAAAACGGATGGCGAACAGTTAGACAGTGGGGAAACAAAAGTAGGTATATTAGAAGTTATGCAGGATGGATATGGATTTATACGTTGTGATAATTACCTGCCTGGTGAAAATGATGTCTATGTATCTCCGGCTCAGATTCGTAGATTTGCATTAAAAACGGGTGATATTGTGGAAGGTAACACAAGAATCCGAACACAGAGTGAGAAATTTAGTGCCTTATTGTTTGTAAAAAGTGTAAATGGATTCCATCCTTCAGAAGCTCAAAGACGTAAGAAATTTGAAGACTTGACTCCAATTTTTCCCAATGAGAGAATTCATTTAGAGACTCCTGGGGCAAATGTTGCTATGAGGATGGTGGACTTAATTTCTCCGATTGGAAAAGGTCAGAGAGGTATGATCGTTTCACAACCAAAAACGGGTAAAACTACCCTACTAAAACAAATTGCAAAGGCTATTACTTATAATCATCCAGATATGAATCTTATTATCCTATTGATTGACGAACGCCCGGAAGAAGTAACAGATATCAAGGAATCAATAGAAGGGAAGAATGTAGAAGTAATCTATTCAACCTTTGATGAACTTCCGGAGAATCATAAACGTGTATCCGAGATGGTAATTGAACGTGCAAAAAGGCTTGTTGAGCATAAAAAGGATGTAGTTATCTTATTAGATAGTATAACAAGATTATCCAGGGCCTATAATTTAACAGTACAAGCTAGTGGTAGGACCTTATCCGGTGGACTGGATCCAGCAGCTCTTCATATGCCGAAACGTTTCTTTGGTGCGGCAAGAAATATGCGAGAAGGTGGTAGCTTAACAATTTTAGCAACAGCTTTGGTTGATACTGGCAGCAGGATGGATGATGTTGTCTTTGAAGAATTTAAAGGAACTGGCAATATGGAGCTGGTTTTAGACAGGAACTTATCTGAGAAGAGAATATTCCCTGCAATTGATTTGCCAAAATCAAGTACACGAAGAGATGATTTGTTACTAAACCAATCAGAAGTAGAGGCTACTTACCTTATGCGGAAGGCCTTAAATGGGTTGAAGTCAGAAGAAGCATTAGAACGAATCATTGATATGTTCTTGAAAACAAAGACGAACAGCGAGTTCATTAAAATAATTAAAAAGACGAAAATTGTATTTTAGGACTTGCAAACAAATAAGACCTATGTTATAATTAATAAGCTGTTTATGAATAAAAATAGGTTTGACTTGGTCAACTTTATAAAAATTAATTAGTCTGTGAAGAGGTGAAAAATATGAAAGAAGCAATCCATCCTGATTATTTCCAAGCGAAAGTATCATGCAACTGTGGTAATGAGTTTGTTACTGGCTCAACGAAAAAAGATATCCACGTAGAAATCTGTTCTAAGTGTCATTCATTCTACACTGGACAGCAAAAAGCTGCTGCAGCACGTGGAGCTATTGATAAGTTCAATCGTAGATATGGTCTTAATAAAGAACAATAGAATGACAGTTATGTATTGTATGTAAAAATCAGGTTGAGGTTCTAGAATCTCAGCCTATTTTTAAATCTATCAGAGAAACGCTACGGAATCAGAGAGAGGATGTGTAGTATAATGAAACCATCAGGAGTTGGTGGACAGGCAGTAATAGAAGGCGTAATGATGAGAAATAAGGATATATATGCTACTGCCGTAAGAAAACCAGATAATGAAATTGCAATTGAAAAATCTACTTATATTAGCATAGCAGAGAAAATCAAACTGTTTAAACTGCCGATATTTAGGGGAATGTTGGCATTTATGGAATCTTTTATTATTGGAACAAAAACCTTAACTTTTTCCTCAAGTTTTTTTGAAGATGAGGAAGAAGTAAAGCCAACGAAAGTAGAAAGTGCATTACAGGGTATATTTAAGGAGAAAGCAGAAGCTGTGGTAACGGGTATCACGTTTGTTATATCCATACTTCTTGCAATAGGAATTTTTATTGTCCTTCCAGGTTTTGTTGCTAATTATATGGAAAAACTGATAGACTCAAATATTATACTTACATTAATTGAAGGATTGATCCGTATTTTAATTTTTATTGCTTACGTAATTGTCATATCGCAAATTAAAGATATAAAAAGGATGTTCATGTATCATGGAGCAGAACATAAAACTATTAATTGTATTGAAAATGGATTTGAATTAACCGTTGAAAATGTGAGATGGCAGTCAAAACAACATAAAAGATGTGGAACAAGCTTTTTGTTTATTGTTATGTTTGTAAGTATCATTTTCTTTATTTTTATCAGAGTTGAGCAGGAATGGCTACGTTATCTAATCCGTATATTACTGATTCCTATTATCGCCGGGGTATCTTATGAGTTTATCCGTTTTGCAGGGAGAAGCAATTCTGTAGTTGGAAACATTTTAAGTAAACCAGGCTTATGGATGCAGAGATTAACTACAAAAGAACCGGATGACGCAATGATAGAAGTTGCAATCCAATCTGTTGAAGCTGTTTTTGATTGGAAAGGGTTTATAGATACAAGCAAAAGCACAAAGAAGGCTTCCAAAAATAAAAATTCGTCGTCAAATAGTAAGAATAACAGTAAGAATAATTCTTTAAAGAATAGTACCGATAAAAATACAGGTAAGACAAGTTCCAAAAAGGCTACTGCTATCAAGGCGTCTGAAGTAAAAGAAACGGAAGACAAAGTTACAACAAGGAAAAGAAATTCTGGCAAAAACAGTAATAGTGTTGAACCAACTATGGCTAAGAATCAGAAAATAGACAACAATCAGGAAGAATCGATAATTGAACAAGATGTTACAAGCGCCTTGGATATTGATGCAAGTGCTGTAATTGACAGGGAATCCAAGAAACAAACAAAAAAACCTTCCAGTAGAAAACAATCTGGGAATGATAAAGAAAAGGCAAAAGTAGAAATTGCAATAACAATGGAAAAAGCTTCGGATGTTAGGTCAAAAGACATCTTTGATGATGAAGAAGACGATGAAATATTAAGAGCTTTAGACCGTTATCTGATAGAAAAAGAGAATGCTACAGACAAGGAATGAATAAAATGAAAACGTTAGAGGATGCATTAAAAGCAGGAAGGGAACTGCTGAAAGAGAAGAATATAGCTGATGGTGATCTTGATGCATGGTATTTGTTGTCTTATAGCTTTCAGATAAGCCGGGCAGAATACCTACTACATCCGATAACGACGATCTCTACCGAACAATATAATCATTATATAGAACTTATTAGAAAGCGAAGTAATCATTATCCGCTTCAATATATTATCGGTGAACAGGAATTTATGGGTCTAACTTTTCATGTATCTGAGGAAGTATTGATTCCCAGGCAGGATACAGAAATATTGGTTGAAGAGGTTTTGAAAGTTGCAAAAGGAAAAGAAGTACTGGATATGTGTACCGGTTCTGGCTGCATCATTATAAGTCTTGCAAAATTAGGAGATATTAAAAGAGCAGTTGCTGTGGATATATCTGAAGGAGCGCTGGCAATTGCAAAGCGTAATGCAGCTGATTTGCGTGCAAATGTAGAATTTATACAAAGTGACCTATATTCGCATGTGGATGAAAAGTTTGACATCATCGTGTCAAATCCACCTTATATTCCTTCAAATGAAATATCGGTATTGATGAATGAAGTAAAGAATCATGAACCTAGAATTGCATTAGATGGTAAATCCGATGGTTTATACTTTTATCAGAGTATTATCAAAGGCCTAAGTCGTTATTTAAAACAGGGGGGCTATGTCTTTTTTGAGATTGGGTATAATCAAGGCAGAGAAGTATGCGAATTATTAGCAGAAAAAGGGATTACAGATATCAAAATACGGAAAGACCTAGCCGGTCTAGATCGTATAGTGAGCGGCAGATATATGAAAGCCACAGGGCCATTTACTTAGCGGTTTAGTCTAGTGTTTTATTAAATGAAATGGAGGAAAAGATAAATGTTTGATAAATTAGAGGATCTATTAATAAGATTCCAGGAAATATTAGATGAATTGAATGATCCGAATGTTGTAAACGACCAGGATAGATTCCGAAAGCTTATGAAGGAACAAAACGATTTGAGTGATATCGTTGAAAAATATAAAGAATATAAAAATACAAAGGCTGGAATTGAAGACAGTCTAACCATGCTCGAAGAAGAAAACGACGAAGAAATGCGGGAGCTGGCAAAAGAAGAGCTGAACGAATGTAAGCAAAAACTCGAAGTTATTGAAGGAGAATTAAAAATCTTACTTTTACCAAAAGATCCGAATGATGAAAAAAATGTTATTGTCGAAATTCGAGGCGGAGCTGGTGGTGACGAAGCGGCTCTTTTTGCAGCGGAATTATATCGAATGTATAGTAAATATGCCGAAGCACAGCATTGGAAAGTAGATTTAATGAATTTAAATGAGAACGGTTTAGGTGGTTTCAAAGAAGCCGTGTTCATGATCATTGGTAAAGGTGTTTATTCCAAAATGAAATACGAAAGTGGTGTACATCGTGTACAACGAATCCCGGTTACAGAATCTGGCGGGCGTATTCATACTTCCACTGCAACAGTCGCAATTATGCCTGAAGCAGAAGAAGTCGATGTGTATATTGATATGAACGATTGTAGAATCGATGTATTCAGGTCTTCTGGTAACGGTGGACAGTGTGTCAATACAACGGACTCTGCGGTACGTCTTACCCACATACCTACCGGTATCGTAATCTCCTGTCAGGATGAAAAATCCCAGTTAAAGAACAGAGATAAGGCATTAAAAGTATTACGTTCCAAATTATATGAATTAGAGTTAGAAAAGGCTCATAGTGCGGAAGCAGAAGCAAGAAAGAGCCAAGTTGGTACCGGAGACCGTTCCGAGAAGATTAGAACTTATAACTTCCCGCAAGGACGTGTTACGGATCACAGGATTAAATTAACCATTCATAAGCTTGAGGCTACCCTGGACGGAGACCTTGATGAAATCATTGATAGCCTGACAGCAGCCGACCAGGCAGCAAAGCTTGCAAACATGAACGAATAGCGCGAACGTGCTAGGTGGTAAGAAGAGAGGGTGCAAGTGAACTGGCCCCATAAGTTAGATCTTTTTCTAACTTATGGGGTCTGTTCACTTGTACCCTCTCTTCTTAGCATCTGGCATGTGAGTCAAACGAACACCGAGAAGTAGCGTAGCGGATTCGAGGTGTTCGTTCGCGCTATTACAAACGTTCGCGCTATGTTAAAACTACAATTGACATTATTAAACAAAATAAGTATGATATGTATAACAAATCATACTTATTGGAGGAGAATGAAATGGATATGCCGAAAGGAAAGAATGCCTGGACTGTCAAAATCGGTGAAAAGGGGCAATTTGTCATACCGAAAGAAGCTAGAGAGATGTTTGATATCCATCCAGGAGATACCATTTTAGTATTAGGAGATGTAGACAGAGGACTAGCAATTCCCCCTAAAGCCACAATAAATAAATATATCTCCAAGATTTTTGGAGAAATATCGATGGAAGATCAGGAGGAGTCACATGAGTAAAATTGTATTCTTTTGTATTCCTGCACATGGACATACCAATCCTACTCTAGGGGTGGTTCGTGAATTAGTGGATCGAGGACACGAAGTCTGGTACTATTCTTATCATTCTTTTCGAGAAAAAATTGAATCTGTAGGAGCGAAGTTTGTTTCTTGCGATGATTATGATGTTGAAAAGAACCTAGATCCCAAGGATACGACTAGAGTTGGCAAGGATATGGCGTTTTCAATACAAATATTAGTGGATACTACATTAGCACTAGATGATATGGTTTGTAAAGACATGGAGCATTTGCAACCAGACTGTATAGTAGCAGATTCTATGGCGGTATGGGGAAAAGCAGTTGCATTAAAATTAAATATTCCATTTGTATCATCAACTACTACTTTTGCATTCAACCAACATTCAGCTAAAATTATGAAGCAGAGTGTAAGGCAAGTGCTAGCCATGGTATTTTCTATGCCTCAAATTAATAAGAATATAAAACGATTACAGGCGAGTGGTTATCCTATCAAAAGCTTTTTGGATATTATTAAAAATGATGAGCAAACAAATACAATTGTATATACATCTCCAGAATTTCAACCATGTACAGATACTTTTTCTGAAAAGTATGCTTTTGTGGGACCATCTATCCGACCTGCATCCTGTCATATTGAAAAAGAAAAAGAGAAGCTAGTTTATATATCCATGGGAACTGTAAATAATGACATGCTTAAGTTTTATAAAAGTTGTATTTCTGCACTTAGCGATACGGATTATCAAGTTATTATGTCAGTTGGAGAATTAGTGGATATAGAGAGCTTAGGGCATTTGCCAGCAAACATTTCTGTTTTTAGACATGTAGATCAGATAGCTGTGCTTATGCAGGCGGATGTATTTCTATCTCACTGTGGAATGAATAGTGTGAATGAAAGCTTGTATTATCAAGTACCCTTAATTATGTATCCACAAACATCCGAACAAGGTGGGGTTTCCACAAGAGTTTCTCAATTAGGGGCAGGGATTCAATTAGAAAAAAACAGTCCGCTGGCGATTCGTGAAGCTGTAGAACAGGTATTTGAAAATCCATCCTATCGTGAAAATGCCACTATCATATCAGATGGATTTAAAAAGTGTGCTGGGGCAAAGGACGCTGCTGATAAGATTTTGCAAGTATGTAAATGACTCATGATTCATGATTAAATGATTTTCAAAAGCACAATAAATATCAAGCTTAAATAGTGAAATCGTGATAAGCTGAAAAGGAGGAGTGAAATACATTGTCAGAAAAAACGATTCATAATATGATAGATTGGGTAGAAGAAAATATAGAAGAATCCCCAACATTAGAAGCGATGGCTAGACATGTTGGTTATTCCTCTTTTTATTGTTCAGTTAAATTTCATGAAGCTGTTGGGGTATCCTTTAAAGAGTATCTCCAACATCGTAAGCTGAATTTAGCCGTCAGGGAATTAATTACTACAAAGAAACGTATCCTGGATATTGCTGTTCAATATGGATTCTCTTCAAATGAATCTTTTACCAGGGCATTTTCTAAGATATACGGGTACTCTCCCCAGCAGTACCGAAAAATATATTATAGTATTAATACAAATTGATGATGGTTGGCTTTCGTTAGAAAGGAGCTTTTGTTATTATGGTAAATCGGAATGAAGAATGTTGGTGCAAAAGTGGGAAGAAGTATAAATACTGTCATCTATCCACGGATGAAAAGATTGCAGAGTATAAGAACAAGGGGTACGTCGTACCAAACAGAAAGATAATAAAAAATATAGAACAGATTGCCGGAATCAGGGAAAGTGGCAGAGTAAACACCTTAATATTAGATGAGATCAGTAGTCGCATGACTGCTGGAATATCAACGGAAGATATTAATCGATATGTTCACGAAAAGACCATTCAGCTTGGAGGTCTTCCTGCTACACTTGGATATGACGGATATCCCAAAAGCGTATGTATCTCTGTAAATGAAGAAGTATGTCATGGGATACCGACCGAAGATAGATTTCTACAAAACGGAGACATTGTAAATGTCGATGTTTCTACCATTTATAATGGATATTATGGAGATTCTTCTAGAATGTTTTGTATTGGCAATGTTTCACCTGAACGAAGGAATTTGGTTGATGTTGCAAAGCAAGCCATTGAGGTTGGATTAAGATATGTGAAGCCATGGAATACCTTAGGGGATATGGGACAGGCAATTCATGATTTTGTGAAAACAAATGGCTACTCTGTTGTGTATGCGGTTGGAGGACATGGCATTGGACTGGAATTTCACGAAGAACCATATGTGAGTTATGTATCTAGGAAACATACAGAGATGTTAATGGTTCCAGGTATGATATTTACCATCGAGCCCATGATTAATCAAGGTCTTCCCGATGTATTTACAGATGAGAAAAACGGCTGGACAATTTACACACAAGATGGTTCTGACTCTGCACAATGGGAAGTGATGGTTTTGGTTACGAACAATGGTTATGAAGTATTGTCCCACTAATATTTGTTTTCAGTGGATTTTCTATGGTTTGTTTGGTAAAATAAAGACAATCAGAGTAGGCATAAAATGAATAGGTAGGAAAACTTATATGATAAGCAGTACATCGAATGCGCAAATCAAAAATTTGATACATTTACAAAAGAAAGCAAAAACTAGAGAAGAGCAAGGGGCATTTGTTATTGAAGGAATTAAAATGTACGAAGAATCCAGAGATGGTGGTTATCTCATCAAAGCATATATTTCAGAAAGTCTGTATGCTGAAAAACGGTTAATGGGTAACCGATTCTTTGCAGATTATCCTTATGAAGTTGTTCAGGATTCTGTGCTAAAAGAAGTTTCCGAGACTCTGACTCCTCAAGGGATTATGGCTATTGTTAAGAAACCGGAATATGACCTTAATAGCATTATTACAGAGAAAGATGTTAATCTTATTTTGCTTGAAGATATACGTGACCCAGGAAATCTCGGTACTATAGTAAGAACTGCAGAAGGTGCGGGGGTAACTGGAATCATACTAAGCAAGTCGTCAGTTGATATGTATAATCCAAAAGTTATACGATCAACCATGGGTGCGATATACCGGATGCCGTTTGTTTATGCAGATGATTTTGCTGAAGTACTACGACGAATAAAAAAGAACAATATTAAGATATATGCAGCCCATCTGGCAGCGGCCTCTGTTTATGATGAAGAGAATTATCAGGGGAAATGTGCTATCATGATTGGTAATGAAGCAAATGGATTAAGTGATGAAGCAGTAGCATTATCAGATAGTTGCATTAAAATTCCTATGACTGGAAGGGTAGAATCTTTAAATGCTGCAATTGCAGCAGCTATCTTAATGTATGAGGTATATAGGCAAAAAAGAAAATGAATTAGAATATGATTAGATGTTAAAAATCTACTTGTAAATTAATGTGACATGAAGTAAAATCATGTTAGCAGTATTATGAAAGGGGGGTGTAAATATGAACTCAATTTATTGGCTTATTGCACTTGCCGTTTTATTGATAATTGAAATAATTACCTTAGGGCTAACAACTATATGGTTTGCCGGTGGTGCCTTAGTAGCATTTCTATTATCCTTGGTTTCGGATAACCTAATAATGGAGTTAGCAGTGTTTTTAACTATTTCATTGGCCCTATTAATCTTTACACGGCCGATAGCTGCAAAGTATTTTAACAAAGAGCGTGTGAAAACAAACTGTGACCTGCTGATTGGTAAAGAAGCCAAAGTAACAAAGAAAATTGATAATTTTAATTCAACCGGACAGGTGAGTATTGACGGTCAGGAATGGACTGCAAGATCTTTGAAAGATGAGAATATCATTGAACCGGGAAAGCGTGTTGTTATAAGAGAAATCTCAGGAATTAAATTAATTGTTGATATTGAAGTGGAGGATTCATTATGATTGAAACTGTATTAATAGTATTTGGAGTTATTATAGTCCTTGTATTAGCATCTTGCGTTAAAATCGTACCACAGGCTCAAGCGTATGTTATTGAACGTTTGGGAGGATTTCAGGGTACATGGAATGTAGGGTTACATGTAATGGTTCCATTTATCGATAAGGTTGCTAAGAAGGTACCATTAAAAGAGCAGGTTGTAGATTTTGCACCACAGCCGGTTATCACAAAAGATAACGTAACTATGAAGATTGATACTGTTGTATTTTTTCAAATTACAGATCCAAAGCTGTATGCATATGGTGTTGAACGTCCAATGATGGCCATTGAAAACTTAACTGCCACTACACTACGAAACATAATAGGTGATTTGGAATTAGATGAAACATTGACCTCAAGAGAAATTATTAATACCAAGATGCGTGTATCTTTAGATGTAGCAACCGATCCTTGGGGAATAAAAGTAAATCGTGTGGAACTTAAAAATATCATTCCTCCAGCAGCTATTCAAGATGCAATGGAGAAACAGATGAAGGCGGAACGTGAACGTAGAGAATCTATCCTACGTGCAGAAGGTGAAAAAACATCTGCTATTCTAGTTGCAGAAGGACATAAACAATCTACCATTCTTGAAGCAGAAGCAGAGAAAGAGGCGGCTATCCTTCGTGCGGAAGCAAAAAAAGAAGCAACCATTCGCGAAGCGGAAGGTCAGGCAGAAGCAATTCTTTCCATACAAAAAGCAAACGCTGACGGTATCAGATTCCTAAATGAAGCAAATCCTGGAAATGCAGTACTCCAGATTAAGAGTTTAGAAGCATTTGCAAAGGCAGCTGACGGAAAGGCAACAAAGATTATTATTCCATCTGAAATTCAAGGAATTGCAGGTTTGGCAAAATCCTTAGTCGAAGTTGGTAAGGACAAAGAATAAAGCAATATTACAATGGCAACCACTTCTTTAAAGAGGTGGTTGTTTTAACTTCTTTTTAACACTATTATTAAGAGAAACTTAAGAATTCTAATCTTGATAATGAAAAAAGTATGAGCTATTATAGAAAGGTATTGAAGATATGGGGAGATAAGTTGCAAAGTTGCCTGTAGGAAAGACTTTGCAGGTTAAAGGAGAGATAGTTAATGAAACAGTTCAAAAAAATCATTCAATCACCATTTATGCTGTTACTTGTGTTTGCTGCAAAACTAACAGTATATTATAGCTTAATAGGAGTAAGTATAAATAATATCACATTTACTTTGTTAAGCGTTGCTACTTTGGCTACCATATTTTTCGGATTGTCTCAGTGCAAATTTAAATGGAAGAAGGGTGTATTTTTAGTTATATATAGCCTATTAAGCTTATTAATGTTTTCAGATGCTATGTATTATAATTATTATAATCAGACGGTTTCTATAAAACAACTTTGGCAGGCTTCTAATGTTGCTGCTGTCCCGGACAGTTTTGTCGCAACGTTGATTCCAGCGAGTTTCTTATTGTTTATTGACATTCCGTTTGTCTATATCTATTTTAAAAAGAGAGTTCAGGAACTGAAACTTACAGTAAATTTGAAAAAAGAGATTAAATATATACTGGTAAGTTTGGGCGCAGTATTTATTATTTTAGTAATAAATCCATTACAAAGTGTTGCTATTGATAAGGTGAATAGTGTGGAGTTTTTTACAAATCATGTAAATGATATTTATAGTGCAATATCAGACAACATTATAACTAGTGAAATTCCACCGGAAGAAGTATTGGAAGCTGTAGAAGTAGTAGCGCCACAATCAGCAGGTAATCGGTTTGGGGGTATCGGGGAAGGAAAGAATTTGATTGTCGTTCAGGTAGAGGCTTTACAGAATTTTGTAATAGGCGCAGAATACAACAATCAGGTAATAACTCCGAATCTAAATGCTCTATTAGAAAAGGACACAATCTATTTTGATCAATACTATTCAAACATCGGAAAAGGTAATACAGTCGATGCAGAATTCTCCAGCCTGAACAGCCTTTATCCGGTGATTGACCGGGAATGTTATACGCTTTATTCTGATAACACATACAATGGTTTGCCTTGGATTATGCGTGAAAAAGGTTATTATTCTTTTGCTACTCATGGATATGAAGGAAGCTTCTGGAATCGAGAAGCAGCTTATCCAAATCAGGGTTTTCAGGAGTTTTACAGCATGGAAGATCTAGATGTCAGTGATATAATAGGACTTGGAGTCTCTGACAAATCGATGTTTCGTCAGGCAGTGGAATTAATAAAAAAGCAAGAAGGACCATTCTTTAATTTTATAGTGACTTTAACCAGTCATCATCCTTATTTGATTGATGATGAGGATGTTTCTTTGGTTCTTAGAGAAGAAGATAAGGAAACTAAACTAGGGGCATATTTACGGACAATTCATTATACAGACGAAGCAATTGGAGAATTCATACAAGGATTAAAAACAGCTGGTTTATATGAGAATACCGTAATTGCATTCTATGGAGATCATCATGCATTAAATGTGAATATGGATAATAACTATGAGATTATGTCAGAGTTCTTAGGAAAAGAATATGATTATGATGAGATGTTGAATGTTCCTCTGTTGATTCATGTTCCTAACAGTGGAGTGAAAAGTACGATATCGACTACCGGTGGGCAAATCGATTTTCTGCCAACCATAGCAAATATTATGAGTTTAGATATTGAACAGCCCTATGTTTTAGGGCAAGATTTGGCAAATGCAAAGGATGGGTTTGTCGCATTTACTGCATATTTATTTGAAGGATCTTTTATTCATAATAATATTATGTTCGAGATATCCAGAGAGGGTGTCTTTGAAGGCAGCAGGGCTTGGGTAATACAGGACCATAGTATTATTGATGCTGCTCAATGCATTGATGACTATAACAGGGCAATCACCTTAAAGGAAACCTCGAAAGAAATCTTAGAACAGGATTTAATCGCTGAGTGTGTGAAGAGAGAACCTTTCTTAGGTAATGTTTTGAAACAGGCAAAAAAATATGAAGTAAATCCAACAGAGAAAAATTAATATGGAAAAATTATTTGATTTAAGTAAAGAATATGGAATCGTGCTAGAAGGCGGTGGAGCCAAGGGAGCCTATCAGATTGGTGTCTGGAAGGCTTTTTTGGAATGTAAAGTTAAGATAAAGGCAGTATCAGGAGTGTCTGTTGGAGCATTAAACGGTGCTCTTATCTGTATGGGAAATTATGAAGAGGCGGAAGCATTATGGCGGGAGATATCTTACTCCACCGTTATGAAAGTCGACGATGAGCAAATGGACAAGCTTGTAAAACGTCAGTTAAAGGAGATTGATATAAAAGAGCTGACGAAAAATACAGCAGAAATTATTGCAGAAGGTGGAATTGATATTACCCCACTGAAGGAACTTATTAGTGCATGGGTTGATGAAGATAAAATTAAAAATTCTGATATTGAGTTTATCATGGGTACTTTTTCTCTAACAGAGTTAAAAGAAATCGAAATATCAGCAAGGGAAGCAGACAAAAACTATATAAAAGATTACCTCTTAGCTAGTGCATATCTTCCTGGATTTCGGAATGAAAAACTACATGGAAAGAAATACTTAGATGGTGGTATGTTTAATAATGTTCCATTGAATATGCTTATAAATCGTGGGTATAAGAACATAATAGTCGTACGTATTTATGGAATTGGAATGGAAAAGCATGTAAAAATCCCAAAGGATGTCAATGTGATTCAAATAGCCCCGCGAGTTGATCTTGGAGGTATTCTTGAATTTGACAATGTAAAATGCAGACGTAATATAATGATAGGTTATTTGGATGCTCTACGTGTTTTGCGTTCGCTTAAGGGAAAAGTATATTATGTTGATGCCATGCTAACCGATGAAGAGTGTTTAGAAAAATTAATACAGGTAAAAGATGTAGTTAAGATGGCTTTCCTTGAATTCTATAAACAGGATTTTACAAAAAGTCATATTTATACCCGTATATTCCTTGAAGTTGTTTGTCCAAACCTAGCTGTAAAATTGAAATTAAATAAAGATTGGACTTATCAGGAACTGTATATTTCATTGTTGGAACTATGTGCAAAGACCTTACGCATTCCAAAGTATAAAATTTATACAGAAGAAGAATTATGCGATCTGGTAAAAGAAAAATACAGCCAATTGACGTCTTTTGGAAAGCAGTATCCAATGTTTGTTCAATTAGTTTTAAAAATGATAACCCTATAAAAATTTAGCAATCTAATTTTTTGAATTATTTAAATTTCTTGCCTTGACAAATGAATAAAAATTAAGTAATATGTATAAATAAACATAAACATTTGGGAGGTATACAATATGAATTTAAAAGGGCGCAGTTTCTTAACATTAAAAGATTTTACACCAGCAGAAATTGAATATTTAATCAATTTGGCTGCAGAATTAAAAGAAAAAAAGAAACAAGGAATCACGGGAGACAGTTTAAAAGGTAAAAACATCGCATTAATATTTGAAAAACCTTCCACTAGAACCAGATGTGCTTTTACCGTTGCCTGTATTGATGAAGGTGGTCACCCAGAATATTTAGGAAAAAATGATATTCAATTAGGATATAAAGAAAGTGTTGAAGATACAGCAAGAGTATTAGGAAGAATGTTTGATGGAATAGAGTTCCGTGGTTTTAAGCAGGAAAATGTTGAAAAACTGGCAGAGTACAGCAAGGTACCTGTGTGGAATGGATTGACAGATATGTATCATCCAACACAGATATTGGCTGATTTCCTAACCCTAAAGGAGCAATTTGGAAAGCTGCAAGGCTTGCATTTGGTATACGTAGGGGATGGAAGAAATAACATGGCGAATAGTTTAATGATTGGATCTGGTAAACTTGGATTACACTTTACCATACTTGCGCCGAAATCGTTATGGCCAACAGAAGCATTAGTAGATACTTGTAAGCAGTATGCAGAATCATCTGGTGGTTCAATTACTATATCTGACCAATTAGAAGCTGTTAAAGGTGCTGATGCTATCTATACAGATGTATGGTGTTCCATGGGAGAAGAAGAACTTGCAGCTGAGCGGATTGCAATGTTAAAACCTTACCAGGTTAACCAGAAGTTAATGGATATGACTGGGAAAAGCGAAACGAAGTTTTTGCATTGTTTACCAGCTGTAAAAGGGAATGAAGTAACCGAAGATGTATTTGAAAAACATGCTGAAGTAGTGTTTGATGAAGCAGAAAACCGTATGCATACAATAAAAGCAGTTATGGTAGCTACTCTCGGAAAATAGTTTAACTGAACGAAGGCTGTCGATGTGATCATTCATTGACAGCCTATTTTTGGGCTCTACTGTAGATTGCTATGGTACAAATTATTTTAGGGCTTGTCGGGGTCATGCTGAATGTGCTATTATTTATTAGCATAAGTTAATTGCAATTGATAATGGAAAGTAATAAATATATTGAAATTTTAGTTATATTTTATAGCTTTCATAAATCTTTAACTTGATATAAATTACAATAAATTATATGATTATAAAAAACATACGATTATTATTGAATAAAGGGAGCAGAAAGTGTGAAAGAAAACACTTTCACACTGAGGTTTGCGTTCTTTGAATGAATGCAAGCACTCATTCAAAGAATTTGGAGGGCAAATTATGAAAAATGCAGGATCAAAATCTATATGGGGGATTCTATTTGTTCTTCTGGGGTTAGCGTTAGCAGGTAGAGCCTTTGGCATATTTGATTTTAATATATTCTTCCATGGTTGGTGGACGTTGTTTATTATCATTCCTTGTGCATTAGGATTATCAGAAAAAGGTAATCGAACATCTTCTGTGATTGGAATGGGTATTGGTATTTTATTGCTGCTATCTGCCCAAGGAGTTTTTCATTGGTATATGTTTTGGAGAATTTTAGTTGCTTTTATTTTCATTGTGATTGGTTGCTCTATCATGTTTAGAGGTAACCGTGATCGAGGGTATAAAGACTATAATAATCAGTATTCTAATGGTGAAAATGTAAACAATGCGAATTGGAACAGTCAGAATTATACCTATGACAATACAACTGATTATCATTATGGTGATAACAATTGCAATAATAATAGCAATTGCAATAATGATAGCACTTGCAATAATGATAGCACTAGCAATAATGATAGCAATCGCTATAATAATAGCAATAGTTATAATAGTAGCAATTACGATAATAATTACAATGGGAATTATGAAAGCAATAATTATAATGACAACAATTACTACAATGGCTATCGTAATAACAATGATACTAGCAACAATACAAATTATAATTCAAATCGTAATTATAGTGGCAATTCAAATGGAAGTACGAATTACGGAAGCTATGCCAATATTACAGGCTTTTTAAGTGGACGAACTGTTCAATTTGTAGATGAAGTTTTTACTGGCGCTGTTGTAACATCTGTCTTGGGTAGTGTACAAATAGATCTTAGAAATGCAATTTTTAATGGTAATGCAGCAATCGAGACAACTTGTATCCTTGGCGGTGTAGACATCTATGTGCCTTCAAATGTGAAAGTAGTAAATAACTGTATGTCTATTTTGGCAGGTGTCGATAATAAGGTAATGAATCCTTTAAATACAAATGGTGAATTGTATACTTTATTTATCAACGGCAGCTGCATATTAGGAGGAATCGAAGTCAAATAATAAACAAAGAGGTAAAAGTATGTATTTAGATAATGTAGTTTTATGTGCTAGTAGTTCATATGATCAAAAATATTATCTCAATGAGGATTTTAATGCGTTGCCAGAAGCTATAAAAGACGAACTGAAGATAATGTGTGTTCTCTACACAGAAGACGTTGGTGGAGTTTTAAAACTGGAATTTGATGACGATGGCACCTTATTGTTTCAAGTAACTAGCGATGAAGGTGATTTGTTATTCGATGAAATTGGTAGTGTTTTAAAAATTAAGGAGTTGCAAGTTAAGAAGCTAGAATTATTGGAATCCTTGGAACTATATTATAAAGTATTTTTTTTAGGTGAATCCCTATAACTTGATTTCAAACTTGGACAAAGACAAAAGATTAATAGGAGTTGGGAGTTGAATATGAACCTACAGATAGGTAAAATTAAAATAGAAGGAAATTTGGTTCTAGGACCTATGGCAGGAGTTACCGACCTGCCATTTCGCATCTTGTGTAAAGAGAATGGTGCAGACTTTATTTATACAGAAATGGTTAGTGCAAAAGGCATTCAATATAATAATAAAAATACGGAAAGCTTATTATGTGTAGAAGACAAAGAACGTCCGGTCGCTCTACAGTTATTTGGAGCTGACCCATACATTATGAGTGAAACAGCAAAACGGATTGAACACAGGAATTTTGATATCTTGGACATTAATATGGGGTGTCCAGTTCCTAAGGTTGTAAATAACGGAGAAGGTTCTGCATTAATGAAAGAGCCTAAACTGCTAGGGGAGATTGTAAATGCCGTGTCTAAAGCAATCCAAAAGCCTGTTACAGTAAAGATCCGTAAAGGGTTTACTGAATCAGAAGTTAACGCTGTTGAGATAGCAAAGATTGCTGAAGCAAATGGGGCAGCCGCAATTGCAGTTCATGGAAGGACAAGGGAACAGTATTATAGCGGAAGAGCAGATTGGAGTATCATAAAAGCAGTAAAAGAAACGGTTTCCATACCGGTAATTGGCAATGGAGATATCTTTACTCCCGATGATGCAATACAACTATTAAAAGAAACAAAATGTGACGGTATCATGTTGGCACGTGGTGCCAGAGGCAACCCGTGGATATTTAGACAAATAAAAGAATATCTAAGGACTGGAGAAAGAATGGAGAGACCTTCTGCTAAAGAGGCAGTAGAAATGATGTTGCGTCATGCAAGGATGGCTATTGAATACAAAGGAGAGTACACCGGAATCCGTGAAATGAGGAAGCATGTAGCCTGGTATACAACCGGCTATCCTTTAGCAGCGAAATTACGAAACAGGGTAAATGAAATAAGTGATTACAATTCTTTAGAACAATTATTATTTGAGTACCTTGATACAAATGAATAGTATTACTAACAAGTTGTTGATATAATAGAAATTGAAGATATAAAGCAAATTACAATATTTCATTAAAACATAACACAAAGACTAAAAGGAGGTATTGCAATGAAAGCTTCCAGAAAGGCTATATTAGCAAGGCACAATGGGAATGGGGAGATTGGTGAACCTAAAGTATGTTTCCGCTGTGGCAGAATGTTTACCTATTTAGGGTTTGGACATTTCTATTGTCCTATATGCAAAGAAAAGGATGCCCACGATTTTACAAAGGTAAAGGAATATATTTATGAAAATGGAGTTGCTCCGGCCTTAGAGGTTTCTGAAAATACAGGAGTTAGCTTAAAAATAATAGAGCAATACCTAAGAGAAGGAAGGTTAGAAATTCCGGAAGGTTCACCAATATTTATTAAGTGTGAGATGTGTTCTGTCGATATCAAATCCGGCAGACTTTGTCCACCTTGCGCTACTACATTAAGTAATGCTATGAGAATTGAAATGAATTTTGATGATGAACAAATCGGTGAGATACCGAAGAAGTTGGAAGGAAAGATGCGGTACTTTGGAAGAGACAAAAATGACCAAACAAAAAAGCATTCTACTTAAGGTCTTAATCATTTTTAACAAAAATCAATTATTTTTTTTAAAATAGTTGATTTTTTGTAATGAAGGGTATATTATATATCTACCAGAAAGACAAATGTACGCAATACACGTACAGTGGAGATTGGTAAGGATGAAGATTAGGATATTCTTAGCCAATTGAAGTAAAAGAAGGCGTAGAAAAGAGGATAATATGAGTAAATTAAGAGTTGGTATTTTAGGTGGTACAGGAATGGTGGGACAGCGTTTTATTGCTTTATTAGAAAACCATCCTTGGTTTGAAGTGACTGTTATTGCAGCAAGTCCTAGAAGTGCTGGAAAGACGTATGAAGAAGCTGTTGGTGATAGATGGAAGATGACTACACCTATGCCAGAAGCTGTTAAAAAAATAGTAGTGAAGAATGTTAATGATGTTAATGATGTAAGTAAAGTGGTAGACTTTGTATTTAGCGCTGTTGATATGACAAAAGACGAAATCAAGGCAATTGAAGAAGCTTATGCAAAGACAGAGACACCAGTTGTATCAAATAATAGTGCTCATAGGTGGACTCCGGATGTTCCTATGGTTGTACCAGAACTAAATCCAGAACATCTTGCGGTTATTGCAGACCAGAGGAAGCGTTTAGGCACTACAAGTGGCTTTATCGTAGTAAAACCAAACTGCTCAATACAGAGTTATACTCCTGCATTACATGCATTAAAAGAATTTGGTCCTAAGGTTGTTGTAGCAACTACTTATCAAGCTATTTCCGGCGCTGGAAAGAACTTCAAAGATTGGCCAGAAATGGTTGATAACGTAATTCCATTTATCGGTGGAGAAGAAGAAAAAAGTGAACAAGAGCCATTAAGAATCTGGGGCGAAGTTAAAGATGGACAGATTGTAAAAGCAACTGCTCCTCTTATTACAACACAATGTATCAGGGTACCTGTTAGCGATGGACATACAGCAGCCGTATTTGTAAGTTTTGAAAAGAAACCTACCAAAGAACAGATTCTTAAAGCTTGGGCAGAATTTAAGGGACTTCCACAGGAACTTGATTTGCCAAGTGCACCAAAGCAATTTATTTCATATTTTGAAGAAGATAATCGTCCACAGGCAAAATTGGATAGGGATATAGAGAAAGGGATGGGTATCTCCTTAGGTAGACTTCGTGAAGATACCGTATATGATTACAAATTCGTTGGTTTATCACATAATACAGTACGTGGCGCAGCAGGAGGTGCTGTACTAATAGCTGAATTATTAAAAGCACAAGGCTATATTGTAAGTAAATAATAATATATCGTTTCTATAAAGAAAAATAGTTTAGCATATCAAAAACACCCTGACTCTTGACAGCAACAAGTTGCATTGTCAAGGGTCAGGGTGTTTTGTTTGACCTTATAGTTTAAAAAAGATCTAAAAAAGATTGTATAAAAAGCGGATAAATTCAGCTGCATTTGATTTATATTCAGAATTAATAACAATGCCTATGAGCACCCGCTCTGATGTATTACTCGGTATGCCAATACTATCCAAATATATTCCATAGGCACTTGTATTTGGATCTTCACTGGAAGTGGAATAGTAAAAGGAATCCGCCAAACAGCTGTATAAATCAGCGGGAAGTTGGTCTGAAAGTTTACATAAGCTTCCGTTACCTGCATATCCTTCAAAGATGGATTCTGGAGCTATTATGATATCAATTTCTTTAGCATAGATGAAAGTTGCCAACTTTTGATCGTTTCCCATTGTATATTGCGATGAGTTACCATCAGAACTGAGAATAAAAGAAGTGTCTAATCGAACTTCTTGTGTTTCTGGATTAATATCAAGGTGTTCTGCAAAGTCATTTTGTATGGTTAAGGCGGTCTGTTCATCCAATGCGTAGTTAAGAACAGCAGTATATAGTACGGTCTCTGGAGATGGAGTTAATATGGAATAGACAAAATATACTACTAAAGCAAGAACTGCAATTATGATAATTAACTTGGTTCGGTAATAATTATTAAAATATACGATCTTCTCTTTCGTAGTCATATTGTTTAATTTTTGTTTTTCTGTAAGTTCTTCTCGTTGTTGATAAATTTCAGCAGAATTATCCAGAGTAGTATCTTTATGGCGCTCTTCTGTAATCACAGTTATCCCTTCTTTCGTATGAGATGATTTTATGCTATATTATATTAAATCAATTGTTATACTTTCAATTAAGCCTGAACACAGTATAGTTTAACATAATATTATAGCAAAAAAAAGAAATTAATTATAAAATCTTTGTAAAAAATAAGGTTGCAGTAAACTACACTGCATCTACGTAAGGACGTTAGATGTCAAGAAGTTTACTGCAACCTTTTTTAAAAAAAGTAGTCAACTAACTTTTAAATACTCTAAATTTTTATAATCGTAGTAATTAATATCCGTAACCAGGGATCAAATATTGTAGATAGCTTTCTAAATCTTCAACGCCCAATGCGCTTTCTAATTTCGCAATAAAGCCTTCATAATCTACGGTTGCTAAATAGGAATTCATATCTGTCGTGCCATCAAAAATCTGTTCTGAATCCGCTGGGAAACTGAAATCTTTGTAATCAACTTCTTTTCCTTTGATATCAAAAGTAGCTGCTTCCACACCAGCGTACATAAGCTTTAATAAAACTTGCTGTTGTTTTTGGTCGGCAGTACAATCTAATACAACTTTCATTCCGGCTAATGCATTAGAAGAGATGGTGTATATTCCTTGAATGTATCCTTTATCCCCTACCATACCTGCATTCTCAAATTCTATGTCAAAAGAAGTGGTTGTATCGTCTTCTATACTTACAGTGCAAATTCCATTATAAGCTCCATCTTTTGAAGTTGCCTTTCCGGATACATCTAATAACTTTGTGTCATTTTCCGTAAACCAGAGAGTAAATCCAATATCTTTTCCTTTATTTGTTGTATAATAGCCAAAGGAATCATTTTGTGTTTCATCTATAGCTTTGAACTCTCGTCCCTTCACTTTTCCATTTTTGTCAACATATACATTCATGACAATTGGACTTTCTGAAGTATAGTATTCTTTATTTGCAGACAGTTCATTTATAGAATCTTCAATTGCTTTATTATATTCTTCTTCTGTACAGATGTCTAAAGTTTTACACAAATCCTTAATCACCTGATCATTCTTAGCCTCATTTAATATTGCCATACCGATATTGTAGGCATCCTCATCTGAAATCTCAGCCTTTATCGTTGTAAATTTGCTACTAATATCAGAAGCGGTAAAGGTGGATCCCTTTTCGACAGTAACATTTTTAATGTTATTTACAATAAGTGATGAATATTTTTTCAAAAGCTTATTCAAAGTCTCTGGGGATAAGGAGTCATCCTTAAGAAGTTTTTGAAAATCTTCCATGTACTCACTGTAACTAAAACCATCTGGATATGAACCGGATGCTTCCATAATCTCATCAAATGAGAAAAGTAAGTAAGCACTGCTTAACTCAGGGATTGTCAAAAACATATCACTGGTGTCTGCATTCATGTAAAAATCAGCCGAGATTAGGGAAGTACCATTGTAAGAAAGCCCAACATTGGATTTAGAATTACCTTCTTTTCCAAATGATGTTATAAAAGCTTCTATAGCTTCAACATTACCTATTCCAAGCATGCTGGTGAATTCTGGATTAAGTGTAAATTTAAGACTAAGATCTTGACCTACACCTTTCGTTAATTGTTCATCGTATGTAGCTAATGCTTTATCGTAAGATGCTGTGAGTTTATCAATGCCAGTATTTAAGCCCTTTTGTTCAACATAAGCATAATACTCAGCAGGACTTTTTGTCATTCGGGCTATTGTGTTTGCCAAGACATTACGATTTGTAAATGCAGTAATTGTTCCAACAAGTACCACAGCTAATGCAACCAGAAGAGCAATGAATTTACCACTTACTTTCTTCCTAGGAATATCAATATAATTTGTTGTTGTCTCTGTTTGAGAATTATCGATTGGATTCATATAAGAATCAGCGTCTGTATTCACATATGTATTATTAGAATCAGCGTCTGTATTCACATATGTATTATTAGAATCAGAATTCTCATCCGCGGATAAATTAGAATCATTCGGAGCTGTATTCAAATCTTCCTCTTTCATATTTGATGAATCAAAGGAATCCGTTGAATCAATGACTTCATTCATATCATTGAGATTCATACTCTCGTTATCATTTGTACTGTTATTTATATCTCCCATTCTTTTCTCCATTTCTTTTCCTACTATATTATAGAAATTCTACAAGTAAAATGTTATCAGATGCGGTTTGTAAAGTCAATTAAATTTTGATTAGAATGAATCTCAATAAAACGAAACATTTTCGTTAGGTAAATAGCGTGTTATATCAATTATACCTAAACATTTCGTTAAAATTAATGTATTTTTCACAAGTTAATTAGTTGATTTTTGTATATTATACTCATTGAATTACATGGTATCATATAATATAATGAACATGTAAACGGCATGTTTTCAAGATTTACTGCATTTTTGGGTTTCTTATATGATTTATTACAAGAATTATTGAATTAGAAATTATTACTAGAGAAGTTTACGAAACTTTAGTAAATTATAGCGGGAATGGAAATGGTAAAAGAGTACACCCGTAGAAAAGGAGATAAAATATATGAAGTTTGGTTATTTTGATGACGCAAAGAAAGAATATGTCATTACCACCCCACAGACTCCTTATCCTTGGATTAATTACTTAGGATCACAAGAGTTCTTTTCCTTAATTTCAAATACGGCAGGAGGTTACAGTTTCTATAAAGATGCGAAGTTAAGAAGAATTACCCGTTTTCGTTATAATAATGTACCCTTAGATTTAGGTGGAGGACGTTATTATTACTTATACGATGAAGGTGATTTCTGGTCACCAGGCTGGGCTCCAGCAAAAAGAGAATTGGATAGCTATGAATGCCGTCATGGTATGGGATACACCAAAATAACCGGTAAAAGAAATAATATTGAGACTGAGGTAACTTTCTTCGTTCCTTTGAATTACAATGGTGAGGTACATAAGGTAGTTGTTAAGAATACTGGTAAAGTAAAAAAGGATGTCAAGTTGTTTTCCTTTATTGAGTGGTGTCTATGGAATGCTCAAGACGACTCTACTAATTTCCAGAGAAATTTTAACACTGGAGAAGTTGAAATTAAGGGATCGGTAATCTATCATAAGACAGAGTACAAAGAGCGTAGAGATCATTATGCATTTTTCTCAGTGAATGCTCCAATTGCTGGCTTTGATTCTGATAGAGAGAGTTTTCTTGGTACCTACAACGGTTTTGAGAACCCACAGACAGTTGCTGCTGGGAAATCAAATAATTCTATAGCGGATGGCTGGTCACCAATTGCTTCTCATTGTGTAGAAGTTTCCCTTGAACCAGGTGAAACGAAAGAATATGTATTTGTTTTAGGTTATGTAGAAAATCCGATCGAAGATAAATGGGAATCAAAGAACGTTATCAATAAGAAAAAAGCCGAAGAGATGATTGCTAGATTTGCTAATGTCAAGGATGTAGATGCGGCTCTGGAAGAGTTAGAAAAGGACTGGGATAGATTATTATCAAAATATACGCTAAGTTCGAAAGATGATAAATTAAATCGTATGGTAAATATATGGAATCAATATCAGTGTATGGTTACCTTCAATTTATCAAGAAGTGCATCTTATTTCGAATCTGGTATTGGTAGAGGAATGGGATTCCGTGATTCAAACCAAGATTTACTTGGTTTCCTTCATCAGATACCGGATCGTGCAAGAGAAAGAATTATTGATTTGGCATCTACACAGTTAGAAGATGGTGGTGCTTATCATCAATATCAACCATTAACCAAAAAGGGTAATGACGAAATAGGTGGTAACTTTAATGATGATCCACTGTGGCTGATCCTTGCAGTTGTAGCTTATATTAAGGAAACGGGTGATTACAGTATATTAGATGTTATGACACCATTTGATAATGATGATAGTAAAGCTACACCACTTTCTGACCATTTGAAGAGATCCTTTGATCATGTTATTAATAATGTTGGACCACATGGATTACCTTTAATCGGAAGAGCAGACTGGAATGACTGTTTAAATCTGAACTGTTTCTCCACAGAACCAGGGGAATCCTTCCAAACAACAACCAGCAAAGAGGGTAAAGTAGCAGAATCTGTTATGATAGCAGGTATGTTTACTTTCATTGGCGACGAATATGCTAAGTTAATGGAGAAGATAGGTAATCGGGTAGAAGCTGACAGAGCTTTTGCTGAAGTAGAAAAGATGAGAAAAATCATTATGAAAGATGGTTTTGATGGTGAGTGGTTCTTAAGAGCATATGACGACTTTGGGAAGAAAGTTGGAAGTAAGGAATGTGAAGAAGGAAAAATCTTTATCGAACCCCAAGGTTTCTGTGTCATGGGCGGATGTGGTATTGAAGATGGTAAAGCAATTAAAGCATTGGATTCCGTAGAAGAACGTTTGGGAACAAAATATGGTTTGGTAATGAACAATCCGGGGTTTACAAAATATTATGTAGAATATGGTGAGATCTCAACTTATCCGGCAGGTTATAAAGAAAATGCAGGTATCTTCTGCCATAATAATGCTTGGATTATGTGTGCAGAAGCGGTAGTCGGCCGTGGTGAAAAGGCTTTCGACTATTATACAAGAATAGCACCGGCCTATACTGAAGAGTACAGTGAGATTCACAGAACAGAGCCATATGTGTATTCACAAATGATTGCTGGTAAAGATGCAAAACGTTTTGGTGAATCTAAGAACTCTTGGCTAACCGGTACGGCTTCATGGAACTTTGTAGCTATTTCACAATATATATTAGGTATTAAACCAGAATATGACGGACTTATGGTAGATCCTGCTATACCAGCAGAATGGGATGGATATCAGGTAACTAGACAATTCAGAGGAGATATTTATAACATTACTGTTAAGAATCCGAATCATGTTTCCACTGGTGTTTCTAAGATGACAGTGGATGGTATGGTTGTTGATGGCAATGTGATTCCTGTATTTGGGGATGGTAAAGAACATAAGGTTGAAATTGTATTAGGATAATTGAATAATTAAAAATAATATTGATAGGCTCCAGCGGAATTAGATAACTCCACTGGAGCTTTTTATTTCTTGTGTAATGCTGTTATTTTAGGTATAATCTAGATATATCATAAGCCATTTTGACGGAGACCATTTCAGGAGGAAATTAAATGGATATAAAGAAGGAAATAGATGTAATCAGTAATTATATCATAAGGTTGCGGAAACATTTTCATATGTATCCGGAGCTTGGCATGCAGGAATTTGAAACCTGTAAAAGAATAAAAGAAGAATTAGCAAATATGGAGATCCCCTTTGTATCTGCCGGTGAGACAGGCGTAATCGGATTCGTGGGGAAAGGGCCAAAAGTAATAGCCTTACGGGCTGATATGGATGCACTTAAGATCTTGGAGAAAAATGACATCAGTTATAAGTCCAAAATACCTGGAGTTATGCATGCATGTGGTCACGATGCTCATATGGCTGCGCTGCTTGGGGCTGCCGATATATTAAAGCGTCACGAAAAGGAGTTAACATGCACCATTAAGTTGATTTTTCAACCATCGGAAGAGAATTGCAGGGGTGCTAAATTAATTGTAGATAGTGGAAATTTAGATGATGTATCTGCAATTTTTGGACTTCATGTATTTGGTGATATTCCATGTGGAAAAGTATCAATTGAAGCCGGACCAAGAATGGCTGCCTCGGATATATTTCATATTAAGCTTACAGGCAAGTCCGGGCATGCCGGAAAACCCCAACAATGTTCAGATGTAACAGTAGCTGGTGCGGCCTTAGTCTTAAATCTACAATCCATCGTCAGTAGGGAAATGGATCCAGTGGATTCTGCCGTTGTTACGGTTGGACATTTTACCTCAGGCTCCCAACACAATATCATTTCTGGAGAAGCATATCTGGAAGGCACTGCAAGAACATTTTCTCGTCAGGCAGGAAACCACATTGAAGATTCTGTCAAAAGAATTGCTCAAGGGACTGCATTAAATTACAGGGTAACTGCTCATGTGGATTATGAGCGCTCCTTACATCCTGTGGTTGTTAATGATGCTAAATTATCCGATGTGGCGAAAACAGCAGCTAAGAGACTATTTCCAGATGAGGATATTATCAATGTACCTAAAATGATGTTAGGAGAAGATTTTTCTGTTTACCAGCAAAGAGTTCCAGGAGTGTTTGCGTTTATCGGTGCTGGGAATGATGCAATGGGAAGGGCTTATCCAAATCATCACGAGCGTTTTAATATAGATGAGCATGCAGTAATTAATGCTGCACAGCTGTATGTGGCTTTTGCTATGGAGATGAATGAAAAATAGGGTGTTTCATGACTTTTCAGGAGGTGTATTTATGACTACATTTAGTGCTAATTGGATTAGGGAACAGCAGGAACGTGTTATGGTTTCTGTAAAAGGGAAAACACCAGATTTAATTCTAAAAAATGCAACCTTTGTTAATGTATTTACCGATGAACTGGAAACCGGAGATATTGCTATTCATAATGGAATCATTGTGGGTATTGGGGAGTATTCGGTTACAGAGAAATCAAATAGTATGGATTGTAGCGGGATGGTAATAAGTCCGGGCTTTATCGATGGACATATTCACATAGAAAGTTCCATGCTAGCACCTTCTGAATTTGCAGCTGCAGTAATACCTCATGGAACGACTGCTGTTGTAACTGATCCACACGAAATCGCTAATGTAGCAGGGACAGCCGGGATTGATTATATGCTGGAAAGTACTGCTGGATTGCTGTTAGATGTATATGTGATGTTACCTTCTTGTGTACCGGCAACTTCACTAGATGAGTCTTATGAGGTATTGGGAGCAGGGCAGTTAGAACAGTATTTTGGAAATGAAAGAGTTTTGGGACTTGCAGAATTAATGAATTCCTTTGGTACCATACAGGGGGATATCGATATATTCAAAAAATTAGAACTAGCTAAAAATTATAATAAGCTGGTAGATGGTCATGCTCCAGGTCTTAAAAGGGATGAGCTAAATGCATATATAACAGCAGGAGTGGCATCGGATCATGAATGTAGTACAGTAATGGAAGCTATGGAGAAATTAAAACGTGGTCAGTGGATTATGATTCGCGAGGGAACGGCAGCTAAAAATATGGACGCCTTAGCGCCGCTATTCCAAGAGCCCTATTGCAATCGGTGCATGTTTGTGACAGACGATAAACACCCTGGTGATTTATTAAATTATGGGCATATGGACTATCTACTTCGTAAGGCTGTTAGTATGGGAGCAGATCCAATTCAGGCGATAAAGATGGCGACAAAGCAACCAGCTGAATATTTTGGTTTACGGAATACCGGTGCAATTGCACCCGGATATAAGGCGGATTTGGTTGTTCTGGATAATTTACGGAATATGCAGGTAAAGTCAGTTTTCAAAGATGGTATTCTGGTAGCGAAGGAATGCAAGTGTGTGGTTGATGTTCGGAAGAATGATATCAATAAAACCTTGGAGATACAAAATAATTTAGATAAGAGCCGGATATATCAATCCTTTCATATGAAGGAATTAGAGCCTGGCGATTTTGTGATTAAGGGAAAAGGAACGCTCATGAAGGTGATAGAATTGACACCGGGAGAACTTTTGACGAAAGAACGAACCCTTCCCTTTATAGAACCGGGGACAGATATATCCAGGGATATAATAAAGCTTGCAGTGATAGAACGTCATCATAACACTGGTCATATTGGTCTTGGATTTTTGAAGGGTTATGGATTAAAAAATGGAGCAGTGGCTTCTAGTATTTCTCATGATTCTCATAATTTGATTGTGGCAGGAACGAACGATGCTGATATGGCTCTTGCCGCAAATTGTATTAGAGAAAATCAAGGTGGTATCACCATAGCCTCTGAGGGCAGAATTGTGAAGAAATTAGCTCTTCCCATTGCTGGTTTAATGTGTGAGATGAATGCAGAAGAGGTAGAAGAAGTCATGACTTTTATGAAAAATGAAGCCAGACTAATGGGGGTTTCAGAAGAAATCGATCCTTTTATGACACTTGCATTCATAAGCCTTCCGGTTATTCCTGAAATACGTTTGACCACGTTAGGGTTGGTAGATGTTGAGAATCAAACATTAATAAATCCAATTTTAAATTAAATTGTGTTACATCAATTTAAGCAGGTAATATTTATTACAGTATAGATTAAAAATAGCGTATGAATTTAATAATTCATGCGCTATTTTTCGGTTATTGATGTGATAAACATATCGCATTTTTAGTGGGGGTCATACAACTTAGTGTGATAAAATATAATCGATAAGCTCTTCCGCAACTTCCTCTTTACTTAAGAGAGGTAGTTCAAGGGTTTGGTCTTTTGTTATAAGAGTTACTATGTTGGTGTCGGTTCCAAAACCTGCACCAGGTTGTTTAAGATTATTAGCAACGATCATGTCAATGTGTTTCTTTTCCAGTTTTGCCTTGGAATTTTCTATTAGGTTTTCGGTCTCCATAGAAAAACCACATAAGAATTGTCCAGGCTTCCGATTCTCACCGAGATATTTTAGAATATCTACCGTTCGTTCGAGTTCTATCGTAAGGTCTCCATCCTTTTTCTTAACCTTCTCATCGGAAACGCTCTTTGATTGGTAATCCGCAACCGCCGCAGCTTTTATGATAATATCCTGCGAATCGTAGGTAGCTTTTACTGCTTCAAACATATCATTTGCTGATTCCGCCGTGATGACCTTGACGAAAGGGGGGAGTGGTGTAGCTGTTTTCCCGGTTATCAGTGTGACAGTAGCTCCACGATGCATACAATGTTTTGCTATCGCATACCCCATTTTTCCGGTAGAATGGTTGCTGATGTAACGAACAGGATCCAGCTTCTCTATCGTGGGACCAGCAGTTACTAATACATTTTTGCCTGCCATATCCTTTTTATGAGCAATTTCTTTTAAAATGTAATCTAAGAGTACTTGTTCTGATGGCATTTTTCCAGCTCCGGTGTCACCACATGCTAAGTAGCCAGTGTCCGGTGTAATTACTTCCATTCCGTAATGAATCAATTTCTGTATATTATCCTGAACAATAGGGTTTAAATACATATTTGTATTCATAGCAGGAGCTATTATCTTTTTACAAGGACATGCCATCACTGTGGTAGTCAGCATATCGTCAGCAATTCCATTTGCAAGTTTTCCAATAACATTGGCTGAGGCAGGAGCAATTAAAACGACGTCGGTCTGTTTTGCAAGTGATACATGCTCCACACTATATTGAAAGTTTCGGTCAAAGGTATCAATCAGACACTTGTTACCTGTTAATGTTTCGAAGGTTATGGGATTAATAAAATTCGTTGCATTTTTTGTCATCAATACAGTAACATTAATCTTAAGTTTTTTTAACATACTAGCCAGATTTGCGATCTTATATGCCGCAATGCTTCCGGTAACAGCGAGTACTACATTCTTTTTTTCTAACATCCTACATCATCCCTTATTCCATATTTTTATCATAAATAATCTTTAAGCCTTTTAATAATAAATCACCATCATATATAATCTTCTTCTGGCAATGTTGAAGTATAACCTTGGATAGGCCACCGGTTGCAATGACAGTTGTATTATATCCAAGTTCAGATTCAATCCGATCAATCATGCCATCAATACAAGAGGCATTGCCATAAATAACACCGCTCTTCATACAATCGATGGAGTTTTTTCCGATCACTTTTTTAGGAGCCTCCATGCTGATACGGGGAAGTTGCGCTGTTCTTGACACTAAAGCCTCTAAGGATACCTTTATGCCCGGAAGAATAACGGTACCAATATAATTCTTATTCTTATCAATAACAGACATTGTGGTAGCTGTTCCACAATCAATGACGATTAGTGGTGCCCCATATTCATTTACACCGGCCACTGCATCTACTACGAGGTCACTTCCGACCGTTTTGGGGTCATCCATTAAAATATTTAGACCTGTCTTGATACCGGAACCAATAATTAGTGGTTTTGCTGAAATTATTTTTTCAATCGCATCTTTAACGACGTTTACGAGCGGAGGAACAACCGAAGATATAATAACTCCCTCAATCTCTTTTACGTCTATTTTGTAAAGTTCTAGAACTGTTTTAAAACCGATTGCATATTCTAACGCTGTTTTAGATAGATCGGTAGACATGTATTCTATAAAGTAAATTTGATGATCATCAATGCATCCAATAACAATGTTGGTATTCCCCATATCGATAGCTAATATCATTGCTTTTTTACCTTATCCTTTCTTCATATCAAAATAAAATCATATAGAGGCTGTTACAAAATAATAAATCTTTCATTTTGCAACAGCCACTATGTAACTGTGATTGTACTATTCTGTATACTTCACTTTAATTAAAACCTGACCGATACCGGTAACCAGTATACCTGCAACGATAGCCTCAGGAACACCTTGTGTGCCAATAACGGTTAATATCAATCCATATAATGCATCCGCAGCAATTCCTTTTGCTTCAGAATAGCTAGTGCCAAATAAGAAGTAAATGCCATTCATTACCAATAGCGTATTTGTTAAAGAACCAGCTACACCTGCGCCTGCAAATGCAATTATTTTTGCACCTTTTTTATTTTTTAGTAATTTTAATATAAATCGGAATATGAAATATGCTACAATACCGATTAAGATACGTGGGACAAAGCAAACAATTAGGCTGTTTAGTCCACCATGAATTCCTCCCGCTGTATAAAAGGGTGAGAATACAAAGGACGTAATATTCGGATTTAACGTATTATTTAGTAAACTGGTTAGTCCAAATATTGTGCCTAAAACTGCTCCCATCTTAGGACCTAATAATAGTGCCCCTAGAATTACCGGAATATGGATAATGGTTGCATTCATAAAGCCCAACGGAATATATCCAAGATACGGTATAAAAGCCATAATCATAATTATGGCAGAGAATAGCGCTAACTGCACCAGTCTCAAAGTTTTTTCTGATCGATTATTCAATTGTTTTCCTCCTGTTATTATTCTCCCAAAGGAGATACAATACATTACGACGTCATTATAACATTTAGTCCCATAAAGCTCAATTATTTTTTGTATGATTCAAACACTTTATACAAAGGCTATAAAAAGATTCTTCAAAAAGTGCATCATCTTCCTTGGAGCGTTTTTTGATAGAACGGGTATGACCACCGGCTCTTCTTTGTTTTTTTGAAAGATGACGTTCAAACATAAGCATATCTATGTTTTCATCTGTATAATATCTACCGTTCTGATTGATAGCATAGCTACGTCTGCCAAGTGCCATGGAAGCAACACCGTAATCCTGTGTGACCACAATATCTCCAGGCTCCGTACTATTAATCAATGCAATATCAACGGCATCCGGAGCTTTACTGACCTGAACAATCTCACTATAGTCTGATTCCAGAATGTGGCTGGTATCAATAAACATTATCACCGGTATAGTGAGACTTTTAGCAATTTTTTCGATAATATGCTTTACCGGACAAGCATCTGCATCTACTAATATTTTCATGTCTTCTTTCACCTTCTCCCTTCTGCGTGAGCTGTTACAAATCTACAATGATTGGTTCGTGTTGTGTATAGGGCAAAAATTTCTCCAATAAATCTATGGTTCTTATCTTCATACTAGTAGTATTAATACAAGGATGACAACCAACAAATTCATTGCTAAGAATCTCTCGGTCGATTAATAATTGTACCCTATGCTCATGGTCATTCATCAAGCCCATTACACTGACAGAACCAGGAGTAATGCCGAGAAGTTCTTCCATGTATTTAGAAGCAGCAAAGGAAAGTCGTGATGTTTGTATTTGCCGGCTAAGTTCAGCTGTTTTATATTTTTTATTACCTGGCATCATTAATAAGTAAAAGTTTGTGTTTTGTGTATTGCAGAGAAACAAGTTTTTGCAGATCTCAATTTTTAATTTTTCTTCTACTTCAAAGCAGGAGTCAATACTAGGAGTGACATCGTGATCTAAACGTTCATATTTAATTCCCAAACGTTCTAATATATCATACACTTTCATTTCTTTTTCTAAACGTCCTGTAGAATCCGGCCGAGTAGAATATATATTTGAATCGATAAATAAATGAGTCATCAGGAATCTCCTTTATTGATTAAAACTAATTTTGATATCAGACTAGAAATGTTTGGGTTTAGTGTATCACAAGAAAAATAATATAACAAGAAAATATCATCTTGGGGTAAATATTCCAAAAATTCTTATCTAACTATTTTATATGATAAAATGAAAGCACAATGAGGAATCGCAAGTTTAATTGCGCATTCCAATTAGAGCAATAAATACGTATTTTGTTCATGATATAATAAAAAGATTATACTGGTAATAGTTGAAATACTTGGAAAAATATGATATAAATTAATGGAAATAGTAAATTCTTAAATAAAAATAAGAAGGGGACTTTAAATGAAAAAATTATTATTAAATGGGACAAGGAAGGCATTTCTATTGATGGCATTGCTTGTACTAGCGATTTCTTTTAATAAAGATTATGCCAAGGCAGCAGATGCAACAATAAAAGCTCTAAATGTTAAAACTGGGAAAGAAACAGCTACATCCGAGAACAGTCATACTGGTAAGATAATAACTGGAGCAAATGGCGATAAAACCTCGATTATTGAAGTGAGTACAGATTGCTCTGGCTTAATGTACTTTGATTACAAAGGCAATAATACGGATACCCTCTACTTCACCCTATTTGAGGATGCAGCTTGTACACAACAGATGGGAATTAGTTCTGTAAAAGCTTCAACTGAAACAGTATCAACGGATGATTTCGAAGTTCCCCAGGCAGGAACCTATTATCTGGAATTAAAAAATTATGGGTCATCAGACATTGATTACTCCATAACTGCATATGTAATTTCAGCTGATGACAGTGATCTTGCTGATGGTGAAAGTAGATATGTTTCATTAACAAGTTATGAAGATAGTAACTTTTATAAAATTGTACTTAAAAAGCAGGGGCAATCAAAGTATATACTACGTATGCCAATGGAGAATCTTGCTATGCCGATGTAGACGTATATAAAAAGGTCGACAATAAAATGAAATTGGTTTCAGAAGGAGATGCTTCTCCCGAGGGCACGGTTAGTGGATTAGCAAAAGGTACTTACTATATTAAATTATCCAATGGAAGTTCCAAGATTTATTCGATTGGATATAAGTTTTACAGTATAGCTGATAAAAGTGGTTCAACGAAGGCAAAAGCAGGAACACTTAAGATTGGTAAAGCTTCAGAAGGTTTGTTACTCACAACGGATAAAAGCAGTAAGGTTGATTGGTATAAACTTAAAACGACGAAGAAGAAAGCTACCACAATTACTTTATTTGGAGAAGTCACTGGTGGTGTTACTTTAGAATTCATTGATTCTAAAGGGGATAGTTTTGGAAAGCTTTATATTAGCGCCTATACTACGGAAGATTCAGGATCACCATATGTAAGTTCTTATTATGATACAGAAGGTAAATTACCAAAGGGAACCTATTATGTGAAAGTAACAAAAGACGACAAAGATGTATCCGGATATTATACCATTATGGTTAGCCAATAAAATATAAGAAGTTATGACAAGGGGCTGTTGTAAGACAGCCCTTATCATCTGCAGTTTTTAGTAAAAGGAAATATTCGCTTGACAAGTTAATATTCGATGGAGTAATATGTAAACATTATATCTCTTTGCACTGCATACAAATCTACAGTACAAACTGAGCAGGCGATGAATCATTAGATTCGTGGGGCTGGGCCGAATGTATCGGCAACAGATGAGCATTTAATATTTAACATTTAACATTAAAATTTGCACATCTGTGGGACAGTAGTATGTTCCATAGGTGTGTTTTTTTACCTTATGAATGGAATACAGGCAGGATATTGAGTATTAATCCACAAGGAGGCTTCTTGCATGATTCAAATACTAGTTAAATTATTTATTAAAGATTATGAAAAAACGGAAAGGATTAAAGTGAGAACGGCTTATGGCGTTCTGGCCAGTATTGTTGGTGTTATTTGTAATGTAATATTATTTGGAACAAAAATGATAATTGGCGTTACGATCAATAGCATATCTGTCATGGCAGATGCTTTCAATAATTTGTCGGATGCAGCATCCTCAATTATTGGCCTATTTGGGGTAAAAATTTCAGAAAGACCAGCGGATAAAGAGCACCCGTTTGGGCACGGGAGATTTGAATATATTACGGCATTAGCAGTTGCCTTTTTAGTTTTGCAGGTAGGTTTTTTCTGTTTTAAAAGTTCAATTGGTAAGGTGATTAATCCAGAAGTGGTGGAATTTAACACCATTTTGGTGGGTATCCTTTTTCTTTCCGTATTAGTAAAAGTATGGTTAGCACACTTTAATAAGACATTAGGAAAAAGAATTAATTCAAGTGTTATGAAAGCAACTGCTGCCGATGCATTTGGAGATGTGCTTATTACCTCTGCAACGATAATTTCAATTCTAATTGGTAAAATTACAGGTCTACAAATCGATGGTTGGATGGGATTGATTGTATCTATTTTTGTCTTATATTCCGGATTTAGCATTGCAAAGGAAACACTAGAACCTTTGCTGGGAAAACCGGTTGAGAAAGAAATATATCAGGCAATAACAGAAATGGTAGAAAGTTATGAAGGCATTGTGGGGAGTCATGACTTGATTGTTCATAATTATGGACCATCCCATACTATGGCAACGATACATGCAGAGGTACCGAATGATTCTAATCTAGAATCGGCTCATGAAACCATTGATGCAATTGAGAGAGATGTTTTGCGGGAAATGGGTATCTTTCTGGTGATTCACATGGACCCAATCGAAGTGTCTGATAGGGAAGTGCTTGAGAAGAAAAATCTGGTTATGGATGTAATTAGAGATATAGAGCCCAAAGCAACGATACATGATTTTCGTGTAGTGAATGGAGAGAATCAAATTAACTTTATTTTTGATTTGGTAGTTCCGTATTCTTACAATGAAGATCAGGAACAAAAACTGTTAATGAACATTTTAGAGCTTGTACAAAGCAAAGATTGTAGGTACCAGTGTATTATCACAATAGAAAATAGTTTTGTTGCAGATGAATAATCATAGTTTTCCGTGTAACATAATTAGAGGCTTCTGAATATAGTGGCTATATATATTCTCTTTGCACTGCAAAACGCATTCGTGCGCAATTCTACAGTACAAACTGATCAGGCCAGAATGAGAAATTTAAACCATTCACGGGAGCCGGGCTGCAAGACAGCAGCAGGAAGAATTACACCTGCGGGACAGTAGTTTACTACATGTGTTCCGCAGGTGTATTTTGCATTGTTATAGAGGTATCTTTCCGATATTGGAGGCTGCTTTTATGACGCGTTATCATGGATTGACAACAAAAGAAGTGAAAGAACTACAAAGACAACATGGCAAAAATGAACTAAGTATTGATCGAAAGAATCCTTTGCTTCATATCATACTTCATACTGTCAGAGAACCAATATTTATCTTACTAACGGCTTCTGCCATAATTTATTTCCTTTTAGGAGAAGCAGGCGAAGGAATCATTATGCTGGCATTTGTGGCTGGAATTATAGGTATGGATGCTTTACAAGAATGGAAAACCGATAAAGTGTTGACGGAATTAAAAAAACTATCCCAGCCATTAATCCATGTAATACGTGATGAGATCGAAGTTACTATAAGTGCGTCTGATTTAGTACCTGGAGACATAATGCTTGTTGAGGAGGGGAGTAAGATACCAGCAGATGGATATGTTATATCGTCGCATGACTTTTGTATCGATGAAAGTTTATTGACAGGAGAATCGGGCGAGGTGTGGAAAAATCCGGTAGACGATAATGAAGATGTTTGTCAAGATGAAGTGTTCACGGAACATGAATCAGAGCTAGTAATAACCGAGACCAGCCTTACGCGTGAAGATTATTGCTATGCTGGCACACTTGTTACGCAGGGAAATGCTACGATATACGTAGATAAGATAGGGTTTGATACGGTATATGGGAAAATTGGACGGAATGTTGTATATGTACCCAATAAACCCACACCTTTGCAGCAACAAATGAAAAGCCTGACAAGGTACGTTACCTGGATTGCGTTATTTCTATTTATATTGGTAAGTATCATTACGTATTTGAATCTTCCCAAGGAGCAGTTATCTGACAGAATTATTCATAGTTTACTTGCAGGGGTTGTATTGTCACTATCAATGATACCTGCAGAATTCCCTGTGATACTTACGGTATTTCTTTCTATGGGGGCACTCCGTCTTACTAGAAAGAATGCTTTGATTCGCAAATTACCCTCGGTTGAAACTTTAGGTGCTGTCTCTGTTATTTGTGTAGATAAAACCGGGACCATAACCAAGAATGAAATGGAAGTCAAAGCTGTATGGACGAATCAGTGTGAAGAAGACCTTTTAATAATTACCGCTGGCTTGGCTTGTGACTGGATACCTCATGATTCAATGGAAAAAGCTATCTTACTATACGGTAACCAATTAGGGATAATGGAAGAAGATTTGTTTCGTGGAAATTTTATTATGGGATACCCTTTTACACAGGAATGTAAAACAATGGCTCATGTATGGGAGATGGACGGTAGTATACGGATTGCAGCGAAAGGATCTCCAGAGTGGATTCTTGAACATTGTCATTTATCTTCCGAAATACGTATACAGGCAGAGAAGGAAGCGGAAGATTTGTCAAGACAGGGGTTGCGGGTAATTGCTGTTGGTTCAATGGATATTGGGTTGAAAGAAACTGTTCCATCATCCTTAATGGAATGTCAATTTAGATTATATGGATTGATCGGGTTCATGGATCCGCCCAAGGAGTTTATAGCAGATGATATACGAAGATGCAGGGAAGCGGGGATTCGAGTAGTAATGATAACAGGGGATAATGGTAACACAGCGACAGCCATTGCCAAGCAGATTCATCTACCTTACTGTGAAGAAACCATAACAGGAGATGCGGTTTCCCGCTTAAGTGATTTCGAATTACAAAAGGTTGTGAAAACAGTCAATATCTTTTCCAGGGTAGTTCCAGAACAAAAAATGCGAATTGTAAAAGCGTTGCAGGAAAATGGAGCAGTGGTAGGAATGACAGGTGATGGAGTAAATGATGCACCTGCATTAAAAAATGCAGATATTGGTATTGCAATGGGACATAAGGGTTCAGAAGTTACCAGAGAAGCAGCAGATTTGGTTTTGTTAGACGATGATTTCTCAACGATTATCAGCACAATAAAGGACGCAAGGAGAATCTATAATAATATTCAAAAAGCGATAGGGTATGTCTTTACAATTCATATCCCAATAGCCTTAGCTTGCCTCATCGGCCCACTTCTTCATATAATACCTGAACAACTAATGCTATTGCCGCTGCATGTTGTATTGCTAGAACTGATAATGAATCCCACCTGTTCCACTGTACTAGAACGCCAACCTGCTGACAACGATATTATGGAACGTGGGCCAAGGACACCGACTGCAAAACTCTTTGATATCCATAATATGTTGAAAAGCCTGGTTCAAGGTTTTACAATATTTATTGCCTCCTTCGGATTGTATTATCTTTTCTTGCGTTTTGTTCCAGATAATATTGCTTTGGCTCGGACCGTAGGATTAAGTGTTTTAATCCTATCAAATATTTTTTTGATTTTAGTAAACAGTTCAGAGACAGAAAGATCTTATAAATCTGCAAAACGGTTGTTACAAGATAGAAGTATTTTAATCATTGGAATAGTAACTATATTATTATTGTTATGCATTCTTTATAGTCCTATTTCAAAATTATTAATGTTAACTCCTTTGTGCGGGGTTCATTTGGTTCTTGTCATTCTTACCGCATTTGTATCAGTATTCTGGTATGAATTTGTTAAACTATTAAAATATAATACTAATAATAATCACGAAAAATGAACCGCTCCCAGTCATGAAGTGAACCCCTTTTGTTAGAAGAATCTAACGAAAGGGGTTCGCTTCATTGACAGGGAGCGGTTTGTAGTTTGGGTTAACTTTTTTCTATAGACGAATGGAACTACAATGTAAGCGCTTACTACTATAGACTTTAATTAAACCATTTGGAAGATAGGCCAATATTTTAAGAATAAAAATTAGCTTTGTGCATAATATATAACTATTTATAAGAAATTTCAGTAAAAAGTAAGAGAAAAATAACTTGATTTATAAATGAAGTTAAAGTACAATCGATACAAAAGATGTAAGCGCTTACATCGGAAATTTTGAACAGCTAACCAATTAAATAAAAGAATTATGGAGGAAGGAAAACATGAAACAATTTTTGGATGAAGACTTTTTATTATCTACAGAAACCGCAAAGAAACTTTATCATGAATATGCAGCTCCAATGCCTATTGTAGATTATCATTGTCACATAAACCCAAAGGAAATTTATGAAGATAGAAAGTTTGATACTATTACGCAAGTGTGGTTAGGCGGGGATCATTATAAATGGCGACAGATGAGATCCAATGGAATCGACGAGAAATATATAACGGGTGACGCATCGGATAAAGAGAAATTTCTTAAATGGGCTGAAACATTGGAAATGGCTATCGGGAATCCTCTGTATCACTGGAGTCATTTGGAGTTAAAAAGGTACTTTGGTTATGACGGCTATTTGAACGGGGATACAGCAGAAGAAGTGTGGAATCTTTGTAATGCTAAATTAAATGAAGATAATATGACAGTGCGTAATCTTATCAAACAATCTCACGTAAAATTAATTTGTACAACAGATGATCCGGTGGATGATTTGGAATGGCATAAGAAGCTTGCTGCAGATGAAAGCTTTGATGTACAGGTTCTTCCTGCCTGGAGACCTGATAAAGCAATGAATATAGAAAAACCTGAATATTTAGATTATTTAAAAAAGTTGAGTGAAGTTAGTAAGGTAGAGGTGAAGGATTTTGCATCATTAATAGAATCACTTAAGGTACGTATGGAGTATTTTGCGTCTGTGGGATGTAGTATTTCAGATCACGCTTTAGAGTATGTTATGTATGTTCCGGCAACTATGGAGGAGATTGAATTTATCTTTGCTAAGAGAGTTAGGGGCGAAAACATTACCCGAGAAGAAGAAATGAAATTTAAGACTGCTTTTATGAATTCACTTGGGAAGGAATACCATAGATTGAACTGGGTAATGCAGCTTCATTATGGATGCAAACGTGATAACAATTCATATTATTATAAAAAATTAGGACCAGATACAGGCTATGATTGTATCAATAACTATGCACCATCGGTAGAAATGGCAAATATGCTTGGTGCGTTGAATGCTGACAATGAGCTTCCTAAAACTATTCTGTATTCTTTGAATCCAAATGATAATGCATCAATCGCATCGATTATCGGATGTTTTCAAGATTCGACAGTGATTGGAAAAATTCAGCATGGAAGTGCCTGGTGGTTTAACGATCATAAAGCAGGAATGATCGATCAAATGACTACGCTTGCTAATCTGGGCCTGCTGGGTAATTTTATTGGTATGTTAACAGACTCAAGAAGCTTCCTGTCCTATACCAGACATGAGTATTTTAGAAGAATTACATGTGAATTAATTGGTGGGTGGGTAGAAAATGGGGAATATCCTACAGACTATAAAGCGCTTGAGAAAATTATAAAAGGTATTTCTTATAACAATGCAATACGTTATTTTGAATTTGACTTATAGAAGAGAGGTATGATTGCTATGAAAGATTTAACGTGTGCATATTGTATGAAAGGAGAACTGCTTGCTGAGTTTGGTCTTAAGATATGTGAACTTCCAACATCGATAGTATATTTATTTAAAGAGCAAAGTCATCTCGGGCGTGTAATAGTCGCATACAAAGAACATATAAATGAGATAATTGATTTAACAGAGGAAGAAAGGAATGCTTTTTTTGCGGATATTAATTATGCAGCAAGAGTAATTCATAAAGTATTTCAACCACAGAAGATAAATTATGGTGCTTATGGAGACAAAGGGCATCACTTGCATTTTCATTTAGTTCCCAAATATGAAGATGAGTTTGAATGGGGAGGGGTTTTTGCTATGAATCCCGATCGTAAGTATTTGTCAGATGCAGAATATGAAGTAATCATTGACCAAATAAGAGCTGCTTTCTAATTAAAAATATTATATTTTATATTGAGCCTGAATTCATTTAAGGAGTAAAACTTCTTTCTGAATTATTCAGGCTCTTTATTATTTAGATGGTGAAACACATCTTTAGACATCATATCTTAATCAATATAAAAAGCTTTAAAGGTATGATGTATAAAGATGGTGAGAATCATTAAAACTATACTTATTACACAAAAAAGCACAGTATAATGTCGAAAAAAAGTACAATAAATCAAATAAAGCTGTAAATAGGCTTGACAAACGTCATATGAAAATGTATTATAAACGTACGACGTATGATTGTGCTGATTACACTAAATGATTATGTTAGAAAAAGTACAGTTTAAAACAAAATATTTTCAGGAAAGGAGGGAAGGATAATGCCTCAGACGAAGAGCAAAAAGAATGTTACTGAAATGTTGCCAGCTAAAACTGCACGAAACATCAGACATATGATTATTCAACAGAAAATGAAACCTGGTGACCGCTTGCCATGTGAAACAGAATTAATGAAAATGTTTGGTGTGAGCAGGTCAACACTTCGAGAAGCGGTTAAGTTTTTGAAAGCTGAAAATGTAATTGAAATTAAGCGAGGGAATGGTACTTTTATTAGTAATATTACCGGCGTTGTAGAAGACCCGCTTGGATTAAACTTCGTAAATCAACATCATTTGATTGAAAATTTACTGGAAGCACGTTTGTTAATTGAACCTCAATTAGCAGCATTTGCAGTTCAAAGGGCAACTGCGGAAAATATTCAGCAGTTAGCAGAAATTATTGACAAGATGAAAGAAGCAGAAGTGAATGATGAGTTGGCTGCAGAGTTGGATGTACAATTTCATACAGCTATTGCAGATTGTACACAGAATGATGTTCTGGCTCGGATTGTTCCTATTATTAATGAATCAATACGACAAGGTCATAATGAGACAGTAAGTGTTGAAGGTAGTTATGAGCGAGCTAAAATTTGTCATATTGGTATTTATGAGGCAATTGTAAATAAAGATTTGATGGAAGCAAAGTATTTTTCGGAACGTCACATATGGGAAACGCTAAATGATATTAAAGAAATGGAGAAGAGACTATGAAGAAGAGACTATTTTCATTATTATTAGTTGTTACTATGATGGTTACAATGGTTGGGTGCTCGAAAGAAACAAGTAAAGTAAAGGAAGAGGAAAAAGGCACTACTGCTACTGTGGTAGAGGAAAATACTGCTGATGCAGCAGAGGAAAACACTAGTAGTGAGCCAGTTACAATTAATTTTAGGTACTGGGCAGATAACACCGATTATTCACAGTTAATGCAAGACATTATTGCAAAGTTTAATGCAGAAAATGGTAAGGGAATCACTGTAGTTGGTGAAGAGACTCCATGGGATGGAGGAGCATATTCTGAGAACTTATTTAACGCGTGCATGGGTGGTGGTGGACCAGACGTTGCTACATGGAAATTGACTTCCACACCGTTATTTGTAAACAATAACTTGCTGGCAAATTTAAATCCATATTTGGAGAACTGGGAAGGTTATTCAGATATAGAAGAAAATATGTTTAATGTTATGAAAGATGCAAGTGGTACGGAAGAAGTATATGTTATGCCTTGGAATGTTCAGGTTCTTTATGTATACTATCGTCCATCTTACTTTGAAAAAGCTGGCGTAGAAGTTCCTACTACATATGAAGAGTTTTTAACAGCAATTGAAAAATTGACAATGGATACAGATGGTGATGGCAAGATCGACGTTTATGGATTTGGTATGCGTGGTGGAAAAGGCGGACAAGAACCATGGGGAAGTTTTATTCATGGAGAAGGCGGAAACTTCGCTGACTTAACAAGTACAGAGGCTGTACAGGGTATGCAGGACTTTATCGATATCTACAAGAATGGATACGTTCCTCCTACAGCAATCAGCGACGGTTTTAACGAAATTATAGCTAACTTCCAGTCAGGATTAACAGCTATGACCATTCACCACACCGGATCTTCTGCACAAATGGAAGAAATTTTCGGGGATGATGTATCAGCATTTGCATTCCCAGCAGGTAAAGGACAATGGACTTCAATGGGAGATACAGAAACAGTTATTTTTGAAAGCTGTGAAAATAAAGAAGCAGCATTTGAATGGGTGTCTTATCTTGCAACTGGTGAAGGACAGAAAATGTGGTGTGAAGGTACTGGTAATGTTCCAGTAAGTAAAACAGTTCAAGCAGGTGACTACTTCCAAAACAATCGTTTTATGAAGGCTTCAATTGCAGGTATGGAATATGCAGGTATTTTACCAATTCTTGATACTACAACAGAATGGGTTTCCAGTAAATGGCCAAACACAGTTGGAATGGCTTTGACTGGAGAAATTACAGCAGAAGAGTGTATGCAGAGATTACATCAAGAATTATATAAATAAACTAGAAAATAAGACATGGTTTGGACTACCCATAGTGGTAGTCCAAATTAAAAAAAGGAGAATTGGAAATGGTAAAAAATAAAACTATTTGGCCATATCTATTAGTTGCTCCAGCGCTGTTAATCATCTTGTGTGTTGTGTTTGTTCCAGTGGTAAACGCTATATTTATGAGTTTTCAGCAATATGACTTAAGGAGGCCAAACGAAATTCAGTTTATTGGTCTGCAAAATTATATAGAACTGTTTCGTGATGAATTGTTCTGGAAGGCGTTGTTCAGGACAGTCCTATGGGTTGTATTTGGAGTTGGTTTTCAATTTCTATTTGGCTTTATCTTAGCACTATTATTAAATAAAAAATTTGCCGGAAGAGGAGTAATCAGAGCTGTCAGTTTGATACCGTGGGTTACACCAGGTGTTCTGATTGGATTAATGTGGAGATGGATCTATGACGGCAATAATGGTGTTCTTAATGATATTTTAACAAGACTTCATGTCATTACTGACAATATACCTTTTCTTTCTCAGACAAGTACGGCATTTCCAAGTGTTATTCTGACAATTATATGGCAGGGAATACCTTTCTTTGCACTTATGATCTTAGCAGGACTTCAGGGAATACCGGGAGAATTATATGAAGCGGCAGATGTAGATGGAGCAAGTCCGTTTCAGAAATTATTTGGAATAACAATACCTTCTATTAAAAATACCATTTATATCACAGCGTTACTCCGAATAATTTGGGTGGCGAATTCAGTAGATGTTATCTTCAATATGACAGAAGGTGGACCTGCATATTCAACACAGACCTTGAGTGTTTACATTTTTAACAAAGGGAATGCATTGAATTTAGGATATGCATCCAGCATGGCAATTGCTATGGCGTTGTTATTGTCAACGGTAGCAATACCATATTTAATATCAACATTTAAGAAGGAGGATTAGTTGTGAAGCAGAAAAAGATACTGACGAGAATATTTACTTTATATATGCCATTGGCCGCATTACTGCTTTTTATCCTATTTCCTTTTTATTGGACATTTGTTACATCAGTAAAATCTCAATCTGAGCTACATGGTATGGTTGTCACTTATTGGCCTAAAACATTTACCTGGGATTCTTATAAAAAGTTATTTACTACAACAGTTAATTTTATATCAGCTATGAAAAATAGCCTGCTTGTTGCAGGAATAACTACGATTGTATCATTAGTTGTGTCAACATTAGCAGCATACGCATTTTCCAGATATCGCTTTGCTGGACGAAAGATATTAATGAGTGCATTTTTATGCAATAATATGTTTCCAACTGTATTGTTATTAATTCCTCTATATTCAATTATGAGAAAAATGGATCTTTTATATACACCATGGGCTTTAGTTTTATCTTATACAACATTTACAATTCCATTTTCGGTATGGCTTCTTAATGGTTTTCTGAATGATTTACCAAGTTCCTTGGAAGAGGCAGCATTAGTAGACGGGTGCAATCGGGCTGTTGCTTTTGTGAAAATAATATTACCTATATTAGGACCTTGCCTCATTGCGACCGGTGTGTATATATTTATGACTTCATGGAATGAGTATACGTTTGCAGTTATGTTTACAAATACAGCTACAAGAACAATTCCTGTGGCATTAAAGAGTTTGATTGGACAATTAGGTGTGCAGTGGGATCTGTTGACTGCAGGCGGTATTGTCGCGATTATCCCTGTTTGTATTATGTTCTTTTTTGCACAGAAACGCTTAGTTGAAGGACTGACAGCAGGAGCTGTGAAAGGTTAAACATCATATGTTTGAACATAAAGTTTACTCCATTGTTTTATTTTGTTTTATTCATACTTAAACCTATAACTCTAAATGGAGAAAATTTATATAAATAAATATGAAAAACCATAAAAGTGGTTTAAGGCATATCGCATTAATGCCTATAGGTTAAAAACAGGAGGAAAGTTAAATGAATTACGAGAAAAAAGCAAAAGAATTGCGAGCTGAGATATTGAAAATGTTATTTGCTTGCCAATCAGGTCATCCAGGAGGGTCCTTATCTTGTGTAGAAATGCTTATGGCAGCTTACTACAATACGATGAATATTGATCCTAAAAATCCTCAAAAACCAGATAGAGATCGTTTTGTATTTAGTAAAGGTCATGCGTGTCCAACTTTATATGCAATATTAGCTGATTTAGGATACTATTCAAAAGAAGATCTTGCAGGACTTAGACAAATAGACAGTCATTTACAGGGGCATCCTGACTGCACAAAAACACCAGGTGTTGATATGAATACTGGTTCTTTAGGACAAGGAGTTTCACTCGCAGTAGGTCTTGCGCTTGCAGCAAAACACGGAAAAGCTGACTATAAAGTATATACAGTAATTGGTGATGGTGAATGTCAAGAAGGACTTGTTTGGGAAGCAGCAATGGCAGCAGCTCACTATAAGCTTGATAATCTAATCGTAATGTTAGACTATAACGGATTGCAGATAGATGGAAGTAATGATGAGGTTATGAGCATAGGTGATATTACAAAGAAATTTGATGCATTTGGATTTGAATGTTTAAAGGTTGATGGTCATGATATTGATGCAATAACAGAAGCTATAAAGGCGCCAGTAAGTGGAAAACCTAAGTTTATCTGTTGTAATACGATTAAAGGAAAAGGTGTTTCCTTTATGGAAAATCAAGCGGGATGGCATGGCAGACCTATGACAGAAGACGAATTTAATAAAGCAATGAAAGAATTAGAGGTGTAAATCATGGGAAAATCATTAAGAGTTGCTTATGGAGAATCTTTAGCTAAATTAGGTGAAAAAAATAATAAGATAGTTGTATTGGATGCAGACCTTGCTCATGCAACCATGACCAGTATTTTTGCGGATAAGTACCCGGATCGTTTTTATAATGTTGGTATAGCGGAAGCAAACCTTATGTGTATCGGTGCGGGTTTTGCTAATACAGGATATATACCTTTTGTTAGTACATTTGCACTATTTGGAGCAGGTAGAGCATATGAACAAATTCGTAACTCAATCTGTTATACAAATGCTAATGTAAAATTCGGTTTTTCTCATTCTGGATTATCTGTTGGAGAAGACGGCGGAAGTCATCAGTCAATTGAAGATATTGCATTAATGAGAGGACTTCCAAACATGACCATCTTTGTACCTTGCGATCCAGCAGAGACTGAGAAGGCAGTTATGGCTGCGGCAGAAATAAACGGCCCAGTATACATACGTGTTGCAAGACCTGTTTGCGAAGATATTACTACTGCTGAAACACCATTTATTCCAGGAAAAGCAAATGTATTAAAAGATGGAAACGATGTTTGTATCATTTCAGCAGGATTAATGATACCAGAAGCATTAAAAGCAGCGAAAATTTTAGAGAGTGAAGGTATTCATGCTGCAGTTGTCAATATGCATACAATTAAGCCAATTGATTCTGAAATTATTCTTGCTATGAACGCGAAATGCAAGGGTATCGTGACGGTTGAAGAACATTCCATCATTGGAGGTCTTGGTTCAGCTGTAGCAGAAGTATTAGCTGGTCATGCAGGAGCTAAGTTTGAAAGAGTTGGAATTGAAGATAAGTTTGGTAAATCTGGAAAGCCAGCTGAATTATTTGAAGCATTCGGATTAACAGCAGAAAATATTGCAAAAAAATGCAAAGCTACTTTAGCTTAAGGGAGGAAATAAAATGAAAATCGAAAATTATTCTTTTGATGGTGAAGGAATGCAACGTGTATTTGAAAATGAAAAATGGACCGTAGGAATTAAGAACTGGAAACCAGCGAATGATATTACAGGAATTGATTGCCTAGAACGTCATAATCAAACAGATGAATTATTTGTATTGGTATCAGGATCTTGCACATTGGTATATGCAAATGAGACAGATGATGGTTATAAATTTGAAGCAGTTAAGATGGAACCTAATAAAGTTTATAATATTCCTGCAACATTATGGCACAACACAATTACATGCAAGGATACCAAGATGATATTAATCGAAGATTCTAATACTTCTATGGACAATAGTGATATTTTATCTCTTGATGCAGACCAAATTGCCGTTGTACAAGCTTTAGTGTAGTGGAGGATATAGCATGAAATTCTTTATTGATACTGCAAAAGTTGAGGATATAAAAAAAGCAAATGATATGGGGGTTATCTGTGGTGTTACTACGAACCCGTCATTAATTGCAAAAGAAGGAAGAGTGTTTGAAGAAGTCATTGCAGAAATTGCATCAATCGTAGATGGACCAATTAGTGGCGAAGTGAAAGCAACTACTGTAGATGCAGAGAATATGATAAAAGAAGGAAGAGAAATTGCAGCCATCCATCCCAATATGGTTGTAAAAATTCCAATGACAGTTGAAGGTTTAAAAGCTGTAAAAGTCCTTGCTTCTGAAGGTATAAAAACCAATGTAACTTTGGTTTTTACAGCAAACCAGGCACTTCTTGCAGCTAGAGCAGGTGCTTCCTACGTATCTCCATTTCTTGGACGTCTAGATGATATATCTATGCCAGGAATAGATCTCGTAAGAACCATTTCTGATATTTTTAAAATTCAGGGAATTGAGACAGAAATTATTGCCGCAAGTATTCGTAATCCTATTCATGTTATTGACTGTGCACTTGTAGGAGCAGATATTGCTACGGTTCCATATAATGTGATTGAGCAGATGACAAAGCATCCTTTAACGGAAGAAGGAATTGAAAAGTTCCAGGTTGATTACAAGAAAGTTTTCGGAGAATAATTTGCCATAAGCCCCTTTATAGTAGACAGTTAATCTACAAAAATTGCTGACTAGAACGTTTCGTTATTAACTGTCTACTTTACAGGGAGTGGTCATAGACCTTTATATGATAATAAGTATAGAATACATTAGGGGGTTAGTACTCTATAATTATTGTCGGAGAAGGAGAGGCTTGTTGCTATTTATATGTTAACTATGTTACCATCAGTAGATATTGTAACAACCTGCCATGGTATCATTTTATCACTATTTTTTAAAGCAGTGGTAACAGCGTGTACAATGCCGCTACAGCAAGGAACAATCATACGAACTATAGTAATACTCTTTATATCATTCTGTTTTAATATCTCGGTCAATTTATCAGCGTAATCTACATTATCTAATTTTGGACATCCAATTATCGTAATTTTATCTTTCATAAATTCATTGTGGAAATTGCCATATGCATAAGCTGTGCAATCCGCTGCAATAAGAAGATTTGCGCCTTTAAAATACGGTGCATTTACTGGTACCAGTTTTATCTGTACTGGCCACTGTTGTAGTTGAGTGGTAGCAGGCCCTGAAGCTTTAGAAGCGGCTATATTCCTTTTCACTTCTTCTTCATTAAAGGCAAGAGCTTCTCTTTCTTCAAAGCTTATAGCATTGACAGGACAAGCAGGGAGACAGTTTCCGAGACCATCACAATAGTCATCACGAAGGAGTGTAGCTTTTCCATCAACTATACCAATGGCACTTTCGTGACAGGCACCCACACAAAGTCCACATCCATTACACAATTCTTGATTAATCTTAATAATTTTTCTTATCATGCTTACTCCTTTTTATATGAAATGAGTTTTAAGATCATTTTGTTTACACTTATAAAATACTACAAAAATCTACCTTTGTCTGTTGCATATGCAACAAAACTTAATTATAATTAAAACAAGACAAATCAAAAGAAAGGATGAGAAGCATGATTGAGGAGATAAAAATTTTAAAACAGGTTTCTTTATTCCGTGGTATAGAAGCGGATAATTTATCTGATATGCTAAGTTGTTTGGGAGCGGTTAGAAAGCAGTATTTGAAAAACCAATCCATTATCCTTGCAGGGGAAGAGGTAACCTCCTTGGGGATCGTCTTAGATGGTAATGTTCAGATAATAAAAGACGATATACTTGGAAATCGCATGATAGTAGCTGGACTCTCTGTTGGAGATATATTTGCTGAGACTATTGTCTGTGCAGGTATAAAGGAAAGCCCGGTAGATGTAAATGCTTGTGATAATTGTTCAGTTCTTTGGGTCTCAATTAAGAGAATCATCTCGACCTGTTCAAATGCTTGTAGTTTTCACAACCGTTTGGTTTTAAATATCTTGGAACTTCTTGCAACTAAGAATCTATATTTGAACAATAAGATGGAGTTTCTATCGAAACGCACTATCCGTGAAAAGATAATGACATATTTAGTATTCCAGAAGGAGATGCATCAGAACTCTTCTTTTGTAATACCTTTAAACAGAAATGAAATGGCAGACTACCTTTGTGTAGATCGAAGCGCAATGTCGCGAGAACTTAGTAAACTTCGTGAAGAAGGTGTAATTGATTATCATAAGAATCAATTCCATCTACTTAAATGACATGAAAAATATGGAGCATAAACCAGTATATGTTAATAAAATATTAAAAATGTTACATAAATATTAAATTAAGGGCTGGACAAATTAATATTTGTGTAATATAATACTCCTTGTATTTATTGATGACAGGAGGAAAAACATGAAGAAAATACACTTAAAGCATATACTACTATTTAGCTTGATGGTTTCTATGCTATTAAACCCTATGAATGTATCTGCTGCGTTGCTAAAAAAAGGATCTAAAAACCAGGAAGTGAAGCAAGTACAAACAGTTCTTAAGAAACTTGGATTTTTTACATATTCGAAAGCTACTGGTTATTATGGAAATATCACAGTAAACGCAGTAAAAAAATTTCAAAGAAAAAACGGCTTAGCAGCTGATGGTATTATTGGAAAGAAAACTAGAACAGAACTTGCTAAGTATGTACATAATCAAGATACAAAGGCTGAGAAAAAGAAGGCAACAGCAAAAAATCAAACTTTAGTAACACTGGCAGCAGAATCATCTACCAAACTTAGCGGTGCACTAGATTGGTATAAGGAAGTGCAATACATATGGAAGAAAGGAATCAATGCAACGGTTACCGATGTTAATACTGGAAAATCATTTCGAGTGAAGCGGACTTATGGACATAATCATGCAGATGTTGAACCACTAACTAAAAAAGACAGTAAAGTCATTAAAGAAATCTGGAATGGTTGGAGCTGGGAACGCCGTGCTGTGGTGGTTGAAGTTGATAATACGGTATTAGCTGGTTCTATGACAGCCATGCCCCATGCAGGACGTGATTCTTCTCCTGCGAATAAAACAATTAACAATCGTAGCGGAAATTATGGAAGAGGTGTTAATTTAGATGCTGTTAAAAGAAATGGTGCTAACGGAGTTATGGATATTCATTTTTTAAACAGCAGAACCCATAGCAGCAATCGTGTACTTAAAAACCAACAAGATATGGTAAAAAAGGCAAATAGTTTTATAAAGAAATTATTATAAGAATTCTTGATCTTATACAAGAAAGGTGGATTGGCTGTGAAATAAGTAAGCAAAATATGGCAGGAGTTGCCTTTATTAAAACTCTTATTTCACAGCGACAATGCACATTTATATAACTGTTTGATCAAAGTATTCTTTCAATTTAACAGGACCCTCTAATATGACTCTGCCAACATACAGAGTTCTATCTTTTTTTGTCTTTATCGTCCATTTAACAAGTGTGATAGCGCCATTTTCTATTTCAATTGCCGTAATGCAGCGTGGATGAACGCAACTTCCATCATTAAAATACAGAGCCTCACCCACTTTTGGGAAAACAGGCTTATGAGTATGACCGGCTATAATCATCTGATTATTAGTAATTGACCAATCTATTAACTTTTTTTCTATGGTATTTTTTATATTATAGTTCTTCGAAGCACTGGTTGGATTTTGTAATCCCATTAATTCCAGTGGTCGCCAGATATATCGTACTAAGAATCGTGATAATCTCCAAAGTGTATAATTAAAAAAATCAGCTTGGTGGCCATGCACCAGAAGAATTTTATTATTAGTATCAGTATAATTTAAAACGATTCCTTCAGTTATTTTTAAAGAAGGAAATAGAAGTACATTTTTCTGCTTGCAATCATCAAAATACGTGCGGCATTTATTAGTAACATAGCTGTTGTTTTTTTTAACCATATCATGATTGCCGTAAAGCATGTATAATCTGTTTTTTTGGTGGAATTTTGCCATAAGCCAGTAGGCGTCACTATGAGCCGTAATGATTTGTTCGATGCTGCGATTTTCCCACAATTCATCCCCATCGCCTAATTCTATATAAGTAAAATTTTTGTGATAATAATAGGATAAAGCGGCAAAAAAGAGATTCTGGTTATTTGAGAAATTATCGGCCCAGCCTCCATCTCCTCTATGGCAATCACTCATTAAAATGATTTTTGAGGATTCATTTAGAGGCAATTCTCTTGATTTTTCTAGTAATCTATTCAATCGTGCGGTAACAAACAAGGTACCACTCCTTCCGCAAATACTTATTCCTGATCATTTTCATCTATGAATTTTTGAATAGTCTTAAAGCCTTTAAAAAGATTCTTGGTATCTCCAACATTTACGATTTTACGATACATCTTAGGAGCTTGTATTTTAACTAACGCTAATTTATCTAATGGATTATATAAATGCTTTGTTGCGAAACGATAGGCTTCACAGTTTCTCTTGTTATTTGCCTGCATAAAACGTTCTATCATCAAGGTCCGCGATGCTGGTTGTGGGGAATGGGGTTGTTTTAATTCAAAACGTACTGTATTACTAAATACAGTGAATTCGTTGTCTGAATATCCTGTTTCACGGAAAGCTTCAACAAAAGCATCTCGCATATCCGCATTCTTTAAAGTGATTTCTACATTCATAGAAAGTTCATCAGGTTCAGAAAACTCTCCTAGCCGAAATCCAGTTAGCCACCAGTGGACGTCACTTCGCGAAAATATGGTAGATCCATTCTTCTTTAATACCACGGACATTGGAAGACGATCTTCATCGCTGGCACTGAAATAAAAAGTTCCATCGAAGAATCCGGGTATGTTTAAATTTGGACCTTTGGTTGAATAAATACCTATTTCACAGCCTGTCGTCATTCCATATTGACCTTTCCAAAACTCAATCAACCATTTTCTATCATCATATTCAAAGCGAATTGGCTCGCAATCGATTATCATACTGAAAGCAGCTGCTCCTTCATCGTAAAGCTCGCAATAACCACAATCCCGTTGCCATCCATCCATAATGGAATAAAAGATATCTTGTTTTGGATAATAAGCAAAGCCAAAGGGCTCTAAATCATTATTTAGCTCTTCTAATTTACTTGAATTTGTCATTTTTATAAAAGAATACTTCATATGATTACTGCGGTACTCCTTATTCGACACTCTAAAATCACCAGAATACTTAACTGCATGTATATGTGAATCTAACCATTTACGAATTTGCATAAAGTAACTCCTTTCTATTGTTGTATAATATAATATTCGAGTTACCCGCTCATTGTTAAAGATATGTAGGGATTACTATTAAATAGGAGCGAATTTGCTAGATTAATGCAAAAAAATAAACCGGATAATTGCGTAAAGCAATTATCCGGCTACATTCTTATACTTATGTTATTGTTTTTTTTCTATTGCAGCATCAACCTTCTGCATAATAATAACCAAAAGAGTAATTAATATAATAACAGTAAAGATACCGAACATACCTTTCCACATGATGCTAAGAGATAATAAAAAAGTTTCAAAATTCATGACATGACTCCTTTCTTACATTAAGGCACTCACTAGGCCGATAATAATACCACCTGCTACAACAGAAGCTATCTGCCCTGAAACATTAGCACCTATAGCATGCATTAATAAGTGGTTTGTAGGATCTTCTTGGATAGCTAACTTTTGTACAACTCTAGCAGACATAGGAAAAGCAGATATTCCAGCAGCTCCAATCATCGGATTGATTTTTTCCTTCTTGAACAAATTTATAAATTTTGCAAACAGAACACCACCAATGGTATCAAAGACAAATGCAACTAACCCAAGACCCATGATTAAGAGTGTTTGCCATGTAACAAAAGCGTCTGCCTTCATACTAAAGGATATAGTAATACCTAATAATAAAGTAACTAAATTAACAAGAACATTTTGTGCTGTATCAGACAGGCTGTTTAATACTCCACATTCACGAAGTAGATTACCAAACATTAAGAAGCCAACTAAAGCAACGGACATTGGAGCAACCAAACCAGCAATAACAGTTACTGCAATAGGAAAAATAATCTTAACTCTTTTTGAAACAGCTACAGGATTATATGGCATACGAATCAGTCGTTCCTTTTTCGTAGTTACCAATTTTATTGCAAGAGGTTGAACCAGTGGTACCAATGCCATATAAGAATAAGCGGCAACAGCGATAGCACCAACGTATTGAGATTTTAATATTTGCGATACAAGGATTGAAGTAGGACCGTCAGCAGCTCCAATAATACCAATGGAGGCAGCATCTGTAATGCTAAAGCCCAAGAGGGTTGCTACAGCTATTGTAAAGAAAATACCAAACTGTGCGGCAGCTCCAAATAAGAACATAATAGGGTTGGAAAGTAGTGGACCAAAGTCAATCATAGCACCAATACCAATAAACAATAAGAGTGGTAGGGCTTCGGAAGCTTCAATTCCGATATCAAAAAGCCATTCAATAATACCTTGCGTTTCCCCAATTCCGGGAAGTGTTTGATTTAACACACCGGAAAGTGGTAAATTAACCAAAATTGCACCAAATCCCATTGGTAACAATAAGGACGGTTCATATCCTTTAACAATTGCCAGATAAATTAATAGGATGCCAACGGCATACATAACTAATTGTGGAATAGTAATAGATGTTATTCCTGATAGTAAAAAATCCATAGCAAGTTTCTCCCTTCGCGCGAGTAAAAGTTTATGATAAGAAGGACCATTCTGCAAAAAAAATCCTATATCCTTCTACTAAAAGATACAGGTCCAGATAAATAATTAAAACCCATAGGTTAAAGTACAACGCTTTAATATTATCTGTAAAAATATGCATGAATCATTTGATAAATCCTTATATCAATCACCATTTACAGTATCATAAATGGTGCTCAAAGTCAATAATAACGCATATAAAAGAGCAGACTATTCTAATATATTTTTAGTTATGCTATAATAAACTTTATAAAATTATAAGGAGAAGGCAATGAGTAAACTATATGAGTTTGATGCCGTGATAAAGAAGGTACCTGATATAGACGGTGCCTATATTGACATACCATTTGATGTAAAAAAGGAGTTTGGTAAAGGACGTGTGCCTGTGATTGCTACTTTTGATGGTGTAGTATATGAAGGGAGTTTGGTTAGGATGAAGACTCCAAATCATATCATTGGAATACGAAAGGATATCAGAGAAAAGATTGGGAAACAAGCCGGTGATTTAATCAAGGTTACTATTACGGAAAGAGAAAAATAAAAGATTGCAAAATCAGCAAAATTACTTAATAATAAAGAATATATTCTATGAAATAATAAAAAAGGTTTGGGTTAAAAAAAGAGGAGAATGCATGATAAGAGAACTATATGATAATATATTACAACACAAGGACATACGACAGAATTTAATAAAATTAAAAGCTGAATTGAAAGAGCATAACAATAAGACAGCATTATTATATCTGATGGGAGCGGATTACAGTATTTTTGATCAGCTTTTAATGAATCAGGATGCTAAGATAAGAAAAAATGCTGCTTTAATAATGGGTGAATTGGCTGTTCCTTGTTTCTTGGATAAGTTGGTTGATGCATACAAAAAGGAAGAACAACTTTTTGTTAAAAGCTCTTATCTGATAGCCATCAAGAATTTAGAATACGGCATGCTTCTTCCTTATTTAAAAGAACGGCTTTCTACTTTATCAAAAATTGAGCCAGGAGAAAGCAATAAAAAACACATTAATGAAGAAATTCGGGTATTGTCTGAATTGATTCTGGCTAAGGAGGGCATTGTACAACATACCTTTATCGGCTATCAGGTTCCTTCAGAACTTATTTTATTAACAAATCGTAATTTTGTGGACGTAACTATGGAACAATTGTCAGATGTAAAATCAAAGAAATTTACTGCAGGCGTTATGTTACATTCTAATGATTTAAAAAAGGTATTACCGATACGAACCTATTCAGAAATTCTATTTATGCTGAATGATCTAAAGGTATGTAAAATGGATGAAGATGTTGCAGCAAAGGCAATAGCAGGTAGCGGCCTGTTGGAATTTATGAAGATGCGGCATAAAGGGGAAGCTCCTTTTTTCTTTCGAATTGAGTTAAAGAGTAAACTAGAACTAGATAAAAAAAGTGCGTTTACAAAAAAACTAGGATATGAAATAGAGAGACTTTCAGATAGAAAATTAATCAATTCAACTTCTAATTATGAATTTGAAATTAGATTAATTGAAAATAAGGAAGGGAATCTAAATGTACTGATTAAACTATATACGTTGAAAGATGAACGATTTACTTATCGAAGAAAATCCATAGCCACTAGTATACACCCAGTGAATGCTGCTCTTATGGCTAGACTTGCTAAAGACTACCTGATAGAGGGGGCACAGGTTCTTGATCCCTTCTGCGGAGCAGGCACAATGTTAATAGAACGCAATCAGATCTTACGTGCAAATACCATGTACGGCTTAGATATCTATAATGAAGCTATTGAAAAGGCAAAAGAAAATACTGCAGCTGCAAACGCAATCGTACATTTTATTAATCGAGACTTTTTTGATTTTAAGCATGACTACCTATTTGATGAAATAATTACGAACTTACCAAGAGCAATGGGACATAAGGAAGTAGATGAAATATATCAATTGTATCAAAAGTTTTTTGTGAAAGCACCGGAACATTTAAAAAATGGTGGTGTTATGATTTTATACTCTCACAATAAGGAATTTGTTAAAAAGCTATTAAACCGTCAGATATACCGCTTGGAAGAGGAATATGAAATATCAAAGAAAGAAGGAGCATACCTTTTTATAATTCGGTATATTCGATAATTGTAATATGTTTACCGTCAGTCTTAATTGGGCTTATCAAATAGATAGAGCCCAATTTCTTCGAGTTTGTACAAAATATCATTGAAAACCACAGTACCGGTTGTAGTCTTATGCAATGAAAATATCTTTAGTAGTACCAATAGCTTTGTGTTGGCATGCCTTGATAATAAGTTGGCAACAGTTGTCGGAAATATGGTACCACAATCCGGTTTTGGATTATCTACAGAGGTATTATTACCTAGCGGCAACTATGTTATGAGCTATTGTTTTTTCGAAAGTCAGGCCCATGACGGTGAACCTTTGGAAAATGTCATAAAGGAGCCAGATATTATAGCTTCACAAACTTATGAAGATTTTAGGAAAGGGATTGATACTCAGTTAGAAGCTGCTTTTAATGTGATAAGAGATGAATAACAAGATGGGTAAAAAGATAAAGTATTTGTATTGACAAAGGCTATGAAGTGTGATAAGTTTATAGTATATTTTAGATGTCTTTATTGATTTCGCATATTTTTGTAAGTCATTATGTCGTTTAATGGTTTACAAAAATATGTGATTTTTTTATTTACAAGCAAAATATAATATTAATTTAGGAGGTATCTTTCATGAATAAAGGTACAGTAAAATGGTTTAACGAACAAAAAGGTTTTGGATTTATTACAAACGATGATGGTGGAGATGATGTATTTGTTCATTTTTCTGGAATTGCATCTAACGGGTTTAAAACTTTAGCTGAAGGACAACGTGTAACTTTTGAAATTACACGTGGTAATCGTGGAATGCAAGCTACTGATGTAAATATAGCTTAATTAAAGAAACTAAAGATAGCTAAAAAGTAGCTGTAATAATGCTAATGATTCATTAGTAGTGTTACAGCTCCTTTCATTATATAGAAGAATTGTCTTTATGGTCGGATTGGATTTATATGTATAGATCATAGAATAAAATAATAAGAGGCGGTTATACTATAGTCACAACTCCCATAATTTACTTTTCTCATAATGAAAATAAAGTGTTGACATAGGAGGAGGGGTGTGTTACTATGTAAAAGCTGTCGCTTGAAAGAACATGAACAGTATGTAGCAATACAGTTGTATGTGTTATAAGTTACAGTTTACTAGTATAAAATTTATCAAAAAAAGTCGAAAAAAGTTGTTGACAATTGAATGTACAAATGTTATACTAAGTGACGTTGCTGGTCAATCAGCATCAAATATTCAGAAAATAATATAAATAAATTGTTGTTGACAAACAATTTAAAACGTGTTATAGTATACAAGCGCTCGAAATTAGAGCGAAACAATCTGAAAAAGAACCTTGATAACTGAACAGTGAAACAACCCTGAAAATTCTAATAAAATTTTCATGTATTGATACGTAGTATCAATTACGAACACGTATTTAATGGAGACATTAGATACAACCACAAAAACAGTA
>JAEZVF010000008.1 GCA_023443225.1 Bacillota bacterium
TTGGACACCATTATTCTACTACAAAAAGGATGTGGATTCCTTATAATTTGGGTATTTTTACAAAGTTGTTTATAAATGGAATCTTGAAATTAAGGTTCTGTGGATAAAACTACGGAAACTCAAGAAGCTAATTTATTGACAAGCTAAAATCAGTGTTATATAATGGACGAAGTAAAGATACGTCAAAACAAGCTGTGGAACGATACAATTCGATTTGTCTATTAAATCACTAGTTAAGAATAATTCCCATCCAGAGTAATATTTTGGATGGGAATTTGTAATATAATATAAGGATAGCGTTAAAAAAGATCCAAGAAAAGCGGAGGGTTTCCAATGAAGTTAAAATATTTGCTGGAGAAAATGGAGTATACCTGTACACAAGGGGATGAAAATACAGAAATTACGAATTTGGTTTATGATTCCAGAAAGGTGATCAAGGGATCCGTATTTGTCTGTATAACCGGAGCGGTTCGTGATGGACACGATTTTGTGGCAGAAGTGACAAATATGGGTGCTTCCGCAGTTATTATAGAAAAAGAGATTGATTTACCGGATGGTGTGACAGTAATCCAGGTGAAGGATACACGCCTTGCATTGGCTTATATGTCAGCAGCCTATTTTGGATATCCGGCAGAACAATTAAAGACGATTGGAATCACAGGTACAAAGGGCAAAACTACAACTACTTATATGGTACGTTCCATTTTGGAAAGTGGCGGAATCAAAACAGGATTAATAGGAACCATTGAAGCCATTATTGGAGATGAAGTGATACCTGCAAATAATACGACCCCAGAATCTTATGTTTTACAGGAATATTTCAGTAAAATGCTGGCAGCAGGGTGTAGCTGTGTTGTAATGGAAGTATCTTCCCAAGGGTTAATGTTAAACAGGGTTGCAGGTTTTACCTTTGATTATGGCATATTTACTAATATGGAACCGGATCATATTGGCCCCAATGAACACAAAGACTTTGATGAATACATGCATTGTAAAGGATTGCTTTTTAAGAACTGTAGAATAGGCATTGCCAATCTAGACGATATCCATATGCGGCAGGTACTAAAAGGATATACCTGTGAGCTAGAAACCTATGGATTATCAGAACATGCCGATTTGAGGGCAGTGGACGTGGATCTACACAGCAATAAGGGCAGACTTGGTGTGAAATATACGTTAAAAGGCTTGTTAAATGACGAAATTATCGTAAATATGCCTGGAAGCTTCAGTGTTTATAATTCGCTAACCGCAATAGCTATCTGCAGACATTTTAATGTACCAATGGATATCGTTAAGATGGCACTAATGGAAGTAAAGGTAAAGGGAAGAGTGGAGATGATTCCTGTTTCAGAACATTTTACACTTATGATAGATTATGCCCATAATGCCATGAGTCTAGAAAGTCTCTTAACCACCATAAGGAGTTACCAACCGAAACGCTTGGTATGTATGTTCGGCTGTGGTGGAAACCGTTCGAAATTACGCAGATATGAGATGGGTGAGATATCATCGAAGTTGGCGGATCTTACTATAGTAACTTCGGATAATCCAAGAAATGAAGAACCACAGGCAATCATTGATGATATCATCATTGGTGTGAAAAAAGCAAGCGGAGAATATCATACGATCATTGACCGCAAGCAGGCAATTCGTTATTGTATCGAATATGCCAAAGAAGGGGATGTCATCATCTTGGCAGGAAAAGGGCATGAAGACTATCAGGAAATTAATGGGGTTAAACACAAAATGGACGAGAGAGATTTAATTGCGGATGTTATAGAGGAAATGAAAGCAGATGGAAAAGAAGTTATATAGAAAGACAATGGTTGAAAGATTTACAATTTATAGAAAGCAATGGGTGTAAACATGGAAGCTTTAAGTATAAAAGAGATTGCACAAGCTGTTGGCGGTAAGATTTTATGTGGTGATGATAATATTATGATTACTTCAGTAACCACGAATTCAAAGAATGTAGAATCGGGAGCTCTTTTTATTCCAATCATAGGCGAAAAAACAGATGCACATAATTATATCGAAGATGCTTTTTTGAATGGCGCAATCGCCTGCTTTACTAGTAGACATCAAACCATGCAGCATAAAAATATCTATATTGCCGTACAAGATACCTTAAAAGCACTACAGGAATTAGGAGCATATTATCGCAATAAATTTAGTATACCTGTAATAGGAATTACCGGAAGTGTGGGTAAGACTACAACGAAAGAGATGGTTGCAGCGGCCCTGGAAACAAAATACAATGTCCTAAAAACCGAAGGAAATATGAATAGCCAGGTTGGATTACCTCTCATGATGTTCCGACTACATTACGATCATCAGATCGCAGTGATTGAGATGGGAATGAGTGAAGAAGGGGAAATGGAGAAGCTAACACAGATAGCCCAGCCGGATATTGCGATTATGACGAACATAGGAGTATCCCACATTGCTCAATTAAAGACGAGAGAAAATATTCGTAAAGAAAAACTGAATATTGTTAATGGTTTTCATGAGAGTTCGGTGTTGTATTTGAATGGAAATGACACTTTACTTCGTGAAATCTATCAGCAGTTCACTCAAAAATCACAGGTTAATGCTATAATTGATATGAGTAAAGAATCCATTGAAGGATTGAAAAAAGCTAAGGTAGTAGCCTTTGGTACTGAAAACTTTTGCAATTACCGAGCAGAAGACATCCGGATGATAGACGGAGAAACCCGTTTTACTTTAAAGGCAGAGGATGAGGCTTCAGAAGAAATTATCCTTAAAGTTCTTGGAATTCACAATGTATATAATGCCCTTGCAGCACTTGCAGTAGCAAAGCATTACAATATTCCGGCTTCTATTGCAAAAGAAGGCTTACATGGATATCAACCAATTGCAATGAGAGGACAGATAAAAGAAGTGAATCAGATTAAAATCATTGATGATTCCTATAATGCTAGTCCAGATTCCATGAAAAGTGGCATTCAGGTTCTTATGGAATTAAGTAAAGTTACCCGTAGAATTGCAGTTTTGGCTGATGTGCTGGAGTTGGGTGAACAATCTTATCAATGCCATTATGATGTTGGTGTATATATTGCAGATCAAAAATTGAATGAGCTCATCACCATAGGAAGTGAAGCAGAAGCTATTGCACAGGCAGTTCAGGAAAGAAGTCCGGATATTATAGTACATTCCTATACGAAGAATGAAGATGTCATTACCTATCTAAAGGAGAAGTTAAGACCGGGGGATGCAGTTCTAATCAAAGGATCCAGGTCCATGCGAACAGATGAAATAGTAAAGGCACTATCAGAATAGATAGTACGAAAGAGCACAGTAACATATAGATAAAACTTAGTATGAAAAAGGCAGGTGATTTGGTATGGCAATGAAATATGCAGACATCATTGTAGATATTTCTCATGAAAACCTAGATAAAACATATCAATATGCAATACCGGATGATTTTGCCAATAAGATTGTAATAGGTACTTTGGTAATGGTTCCTTTTGGGAAAGGGGACAGGATAATCAAAGGCTATGTGATCGGTCTGTCGAATGAACCAAAATGGAAGGTAGAATCGATTAAATCCATTTATGATATTGTAAACGAAGCATTAATAATAGAGAGTCAATTGATTCATTTGGCTTACTGGATGAAAGAAACTTTTGGCGCGACTATGAATGATGCCTTAAAAACGGTGATACCGGTAAAAAAGGCTGTTAAATCAAAAGAAAAGAAAACCATAAAGCTTATAATTACGAGAGATGACGCAGAAGAACACTTACAGATGTTTAAAAAGAAAAACAACCGTGGCCGTGTTCGCTTATTGGAAGAATTAATCGAATTGCAGAGCATGGATTATGAACTTGTCCTCCGTAAATTAAATATAGCTAGATCTACAATTCAAGACTTAGAAAAACTAGGGATAATTACTACAGAGGTAGAACGACTATTCCGTAATCCAATTGTAAATGCCACCATGGATAAGCATTCTCTAGATCTTACGAAAGATCAGCAAGACATCGTTAAGAATATAACGGAAGAATACCAATCAGGCATTCGTTCGGTCTATCTTCTTCATGGAGTGACCGGTAGTGGTAAGACAGAAGTTTATATGGAGATAATATCGGAAGTAATCAGACAGGGAAAAAAAGTAATTATGCTGATTCCAGAGATTGCATTAACTTATCAGACAGTAATGCGTTTTTATAAAAAATTTGGGGACCGAATCTCCATTATGAATTCGAGACTATCCCAAGGGGAAAGATTTGATCAGTATACAAGAGCAAAAGAAGGTACCATCGATATTATGATAGGGCCAAGATCGGCATTGTTTACACCGTTTCAGAATCTTGGCTTAATAATAATAGATGAAGAGCACGAAGGAAGTTATAAGAGCGAGAGTCCTCCCAAATATCATGCCAGAGATGTTGCAATTAAGCGTGCAGAGCTTGCAGGTGCCAGTGTAATCTTAGGATCTGCTACACCGTCCCTGGAGTCTTATCGAAAAGCAGTAGAAGGTAAGTATAAATTATATACGCTATCTTCACGAATAGGAAACAGCAGAATGCCGAAGATTTGGATAGAAGATTTAAGGGAAGAATTAAAGAAAAAGAATAAGTCCATCTTTAGTACGCATCTAAAAGAATTAATTCAAGACAGATTATTGAAAAATCAACAAATTATTTTGTTTATTAATAGAAGGGGTTACGCGGGATTCATATCCTGCCGCAGTTGTGGTTTTGTAATGAAATGCCCCCATTGCGATATTTCACTGACGGCACATAATAATGGAACGGTAGTATGTCACTATTGTGGACACTCCAAACCAACTCCTACGATTTGCCCCAGTTGCAGCTCCAAATACATTGCAGCCTTTGGAACGGGGACACAAAAAGTAGAAGAAATGGTAAAAAGGGAATTCCCGAGTGCAAGGGTTTTACGTATGGACATGGATACCACTCGGACCAAAGACGGTCATGAAAAAATACTTTCTGCTTTTGCAAATCAAGAAGCTGATATTCTGGTTGGTACCCAGATGATTGTAAAGGGGCACGACTTCCCTATGGTTACCTTGGTTGGAATCCTAGCGGCTGATTTATCTCTTTATACGGCGGACTATATGGCTTCAGAAAAGACCTATCAGCTTTTAGTACAGGCAGCAGGAAGGGCTGGAAGGGGACAAATTCCTGGCGATGTTATTATCCAAACTTATCAGCCAGAACATTATAGCATTACAACAGCAAGTAATGATGATTATATCAGTTTTTATCAACAGGAGATGAAATACCGAGAATTGCTTCGGTATCCACCTGCAGCACATATCTTAGCAATACTCATTGCATCAAAGGAGGAGGAGAAAGCAAAATTTGCTTCCAACCTAATCCACGGAGCAGCAAAAGAATGGATATCCTCTGTTCAAATTACAGAGGAAACTGCTGTCATAGGACCTGCGGCGGCCACTGTGTCAAAAGTAAATGATATTTACCGCTTTTTGTTATATATAAAACAAGCAGATTACGATAGATTGATTCAGTTAAAGAATTATTTGGAAGGGTATATCAGTTTTTCGGATTATTTTAAAGGTTGTAATGTACAATTTGATTTCAATCCAATTACAAACTATTAAATTCAAATTACTATTATAAAGTAGCTATTCGTATCCTGCGGCACACAGGAAATTTCATGAACAGAAAGGAAATATAAAATGGCAATAAGAAATATACGAGAAATAGGGGATAAAACATTAACGAAAGTATCAAAAGAAGTAACGGAGATAACACCAAAAATAAAAATTCTGATTGAAGATATGTTAGATACGATGTATGAGGCACAGGGAGTGGGGTTAGCAGCTCCACAGGTAGGAATTTTAAAACGTATTGTTGTGATTGATACCTCTCCAGAAGCAGAGGAGCCGATTGTATTGATTAATCCAGTCATTCTTGAGACAGACGGAGAACAGACCGGTGATGAAGCATGCTTAAGTGTACCTGGCAAGTCCGGTGTTGTTACAAGACCAAATTATGTAAAAGTGAGAGCTTTTAATGAAGAGATGGTAGAATTTGAAGTGGAAGGAACTGAACTGCTAGCCAGGGCTTTCTGCCATGAGATAGACCACTTAAATGGTGAATTATATGTAGATAAGGTGATCGGAGGGCTTCATTCTTCCGCTGATATGGAAGAATAGTAATGTTATTGCTTGGTAGACGATAGGAGGTTAATCTTTTGATGAATATAGTTTTTATGGGTACACCGGATCTGGCAGCAACCGTTTTAGATAAATTAATACAATCGGAACACCAGATACTGGCTGCCGTAACACAACCGGACAGACCAAAGGGAAGAGGAAAATCAGTACAGTATACACCGGTAAAGGAATTGGCGTTACGACACAATATACCGGTATTCCAGCCACATAAGGTTAGGGAGGAAGAATTTCTTGCCATACTTAAGGAACTAAACCCGGACGTTATCGTAGTGGCGGCATTCGGCCAAATAGTACCGAAAACCATTTTGGATCTTCCGAAATATGGATGTATCAATGTGCATGCATCATTGCTTCCAAAATACAGAGGTTCTGCACCAATTCAGTGGTGTATCCTGAACGGGGAAGAAAAGACAGGAATAACGATTATGCATATGGATGCCGGTATTGATACCGGAGACATGATAATGAAGGAGGAGCTAGTAATTGATCCAAAGGAAACTGCTGGTAGCCTTCATGATAAACTTGCAGTCTGTGGTGGAGAACTAATAGTCAAAGCTTTAAGTGCCATAGAAAAAGGTACTGCAAAAAGAGAAAAACAAATAGAAGCTGATATGACTTATGTTAAAATGTTAGACAAAGCTTTAGGCAGGATTGATTTTAATAAATCAGCAGTTGAAATCGAAAGGATGGTTCGAGGCTTAAATCCTTGGCCTAGCGCATATACCATGTTAGATAATAGAACACTAAAGATATGGGATGCAGATGTCCTAGAAGAAGAAACGGAAGGAAAAGCGGGAGAAATTGTGTCAATTCAAAAGGATTCCATTATAATAAAGACTGGTAAAGGAAATTTGGCCCTACGTGAGATACAATTAGAAGGAAAAAAACGAATGACTGTGGAAGACTTTTTAAGAGGTTATACAATTTCAGTAGGTACCTTGTTATAAATTTAAAAGTTAATTCTGATTTTAGGAATATGCAGTCAGCAACTTATTTATTTCAGTAAGGAGGTAACTTATGTTTATGTATTTTGATCCATATTACTATTTAGTTATACTTGGTGCAATTTTATGTTTAATTGCATCCGCAAGAGTGAAAACGACCTTTAACAAATATTCTAAGATAAGAAGCATGTCAGGAATTACAGGAGCTGAGGCAGCAGAAAAAATTCTACGCAATGCTGGAATTTATGATGTTTCTATCCAACGGATGAGTGGAAATTTAACAGATCATTATGATCCAAGGGATAAAACTTTAAAATTATCTGATAGTGTATTCAACCAAACATCAGTTGCAGCAATTGGTGTTGCAGCACATGAATGCGGTCATGCGATACAACACCAGAATGGTTATATTCCATTGCGTCTACGTTCTGCTATTGTTCCAGTTGCAAATTTTGGTTCTGCCATATCTTGGCCTATCATTTTAATTGGAGCATTAATCATTAATTCCCAAACCATAATTAATCTTGGTATTATCCTGTTTTCTTTAGTTGTAGCATTTCAACTGATTACATTACCAGTAGAATTTAATGCTTCAGCAAGGGCAGTTCATATCCTTGACGAAACGGGGATATTATATGGAGATGAATTGAAACACACTAGAAAAGTGTTAAATGCCGCTGCACTGACTTATGTAGCCGGTGCCGCTGCTACCATCCTACAACTCATCAGGCTGATCTTCTTGTTCGGAGGAAGAGACCGTGATTGAAAAACAGGTGGATGCCAGAGAAATAGCACTTGGAATATTAATCAATATATTAGAGAACAACAATTATAGTCATACCGTACTGAGAAGGACACTGAAACAATATCAGTATTTGTCAAAGGCAGACAGGGCTCTAATCACAAGGATATGTGAGGGGACTATGGAGCGGATGATTACTTTGGACTATATTCTGAATCAGTATTCCAGTGTAAAGGTAAATAAAATGAAACCCCTCATCCGTAATTTACTACGGATGAGTCTATATCAATTAAATTATATGGATCAGATTCCGGAATCTGCAGTTTGTAATGAGGCTGTAAAACTTGCAAAAAAAAGAGGGTTCCGAAACTTAAGTGGTTTCGTAAATGGAGTGCTACGTAATATAAGCAGAGATACGAAGCAAATCGAATATCCAAAGGAAGAACAGGAGCCGGGGAGGTTCTTAAGCATTGCATATTCTGTACCGGAATGGTTGGTATCAGAATTGTTACAACAATATGACTATTCTGTTGTAAAACGCCTGCTGGAAACATCCTTTGAAGATAAAAAAACAACCATTAGGTGTAATTTAAACCGAATAAAACCGGAAGAATTAAAAACGCTGTTGGAAGAACAAGGTGTTACCATAGAAAATGGATCCTATCTGCCCTATGCTTATCAAATATCAAACTACGATTATTTGAATCAGATGGAAGCCTTTACAAAAGGGTATTTCCAAGTTCAAGACGAGAGCTCCATGTTAGTCGGAGCTATAACCGGAGTGAAAGAAGGCGATTATGTTATCGATGTATGTGCTGCACCCGGTGGTAAATCTCTTCACGTGGCAGAAATGATGAATTCTACTGGACAGGTAAGTTCAAGAGATATCTCTGAGGCAAAAACTTCATTTATACTTGAGAATATCAAACGATTAGGATTAACAAATCTATCGGTTAAGGTTTGGGATGCCTTACTGTTAGATGAGGAAGATACCCTAAAAGCAGATATTGTGATTGCTGATTTACCATGTTCTGGATTGGGTGTTATAGGTAAAAAACCGGATATTAAGTACAATATGACAAAAGAAAAATTGACTGATTTAGTCGAGTTACAAAAAGAGATACTTAAAGTAGTCATACAATATGTTAAGATAGGTGGCGTGCTTATTTACAGTACCTGCACCATAAACCAAGAAGAAAATATTAAGAATGTAGATTGGTTAACAAAGAATTATGACTTTAAACTGGAAAGTATAGATGATTATCTTCCTGAAGTGCTTCATAGCAATACGACAAAAGAAGGGTATTTACAATTAATACCAGGTCTGCACGACACCGATGGTTTCTTTCTGGCAAAACTTAGAAGAATACGATAGACAGAGAAAGGAACGAACCAGGAATGGATAAAATTGATATAAAATCTTTGGATTTGAATGAAATGAAGAAACTGATAGCCAGCATGAGTGAAAAAGCATTCCGAGCAAAGCAGCTATATGAATGGCTGCACGTTAAGCTGGTTGATAGTTTTGATGAAATGACCAACCTCCCCCTGCAATTAAGAGAACAATTGGCAGAAGTGAGTGAAATTACCAATTTAGAAGTAGTGGATAAATTAGAATCAAAAACTGGTGAGACAAGTAAATTCTTATTTCGATTATATGATGGAAGGGTTTTAGAAAGTGTTCTTATGAAATACCATCATGGTAATTCGGTGTGTATCTCTTCCCAAGTAGGGTGCAAGATGGGATGTAAATTCTGTGCATCTACCATTGGTGGATTTGAAAGAAATTTAAAGCCTTCTGAGATGCTTGATCAGATATATAAGATTCAGAAATTATCTGGCGAACGGGTATCCAATGTAGTGGTAATGGGAACTGGTGAACCCTTAGATAATTATAATAATCTGATTCAGTTTATCCGTTTACTAACCGATGAGAATGGTTTAAACATCAGTCAAAGAAACCTTACGGTATCTACCTGCGGTTTGGTAGACAAGATAAAAGCATTGGCTGAGGAACAACTTCAAATAACATTAGCTTTGTCCTTACATGCTCCCAATGATCAGGTTAGAAAGCAATTGATGCCTGTGGCAGAAAGCTATCCTTTGGATGATATTTTAGAATCTTGTGATTATTACTTCAAACGGACGGGTAGAAGAATTACCTTTGAATATAGCATGGTGGATGGTGTAAATGATTTACCGGAGCACGCAGTTGAGTTGGCTCATAAGATAAAGAATTTTCCTTGTCATGTCAACCTGATTCCAGTAAATCCAATAAAAGAAAGAAATTACATGCAGTCAGGTTCTAAAAATATTCTAAATTTCAAAAATTTACTTGAAAAATACAGAATAAATGTTACTATTAGAAGAGAAATGGGTACAGATATTGATGCAGCTTGTGGGCAGTTGAGAAAAAGCTATATGGATCAAACTTCTAATTAGGGTGACGGTTAGTATTTCAAAATATAGCAATATTTTGAAATCAAGGAGGTGTAAATATGAAATCTTTTTCTATAACAGATGTAGGTGAAAAACGGCAGATTAATCAAGACTACATTTTCTGTGAAGAGAATAGCATAGGAGGACTTCCTAATTTGTTCATAGTAGCAGATGGGATGGGTGGACACAATGCAGGTGATTATGCATCCAGATTCTGTGTTGAAGTTTTTACGGAGCAAATTAGAAAAAATGAGCAGAAGACCCCCGTTGGAATGATAGAAGAAGCTTTACAGTATACGAATGACTTACTAATAGAACAGGCTAGAGATAATAACGGCTTGGAGGGAATGGGTACTACCTTTGTTGCCGCGACCATTATTGATTCAGTAATGTATGTGGCTAATGTCGGTGACAGCAGATTATATGTTATTGGTGATGGAATTAAACAGATTACGGAAGATCATTCCTTGGTTGAAGAAATGGTAAAGACGGGAGAAATTGCTCGTCAAGATATGAGATTTCATCCGAATAAAAACATTATTACGAGGGCTTTAGGTGCCAATACTAAGGTGGTAACTGATTATTTTGAGATTAATCTAAAAGAAGATGATACAGTGCTGATTTGCTCGGATGGGTTAACCAATATGCTTGATGATCAGGAAATCATGAAAATTGTAAAGCAATATCCAGAGGATTTAGAAAAGGCGGCCAAAACATTGGTTCAAAGAGCAAACGAAAATGGTGGAAAAGACAATATATCGATAGTAATCGTTAAACTATAGTGAGAGGTGAGTAAGGATGTTAAAACCGGGTATGTTTATTAATGATCGTTATGAAATAATTGATAAAGTTGGTTCGGGCGGAATGGCTGATGTATATAAAGCCAGATGTCACAGACTCAATCGTTTTGTAGCTATCAAAGTGTTAAAACAAGAGTACAGCGACGATAAGAATTTTGTTAATAAATTCAGAGGAGAAGCTCAATCAGCGGCAGGATTGTCCCACCCCAATATAGTTAATGTTTATGATGTAGGTGATGATAACGGCTTACATTATATCGTAATGGAATTGGTAGAAGGTATAACGCTAAAGAATTTTATAGAACGAAAAGTCAAACTTGAGGTAAAGGAAGCAGTTGGTATTGCAATTCAGATAGCAATGGGAATGGAAGCTGCGCACCTTAACCATATTATTCATAGGGATATAAAACCACAGAACATAATTATTTCAAGAGAAGGAAAAGTAAAGGTAACTGACTTTGGTATTGCAAAAGCAACCAATTCTAATACCATTACTTCGAATGCAATGGGTTCCGTACATTATCTCTCACCGGAACAGGCAAGAGGTGGTTACAGTGATGAGAAAAGTGATATTTACTCTTTGGGAGTTACTTTATATGAGATGCTTTCCGGACAGGTTCCATTTGCCGGTGATAATACAGTTTCTGTAGCACTTCTTCATATTCAAGGGGAAGCTGCTCCTTTGCGTGAATTAGATCCAAGTATTCCAATCAGTATCGATCGTATTGTACAAAAATGTATGCAGAAAAAGCCAGAGAGACGGTATCTAACTGCTTCTGAGCTTATTGCAGATTTAAAACGCTCCATTTCTAATCCGAACGGGGATTTTGTGGTAATTCCGGCAGCTACGGTAAGTGATTCACCTACGATTACCATTTCGGAGGCAGAAGTTAATCATATTAAGAATGCTACGAAAGTGAATGGTGCTGGTTATGTTTCCACAAGAGAAAGCTATCAGAATACGGATAGCAGAAGAATGAATTCTGATTTGAAGAAAACTTCATCAGAAGAAGATGAAGAATTGGATTCGGTGGACCCTAGAGTGGAAAAGATTGCAATTGTTGGAACAATAGCTGCAGGTGTTATTATATTGTGCCTGATTATATTTGCTGTTACTAAGTTTTTTAAATTAATGCCATCTAAGGATAATGCTAATAATGATATTACACCGACGGTTGCAGCTACGTTAGAACCAACACCAACTGAAACAGCAGAAGAAAGTTTGGAAGCAGTAGAAGTTCCGAATGTTGTAGGTTTGGAGTTGAAGGATGCTCAAGCTGCATTAGCAGATAAATCAGAGAATTTTAAGGTTACCTTTACGGAAAAGTCTTCTGATACCTACGAAAAAGGATTGGTTATGGATCAATATCCGACGTCGGGTACCGAGGTAGATCCAACCTCTGAAATTAAATTAGTACTCAGTATTGGACCAGAGGCTTTTGAAATACCAAATGTTTATAATTATAAAGATAGTCAAGCAGTAACGAAATTAGAGGACGCTGGACTTATAGTGAAACACGACTATGGTCCAAGTGATGAGATTGAAGAAGGTAGAGTCATTTCTACAGATCCAGAACGAGGAAGTTTGGCTGTAAAAGGTGATACGATTACGGTACTTGTCAGTGATGGACCTGAAAAGAAGCCAGTTGAGGTACCTAATTTGGCAAAACTCACAGAAAGCAAGGCAAAACTAGCATTAGAAAATGTTGGGTTAACCCTTGGCAAGGTAAGTCAAGAATATTCTGATACTTATGCTAGTGGAGAAGTAATGTATCAGAGCTATGAAGCCGGATCCAAGGTTGACAAAGGTACGGCAGTTAATATTACAATTAGTTTAGGCCTTGAAGATGAAGATGAACCAGTAGAATATGTTGCACAGGTTGTTATAACTGAGAATCCATTTGACTATGCAGGTGAGAGCGGTACTGTTTGGGTAGAACTTGAGCAGGATGGAACAAAGAAGACAATTCTTCAAGCTAGAAAGACTTACAATGATTTCCCATTACCTCTATACGATATTAAGAGTAATAGCGGTTCAAATGGTACGGTAACCGTATTTGTTGCAAAAGAAGTGAATGGTGTTGTTTCTGATAATTATGAAGAAACAACTTCCTATGTTGTCGTATTTACACCAGTGGAGTAAGAATGAAGGGAAAAATAATTAAAGGTATTGCAGGTTTTTATTATATTTATGCAGAAGACTCCTCTGTATATGAATGCAAAGCGAAAGGTATCTTTCGCAATCAAAAGATAAAACCACTTGTTGGTGATAATGTTTTTATTGACATCATTGATGAAAGAGAAAATAAGGGTAATATTACGCAGGTGATGGAACGACAGAATGAACTGATACGTCCGGCTGTTGCTAATGTAGATCAGGCATTGGTTATATTCGCAGCTGCAGATCCAAGCCCCAATTTAAATTTACTGGATCGATTTTTGATTATGATGCACAAACAGCAAGTAAATACAATTATTTGTTTTAATAAGCGTGATATAGTATCAGAAAAAGAACTTGGATTACTGGAAGAGACCTATATTAAGTGTGGATATCAAGTGGTCTTTTCCAGTGCTTATACAGAGGGCGGTATTACGACCCTGCGAGAATTGTTAGCAAATAAGACGACAGTTCTAGCAGGGCCGTCCGGCGTAGGGAAATCTTCAATCATTAATTTGCTACACCCTGAAGCAAACATGGAAACTGGTAATATCAGTGAAAAAATCAGAAGAGGAAAGCACACTACTAGACATTCTGAGTTAATATATTTGGGATCTGATACCTTTGTTATGGACACGCCAGGGTTTAGCTCTTTGTATCTTAGTGAGTTGGACAAGGATGAACTAAAAGATTATTATGTTGAATTTCATGAATATGAAGTAGATTGCAGATTCCAAGGCTGTTCCCATATCAATGAGCCAAATTGCGCAGTAAAGGCAGCGCTTTTGAATGGGATGATAAGCAGGATTCGTTATTCGAACTATATGGAATTGTATGAAGAATTAAAGAATGTAAAAAAATATTAAGACAAAAGAATAAGGTATTATTTTGATTCAGGAAAGGAATAGGGATAGTATGTTTAAATTAGCACCATCAATCTTAGCCGCAGATTTTGCACATTTGGGTGACGCAATCAGTCAAGTAGAACAAGCGAAAGCCGATTATCTTCATATCGATGTTATGGATGGGTCATTTGTTCCAAGTATTTCCTTCGGTATGCCGATAATACAATCCATACGCCCTGTATCTAAAATGACTTTTGATGTTCATTTAATGATAGAGGAACCAATTCGTTACATTGAGGATTTTGCTAAGGCAGGGGCCGATATCATAACAGTTCATGCAGAAGCATGTCAGCATCTAAATCGTACGATTACTGCGATTAAGGAATTGGGATTAAAGGCAGGAGTGGCCTTAAACCCTTCCACTTCGTTAACTGCTTTGGACTATGTTCTAGGCGACATTGACATGGTGCTTATTATGAGTGTGAATCCTGGTTTTGGCGGTCAGAAGTTTATTCCTTTTGCTTTAGAGAAGATTAAGAAGTTAAATACAATTGCAAGAGAAAATAATTATCAGTTTGATATAGAAGTGGACGGAGGCATATCAAAAAATAATCTGTCTGAAGTATTGAATGCAGGTGCTAATGTAATTGTTGCAGGTACGGCTGTTTTTAACGGTAATACCATGAACAACATAAAGGATTTTAAAGAGGTATTACACCAACATGCAAAATAAGAAAGTCTTAATCATGACCGGTGGTACAATATCCCAGGATTTTGCATCCGGCTACCTGAAAAATCAGAAATTTGATATCGTTATTGCTGTTGATGGTGGGCTTGCTTCTTGTGATAAATTAGAGCTTCCAGTTCATTATATTGTTGGTGATTTTGATTCTGTTTCGGAAGAATTACTGGAAAAGTATCAAAAGCAATGTAACGGGAATGAGACAATAGAGATAAAAAAATTTAATCCCATGAAGGATGATACGGACACGCAGATTGCAGTTGAACTTGCAATGGATCTAAAGGCAGACGAGATTGTAATAATGGGGGCTACCGGTACAAGAGTGGATCATTTATTAGCGAATATTCACATACTAAGAAGGCCGCTTGAGAAAAATATTCAGTCTTGTCTTGTAGATGAGCATAATAAGATATACCTCTTAAATAGGAATACGACCTTACAAAAGGACCAGTTATATGGTCCGTATATCTCTTTATTGCCTTTGACAGAAAGTGTAACAGAAGTGACCTTAAAAGGCTTTCAATATCCCTTAAAGAAGAGAACTCTTATGATTGGCGAGAGTATAGGGATTAGTAATGAAGTAATAGAAGACCAGGCTGATATTATCTTTCAGTCAGGTATCCTAATAGTAATAGAATCAAAAGATTGAAAAGGAGACACATATGAAATTAGGCATAGTTGGTTTACCGAATGTGGGAAAGAGCACATTATTTAATTCATTAACAAAGGCAGGCGCTGAGTCAGCAAATTATCCTTTTTGCACCATAGATCCCAATATCGGAATTGTACTAGTACCGGATGAAAGATTAAAGGTTTTAGGTGATTTATATAATTCGGAAAAGGTAGTAGCAGCAGCTATTGAGTTTGTTGATATTGCCGGACTTGTAAAAGGAGCCTCCAAAGGGGAAGGTTTGGGCAATCAATTCTTGTCCAACATTCGAGAAGTTGATGCTATCGTACATGTGGTAAGATGTTTTGATGATACGAATATCATTCATGTTGATGGATCCATTGACCCTCTTCGAGACATTGAGACAATTAATTTAGAATTAATTTTTTCTGATTTGGAAATCATAGAAAGAAGAATATCAAAGGTTTCAAAAAATGTTAAAAATGATAAAACTTTAGTGAAAGAATCAGAATTATTGGCGCGCCTAAAGGAGCATTTAGAAGATGGTAAGTTGGCTAAGAGCCTAAATGTTACAGAGGAAGAAGAATTAAACTTATTAACAGAGTATAATTTATTAACATATAAGCCTGTTATTTATGCTGCTAATGTAAAAGAAGATGATTTAGCAGACGATGGGGCTGGTAATGAAAATGTTACAAAAGTACGAGAATTTGCAAAAGAAGAGAAATCAGAAGTATTTGTTATTTGTGCACAAATTGAACAGGAAATAGCAGAGCTTGAAGAGGATGAAAAGAAGATGTTTCTAGAAGAAATGGGACTTACAGAATCCGGCTTAGAGAAACTAATTCGTGCCAGTTATAAAATCCTTGGATTAATCAGTTATCTGACTGCAGGACAGAAAGAGACAAAAGCTTGGACAATAACAAAAGGCACCAAAGCACCTGGTGCGGCAGGAAAAATTCATACCGATTTCGAAAGAGGTTTTATTCGAGCAGAAATTGTTAGTTATGATAATCTAGTGGAATGTGGTAGTTATAATAATGCCAAGGAAAAAGGTCTTGTCCGTTCAGAAGGCAAAGAGTATGTAGTACAAGACGGTGATGTCATATTATTCCGGTTTAACGTATAAGAAAGTGGTGACATGAATGGTTCAAAGTATGGTCGCAAGTATACATTTTCCTAATTTAGGTATCGAATTAAATCATGTAGGCTCATCTATAGATGTATTTGGATTTGAAATTACTTACTATGGGATTATTATTGCAATTGGAATGGTTGCTGGTTATTTTGTTGCTGAATGGCAGGCGAAGCGGACCAAACAGAATCCGGATTTGTATCTGGATTTTGCACTGTATGCCATTATATTCTCTGTAATAGGAGCAAGGCTCTATTATGTAGCATTTGCTTGGGAGGAATTTAAAGATAATCCGATCTCAATATTAAATACACGGAATGGTGGTTTGGCAATCTATGGAGGTGTAATAGCGGGTATATTAACTGCTTTCTTTTATACCAAAATCAAGAAAATTTCATTTGGTTTATTGGTGGATACCGGTTGTCTTGGACTACTAACAGGACAAATCGTTGGAAGATGGGGTAACTTTTTTAACCGTGAGGTTTTTGGTAAGTATACCAATAACCTGTTTGCCATGCGTCTGGATATTCGCGATGTTAGCAGCGACTATACAAATCCTGTTTCTTATATAGCGGCAAAGTATGCCGAACAGCCAGAAACTTTAAAACATATCTTGGAGATACGTGAAAAGTCGGTTCTCATTGATGGTATTACCTATATACAGGTTCATCCGACTTTTCTTTATGAATCTGTATGGAATTTGTGCGTACTGATTTTACTAATCCTATATTCTCCAAAGAAAAAGTTTCATGGTGAGGTTACTCTGCTGTATTTGCTTGGTTATGGTTTAGGAAGATTTTGGATTGAAGGAATCCGAACAGACCAATTGTATTTGTGGGATTCACCAATTGCGGTTTCTCAACTATTATCTGCCCTTTTAATTACCATGGCTGCCATAATTATTATTGCTAAGAGGATGTCTTTAAATAGAAAATAGGTCTAAATTACCAAACAATTGTTTCTTGTAAAGTAATAGCATATTTTGTTAGTATGCTGTCGATAATTACTACATGTTGTAGAATATAAATAAAATTGATACAAGTTGCCATTTCTTATCAGATGGTGCTTGTATTTTTTTTGCTACAAACACTTGATATATTCCCAAAAATAATATAAAATAGCAGTAGAAGTGGAGCAAAGTGGTGTAAAGTGGTAACAAGTGGTTGATTGGCGGTGAGATTCATGTTCATGGGAGAGTACAATCATACAATTGATACAAAAGGAAGAATTATTATTCCTTCCAAGTTCAGAGAATCTCTAGGGGATGAATTTGTTGTTACCCAAGGTTTAGATGGCTGTTTATTTGTGTATCCTAATGATGAATGGCAGAGTTTCATCACAGAACTAAAAAAACTTCCAGGTAATAAAGAGGCCAGACAATTACAGCGTTATTTTCTTGCCGGTGCAGCTTCCCTAGAAGTGGACAAGCAGGGAAGAATATTAATACCAGCTAATTTAAGAGAACGAGCTGCTTTAGAAAAAGATATCGTTTTTGTGGGTGTGTTAAGCAAAATTGAAATCTGGAGTAAGGAACGCTGGGAGAGCAATAATGATTATAGTGATATGGATCAGATTGCAGAACGTATGGCTGAACTTGGGTTAAGCTTTTAGGGAGGTTTTTTGTGAACACTTTAGTGAGTAATGAGAATTTTAAACACAAATCAGTATTATTAGATGAGACAATTGAAATGTTGCATATAAAGCCAAACGGTATCTATGTTGATGGTACACTGGGAGGCGGAGGTCATTCCTATGAAATATGTAAGCGATTAGGAAAGAATGGCAGATTAATTGGAATTGACCAAGATGAAGCTGCGATACATGCGGGCAGCAATAGACTAAGTGAATTTAAAGAACAAGTGACTATCGTTCGGAGCAATTATTCAGAAATGAAGCAAGTGATCCAAAATTTGGGGATAAATAAAGTTGATGGAATTTTGCTTGATCTTGGTGTTTCTTCTTATCAATTGGATACTCCGGAACGTGGTTTTTCCTATCGTGAAAATGCACCTTTAGATATGAGGATGGATACTAGAAATAGTAAAACCGCGAAAGATATCGTGAATGGATATAGTGAACAGGAATTATATCGTATTATTCGAGATTACGGTGAGGACAAGTTTGCTAAAAATATAGCCAAGCATATTATTCGGGTTAGAGAAGAAAAAACGATTGAAACTACGGATGAATTAACAGAGGCTATCAAAGCTGCTATACCAATGAAGATTCGAATGAATACGGGGCATCCCGCGAAGAAAACCTTTCAAGCCATTCGGATTGAACTCAATAAAGAATTAGAAGTGTTAAGGCAGTCTCTGGAAGATATGATTGACATGTTACAGGAAGATGGGAGAATATGCATCATCACATTTCATTCTTTGGAAGATAGAATCGTTAAAAGTTATTTTAAAAAGGCTGAGAATCCATGTACATGTCCTCCGAATTTCCCGGTGTGCGTATGTGGTAACAGATCGAAAGGAAAGGTAATTACTAAAAAACCAATGATTCCTTCCGAACAGGAGATTGTAGAAAACAGCAGAGCGAAGAGCTCAAAATTGCGGGTGTTTGAAAGACATTGACAGGGTAGAAAATTGGGGGAATTTGCATGGAAGCAAAAAAACGTAGTACCTACTATCAAAATGAATACTATACGCAAGGTAATACTGCAAGGAAATTGCAGGTGGTGCCAAAGTACCCTAATGAGAGAGAACAGGATTTCAGACAACAGCCTGTTAGAGTACCGAAGAGAAAGCTAAGGGCAAATCAAGGGATTGACATGCTCTCTTTGCTTGTGCTGACAGCGGCGATTGTTGTTACGTTGTATACATGTGTGGAATATTTGAGAGTTCAGACAAATATCGCACAAATGAATAATGAGATAGCAAGTTTAGAAAGTGACTTAACAAAATTATTAAATGAAAATAAAGATGCTTTATCTCAAATCAACACGAACCTAGACCTGAATTATATCTTTCAGGTAGCTACGACTGAATTGGGAATGGTGTATCCGGATAGCAATCAGTTGATTCCCTATGAAAGCAATCTAAGTGGATTTGTAATACAATATAGTGATATACCTGAAGAGAGCAAAGATACTTTGTTGGATAAGATATTAAAATAAACACTCTATTGAATTCTCATAGCAGTAATTATGCTATGGTTTGAGTTCGAGTGTTAATAAAGGTGAATTTATGAGCAGAGTAGAAAAAGAAAAGAGAATAAAAAAATTCACAGGCAAAATGCAAGCAAAATTGTTGCTTGTATTTTGCGTTATGATCATAGCTCTGATGGTATTAATTGGAAGGTTGGTGTATTTAAACCGTACAGATGGTGAGAGGTATGCTAAAAAAGTGTTATCTCAACAGACCTATTCCACGACGGTAATACCTTATCAACGCGGAAGTATTGTTGACCGCAAAGGCACCGTACTAGCTTCCAGTGAAAAGGTTTACAATTTAATACTTGATGTGAATAAAATGCTTATGGAAGATAAGTATCAGGCACCAACGATAGCAGCTTTAATCGAATGCTATAAAGACAACTATAAAGACATAAGTGAAGAGTCAATTCAAGAAATCGTAGAATCAAAACCGACAAGTCGTTATGTGATTTTGCAAAAAGGGTTAAGCTATGATGAAATGATGCTGTTCAAGAAGAAAGCGGCAGACGATAAGAATATTCAAGGTGTTTGGTTTGAAGAAAGCTATGTGAGAAAATATCCATACAGTACATTAGCCAGCGATATCTTGGGATTTACTTCGGATGGAAATGTAGGTAATTATGGAATAGAACAATATTATAATGATGAATTAAATGGTATCAACGGAAGAGAATATGGATACATGGATTCCGAGCTTAAACTTGAACGTACTGTAAAACCAGCCAAAAATGGGAATACCATTGTTTCTACCATAGATGCAAATGTACAAGGGATTGTACAAAATAAAATAAAAGAATTTCTAGATGAAACTGGAAGTATGAATGTTGGTGTTATTATGATGAATCCCAATAATGGTGAGATAATAGCAATGGCATCCAATGAAGCCTACGATTTAAATAATCCCTTCGATTTGACTCCTTTTTATACCAAAGAAGAAATAAAGGCAATGAATGAGGAAGAAAAGCAAAAAGCTTTATACTCTATCTGGAGAAACTTTACAATTAGTGATGCTTTTGAACCGGGATCAACGTTTAAACCATTTACAGTAGCTATGGGATTGGAAGAAGATATTATCAAAAAGACAGAAAGCTTTTTTTGTGACGGATTTGAAGAAGTAGCAAGCTGGCGCATCCGCTGCAGTCATGTACATGGTACAATAGATTTGTATCAATCCATTGCATATTCTTGTAATGATGCAATGATGGAGATTGGAAAGAGAACAGGTAGAACTATATTTAATCAGTATCAGAATTTTTTTGGAATGGGAGCCAAAACAGGTATAGATCTTCCGGGTGAAGCAGTAGGGTTATTGGTTGATGAAAAAGGATTAAATGCCGCAGAACTCGCGACTTCAAGCTTTGGACAAACATTAACGACTACAATGATACAAATGGTCAGTGGCTATTCTTCCCTTATTAACGGTGGATATTATTACAAACCACATATCGTGAAACAAATATTAAACGATCAGGGAGCTGTTGTTCAAAATATTGATAAAGTTTTAGTGAAAGAGACTGTTTCCAGTGATACATCGGAGTTTATTAGGAAAGCAACTCTTATGGCTGTGGAAGAAGGAACTGCTAAGAAAGCAAAGCCAGCAGGTTATTCACTTGGTGGAAAGACTGGTACTGCAGAAAAAGGGAACCGTGATTTAGACAATTACGTTGTATCCTTTATTGGACATGTTCCCGCTGATAAACCAGAGGTTGTTATCTTTGTTGTTATTGATCAGCCAAATGTAGCAAAGCAGGACAATAATTCCTATGCGACTATATTAACTAATAAAATATTATCGGAAGTACTTCGATTCCTAGAATTGTATCCTACGGAAGAAGTAAAAGATATCACGCCAACAAGTACACCAATTTTACCAAGTACAAATAGCAATGAATCTTCGGAGGAAGGTAGCACAGAGAAAGATAATACAGAGAAAGATAATACAGAAGAGGGTAGTAATACAGAAGAGGAAGGATCTGCGGAAGAAGAGAGTACGGAAGACGAGAATACAGGAGAAGAAAATACGGAAGAATAAAACAGATATATTCATAACCTCATATCTTTTGTAATAAAATAAAACAATAGGAAATATGAAGGTTACTGTATGGCGAGAAATAAAACCTTTAATCGACGGAATATACTAATCATTGTAGTTGTGATTATTTTAGCAGCAATAGGAATGACTGTCAGACTGGGATACTTAATGATTTTTAAATCAGAAAGATATGCAAAACAGGCACAGGAACTTCATGAAAGAGAACGTGCTATAAAAGCGGAGAGAGGAACAATCTATGACAGAAATGGTGTAGCCATTGCAACGAATAAACCTGTTTGTACTATATCTGTCATTCATAGTCAAATCACAGATCCTGAAAGAGTTATCAAGGTTTTATCGGACAAATTAGGTTTAAGTGAAGACCGGGTTAGAAAAAGGGTTGAGAAAGTTTCTTCTATTGAAAGAATCAAATCTAATGTAGATAAAGACATAGCAGATGTTATTCGTGAATATGATTTAAACGGTGTTATGGTTGATGAGGATTACAAAAGGTACTATCCTTATGAAAGTTTGGCTTCTAAAGTAATTGGTTTTACTGGCAGTGACAACCAGGGAATTATTGGATTGGAGGTTGCTTACGAGAAGTTTTTAAAAGGGATAGATGGTACTATATTAACGTTAACAACAGCTTATGGTGTTGAAATAGAAAATGCAGCTGAGGATCGGATTGAACCTCAGGCAGGGAAAGACTTATATACCAGTTTGGATGTAAATATTCAACAATATGCAGAACAGGCAGCATTGAAAGTACTAGAAGCAAAGAATGCAAATAATGTAAAATTAATTGCAATGAATCCTCAAAATGGTGAGATTTATGCAATGGTTAATGTTCCTGAATTCAATCTGAATGATCCCTACCGACTGACGGACAATATGGTTGAAGGAATTGATGTAAGTACATTGACAGAAAAACAAAAGAATGATTTATTAAACAACATGTGGAGAAATGCCTGTATCAGTGATACTTATGAGCCGGGCTCCTGTTTTAAGATTGTAACTGCTATGGCAGCCTTAGAGGAAGGAGTAGTATCCTTAGATGATAGGTTTCACTGCCCGGGATTTAAGATTGTTGAAGACCGCCGAATTCGTTGTCATAAAGTGACTGGTCATGGTAGTCAGACTTTTGTGGAGGGAATTAAGAACTCCTGTAACCCGGTATTTATGGAAATAGGGGCAAGAGTAGGTATTACAAATATGTATAAATACTTTAAACGAGTTGGCTTATTTAGAAAAACTGGAATTGATTTACCGGGAGAAGCACGTTCTATCATGCATAAAGCAGAAAACGTGGGGGCAGTAGAACTTGCAACCATTTCTTTTGGACAGTCATTTCAGATTACACCATTACAGCTATTAACAGCTACAAGTGCTATCATAAATGGTGGAAATATAGTCACACCGCATTTTGGAGTAGAAATTAAGAATCCAGATGGAACTATTGTAAAAACAGTGAAGTACGTTGGAGATACGAATGTAGTTTCGAAGGAAACCTCTGAAACTATGAAAATGTTATTGGAAAAAGTTGTATCGGAAGGCACAGGAAAGAGGGCATATTTACCAGGATTTCGTATTGGTGGAAAGACTGCAACTTCTGAAAAGTTACCTAGAAGCAGTAATAAATACATATCTTCCTTTATCGGATTCGCACCAGCGGATGATCCGCAAGTGATTGCAATTGTATTAATTGATGAGCCAACAGGCATATATTATGGAGGAACCATAGCGGCTCCCGTAATTTCTGAATTATTTGATAATATATTGCCTTATCTGGGTATTGAAGAAAAGTATTCGGAAGAGGAAATAGAAAATTATCATATTGGTAAGGTTGAGATGCCGAATTTTCTCGGAATGAACATAAAAGATGCCAAGAAGATAATAAAGGAAAACGACTTTGGTGAAATATATTATTTGGGCGAGGGTGAGGTTATTAAAGAACAATTTCCGCTTGCTGGTGAAATGATTAATCTAAATAGTGACTTGATTCTATACATGGAATAGCATATAATATTGTTTGGCTTTACGGAAGAATTATATGAGGATTCACTTGGGAGGAAAGAAAGATGGATTTTAAAATATTAATGCCAGTATTGATATCATTTGCTATTAGTGTAATTCTATGTCCGCTTATGATACCTTTTCTGAAAAAATTAAAATTTGGACAGTTTGTTCGAGATGATGGACCGGAAAGTCATTTAAAGAAAACTGGAACCCCAACTATGGGTGGAATTATTATATTAATCAGTATTATACTAACTTCGTTACTATATATAGGAAAATATACAGATATTATACCGGTATTGTTTGCTACCGTAGGCTTTGGTCTGATTGGCTTTATGGATGATTATATTAAAGTAGTAATGAAGCGATCACTAGGTTTGAAAGCATGGCAGAAGCTGGTTGGACAGATCTTGGTGACAGCTATCTTTGGATATTATCTTGTTAATTACACTGACGTAGGAACTTCAGTATTAATACCCTTTACTGGTGGTTTTACGAATGGATTTTATTGGGACACTTCATTTCTGTTTGTACCTATGTTATTTATCGTAACGCTTGGAACGGTTAACGGTGCTAATTTTACGGATGGATTGGATGGGTTAGCAACCAGTGTCACCTTATTAATAGCTACTTTCTTTTCTGTTGTAGCAATTGGAACCCAGAGTGGTATATCTCCAATTACTTGTGCTGTAGCAGGTGGTTTACTAGGTTTCCTTGTGTTTAATATCTATCCAGCCAGGGTGTTTATGGGTGATACGGGATCGTTGGCGCTTGGAGGATTTGTTGTTGCATCAGCTTATATGCTTCGTATGCCTTTATTTATACTTATTGTTGGATTGATCTATCTGGTTGAAGTGCTATCAGTAATGATTCAAGTAAGTTATTTTAAATTGTCAGGTGGTAAAAGAATCTTTAAAATGGCACCGATACATCACCATTTTGAGTTGTGCGGCTGGCCTGAAACAAGGGTTGTAGCAGTTTTTTCAATTGTAACTGCTGTCCTATGCCTGGTTGCATTAATGGGTATTTAACGTTATGAGCATGTAGTAAAGCGGAATGCGAATGCTGACATAGGTAATGTTGTAAAATTACGAATAGAGAAAGGGTAAGCAGTTGTGTTATGCAATGGGTATAATAGAAATGAAATTAGAACACAAAAAGGTTTTGGTATTTGGTACCGGTATCAGTGGTATTGCTGCAGCAAAATTATTAAACCATGTAGCGGCAGATGTTGTGTTATATGATGGAAATGATAAGTTAGATATAACAGAAATACAGGAAAATTTGCCGGAAGATTTCAAAGGACAAATACTAATCGGTGAATTACCAGAAGAAGTCATAAGCACATTAGACCTAACTATAATAAGCCCAGGAGTGCCAACTGATTTAGAACTTGTTCAGTATATACGAGATAAGCAAATACCCATTTGGGGAGAGGTAGAATTGGCATATTATTTCTCCAAAGGAAAAATTGTTGCCATTACCGGAACAAATGGTAAAACAACGACAACAACTATAGTTGGAGAAATCATGAAGACATATTATGAGAGTGTCTTTGTAGTAGGAAATATCGGGATTCCTTATACAGAAATGGTTCAGAGTACCACTAAGGACTCTGTAACGGTTGCTGAAATGAGTAGCTTTCAATTAGAGACAATTACTTCGTTTAAGCCAAATGTCAGTGCAATTCTAAATATTACACCGGACCACTTAAACCGTCACCATACCATGGAGAATTACATTGCAGCGAAAGTGAATGTGACTCGTAATCAAGACGAGAATGATGTTTGCGTATTAAATTATGAAGATAAGGTATTGTGCAAAATTGGAGAGCAGCTAAATACTAAGGTTTTCTATTTTAGTAGCTTACATAAACTAAAAGATGGTATCTACTTGGATGAGGATAAGATAATATATAGTGTTGATAATGAGGAAACGATAATCTGCAGTACCAACGAATTAAATATATTTGGCAGACACAGCTATGAAAATATTATGGCTGCGGTAGCTATGAGTATATCACTTGGAGTACCATTTGATTGTATCAGGAAAGCAATCACAAGTTTTGTGGCAGTGGAACACAGAATTGAGTTTGTTACTACCAAAAATGGTGTAAAGTATTATAATGATTCTAAAGGAACGAACCCAGATGCTTCCATGAAAGCGATTGAATCCATGCCGACCCCTACCTTATTAATTGCAGGTGGTTATGATAAAGGTTCAGAGTATGATGAATGGCTGGATACCTTTGGTGACAAAATAAGATATTTAGTATTAATAGGTCAAACTAAGGAAAAAATTGCCACCACGGCTAGACGACATGGATTTCATGATATCATAATGGTAGAGACTCTGGCAGAAGCAGTAGAAGTGTGTGCAGCAAAGGCAAATCGGGGTGATTCTGTTCTATTATCACCTGCATGTGCAAGCTGGGGAATGTTTAAAAACTATGAAGAACGAGGAAGATTGTTTAAAGAGTATGTTAGAAATCTAGATGATAAATAAGGTGGGACATTTCATGACAAGAGCAGAAAGAGAACAGACGAAAGCAAAAAAATATCATAGTTACTATGACTACAGTTTACTGTTCTTAACACTGTTTTTATTATGTTTTGGACTGGTAATGATTTATAGTACTAGCTCCTATAATGCAAGCAGAGATACTGGTAATCCTGCCTACTATTTAGAAAAGCAAGGTGCCTCAGCAATTCTTGGTATTGTAGTCATGCTCATTGTTTCTAAGATTGATTATCGCTTTTTTATTAGTAAACTACCTATTATAAAAGTAAAACCGGTTACTTTACTTTATTTATTGTGTATTTCATTACAGATACTTGTATTGCTTATAGGTAGAGAAGTAAATGGTTCTAGGAGATGGATTGATTTGGGGCCATTGGGTGGTTTCCAACCGTCAGAGTTATCAAAGATTGCTGTAATTTTGTTTACCTCTTACATAGTTAATATTGCACCAAGTAAATTAGATAAGTTTCGTGGATTTTTACGAGTAGTCGTGTTTATTGCACCCCTTATAGTGTTAGTTCTAATACCAAACTTTAGTACTGCATTAATTATGGCTGCTACCATGATAGGAATTTGCTTTGTAGCTAGTAGAAAGAAAATATATTTCATACTATCTGGTATCATAGGAGCAGGAATAGGAGCAGCATTTATCTTTGGTGTTAGTTACCGAAGCACACGTATTGATGTTTGGAGAAATGTTGAGACACATCCAAAGGGGTATCAGATACTTCAAGGACTTTATGCAATAGCATCAGGAGGAATCTTTGGTAAGGGACTCGGTGAAAGCATGCAGAAACTAGGGTTTATTCCGGAATCTCATAATGATATGATTTTTTCAGTAATATGTGAGGAATTGGGGCTTTTTGGAGCAGTTTCCGTAATTTTATTATTTGTTTTACTCATATGGAGATTGTTTGTTATAGCAATTAATGCTCCAGATTTATATGGAGGTTTAATTGCTACCGGTGTACTGACACACATTTCAGTACAGGTATTATTAAACATAGCAGTTGTAACCAATACAATTCCTTCTACTGGTATTCCGCTTCCATTTATCAGTTATGGTGGAAGTTCTCTTGTGGTTTTACTATTTGAAATGGGGATTGCGTTAAGTGTATCAAATCAAATAAAATATGAAAGATAGGTATCTACTTTTACCAATACGGCTACAGGCACAAAACAAAGAAAATGTCATATAGTATTATTATATTCTAGTTTTTTGAGGTGCACCATGGCATATATTGAAATTGCTGGAGGAAAGCAGCTGATTGGAGAAGTTAACATACAGGGTTCAAAAAATGCAGCATTACCAATTTTAGCGGCAACCGTTTTAATAAATGGAATAACAAAATTGAATCACTGTCCCCAAATATTAGATGTGTATCATATGATTAAGATTTTGGAGGCAATTGGTTGTGTTGTGACATGGGAAGGTTCTTCGCTTATTGTTGATACAACAAAGATAAATACATCAACAGTTCCAGAAATTTTGGTAAAAAAGATGAGATCCTCCATTGTTTTAATGGGCGCTTTATTAGGGAGAACACATACTGTAACCATAACTTATCCTGGTGGTTGTACCATAGGCGCTAGACCGATAGATTATCATCTAAGTGCTTTTCAAAAAATGAACATCCTCTTAGAAGAAAAAGAGGGTCAAATTTATTGTACAACTTCTGAAATTAAGGGAACAGACATCAACTTAGAGTTCCCAAGTGTTGGTGCTACAGAGAATACGATACTTGCTGCAGTCCTTGCAAAGGGAAAGACAAAAATCAAAAATGCAGCGAAAGAACCTGAGATAGTTGAATTATGTAAATTTCTAAATACTGCAGGCGCTAATATAATTGGGTCTGGTACTGAGCAAATTGAGATTGAGGGAGTGGATTCATTATATAATGTAGAATACACGACTTCTTCAGACAGAATTGTAGCTGGTACGTATTTAGCAGCTGTAGCAGGCACTGGAGGGGAAGCGGTTTTAAAAGGAGTCAGGTGCAGTTGCCTCCAGAGTATAATCCAAGTATTGCAAGAAATGGGCTGTACAATTTTTTGCGGTGAGGATTATATTATAATTTCTTCTTCGGGCAAGCTAAAGGCAATACCTTTGATTCAAACAATGCCTTACCCTGGTTTTCCAACAGATATGCAGTCGCAAATAATGTCAGTTTTGATGAGAGCATCAGGAAGCAGTAAAATCGTAGAAGATATCTTTGAAGGCAGATATCAAAATGTACAAGAACAGGTGAAATTCGGAGCTGATATAAAAGTTACCGGAAGAGAGGCTACTATTTATGGTGTACCCAAATTACAGGGCTGTGAGGTATATGCCAGTGAATTACGAGGTGGAGCTGCCCTGGTAATATCCGGATTAATGGCTGAAGGAAAAACCATAATTTACAATTCAAACTTTATTGAAAGAGGATATGAGGATATTTGCAGGGATTTAAGATGCTTAAATGCAGATATACGTTATGTATCTTAAGAGACGAAAGTAAAAAATGACGAAATAGGAGAACACAGAAAGATAGTATAGTTAAATCGATACTAAAAAATACACAGATGGAGGCCTAATATGAAAGAGTTTGAAAAACAATACAACAACAGTTTTTTATTAGGCTTAGTGAAACTATTTACTTTTTGCCTCATTATCATAATTCTTATTTTTATTCTATTTATAAGCTGCAGACTGGATACGATAACAGTTGAGGGAAGCAGTCATTATTCTGCGGAGGAGCTGCAAGACAAAGTTATCACAAAAAAGACGGATCATAATGCAGTATTGCTTTATTTACGTTATAAATATGGTAACTTTGACAGCATTCCGTTTATTGAAGATATTGATATTGATCTAGTAAACCGTAATTCTGTTATAATACATGTTTACGAAAAAATGATAACCGGATGTATCGAATATATGGGTGGGTATATGTATTTTGATAAAGACGGAATTGTTGTTGAAAGTACAGCAGAAAAGTTGGACGAGGTTCCATTTGTAACGGGTTTGGAATTCAATAACATAGTTTTGTATCAAAAACTGGACATACCTAAAAATGATTTGTTTGATACTATTCTTAATATTACACAGCTGATAAAAAAGTATGAACTCGATATACAAACCATACAATTTAACACGGACTTGGAGTTAGTATTACATAGTGGAGATATTAAAATACTCTTAGGGAAAAGACAAACATACGATGAACAGATTGCAGAACTAAAAAATTTATTGACTGTTGCAAAAGGCAAGAAAATAGTCCTTGATATGACAACATTTACGAAAGAACAAAGTAAAATAATAGCAAAACCGCTCAAATAAAAAAAATTAAATTAAGGGTTGATTATTTTTACAATAAAAGATATTATATAAGATAGAATAATTGAATAGACTGGGTAAATTATATAACAATAATGTCGAAAATTGACATTTTCATTAAAAGATTAGAATAGTGAAGGAGGAAGTACCTTGCTTGAGATAAGAACGAATGAAGCTGATTCAACTGCAAAAATACTTGTAATAGGAGTTGGTGGTGCAGGGAATAATGCTGTTAATAGAATGATTGAAGAAAATATAATTGGTGTTGATTTCGTCTGTGTTAATACGGACAAGCAACATTTGAAGACTTGTAAGGCACCACAATGTATACAGATAGGTGAAAAATTAACAAAAGGATTAGGAGCAGGCGCTCAGCCAGAAATCGGTGCTCAGGCAGCGGAAGAAAGCAAAGAAGAACTGACAGAAATTATCAAAGGTTCTGATATGGTATTTGTAACTTGTGGTATGGGTGGTGGAACCGGAACAGGTGCTGCACCGGTCGTAGCTCAGATTGCAAAATCTTTAGGAATTTTAACAGTAGGTATTGTCACAAAACCATTTAAATTCGAAGCAAAAGCTCGAATGAATAATGCGATAGGGGGTATTGAGAGATTAAAGGAACATGTAGATACCTTAATTGTGATACCAAATGATAAACTTTTAGAAATTGTTGATCGCAGAACAACCATGCCGGATGCCTTGAGAAAAGCTGATGAAGTTTTACAACAAGGTGTACAAGGTATTACAGATTTAATTAATGTTCCAGGATTGATTAATTTAGACTTTGCAGATGTTCAGACTGTAATGAAAGATAAAGGTGTTGCCCATATTGGTATTGGTGTTGGTAAGGGTGATGATAAATGTATAAATGCGGTAAATCTAGCAATTACCAGTCCTTTATTAGAAACAACGATAAAAGGTGCTTCCCATGTCATAATTAATATTTCCGGTGATATCAGCTTGGTTGAAGCAAATGAAGCAGCAACTTTAGTGCAAGAGTTATCTGGTGATTCAGCCAATATTATATTTGGTGCTATGTATGACGCAACTACACCAGACGAAGTAACCATAACAGTGATTGCAACTGGTTTAGATGAAAAGAGTGCAGGAGCAAAAGATATGTCGAAAGGTCCTGGTTTCTTAAGACAACCAGTACAACCTAGACGGGAATCCCCTTATAATAGCGGAATCACTACTTCCTCTTATGAAAAATCTAATTCTCAGACTGCTGCAACTAGTAGTACGATTCATCCAACAAAGCCTCAGACGTTAGGAAATATAAACGTACATACAAGCAGCAACACAATTACGGAACCTACAGGAATTAAAATTCCAGAATTTCTACAAAAGAATCGTAATAACAAATAAATCTATTATAGGAGCTGTTACATAGTTACTAAGTATGAATTACTAGTATCTTTGTAGCAGCTCTTTTAATCTAAAACTTCTTTTTTATAAATCCTTCTCTTTTGAAAATGACAAAAAATGTAAAAAGTATACACCTCCTAGAAGTATGAAGGGGGTTTAAAGTCTATTTTGTAAGTATGAGTAAATGAAAAAGACAAAATAATTACCAGAAAATGACAAACAATATAGTTGGAAAAAGCTATAATAAAAAAGGAAATACAAGTTATGGAAGCGGGGGTGAACTTGTACTTAGAAGTCTATATTGATGTTGTTTTTCTTATTAATTTAATTATGGATATTATATTGCTTCTTATAGTAAAGACAATATTAAAGTGTTCCAGCACAATGCTTCGGATTCTTGGTGGAAGTACAATTGGTGCAATCGGTGCTTGTATTATAGTCATCATACCCAAACTGAATGGGTTTATACAATTCTTAATTTTCTATGTTATTCTTTGTATGATGATGATTTATGTGGCATTTCCGTTACCTAATTGGAAAGTTAGAATCAAGGCTGTTGCCGTTCTTTATATCTCTACATTTTTCATTGGTGGAATTATAAATTCACTTTATTATTATTCTAATCTGGGATATTATTTCCAAGAACTAATAGAGGGCAATTTATTTCATAATCTTAATACAAAATTTTTTGTATTTGCTATTATGATTGGTCTAGCTGCTGTTCCGATTTTTATAAATACTATTTTTTTATTTCGAAGAGGAAAAACAGAGATCTATCCATTAGAATTCTCCTTTGAGGGCAAAAGTGTAAACTTAACGGGATTGTTGGATACGGGAAACAGCTTATATGATCCCATCTGTGGCAAACCTGTTATCCTAGCAGATTATGCAGCAGTAGAACAATTGCTGCCTGCATCTCAAAGTAAAGAATTATGGAGAATGCTAGATATGACAGAAGGAAAAACAGAACTAAAAAATTTTGACAGCAATGACTTAGATGAAGATGAGAGTGAACCATTGAAGATAATGATGGTACCATATCATTCTATCGGGAAGAAGAGTGGTCTATTGCCTGCAATTACCATGAGTCGAGTTATTATATGGAAGGAAGATGTGCCTGTTTGTAATGAAAAGGTCTTAACCGCTATAAGCAGGAACAAACTATCAAGCAAAAATGATTATCAGGTAATTTTACATAGGGAAATTATGTAAAAAGAAATTGAAATACAATTTCTTTTTAAAGGGAGGAAAGTAAATGCTGTTAAAAATAACAATACCTAACAAAATTCAATTTAGAGTGATTCCGGATTTTAAAAGTATATTCTTTGACAGGCATGGGGATATACATTATATAGGAGGAGCCGAAGTACTCCCTGCGCCGCTGGATTCGATAAAAGAAGCGGCGGAGATTGCAAAATTGGGAACAGAATACGATACGGAGGCTAAGACTGTTCTTGTGGAACATAATCTTCGTTTGGTTGTATACATAGCTAAAAAGTTTGATAATACTGGAGTTGGTGTTGAAGATTTAATATCGATTGGAACAATTGGTCTAATAAAAGCTATCAATACTTACAATCCAGATAAAAATATTAAATTAGCAACCTATGCGTCTAGATGTATTGAAAATGAAATTCTTATGTATTTACGAAGGAATAATAAGACCAAACTGGAAGTATCCATTGATGAACCATTAAATGTTGATTGGGACGGAAACGAACTTCTGTTATCAGATATTTTAGGTACTGAAGAAGATGTTATATATAAAAACATTGAGGAAGAAGTAGACAGAACACTTTTGGGTAAGGCTTTATCAAAGCTAAGTGACCGAGAAAGAATTATAGTACAATTACGTTTTGGTTTAAATACAGAAGACGGCAATGAACGGACACAGAAGGAAGTCGCTGATTTATTAGGTATTTCTCAATCCTACATATCTCGTCTTGAGAAGAAAATAATTAAACGTTTAAAAAAGGAAATGCTTCGTTTAGAATAATATCCATTGGTTAGTATGTGAATATCCAGATTGGCTTAAAAAAGGAAAAACTTACATCTGTGTTCTTCGTATAAAGAGTCCCCAAAATGTGAATCATTTACTTAAGTAATAAATGATTTGGGAGGTTTCAATATGGCTCTTTATAAGGTAGAAATATGTGGTGTAAATACTTCGAAATTACCATTACTAAATAATTCTGAAAAAGAAGAATTGTTTCAAAGAATTTTAAAGGGGGACAAAGAAGCAAGGGAGTTATATATTAAAGGTAATCTCCGTTTAGTCTTAAGTATAATACAACGATTCTCAAATAGTAATGAAAATGTTGATGATTTATTTCAGATTGGCTGTATCGGATTAATGAAAGCAATCGATAATTTTGATATTAGTCAGAATGTAAAATTCTCTACGTATGCAGTGCCAATGATTATTGGAGAAATAAGAAGGTACCTTAGGGATAATAATAGTATTCGGGTTAGCAGATCATTACGTGATACTGCCTATAAAGCAATATATGCAAAAGAAGCCTTACTTAAGAGGAATGATAAGGAGCCAACCGTTTGTGAAATAGCAAATGAGATAGGATTAAATAAAGAAGACATTGTTTTTGCACTAGATGCGATACAAAGTCCAGTATCATTATATGAACCTGTTTACTCGGAAGGTGGAGACACCTTATATATTATGGATCAAGTAAGTGACAAGAAAAACAAGGAAGAAAGATGGGTAGAGGAGATATCATTAAGGGAAGCACTATCAAAACTATCGGAACGGGAAAAAAATATAATTGAACTTAGATTCTATGAAGGAAAAACTCAGATGGAAGTTGCTAATGAAATATGTATTTCCCAGGCACAGGTTTCAAGACTTGAGAAATCCGCACTAAAATGTATGAAAAACTATCTAAGTCAATAGAAGAATAATATAGGAATCACAAGAAACCCTTGATGAGTTTCTTGTGGTTTTTGTTTGTTTTATTGTTAATCACAGATTATATCACTCTAATTAAAAGGTGCACTTTACTAAGGACTTTTCAGCATCTATGTCCACAAGAATAACATCGGTTCCGATTTGTTTTATGCAACAAAAATTGATAATATATTCGTGGTCTCTTCCAAGTATGCCCCATATCTTACATGGTCCCGGTACTACTATTTTTTCAATACATCCAGTATGTATATCAAATATTAAATCACAGACGAAGCCAAGTCTTTCGCCATCTCTGCAGTTAATTACTTCTTTTTGTTTAAATTCACAAAATCTTATACACCCCATAATTCCGGCTCCAGAAGATACATTTATTATTTAATATATGAGAGAATCTGTATGTTTATACGTTTTATCCAGAAGGCTATTGACCGAAACTAAAAACTTCAATATAATTAACATAAAACTGCTACGAATAAACCAAGGAGGAATAGTAAATGAAATGTCCGTTTTGTGGTAAAGAAAATACAAGGGTTATAGATTCCAGACCGGTAGAAGAAAATAATTCTATCCGTAGAAGGCGTCAATGCGACGAGTGCAATAAAAGATTTACAACCTATGAAAAATTAGAAGCTATTCCACTTGTTGTAATTAAAAAGGACAATAATAGAGAACCATATGATAGAACCAAGATTGAGGCTGGAGTCTTCCGTTCTTGTCATAAGAGGCCAATTTCAGTAGATCAGATTAATGCATTGGTGGATGAAGTGGAAACTGCAATATTTAATCTGGAAGAGAAAGAAGTGCCAAGTACGATTATAGGTGAGATATTAATGGACAAACTAAAAGGACTTGACCCGGTTGCTTATGTAAGATTTGCTTCGGTTTACCGTGAATTCAAGGATGTCAATACATTCATGAACGAACTTAAGAAGATTTTGGATAATTAGCGAAACGGACGCTTTTGCATTGGGGATACTGATAGAAGGAGCCTTGTAGCTATGGTAAAAATAGCAGATAAGGAATTATGATTTTGCTAAGGTCAGAGAACATCACTTGAAACCACAAAGCAGAGCTGAACTCGCATCAGGATTGCTCCTAGGGTCGCAATCCCGCTGCTCAAACATCAGCTCTTCGCGCAAGCTTTGCGCGTTTGTGTGATCGTGCTGTTCCCTGACCTAAGCAAAAGTCTATAATTCCTTAAGATGCTATTTTTATCCATAGCTACAAGGCTCCTTCTTCGGAAGTTTGTTGATGCAAAAGCTGTTATGTTAGGTGGCATAGAAGATAGGTTTACGGATAGAGAAAAATCATTATAATAAAAAAACAGCAAGTTATGCCATGAACAAAATATTATTGGATGAAGCAATTTAGAAAAATTAGAGTGCGACTATTGTTAAGTAAGCAATAAAATTCTTATTAGTTATGATATGTAAAATAAAAATATTTGGAAGGAGTTTTATGGTACCGTTAAACCAATGTGCAGCAATTATTCAAAATGCAAATAAAATATTAATTCTTACAGGGGCAGGGATGTCTACAGAATCAGGAATACCTGATTTTAGGTCCTATACGGGGCTATACTCCAAGGGGTTCCAAGGCTTAACACCTGAGACAATTCTCTCTTTAAGCTTTTTTAAAAGAAACCCTAAGGTGTTTTGGGAATATATTTCTGAATATATGAATTATTCTAACGCCAAACCTAATATTGGTCATTATTTACTAGCAAAATGGGGCCATAAAAAAGATATTACAATTGTAACTCAAAATATTGAGCAATTACATACCTTAGCCGGCTCTACTAATGTTATTGAAATACATGGTTCAATAAAAACATGTACATGCCAGGGATGCAATAAAAAGTACAGCCAAAATTATATTCTCTCGCAAGAGAATGGATATATTTGTGATTGTGGTTCGTTTATCAAGCCAGATATTGTGTTGTATGAAGAAAGTGTTGATAAAATGTCTTTGGTATACCCACTCATTGAACAGGCAGATTTGTTGATGGTTTTAGGCACTTCTCTTACAGTGTATCCGGTAGCTGCAATACCAGAATATTTTAATAGGCGTGATAACTATATGATCGTTATTAATAAAACCCATACCCCATATAACAACAAGCCAAACTGTATTGAAATAAACGATAGCATTGGTGTTACTTTAGAAAAAATTGATTCTTTAATAAAGGGATAAATGAATGGAAAGTGAGTATAGGAGATAAGAAATGTCAATTGATTTAGTAAGGAATTATTTTAAGAAATTAGGGATTGATTCTAGGATACAAGAGTTTGAGGTTTCTTCAGCGACAGTTGCATTGGCTGCCGAAGCTTTGGGATGTGAGCCGCAACGGATTGCAAAGACCTTATCGTTTATGGTGGATGGTAAAAGTGTATTGGTTGTTACTGCTGGTGATGCCAAGATTGATAATGCTAAATTTAAGGCACAATTCCATACGAAAGCAAAGATGCTTGCTACAGAGGAAGTGGAAGTCTTTATTGGTCATGGTATTGGTGGGGTTTGCCCTTTTGGGATTAAGGATAATGTTGAAGTCTATCTTGATGTATCCATGAAGAGATTTGTAACGGTATATCCTGCCTGCGGAAGTAGTAACAGTGCCATTGAACTTACGATTGAAGAATTGGAAAAATACTCGAGTAGCATTGGATGGATTGATGTTTGTAAAAGTTGGGAGGATTGACAATGGTATGTAAAGTCAACGGTATAAATCTATATTACGAAAAACACGGCAAAGGGAAATCACTTATTCTATTACATGGTAACGGAGAAACACACAAAATATTTGATAAAGCTGTGCCTTTGCTTGCAGAACATTTCACGGTCTATGCAATAGATAGCCGTGGGCATGGACAAAGTGATCCAGTGACAGAATATCGTTATACCGATATGGCAGACGATATTAAATGCTTTATTGAAGCGAAAGGATTAAACAAACCAATACTTTATGGATTCAGTGATGGAGGTATCATAGGCTTACTTCTTGCTTGTAATTACCCTCAATTACTTTCACAAATCATAATCAGCGGAGCGAATACTGAACTTACTGGAATTAGAAATGGGTGGCTGAAGCTTTTTCAGATTATCAATGCAATCGTAAAAGAACCTAAAATGGATATGATGTTAAAATCTCCGGGTATTACTATGGATATGCTTCACAAAATTACAATTCCAACTACCGTACTAGCCGGAAGCCGTGATATGATAAAAAAAGATCACACCGAATACATAGCCAATAATATTAGAAACAGCAACTTACATATTTTACAGGGGGAAGGTCATGGCAGTTATGTGGTGCATAATACTAAACTAGTGAAGTTGATTTTAGAAGCTACTTCCGAACAAAAAAGTTATGAAGAACAACCAAGGAAAGCGAGAATTTAGAATGTAATAATAAGGAGTTGAAACTTTGACATTTACCTCCTTGTTTTATATAATTGCTTACAGGTAAAATAGAAAAAACTTGTAAGTATCTAAAGATTTTGCTATACTGATGAGGAATGAATGCTTCCTTCCTTGTGGAGAGACAATGAAAGGAGCTAATTATGTTTAGCAGAGCACTCAGTGCGGCCGTGAATGGTATCGACGGCTTGATTGTGTCTGTGGAAGCAGATGTCAGTGATGGTTTGCCCATGTTTGATTTGGTTGGGTATCTGGGTTCTGAAGTAAGAGAAGCTAGAGAACGTGTACGAATTTCTTTGAAGAATTCCGGTTATCGGCTGCCCGCCAAAAGAATTACTGTCAATTTGTCGCCAGCAGATGTTCGTAAAGAAGGGACTGCCTTTGATCTTCCTATTGCAATCGCAATTCTAACCGCCTTCGGTTATATTCCCCAAGATAATCTTGATCAAACGTTAATTATTGGAGAAGTAAGTTTAAATGGAGATATTAAGAAAGTTAATGGCGTCCTTCCCATTGTGTATACAGCAATGAAACAAGGGTTTACTAGGTGTATCGTGCCAGAAGAAAATGCTTGTGAAGGTGCTGTAGTGCAAGGGATTGAGGTATTCGGCATTCGAAGCATCGAAGAAGCGGTAAGGTTCTTAAATAGTGAAAAGCATTTGGAACCTTGTTTTGTGGGTCAGGAGATACTGTTTTCTCATACAGAAAGCGAGGAACCACTTGATTTTTCTGATGTTACCGGGCAGGAAATGGCGAAACGGGCAATTGAAATTGCTGTTTCCGGAATGCACAATTTGCTTATGGTAGGACCGCCTGGAGCAGGTAAAACAATGCTGGCAAAACGTATTCCTACGATTATGCCAGATCTATCTTTTGAAGAAAGTTTAGAAATCTCTAAAATCTATAGTGTTGCTGGATTATTAAATCAGCCACTCATCTTAAGCAGACCGTTTCGGTCTCCTCATCATACCATAACAACAGCAGCCTTAACCGGTGGAGGTAGAAATCCACTGCCAGGAGAAATCAGCTTAGCTCATCTTGGAGTTCTTTTTTTGGATGAATTTCCAGAATTTAATCGTAATACGATTGAGATTTTAAGACAGCCGATGGAAGAAAATGAAGTTACCATTACCAGGGTACAAGGAACTTACAGGTATCCTGCAGATTTTATGCTGGTTGCAGCAATGAACCCTTGCTCTTGTGGTAATTACCCAGATCGAAACAAATGTAATTGTTCCATCAATCAAGTAAAGAGGTATTTGGGTAAAATAAGTAAGCCCTTATTGGATCGTATTGATATTTTTATTGAGGCATTGCAGGTAAATTATAAAGACTTAGAGAATAAAGAATTTAGGGAATCATCAAAGTCGATACGGGAACGGGTGATGACAGCCAGAAACATTCAGATCACTAGATATCAAGAGGAAAACTTTTATTTTAATTCTCAATTGACTCCGAAATTCATACAAAAGTATTGCAGACTTGGTAATAATGAGAAAAAGCTCCTAGAAAAGGCATATACAAAGATGGATTTAAGTGCAAGAGCGTATCATAGAATTTTAAAGGTAGCAAGGACCATTGCTGATTTAGATAATTCCGAAGAGATACTGGTAAAACACTTAAGCGAAGCTATCTGTTATCGGAGCCTTGATAAAAAATATTGGGAAGAATAAATTTGGAGAAAATTCATAAAGTTTGTGCCTGCATCGTCCTCTGCACAAACTTCAAAAGCACAAAAGTTGTGTGCAGGAATGGAGAGATAATGACAAAGAAAGAATATTGGTATTGGTTATGTAATATAGAGCAGATCGGTTTAAAAAAGATTCAGGCAATTCTAGATGTATATGAGACACCAGAGAGTGCATTTTGTGACAATGCCAAAGGGTTAGACAGAATAGCATCTTTGTCACAGAGGGATAAAGAACAGTTTAAAAAAAGTAAAGACAAGACCTTAATACAAGATAATTATGCTAAACTACAAAAGAAAGGCATATATTTTGTAACAAAAGAGGATGTTGATTATCCGCCTAAATTGAAAGAGATTTACAATCCGCCCTTTGCTTTATATGTAAAAGGGAATCTGCCAAATTACAATCAAAAATCCATTGCTGTAATCGGAGCACGAAACTGTTCAGAATATGGGAGGGAAATGGCACGATATATATCAGGAGAATTAGCCAAATTAGGGATTCAAATCATCAGTGGATTAGCAAGAGGAATTGATGGTTATGCACATCAAGGAGCTTTAGCTGTAGGTGGCAGTACCTTTGGAGTTGAAGGGTGTGGTATCGATATCTGTTATCCAAAAGAGAATTTTTCATTATACTTGGATATGCAAAAGAGCGGAGGTGTAATGTCTGAATATGGGCTTGGAGTACATCCAAAGGCCGGTAATTTTCCTATGAGAAACCGTATCATCAGCGGAATTTCAGATGGGATTCTTGTAATTGAGGCAAAGGAAAAAAGTGGTTCTTTGATTACGGTTGATTTTGGTTTAGAGCAAGGAAAAAACATTTACGCCTTACCTGGACGTGTAAATGATTTGCTAAGTACCGGTTGCAATAATCTGATAAAAATGGGTGCAAAACTGGTTGCTGGACCAGAAGATATTGCAGAAGATTATATTCAAAATTTTGAAATAAATAACAGGTCTGAGAAAAATATTGATAAATTGCTTGAAACAAAAGAAAAAATAGTGTATGCTAATTTAAGTTCTTTCCCAAAGCATATGAATGTAATTGCGGGAGAGACTAACATTAGCATAATGGAATTGACCGAAATACTGTTGAACTTAGAAATGAACAATTATATTAAGCAAACAAGAAAGAACTATTTTTCATATATTTGTTAATATTCAAAGTAAGAACATCTATATCCAACTTGTTGGACATAGCATTATTATATAGAATCAGGGGAGAATTTAGATGTCTAAAAATCTTGTAATTGTAGAATCACCTGCAAAAGCAAAAACAATTAAAAAATTTTTGGGAGCGAATTATGAAGTGGTTGCTTCCAATGGCCATGTTAGAGATTTACCAAAGAGTCAATTAGGGTTTGATGTTGAAAATGATTTTGAACCTAAATATATAACTATTCGTGGTAAAGGCGAGTTACTTGCAAAACTCAGGAAAGAAGTTAAAAAAGCAGATAAAGTATATCTTGCAACTGACCCTGACCGTGAAGGAGAAGCAATTTCATGGCATTTGTCTGCGTCACTGAAATTAGATGATACAAAAGCCAGTAGAATAACCTTTAATGAGATTACAAAGAATGCAGTTAAATCATCTATCAAACAAGCAAGAGACATTGATATAAATCTTGTAAATTCTCAGCAAGCAAGGCGTATGCTAGATCGTATGGTTGGATATCGTATCAGTCCACTACTTTGGGCCAAAGTGAAACGAGGATTAAGTGCCGGCAGGGTGCAATCCGTTGCTTTGCGAATTATTTGTGACCGAGAAGAAGAAATAAATGCATTTTTACCAGAAGAATATTGGAATCTTGAAGCTGTCCTACACGTAAAAGGTGATAGCAAACCCTTAACTGCAAAATTTAGTGGTAAGGGAAGTAATAAAATCACGATACAATCAGAAGACGAGTTAAATCATATTCTTGAAGATTTGAAAAAAGCAGAATTTAAGATTACAGAAATTAAGCGTGGTGAGAGACAAAAAAAAGCACCATTACCATTTATAACCAGTACCTTGCAACAAGAAGCTGCAAAGACACTTAATTTCTCTACTTCTAAAACAATGCGACTAGCGCAACAGTTATATGAAGGAATAGATATTAAGGGACATGGAACGATAGGTTTGATTACTTATTTGCGTACTGATTCTGTTAGAATATCAGATGAAGCAGACGGTAACGCAAGAGAATTCATTGCAGAGCATTATGGAGCAGAATTTGTTGCTGACATAGAATTAAATAAGGAAAACAATAAAAAAATACAAGACGCTCACGAAGCAATTCGACCAACTTATGTAACATTAACTCCGGTGATAATCAAAGAATCATTAAGCAGGGATCAATTCCGTTTGTATCAGTTAATCTGGAAGAGATTTATAGCAAGTAGAATGCAAGCGGCTAAATATGAGACTACATCAGTTAAAATAGAAGGTAACGGGTATCGTTTTTCCACATCTGCATCGAAATTAGTGTTTGAAGGCTATATGTCTGTTTATACCACAGAGGACGATGTTAAACAAAACAACACCCTACTGAAATCATTGAATGAAGACTCAGAACTTTCCTTGGAGACTTTCAATTATAGTCAGCATTTTACGCAACCGCCGGCACATTATACGGAAGCTTCCTTAGTTAAAATAATGGAGGAATTAGGGATTGGAAGACCTAGTACTTATGCACCGACAATCACTACCATCCTTGCCCGTAGATATGTTATAAAAGATAATAAGAATCTTTATGTAACGGAACTCGGTGAAGTGGTCAATAATATAATGAAACAAGCATTTCCAAGCATTGTAGATGAGAATTTTACAGCAAATATGGAGTCACTGCTTGATAAAGTTGAAGATGGTTCAGTACAATGGAAGACAATCATCCGTAATTTCTATCCGGATCTAGAGGAAGCAGTCAACAATGCAGAAAAAAATCTGGAAGAGATTAAAATCGAAGATGAAGTAACAGATGTAATTTGTGAAGAATGTGGCAGGAACATGGTTATTAAGTATGGGCCACATGGAAAGTTTCTGGCATGCCCTGGCTTCCCTGAATGTAAGAATACTAAGACGTATCTTGAGAAAATAGGGGTGGCTTGTCCGGTATGTGGAAAAGATGTTGTCGTCCGGAAAACAAAAAAAGGTAGAAGATACTTTGGGTGTGAGGATAATCCTGAATGTGAGTTCATGACTTGGTCCAAACCTTCCAACGAGAAATGTCCGAAATGCAACAGTTTTATGGTAGAAAAAGGGCCTAAGTTGGTATGTAATGACGAAAAATGTGGTTTCAATTTTATAAAAAATTGAGTAATTCGTTAAAAAATTCCTTGAATTAGGTAAATGTGTGTCAAATTTGCCAAATGACTATTGTTTTTGTGAAAAATATATGATAAGATTTAGGAGGTAGCACAATTATTGATGTATTTTCTGAATATCTGTCAAGTTGCTACCTAATACTTAGATATGATGTGGAGTATTCTATTAATTAGGATGCTGGGAGGTTGTTACATGGGTGTACAATTGCTAGATAAGACACGTAAGATTAATAATCTTTTGCACAATAATAATTCACATAAAGTTGTATTTAATGATATATGTGAAGTATTAAGTGAAATACTTGAATCCAATATTCTTGTGATAAGTAAAAAAGGAAAAGTGTTGGGTGTTAAGAACCGAGATGATATCACGGAAATCAAGGAATTGATTAAAGATTCTGTAGGGGGGCATATTGATTTATTATTGAATGAAAGATTATTAAACATTCTTTCTACCAAGGAGAATGTAAATCTTGTAACCTTAGGCTTTGAATTTACTCAGGATAATCACTATCAGGCAATCATTATACCGATAGATATAGCGGGGGAAAGACTAGGTACATTGTTTTTATACAAAGCCGGTAGACCATATAATATAGATGATATTATATTGAGTGAATATGGTACTACGGTCGTCGGCCTAGAGATGATGCGTTCTGTGAATGAAGAGAATGCTGAAGAAAGTAGGAAGGTTCAAATTGTAAAGTCTGCTATTAGTACATTATCTTTTTCTGAATTGGAAGCAATCACACATATCTTTTATGAACTTGAGGGCAGTGAAGGGATTTTAGTTGCCAGCAAAATTGCAGACAGAGTAGGTATTACACGTTCCGTAATTGTTAATGCATTACGAAAATTTGAAAGTGCAGGAGTAATTGAATCTAGATCCTCAGGCATGAAAGGAACTTATATAAAAGTTCTTAATGATGTTGTATTTGATGAATTAAATAAATTAAATAAGTAGTTTATCTTGTTAATATAAGATATTTCGATAAAAAACAAAGGGATTTGTGATTTTTATTCAATCATAAGTCCTTTTTTTTGATATCATTTTACATAATATAGTATTATTATACTAATTTCTTAAATATATCTTGTGTTTTTGTTAAAAAATCATTATAATTAGCTTATGTTATGAAAGGGGTGCTTGTATGATAGGATCAAATTCTTATAATTACATTAATATTCTAGACAAGGCTTCAGATGCCAGTTGGGTGAGGAATGAAGTAATAACAAATAATATTGCCAATGTTGATACCCCCAATTACAAACGAAAAGACATTGTATTCGAGGATTATCTGGCTCGTGAATTGGAAGGCAGTGGTTCTTTAGATCGGAAAGTAGCAAATGCAAGGCTTAGTTCTCTGAATGCTACCGGCTATACGGATCGTGTCGATTTATCTTATCGTCTAGATGGAAATAATGTCGATATTGATACAGAAAATGCAGCTCTTGCAGAGAATCAAATTCGGTATTATACATTGCTTGACGCTATGACACAGGAATTTAGTAGAATTAGAACTGCTTTATCAAGTAATTAGGAGGTGACTATATGTCTGTCATGAATGGAATGAATATCAGTTCTAGTGGTATGTCTGCACAACGGCTGCGTATGGATATTATTTCTCAAAACATTGCAAATGTAAATACGACGAGAGATGAGAACGGTGATAGCTATAAACGCCAAATGGTGGTTTTTGCAGAGAAAAATGTACATACATTTGATAATGTGTTAAAAACAGCACAGGGTGGGACAACGGTTAGTAATGGAGTTAAAGTTACGCAGATTATTGCAGATGACAAAACTCCAATGAAGATGGTTTACGATCCATCACATCCAGATGCTGATGATGAAGGTTATGTAGCCTATCCAAATGTGAATACAGTAACGGAGATGACGGACTTAATTGATGCCAGCAGATCCTTTGAAGCGAATGTAACAGCCTTTAATGCTACGAAAAATATGGCCTTAAAGAGTTTAGAACTTGGTAAATAACGGGGGATGATAAATGGATATCACAAATTTAAATAGTATATCTCGTTTGGGGACAGATGGTAATGCGCCACTTGCATTAAAGAAAACAAATCATAATGAGACATTTGAAAGTTTATTTCAATCAGCACTCTCCATGGTTAAAGAAACTGAAAGCCTAACAAATGCTGCGGAAAAAGAAGAAATTTCTTATGCTTTAGGGTTATCAGATAATATTCACGATTTACAGATTGCGCAGCAAAAAGCGAACCTTTCCTTGCAATACACTGTAACAGTGAGAAACAAGGTTATGGAAGCTTATAGAGAGATTATGAATCTCCAATTTTAACTCGATGGCTAGAGGAGCAGTAATATGATTGATAGATTAAAAAAAATACCTGTTCAACTATTAAAACAATGGAATAAATATTCAAGCAAACAAAAAACCATCATAATTAGCGTGGTAGCTTTTGTTTTTTTGTCATTAATTATTTTAGTTAATGTCTTAAACAGGACTGAATATAAGACTTTAATTGTAAACGAAAACAAAAAAGATGTAAGTGCAGTAGCAGAGCTCTTAAAAGCGGAGGGCATTGACTATAAGTTGGGAAATGACGAACTGACTATATTAGTAGATGCTAAGATGCATTCAGAAGCTCTTCTTTTAATTTACAGCAGTGATATACCGACAACGGGGGTTACTTTGGATAAATTAATGTCCAACAGCATTGATACTACGAATAGTGATAAAAAATTAAAAACACACTTATATTTTCAATCTGAGATTCGGATGACACTAATGTCAATGAAAGGGATTGAAGATGCTCAGGTTACTTATGTTCCTGAAGATAATACCTTCAGTGTGTTATCGGATAAGCAGGATTATCCAGTCAGTGTTGCATTGACCGTAAACGATGAATTTGATGCTGCAAACGCAGAAGCGATAGCAGAATATGTTGCTGCATCTATTGGTAATAGAACAACAGATACGATAAAGATAATTGACCAGGAAGGGAATTTACTATTTGGAGGAAAAGAGGATTTGTACTCTGCTAGTGCGAATTCGGTGTTGGATTATCGTGAAAAGCTTCAGAATACTTACAATAATAATATCATCATGTTAATGATGAAACTTGGATATACAGATGTTCAGCCTATGTTTAACTGGTCATTAAAGATGGATAAGGTTAGCGAGATGTATACCGAACAGATTCCTGCCGAAGGACAGGAACAAGGATTGTATAAGAATTATTATTCTTATGAAACCGAGAATACAAACAATAGTGGGAGTGGGGTACCGGGAACACAGGCGAATGGTAATACTGACACTATGATTCAGGATGGTTCAAACAACAATTCCTCTTCTTCAACCCTGGAAATCGAATATTTGCCCAGTGAGCGGATTACCAATACAGAACGTGAAATTGGTGCTGTTAAACCAGAAGAATCTTCTGGTTCCATAGTATGTATTCGGGCAGTAACATATAAAGAAGATGAATTAAAGTTACAAGGCGAATTGGATGATAAATCATTTGAAGAATATCGTTTGGAAAATATGGAAAAAAGGCAAATTGAGGTAACGCCGGAAGTCTATACTTTAGTATCGCAAGCTACTGGAATAGCTATTGAAAATATCTCAATCATGGCTTATGAACAACCAGTGTTTATTCCAAGTGCAGGGAGTGGAAGAGACTGGACCTTCTATCTGCAAATTATTCTAATTATCTTAATTATTGCGTTATTAGTATTTGTAGTATTTAAGGGAACTTCTCCTATGGAGATTACAGAATTGGAACCAGAACTATCTGTAGAGCAGTTGTTAGCAACTACAAAAGAGAACCAATCCTTAGAAAATATAGAATTTACAGAACAGTCTGAGACGAAGAAGATGATTGATAAATTCGTTGATGAGAATCCGGAAGCAGTTGCACAGTTGTTAAGAAACTGGTTAAATGATGAATGGAGTTAAAGGAGGGTGTATATGACTAAGAATGCTGATATTTCAGGGTTACAAAAGGCTGCCGTACTTCTTATAGCTCTTGGGCCGGAGAAATCCGCAAGCATCTTTAAGCATCTGAAGGAAGATGAGATAGAACAGTTAACGTTGGAAATTGCGAATACACGAGGTGTTTCACCTGCAACCAAGGAGCAGGTATTAGACGAATTTTATGAAATTTGTCTTGCGCAGCAATATATTGCAGAGGGTGGTATCGCTTATGCCAAGGAACTTTTGGAAAAGGCACTTGGTGAAGAAAAAGCAAAAGACGTTATTGGTAGATTAACAGCTTCCTTACAGGTTCGACCATTTGAATTTGTGCGTAAAACGGATGCAAGTCAGATGTTAAACTTTATTCAGGATGAACATCCTCAGACAATTGCTCTAATTTTGTCTTACCTATCATCAAGTCAGGCATCCTCAATTATTTCCGCATTGCCACCGGATAAACAGGCGGATGTTGCAAAACGTATAGCACAAATGGATCGTACCTCACCAGATGTTATTAAAGAGGTAGAAAGAATATTAGAACGTAAATTATCCTCTTTAGTAAACCAGGATTATACAATTGTAGGTGGTGTAGATGCCATTGTATCAATTTTAAATACGGTTGACAGAGGAACCGAAAAGCATATTATGGAAACTCTTGAAATTGAAGAACCAGAATTGGCTGATGAAATCAGAAGAAAGATGTTTGTATTCGAAGATATTCTTTCTCTTGATGATAAATCCATACAGAGAGTACTTAGGGAAGTTGATAATAATGAACTTGCAGTTGCTCTGAAAGGTTCCAATGAAGAAGTACAGACAGTTATCTTTAACAATCTTTCTAAACGTCTCTCTACAATGATTAAAGAAGATATGGATTACATGGGTCCTGTAAGACTGAAGGATGTTGAAGAAGCACAACAGAAGATTGTAAATATTATTAGAAAACTGGAGGACTCCGCTGAAATTATTATTTCCAGAGGTGGAGGTGATGAGATCGTTGTCTAATTTAATTAAATCCAGATATGTTTATGTAAATGACGAAAATAAAAAGATAATTGACTCCAATGGGAAGAGTGAAGTCTTAAAAACGATTCAATTTAATCGTCAATTTGAAGCTGTTCCACAGAAGGACGAGCATTTCACTGATACAAACTCTGAAAAGGATAACGATGTTTTTACAGAAGGACTAAATGTAACAGTTATAGATGATGCAGTATCAGAGGATGAAATGAATCAAATCCGCTTACAAGCAGCACAGATAATTACGGATGCTAACGAGCAAGCAGCGAAGATTCTTACCAATGCAGAAGAAGAAGCTAAAAGTTCAAGTCAAGCAGTGTTGGAAGAAGCTCGTCAAAAAGGGTATGAAGAGGGACTGCAAAAAGCTATGTCCGAAGTTAATCAGTTAAAAACAGAATTAGAGCAGTTAAAACAGAAACATAACAAGGATTACCTCGATCAATTAGCAAAATTAGAGCCAATGTTTGCTGACATTGTTGCAGAATTGGTAGAAAAAATAACGGGGGTAATCGTAAAAGATAAAAAAGAAGTCATTCTTTATCTAATACATAATTCTATGACAGAAGCCGATAACAGTAAATCTTATACAATTAGGGTTTCTAAAGATGAATACGAACTTGTTTTATCAAAAAAAGAAGAGTTAAATGACCTCGTGCCTAAAGATGCGGTAATAGATATTATACTGGATAAGAATTTAAGTGAAAACCAGTGCTTGATTGAGACGGATACAAGAATGATTGATTGCAGTCTTGATGTTCAGCTTACTAACTTAATTCAAGACATAAAACTTATCTCGAAACAGAAAGAATAGAAGGCAGGTAGTTATGGTTACTGTAGATGTTGCAAAGTATCGTAAGTTACTGGAAAAGTCCTATGATAAGACATTGGGAAAAGTTATTAAGGTAGTTGGACTAACAATAGAATCCATTGGTCCGGATGCGAACCTGAATGATTTGTGTATTATCATGTCAAAGGATAAAACGAAGACTGTCATGGCAGAAGTTGTTGGTTTTCGTGATGACAGAATTTTATTAATGCCATACGGTAACATAGAAGGCATTGGTGTTGGAAGTACTGTTGAATCAACATTACAGCCATTAAAGGTTCAGGTAAGTGAAAATCTTCTTGGTAAAACCTTAGATGGACTAGGGTGTCCTATCGATGATTCGGAATTAGAGTATGCAGAAGGTTATTCCGTGGAGGCAATGCCACCCGATCCTTTGAAAAGAAAATTAATCAATGAAGTTCTTCCTTTAGGCGTGAAAGCAGTAGATGGTATGATTACCGTTGGAAAAGGCCAAAGAATTGGAATTTTTGCTGGTAGTGGTGTGGGTAAAAGTACTCTACTTGGAATGTTTGCTAGAAATACAAAAGCAGACATAAATGTAATTGCTTTGATTGGAGAGCGTGGTAGAGAGGTTCGAGAATTTATTGAACGAGATTTGGGAGAAGAAGGTTTAAGGCGTTCTGTAGTTGTAGTTGCGACCTCCGATAAACCAGCACTCATTAGAAAAAAAGCAGCAAAAACAGCAACAGCAATTGCCGAATTTTTTCGTGATCAGGGCAAGGATGTATTACTTATGATGGACTCTCTCACTCGTTTTTCTATGGCACAGAGGGAAATCGGACTTGCTTCTGGTGAACCACCGGTATCAAGAGGCTATCCACCAAGTGTATATTCAGAGATGCCAAAACTACTTGAGAGAGCAGGTAACTCTGAAAATGGTTCCATAACCGGTTTATATACTGTGTTGGTAGATGGTGATGATTTCAACGAGCCAATTACAGATACTGCCAGGGGAATCCTGGACGGTCATATCATGTTAACAAGAAAGATGGCGAATAAGAATCATTATCCTGCAATTGATGTTTTGCAGAGCATCTCGCGTGTTATGTCAACAATTGTTACGAGTGAACATAAGCAGGTAGCTGGCAAATTAAAGATGGTTCTGGCAACTTATAATGAAGCAGAAGATTTGATTAATATCGGTGCATATAAAAGCGGTTCAAATGCAAACATTGATTATGCGATTTCTAAAATCGAGGCTGTGAATGATTTTCTAACACAGGATGTGTATGAAAAACTGGACTATAACGAAACAGTAGATGCTTTAGTTGAAATATTTGCAGAATAGTGGTGAATGAATGGCAAAGTTTATTTACAAAATGGAAAGTATTTTGAACATAAAGTATAAAATGGAGGAGCAGGCAAAAACAGCATATGGCAATGCACGATTACGATTGACTCTAGAGGAAGAAAAGTTAGAATCCTACCGTCAGCAAATGTTTCAGTATCAGAATGAGATAAGAGAAGTAATGGTGTCCAGTCTGAAGCTTATAGAAATCAAGCGTTTAGAGAATGCTGTAGAAACTATGAAATTCTTTATAAAACAACAACAGCTAGTTGTAAAACGCGCAGAACAGCAGCTAGAAGCAGCGAGAATACGACTTCGTGCAGCAATGATGGAACGAAAGACTCATGAAAAATTAAAAGAAAAGGCGTTTGAGAATTTTAAGTTAGAATATGAGGCTGAAGAAAGAAAAGAAGTGGATGAGTTAGTCAGCTTTAAATATAATAATCCTACCGATAGCCTGGAGGAAGTATAATGGCAAGAAAGAATAAATCACTAGATAATAATAATGAAAAAAGTAAAGGAAGCAAGATATTAGCTGCAATCATAGGACTTGTAATCGTAATAGTCTGGCTTGCGATATTTGTTGTTTTAATAAAGCTGGATTTTGGAGGTTTTGGAAGTTCCATATTACGGCCTTTACTAAAGGATGTTCCTGTAATTAATAAAATCCTTCCCAATGTTTCTGATGAACAGATAGCATATGAAAATGATTATCCTTATACAACATTGGAAGAAGCAGTAGCCCGAATTAAAGAATTAGAGGTAGAAAATGAGGCGTTGCATTCAGGAAACAGTTCTGACTCCGATCGAATAAAGGAATTGGAAACAGAATTGGCAAGATTAAAGGTATTCGAAGACAATCAGTTGGCATTTGAAGAGCGAGTGTTAGAATTTGAAAAAAATATTGTATTTGCAGATCAAGCTCCTGATATAGAAGAGTACAAAACATACTATGAAAGTATCAATCCTACAAATGCAGAGGAAATTTACAGACAAGTAGTTGAACAGGCTCAAGCTTCCGAGGCAATTCAGAAAAAAGCCGATATTTATAAAAAGATGAAGCCAGCTGCTGCTGCTCCCATTTTGGAAGGTATGACTGCAGATATTGATTTAGTTGCACAAATGTTACTTTTAATGAAACCAGATGAAAGTGCATCGATTCTTGCTGAGATGAATTCTACCATGGCAGCAAAGATAACCAAGAAAATGTTTGATATGGATCAGGCAAATTAAGTTTAAGTCATGTCAATTGGCTTATGGTGTTTTCTATTTACATCGTATCTACACGAATAGAAAATACTTAAGTATAAAAACCCATTATTTGTACGCGTGCAAAGCACGCAGATGGAGGTCAAATACAAAAGAAAGGAGGAATTGCCAATGACGACACAAAGTATATCAACACAAGCCACAGAGTTTCTTGCTTCATCAAAGTCAAGTAAGTCAAGTTCTGAAAAACAAAGTGGTATCGGCAGTAGTTTTAGCAATGTAATGGACAATAGTTTGAAATCTCAAGAGAAAGCTGTCCACACAAAAGGCAGCAAAATAGAAAATAGAACAAGTAATGATTTACAGAAGAAGCAAAGTGTTGAGGAACCGGCAGATTATACACCGCTACATAGAAAAGCACAATCGGTAGATTCAGACAGTAAGTCCGCAGACAAGGTTAAGGATGACATAGCAAATGCAGATTTACAGTCAAAGCTAGACAAAGTTTCAGAAACGATTGAAAACACAGTAAAATCTACACTTGATATATCTCAAGAAGAGTTTGATGAAATTATGGCTACACTTGGTTTCACTATGCTTGATCTTTTAAATGTGGATAATCTGAAGCAGTTAGTTTTGCATGTGAATGATTCTAATGATATTACAGCAGTATTGACGGATGAGAATCTTGCAAATCAATTACAAAATCTATTGCAAAAAATAGAAGAGCTGCAATTAGACCAGTCTTTTCTGCTGACAGATGAAGAACTAGCCATATTGATGAAGAACTATCAAAGGGAAGATGCTTCTGTTGATTCAAAGTCAATTGGACTGGAAAATCTTAGCCAGGGCCTAGAATTAAATGAATCAGAATTTGCCGGAACTCTAGTACAAGAAAGCAGTGAAAGCGTAGGAAAATTTACGGAAACAATGGATAAGACGGATGCCGAGAGTGTCTACAGCCATGAAAAAGAGATTTCATTGGAAGTACACAAACTGACAGAATCTGACATGAAAAACAGTACTATGGATCAGGGTAAATCAGGTGAAAAGGATACTGATATTGAGATGCCAACTCAGCTTGAATCATTTATGAACAATTTGACAGCTTTAGGTAAGAACGATGTCTTGAACTTTACCGATACGATTGCAAATGCTAGACAGATGCATGAGATTACAAATCAGATTGTGGAGCAGATTAAAGTACTGATTAAGCCAGATATGACATCTATGGAATTACAGTTAAATCCAGAACACCTGGGAAAAATCAGTCTTTCTCTAAATGAAAAAGATGGAGTCATAACTGCTCAATTTACTACACAGACACAAATAGCAAAAGAGGCGATTGAAGGTCAGTTGCAGTTTTTACGTGACAACCTGAATAATCAAGGGCTTAAAGTAGAATCTATTGAAGTTGCTATAGCAGAGTATAACTTTGATCAAAGTAATCAAGCAGCTTCGGAAGAAAGTAATCAGAACCACCCACAAGGACGCCATAATTTTAAGAACGATGCAGAATTATTTACTACCCAGTCAGATAATGAAAGCAGCCCATCGGAACATATGGAACTTAGTGGAAGCCAAATTGATTATACTGCTTAATAATTAAGAAAGGAGAGAAATATGAGTGAATTAGTACAAGGTGTAAAAGATGGGAAAATAGTAGAAAACGCATCATCACAGAAAAAAGCCACGAAATCAACTTCTGGAACCAGCGAGTTAGGAAAAGATGCTTTTTTACAACTATTAGTTACACAGATGAAATATCAGGATCCATTAAATCCAAATACGGATACTCAATTTGTTGCACAGTTAGCAACCTTTTCGCAATTGGAACAAATGCAGAATCTAAGTAAGACATCTACGAATTCACAGGCATTTAGTCTTGTGGGAAGAGACGTAGTCATAAAGGCGGAAGATGGCTCTGGAGGAATTAATTATAAGAGTGGAATGGTGGATTTTGTAACTATGTCGGCTGGAGAAGCAAAGCTTTCTGTCGGTGGAAACCTCTATTCTTTAGATCAATTATATGAAGTAATTGATGGTACATATTTAATTCAACAGGGACTGCCTGGCATTGAAAAAGCTACAAAAGTTGATTATGATCTTGGAGAGCCAAAGGATATTACCTTTACGGTGAAACTTGGAGAAAGTCCGACCCAGGCAACTAAAGTTGCTGTATATCTGAATGGTAAAGTGCTGGATGATAAGTATATAACCTTAAAAGGGAATACAGTTACGATCAATAAGGATGCTTTAGTGGATTTAGAGGTTGGTTCCTATAAGGCAACAATCGGATTTAATGATTCCTTACTTACAACAGTATCAGATAAGCTAACGGTTCAAGTAAAGAATTCAAAGTATGGATATCCAGGGATTACAAAATCTACAACAGCGGAGTTTGATCTAACGAAGCCACAGGATATAAGTTTTGCGGTAAGTATGGGAGAGAGTCCGAACCAAGCAACTAAGGTTTCGGTATATGTTAACGGCAGCGAATTGAGTCCAGAACATATTACCTTAAAGGACAATACTGTTACAATCAGTAAGGATGCTCTTAGCAGTTTGGAAGTAGGTTCTTATAAAGCCAGCGTTAAATTTAATGATTCCTCACTTACGACAGTAGACAATAAGTTAACGATTCAGGTGAAAGAATCAGAGGTAAAATAAGACAGCTTTCATAAGCAGTCAGACAGGAGTTACTATGAATCATATTACACAAACAAATTTCACCTCCATTGAGCGAATGACTGGGCAACTACTTAAGAATAAGTGTGTGAATAAGAATTCGGTTGCTGAAGACAAGAATCTATCATTTCATGACATATTGCAAAGCAAGCAAGAATCTGTAGAAACCTCTTATCTTAAGTTTTCAAAACATGCAAATGAAAGACTAGCTAGCAGGAATATTGATCTGTCCAAGACACAGTTAGAGAGACTTGAAAATGGTGCCAAGAAAGCTCAAGAAAAGGGAATCAATGAGTCCTTGGTTATGGTTGATAACATTGCATTTATAGTAAATGTTAAGAACAATACGGTTGTTACAGCGGTCAATGACAGTGAGGACAAGATATTTACAAATATTGATGGTGCCGTAATTATTTAATTCATATGCTGGACCTAATGGAAGCATATAACCCTTGAATGACAGATGGGGTTTTTACAGGCATACAGTTTAGGAGGATTTTCATTATGATGAGATCATTGTATTCTGGTGTATCCGGGTTAAGAGTTCACCAGACAAAAATGGATGTTATTGGTAACAATATCGCCAATGTCAACACAGTAGGTTTTAAATCTAGTTCTGTAAATTTTTCAGATGTATTCTATCAGACGACACAAAGTGCATCTGGACCGAATGAAGCAACTGGAGCAGCTGGTCAAAATGCGATGCAGATTGGACTTGGTTCCTCTGTAGCATCTATTACAGCGGCAATTACACAAACCGGTGGTTCCCAAAGAACCGACAATCCCTTTGACGTAATGATTAACGGGGACGCTTTTTTCATAGTGAACAGCGGTGGAACGAATTATTTTACAAAAGCAGGTGCGTTTAACATCGATGCAAACGGTACTTTATGTACTTCTACCGGTGCTACGGTTATGGGTTGGGGTGTAGATGATAAAGATCCAACAAAAACAGTAGCTGCAGAGGTAAAACCATTACAAGTTATGTCTGCTAAAAATTTATTTTCTCCACCAGTGGCTACAACAAATGCTACCGTTACTGGTAATATTGATAATCAGGATACTCAGATTCAAGCAGGTGCTACAGGAAGACCGGTAAGTGTTAATTTCTATGATAATACCGGGCATAGCTATACTGCAGAATTAAATGTAATCATGGGAACAAAGAATGATGAATTCCATGTTACAGTAAATGATATTACCGACTCCAACAGTCAATCCATCTTTTCTAAGAAGAGTATTGATGCTGCAACCGGTAAGGAAACCTATGGGGCATCCGCAATAACAACTTTTACCTTTGGTGGACTTACTTACACTGTTGCAGCTGCCGACATCAATAAGGAAACCGGCAAAGTTAATTTAAAACAGCCGACCACAGGTTTTCCGACAATCAAGTTTGATGCTGCAAACGGTAAATTTACGGGTGTAACTCCAGATGTTACTGATGCAAAAGATAGTTTCGTTTTAGACATTTCTGCTTCACCAGATCCATTCCCTAAACTAGCAGTAGATTTTTCCACTGTTACTATGTATGGAAAAAGCAGCAGTGGTGCTTCAACCGGAACTTCCTTGTCATCGGATAGGGGAAACAAAGATAGTATTGGTAAGGGTAAAAAAGTTGGTAACTTGTCTGGTATAAATATTGATAATGCTGGAAAAATCTTTGGTATTTATGATAATGGTGATAAGATACTATTAGGTCAAATTGCAACCGCATCTTTTGCAAATCCTGCAGGCCTTGAATCCGTTGGTAACAGCATGTTCGCTGAAACGCAAAACTCTGGTGAGTTCGATGGTATCGGTCAGGATATTTCTGCAAACGGTGGTAAGTTTACAACGGGCGTTCTGGAAATGTCAAATGTAGATTTGTCAGCACAATTTACAGAGATGATTACAACCCAGAGAGGTTTTCAGGCTAATTCAAGAATCATCACTACCTCGGATACATTATTAGAAGAACTTATTAATTTGAAACGTTAATAGATAATACATAGGAATCAACCTGCGGTATAGTATTTGATATCAAATTTATACCGCAGGTATAACCAAAACTTGTATGCTAGATAGAGTAGCATAAGAACTTCATTTTGTGGAGGAACATTTATGATAGATGTTACGAAAATGAATAATATCAGTATTACAATTAATGACGATTTAATTGAAACAATTGAAGAAACACCAGATACAGTAATTACGCTAACTACAGGTAAAAAGATTATTGTAAAAGAATCTCGGTTAGAGATTATTAATTTAGTAAAGACCTATAAGAAAGAATTATATAAAATGAATTAAGATATACAAAAGACTAATGTTAGGTGGGTGACTATTTTGAATATTTCGTCAATAATAGGTTTAATAGCAGGTTTTGTATTAATGTTATTCGGTATTACTTTTGTAATGACCACGAAGAGCTTTGATGTTAGCTTGCTTGTGAATTTCTGGGACATTCCCTCTATTTTGATTACTTTTGGCGGTTCGTTTACCTGTATGATGACCATGTCGCCAAACTTGAAAACTTACATAGAACAACTGGCATCTTTTAAGATTATATTAAAGGCACCTGTTTATAACGATGTTGAGACGATCAAAAGTATCATTGCTCTATCTAATGTTGCCAGAAAAGAAGGTCTTTTAGCATTGGAAGAAACTGCAAATGGAATTGAAGATGACTTCTTAAAGAAAGGAATTTTGTTAATTGTAGACGGTACTGATCCGGAATTGGTACGAAGTATTCTTGAAACAGAGTTAAACTGCATCGAGGCAAGGCACAATGATACCATTGGATTTTGGGACAAATTATCCGCCATGGGTCCTGCGTGGGGTATGATTGGAACGCTGATAGGGTTAGTTAACATGCTTAAGGATTTAAATGATGTTGCCACCATTGGTCCTAATATGGCTGTTGCTTTAATAACCACATTTTACGGTTCCGTTCTCGCAAACTGGCTCTGTATTCCCGTTGTTAACAAGTTAAAGGACATCAATGGTTCTGAAATTATGATGAAAGAGGTTGTAGTTGAAGGACTTTTATCCATACAGGCTGGAGAGAATCCAAGAGTTATTGAAGAAAAGCTGAAATCATTCTTAAAGCCAGCAAGCCGAGCTGAATTTGATCATAATGAGGGTGGTGAAGTAAATGGCTAGAAAAAAGAAAGGGGAAGAATCAAGTGCTGGTTCCCCGTGGCTGAATACTTTTGCCGATCTAATGAATCTTTTGTTGTGTTTTTTCGTATTATTATTTGCTGCGTCAACGGTAGATGCTGAAAAATATGAGACCATTGCTGCATCGATGGCAAGTAATTTTAGCATTTTTAGTGGTGGTGGCTCTGCATTGGAAGAAGGGTCTTTAATTTCCAATGGTGTTAATCAGCTTAATAATCTTGATGAGTATAAAAATAATCTGGGAGAGAACGAAGACGCTAAGGAAGACCCGGAGCAATCCGGTAAGGATTCGTCTAAATCCATAACATCCACTTCCGATGCCATGGAAGTCTTGCTAGAACAAAAGAAAGAGGCAGCCCTGGAAATGTATGATGATATCGCCAAGATGGCCGAAAAGGGTAAATTGGATGATATTATTGATATAAGTATTGATCCAAATTATCAGTATATTAAGATTAATTTAAGTGGATCCATATTATTTGATTCTGGTGAAGCAGACATTAAAGCAGAAGCCTTACCTATTTTGAGCAAGGTTGGTGATATACTAAAGGTATATAAAGATTATCATATTGAATTGGAAGGTCATACAGATAATGTGCCAATTCACAACAGTAACTACTCCAGTAACAATTGGCTTTCATCAGCAAGAGCTCTGAATGCTGCGATGTATCTGGTAGATAAGAAGGGTTTGAATCCTAAGACATTAAGCTGGACAGGCAGAGGGGAATATGACCCGGTAGCAAGCAATGCTACAGTAGACGGAAGAGCGAAAAACCGACGTGTAGAACTAAAAATTTATAATAAATAATAGCGTGCAGCACACGCAGTTGGGAGCTGGTTATGAAGAAAAATATCTATACAATCTTAATTTTAGCACTACTACTTTTAAATATGATATTAACAGCGGTTATTGTATTTACTGTAGTGCCGACTACCATGAGAACAAACAAATTAATTGCAAAAGTAGCATCCAATATCGACTTAGAGTTGGAATCGTCTTCTGTAGTAACTCCAGCTGATAAAATTGGCATTCAAGATATTGAGGTATATCAGATACAGGACGATTTAACTATTAGCCTCAAAAAAGGACCAAATGATTCAAAGAATCATTATGCTTTGGTATCCGTTTCCTTTTCTATTAACACGAAATCAAAGGATTATGAAACCTTAAAGCCCACGATTGCTAATAACGAAGACTTTCTAAAAGAGATTATAATGGATGAGTTTTCCAAATATATGGTGGATGATGTAAAAGAGAACAAAGAGAATATTAAGGATGAAATACTGAAGAGAGTTCAGGAAAAATTTAATTCTGATTTTATTGTTAGTGTAGCAGTAGGGAAAATGGTCGTAGAATAAATTTTTTTGGTGATTTTATTTGAAATATATGCTAATATAGTAGATAGGAATACCCGGGAGGTAATGACAATGGGCGACGTCTTGTCTCAAAACGAGATAGACAACCTGCTTAAGGCGTTAAGCAGTGGTGAATTAGACGCAGATGAATTTAAAGACAGTGGGGAGAAGTTGGTTAAAAATTACGACTTTGCCAGACCGTCTAAATTCTCAAAAGAGCATCTTAGAACCTTAGAGATAATATTTGAACACTATGGAAGATTACTTTCTACAAATTTACCGGCTTATCTACGTAAAAACGTACAAGTCGAGGTAATGAATTCTGAGGCTGTTGCATATGCTGAGTTTACCAACGCATTATCAAATCCGGTCTTATTAGGAATTGTAGACTTTTCTCCACTCAAAGGGAACATTATTATTGAATTGGCTGATAATCTTGGATATGCCATGGTAGACCGAATGTTGGGTGGTGGCGGTGCTCCACTTGAGAAGTCAAGAGACTTTACAGAAATCGAAATGATTATTATTGAAAGAATATTCAATGTATGCACGAATCTGTTGACAGAACCATGGTCCAATGTTATTGATGTAGAACCAAGACTAATTCGGATTGAGACAAATTCTCAATTTGCACAGATTATTGCTCCCAGCGAGATGACCTCCATTGTTACCATGAATATTAAAATTGGTAATGTGGAAGGAATGATGAATGTTTGTCTTCCATATTCCTGTGTTGAAAGTGTTATTGATAAGTTGAATACCAAGTATTGGTTCTCAACTATGCAGGTTAAGGATGATTCTACATATCAGGATATTATAGAAATTGCGATAGCAAAGGCTAAGATTCCAATCAAAGCAGTACTGGGTAAAAGTACGATATCTGTAAATGATTTTCTTGGTTTACAAAGGGGAGATATTATTAAGTTAAACAGCAAGGTAGACGACGAACTTAATATTTATGTAGGTAATATTAATAAATTTTCAGCGCTACCAGGTGCTTATGCAGATTCGTATGCAGTTAGAATTTCATCAATTATTAGAGAGGAGTAACAGTTTATGGACGGGATGTTATCTCAAGAAGAGATTAATGCACTTCTTACCGGGATGAGCTCTGATCTTGATAATGTGTCGAATAGTAATTCAGAATCATTATCAGAGGAGGAGAAGGATGCAATTGGAGAAGTTTCTAATATTAGTATGGGAACGGCTGCTACAACATTATCATCCTTAGTGAATCAGAAGGTTATAATTACTACTCCTGTAGTTTCATATGCCAATTGGGAAGATTTGGCTGATAATTATGATCGTCCCTGTGTATTCATACAAATATATTATAAAGACGGGTTACAGGGGAGCAATATCTTAATATTAAAAGAGAATGATGTAAAAGTTATTACAGATTTAATGATGGGAGGAGACGGATCCAACACCCAGGATGGTCTTACTGACTTACATTTAAGTGCAATTAGTGAAGCTATGAATCAAATGATGGGATCTGCTGCTACATCCATATCCTCAATGTTAGGAAAAAGAGTTGATATCAGTCCACCCAAAGCAGAGTTAGTTGATTTAAATGGTAGTATAGATGAAAATGCAATTGTACCTTTCTTAAAAGAGCAATTTGTAAAAGTATCTTTTAAAATGGAAATTGGCGAGTTAGTAGATAGCGAGTTAATGCAATTGTATCCTTTTGATTTTGCAAGAGATTTGTATGAAAAATTTACTGCAGATAGACAATCCAAAAATGCAAATTCTCAAAACGCAACACAAGAGACACCGACCTCTATGAGTCAGATGAATTCGAATTCTGTAAATCATGATCAGATAACACAAGGACAGATGTTACAAGGTCAGATGTTACAAGGACAGATGCCTTTTGCACAGGCAATGCAAGGGAATCCTAATATGAATGGTATGTACGCTAATATGAATAATAATTATATGATGCCAGCAATGCAAGATGTCAATGTTCAGCAAGCACAGTTTCAACCATTTACTGCAGCTCAAAGTTCCGTAGTACAACCAGAGAACATAGGGTTGATTATGGATGTTCCTTTAGAGGTGACTGTAGAATTGGGACGAACCAGTAAATCCATTAAGGAGATCTTGGATTTTTCACCAGGTACTATTATAGAATTAAATAAGCTTGCTGGTGAACCAATTGATGTTTTAGTGAACGGTAAGTTCGTTGCAAAAGGAGAAGTTGTAGTTATCGAAGAATCATTTGGCATTAGAGTAACTGAAATAATTAAATAACTAAAATAATTAATACACAAGATAGGAGAATTTAAAATGGCAAAAAGTATATTAATTTGTGATGATGCTGCATTTATGAGAATGATGATTAAAGATATTTTAACCAAAAATGGTTATTCAGTTGCTGGAGAAGCAGAAAATGGTGTGAAGGCGATAGAAAAATATAATGAAACCAAACCGGATTTGGTAATGATGGATATTACTATGCCGGAGATGGACGGTATTCAGGCGTTAAAGAAAATAAAGTCAGCAGATCCAAGTGCAAATATTATTATGTGTTCTGCTATGGGACAGCAAGCCATGGTTATTGAGTCCATACAATCTGGTGCTAAGGATTTTATTGTAAAGCCATTTCAGGCAGATAGAGTACTTGAGGCTGTAAAAAAAGCGGTAGGCTGACATGACGGTATTTAGCTTAGGATTGTCAAGTACGGACAGCCTTCTCCAATTTCTTGGGTTACTCGTGTTGTTTATAGTTATATTAATAATTACTTTTTATACCACTAAATTGATTGGTGGAATAAAAGCTGGACAACAGAAGAAAGGCAATATTAAGGTACTGGAAACTTTCCGAGTTACACAAAATAAATATCTTCAATTAGTTCAAATAGGTAAGAAGTATTTTGTTATAGCAATCGGGAAAAATGAGATTCAATTAATTACAGAACTAAATGAAAGTGATTTAAATGAACCGGAAGAATACATAAAACAAGATTTTAAATTTCTAGATATATTATCAAAGATAGCAAAAAAGCAAGAAGATAAAAATACGAAAGAGGGTCAGGAAACTGATCACAAGTAAAGGTTGGTATTCATGATTATATATAGTAAAAGACATATAAGAAATATGAAAAAAATTATCAGAATCTTATTTGTGACTTGTATATTAACCTTTATTTTTGCTACCCCGGTGTTTGCTTCTGCAAGTACTGTCTCTGGTAATACTACCAAGGACACTGCAAATCAAATGTCTTCTGAAGAAAAATCATCCAGAAAGGATGGTACCGGTACTAATATCGATGGATCTGTGGGACCAGTACGATTTAGTTTGGATGCAGGAGAGGAAGGCAAAGGGTTATCTTCTACATTACAAATACTTTTGGTAATAACCTTAATATCATTAGCTCCATCGATATTAATTATGGTAACCTGCTTTACCAGAATAATAATAGTCTTACATTTTGTCAGGTCAGCACTTGGTACTCAGACAACACCTCCGAACCAAATACTGATTGGACTAGCATTGTTTCTAACGGTGTTTATTATGTCTCCAGTGTTTACTGACATTAATAATAATGCGCTTCAGCCCTTGACCAGAGGGGAAATAACCCAGGAAGAAGCATTTACTGCTGGGGTGGCCCCTTTAAGAGGATTTATGTTGGAACAAGTTATGAAACACCCAAAAGATTTGAGATTATTTATGGATATTGCAGGTATTGATACAGTAGATTCCTATGAGGAAATACCTTTGACAGTAATTATTCCTTCGTTTATCATTAGTGAACTACGAACTGCTTTTATTATAGGGTTTCTGATTTATATACCTTTTATAGTTGTTGATATGGTAGTGGCTTCTACATTGATGTCTATGGGTATGATGATGCTTCCACCAACCACGATATCCATGCCATTTAAGATTCTCCTTTTTATTTTAGCTGATGGATGGAATTTAATTATTGGAGAATTAGTGAAAACGTTCTATTAGATAACAATCGGAGGTATCTGTTATGAATGAAAACATAATTATTGACATTGCAAGACAGGCACTTTGGTTGATTATCAAAGTATCGGCGCCTATGTTACTTGCATCCCTTGTTGTAGGACTTATAGTTAGTATATTACAGACAGTAACTTCGATTCAAGAACAAACCCTCACATTTGTTCCAAAACTCATAGCTGTATTCTTAGTAATAGCACTTTTAGGTAGTTGGATATTTTCAGAAGTGAGAGATTTTACTGTTGATTTGTTTATGAATTTTCAATACTACATTAAATCTGCATAATGTTTACGATTGAAAAATTTGATATATTTTTGCTGATACTTGTGAGGATTACGGCTTTTATTTACGTTGCTCCATTTTTTAGTTTAAGGGATGTCCCACAAAAGGTTAAAGTTGGCTTTTCCTTATTTTTGTCAATTGTATTATTCCAAGCGGTACCAATGGAGGCACTTAAGTACCAAACCACATTTGATTATGCTGGTCTTGTTATTAATGAAGCCTTGCTTGGTTTAATTATTGGTTTTTTTACAAATATCAGTTATTATATTTTAGCCTTTGCAGGGCAAATGATGGATATGGAAATCGGATTTTCCATGGTGAATGAATTTGATCCAGTTTCAAAAATTCAAACAACAATAAGCAGTAATTATTATTCCTATTTGGTATTGTTAATGATGCTGATAACTAATTTACATCATCATATTATTTATGCCATGGCAGATGCTTTTAAAATTATTCCAGTTGGTGAAGTCATAATAAAACCGGAAATCTATTTATTAATGTTAAAGTTTATTAGAGATTATTTCATCATTGGATTTCGTATCGTATTACCCATTTTTGCTGCTACTTTACTTCTGAATTCGATTTTAGCGATTTTGGCAAAGATAGCACCACAGATGAATATGTTTGTTATTGGATTACAGTTGAAAGTATTAGTTGGTCTATCCGTCCTTTTTTTACTGGTCGGTTTTGTTCCAAATGTTTCAGAGTTTATATTTAATGAGATGATCGATATGATGAAATCAGCTATTAATGCTTTGTCATGAAGGTTATTCTAGTTTTTGGATACTAATTTACATAACATATTTTTAAATAATAAGGAATGAAGAGAATGGAACGCCTATTTCGATATCAATTGCAATATTTTGCTGAAGGATCCGGTGGAGAGAAAACGGAAGAGGCAACCACCAAGAAATTGTCCGATTCCAGAAAAGAAGGACAGGTTGCAAAAAGTACAGATTTAATAACCGCAACTTCACTTCTTGCATTCTTTATCGCAATCAAAGTATTTATTAGCTATGTTGGTAATGAGTTTCTGTCTACTTACACGAATGTTTATAGTAAGATTGAGTTGATATCAGGAGAAGAGTTTACGAATGTGACAGCATATCGTTTGTTACAAACTGGCTTACTAACAATAATTAAAATTGTACTACCGTTAATGGCTATTGGTGTTTTAGTTACTTTTTCTGTGAATATCGCACAGGTTAAGTGGATGGTGACCGGGAAAACGATGCAACCTAAATTCAGTAAAATTAATCCAATTTCCGGTTTTCGCAAAATGTTTTCGAAAGATAAATTAGTCGAGCTATTAAAGGAACTTGTTAAAATTGGTGTTATCATCTATGTAGCTTATGATGCATTTAAAGATAGACAGTATATATTAGGTATGCTGTATGATTTGGATTTGCTGCCTGCAATCGTATTTATCGGTACTTTGGTATTGGATTTAGGGGTTAAAATTAGTGTTATTTTCGTAATTATCGGCCTTGCTGATTATATATATCAGAAGTTTAAATTTAAAAAAGATATGAGAATGACAAAGCAAGAAGTTAAGGATGAATATAAGCAATCCGAAGGTGATCCACAGATTAAGGGTAAAATTCGTTCCAAAATGAGGGAAGCATCACAAAGAAGAATGATGCAGCAGTTACCAGAAGCAGATGTTGTTATTACGAATCCGACCCATTTTGCTGCAGCAATCAAATACGATAAAGAAACATCGGAAGCACCTGTTTTACTGGCAAAAGGTGCAGACTATGTCGCAATGAAGATTAAAGAAGTTGCAAAAGAAAACAAGATTGAAATTGTTGAAAATAAGCCTCTAGCAAGAATGTTATATTATAATGTGGAAGTTGGAAATGAAATTCCACCAGAACTGTATCAAATGACAGCTGAGGTTTTAGCATACGTATATAGTTTGAATAAAAAACCAAAATAATCACTACTATTTGATTATTCAGAACGGGGGATAGCTACAAATGAAAAAAATGGACTTAGCAATTGGGTTATATCTTATGTCAGCAATTACCTTTCTAATTGTTCCTATTCCTAAGTTTCTCTTAGATATATTACTTGCAATGAATATTGCAATCGCTATGGTGGTACTGTTTAATGCACTTTTTTCTCTTGAAGTATTAAATATGTCTAGTTTTCCAAGTATATTATTATTTACCACTGTTTTCAGGGCATCCTTAAATGTTTCTTCCACTCGTTTAATTCTTTCTACGGGTGATCCAGGAGAAGTTATTAAAACGTTTGGACAATTTGTTGGTGGTGGTGATCCTGTTATTGGTATTATCGTATTTTTCATTTTGTTACTGGTTCAATTTATGGTTATTAATAAAGGTTCTGAGAGAGTTGCAGAAGTATCTGCGAGATTTGCACTGGATGCAATGCCTGGAAAACAAATGGCCATCGATGCTGATTTGAATACAGGTGCGATTACTGATGTACAAGCCAAAGAACGTCGTGAGAAAATTCAAGATGAATCCAACTTCTTTGGTTCTATGGACGGTGCTACAAAGTATGTAAAAGGAGATGCTATTGCAGGGCTAGTCATTACCCTTATCAGTTTTGTTGGTGGTATGGTAATGGGTATCCTACGTGATGGTATGCCGGCAGGAGAAGCGTTTAATCACTATACGATCTTGACTATTGGTGATGGCCTTGTAAGCCAGGTACCTTCTCTTATGATATCTTTAGCAACCGGTATCTTGGTTACCAAAGTTTCCAGAGACTCCGATACAGGAGAATTGTTAATTAAGCAACTTTTTTCTATTCCCAAGGTATTATATATGGTAGGTGGAAGCTTGATTTTTCTTGGTATCGTTACCCCATTACCGGATTTCGTATTTTGTGCCTATGGTGTTGCATTTGTGGTAACTGGTAGAGTAATCGCAGGGAAGATTGAAGTTAGCAGTATAGAGGAACAGGCCACTACAGAAGAAAATATGGGGGATGAAATCCGAAGGCCGGAAAACGTTGCTACATTGTTACAGGTTGATCCAATAGAATTAGAGTTTGGATATGGTATTATTCCTCTTGCTGATGTAAATCAAGGTGGAGATTTATTAGATAGAGTAGTACTTATACGTAGACAAATCGCATTAGAACTAGGTTGTATTGTACCAATGATTCGATTGAGGGATAATATTCAATTGAACCCGAATCAGTATGTCATAAAAATCAAGGGAATTCCTATTAGCGAAGGAGAAATTCTATTTGATCATTACATGGCAATGAATCCTGGCTATGTGGAAGAAGAAATCAGTGGAATTCCAACCTTTGAACCCTCTTTCCATTTACCTGCCATTTGGATTACAGAAGCGCAGCGAGAACGTGCGGAATCCCTTGGATACACTGTTGTTGATCCGCCTTCTATTATTGCAACCCACCTAACGGAAGTAATACGAGTTCATATTCATGAATTGCTTACTAGGCAGGATGTACAAAACCTTATTACGAATGTGCAGGAAGCAAATCCAACGCTCATTTCAGAACTTGTTCCTAAATTATTGAGTGTAGGCGAGGTACAAAAGGTTCTACAAAACTTATTAAAAGAAGGAATCTCCATCCGAGATCTCATTACAGTTTTTGAAGCATTAGCCGATTATGCACCAACAACAAGAGATTCGGATGTACTGACTGAATATGCGAGACAAAGCCTTAAAAGGGCAATTTCTAATAAATTCTTCCCTTCTACAGAGACTACAAGTGTAGTAACTCTAGATCCTAAGATTGAACAGGAAATTATGGGTTCGGTGAAACAAACTGAACAAGGCTCTTATGTTGCTTTGGATCCAGATATGACTCAGAACATTATTCAATCTGTGAAAGATGAAGTTGAAAAACTTGAGAATTTAGGAAAGAACCCAATTATTATTACGTCTCCGATTGTGAGAATGTACTTCAAAAAATTAACACAAGATTACTATAAAGACTTAATTGTTATTTCATACAATGAAATAGATTCAAATGTCGAATTACAATCAGTTGGGATGGTGACAGCATAATGATTATTAAGAAGTTTCAAGCAAGCACGGAAACCGAAGCAATTATGCTTGCTAAGGAAGAGTTGGGTAAAGATGCTATTGTCATGAATATAAAAACGATATCGCCAAAAGGTATCTATAAGTTGTTTCGCAAACCGACTGTGGAGATAACAGCAGCTTTAGATGATACAATAATCTATGACAAGAAAGAATTGCTATCTGAGAAAAAGGCAATTAAGCGGAACCCTAACATAATATATGATATTGACGATCCGGTGGAAGATAAAAATGAAAGCAGTAAATATGCAGATAATATAAATAACAGTTCTGCCATTGAAAGAAAATTAAACAATTTGCAGGATCTGCTAGAAAAACAATTATATGAAAAAAACATAGAAAAAGATGAAAAAGCAAATGAAAACAGTCAAAATGTTGCATTCATACAATTGATTTATAACCAGTTAATTCGTAATGAAGTGGATGAAAAACATGTAAATCAGTTGATTAGTGAAATCGAAGGCAAATTTAAAAAGGATGCAACTCTTGACAATATTCTATCCAGTATTTACCAAAAAATCATATTAAAATTAGGACAGCCTCGAACAATTGAACTAGAAGAAGATAAAGTAAAATTTGTTTTTTTTATTGGCCCAACTGGTGTGGGAAAAACAACTACGATAGCAAAAATAGCTTCTAGCTTAAAACTTACAAAAAAAGCAAAGGTTGCAATGCTTACATCGGATACCTATCGTATTGCTGCGGTTGAACAACTAAGAACCTATGCCAATATTCTCGGTATTCCTATGAAAGTAATCTATACCGATGATGAAATTAAGGAAGCTTATGAAGAATTTAAAGATTACGATGTGGTTTTATTTGATACCGCAGGCCGTTCTCATAAAAATACGGAACAACGTGATGATATATATAAAATAATACATTCCGTTGATGAAGAAGTAAGAGAGGTTTATTTAGTACTTAGCGCTACCACCAAGTATAATGACTTAATTAAAATAACAGAGAACTATTCAGAGATAGCGAAATACCGGTTAATTTTCACAAAACTGGATGAGACTATTTCTGTGGGTAATATATTAAATATCCGGATGTTAACCAACGCTGAGTTATCTTATATTACATGGGGACAAAATGTACCGGATGATATTGGAAAAATTGACACTCAGAATACTGCGAAACAATTGTTAGGAGGCAATGACTAATGGATCAGGCACAACAATTAAGAAATATAATAAAGAGACAAAGCCTGCCCAGAAATGTTTCACGTGTTATCACAGTAACCAGTGGAAAAGGAGGAGTCGGTAAGTCCAGTGTATCCGTTAATTTGGGCATTCAAATGAGTAGGCTTGGAAATCGGGTAATCATCTTAGACGCTGATTTTGGATTGGCGAATGTTGAAATCATGTTGGGAATCCGACCCAAATACAACTTAGCAGATTTAATCTTTAAAGGAAAAAATCTGCAGGATATTATTACAAAAGGGCCTGAAAATATTGGATTTATATCTGGTGGCTCAGGTATTCAGGAATTGGCAAATATTACGAAGGATCAGATCGTTTTTTTGACACAGAAGTTATTCGAATTGGATGAAATAGCCGATATTATTATTATAGATACGGGCGCAGGAATTAATGACAGTGTATTAGAGTTTGTAACTGCTAGTTCAGAAGTTTTATTAATTACTACTCCTGAACCAACTTCCATTACGGATGCTTATGCATTATTAAAAACTTTAAATAGAAAAGCAGAATTTTCTGCTGAAAACACCTTAATTAAAATGATTGCTAACCGAGTGAATTCCTTTGAAGAAGCAGCAGAGTTGTATCATAAATTAAATTTAGTTGTAGATAAATTCTTAAATATTAAATTAGATTATTTAGGAGCAGTACCGCAGGATGTTAATGTATCAAAGGCTGTAATGCAACAGTCACCATATTCTGTATTATATCCCAATACACCATCTTCCAAAGCTATATTCGAGCTTGCTAATATATTATGTAAGAATGCACCGCAAAAAGTACAAACAAAGAAAGGGATAGCTCAACTATTCAATAATTTGCTTAGAATAAAGCTTATAAAGTAAAAAGTGGATTGGAGAGAGTTTTCATGATAAAGAATTACTTATCAGTTGGTAATAAATTAGAATTAATGAAACTTAAAATGCGAGATGACGAACCGATAGAAAACCATAGATATTTAAGTAAATTGTTGGATTTTATAGATAGTGATAAGGCTAAAATAGCTATGCCTATTGAAAGAGGAAAAATAATACCGCTGACTGTAGGTGAAAAATACATTATATGTTTTTTTACCGACAAAGGCTTATACCAATGCAAAGCAGTAATTACAGCACGGTATAAAGAACAGAATATTTACATACTTGAAGTACAATTTTTGTCAGAACTAGAGAAATACCAAAGACGTCAATTTTATCGATTAGAGTGTAATTTATATATAAAATACCATATTATTACGGAAGCTGAAATTATTTTAAGTAATCAATTAACAAAAAATGATTTTTTAAATAAAGCAGATGAAGAAACATGTTACGAAGCCTTGATCGCATGTCAGAAGGTTTGGAATGAAGGTATCATTACCGATATTAGCGGAGGTGGTGCTAGATTTATTTCAGACACCCAACTTGATATTGCTAATCCGATATTACTAGATATAAAGTTGTATGATAATAAAAGCCATATTATACAAGTGAAGGTGATTTCTTCGAATAAGATGGCGAATCGTCCAAACTTTTTTGAGCACAGGGTTCAGTTTAATGATATTGCGAGTGAGGAGAGAGAGGCAATCATAAAATTTATATTCGAAGAAGAACGCCGTCAAAGAAAAAGAGAAAAAGGTCTTGACTAATGCATGGAGGCATAATATGAAGAAAAAAGTTTTAATTGTTGATGACTCTGCACTCATGAGAAGAGTGCTTTCTGATATAATTAACTTGGATGAAAGATTTCATGTTTCTAAAGTCGCTTTCAATGGGTTGGAAGCTTATAATTTACTTGTTAATAATAATGAAGTATTCGATGCCATAATTTTAGATATTAATATGCCTAAGATGAATGGATTGGAGTTCTTAAGTGAACTTGACAAAAAGAATATAAAAGCTACTGTCATTATTGTAAGTACGATTGCAAAAGAAGGCGAAATTGAAACCATCCGCGCATTAGAATTGGGAGCATTTGATTTTATAACAAAACCAGAAAGTTTTTATGACATAAAAAGTGATAGTTTTAAAAATAAAATTATCGACTGTCTGGTGATGGCTACAAAATTATATGAGGTTTCGGTAAAGGACATTACTGTCGAAAAACCGAAAGAGACAAAGAATTTGGTTTCCAAGAAAACTGTTCTAAACAAGCCAATTCGCCCAATTCAGAATAGTACAACAAAAAACACAAAGTTAAACAGGTTACTTGTGATAACCTGTTCGACCGGAGGCCCTAAGGCTCTACAGCAGGTAGTTCCACATTTACCCGATAATTTAGATTGCAGTGTATTAATAGTGCAGCATATGCCAGAAGGGTTTACATTATCACTTGCTACACGGTTAAACGAATTAAGCAGGCTTAAGGTAAAGGAAGCAGAACACGGAGATGTCCTCGAAAAAGGTGTTGTGTATTTGGCAAAGGGCGGAAGTCAGATGCGTTTAAAATCATTCAGAGATGGAAGCTCTAAGTTATTGGTTACCGTTGAAGAAGCTAGGAAAGGTTTGAAACCTTGTGCTGACATCTTATTTGAATCTTTGATTGAATCTGATTTTGATATGATAACCTGCGTAGTTTTAACTGGTATGGGCAGTGATGGAACGTTAGGAATCAAGCAGCTAAATGAAAAGAAGAATATTTATGTAATTTCACAAGATGAGGCAAGCTGTACCGTCTACGGAATGCCCAAAGTTATAGCTGAAGCTGGTTTGGTTGATGAGATAGTCCCATTAAATCAAATTGCAGATGCTATTATAAAGAACATGGAGGTGCGATAAAATGGATGTTAGTCAATATTTGGAAATCTTTATCGATGAAACAAAAGAACATTTACAAAGTCTTAACGAGCAATTATTAGTTCTAGAAACGGAACCGGACAATGTAGAAACCATTAATGAAATTTTTAGAGCAGCTCATTCGTTAAAAGGAATGGCTGGAACTATGGGCTATAAGAGAATGCAGCAGATGACCCATGATATGGAGAATTTATTTACTGAAATTCGAAATGGTAAAATGGGTGTTACTGCAGAATTAATTGATGTTCTATTCCGTGGTCTTGATGCCCTTGAAGCATATTTAAGCAACATTCAGGAGAATGCGGATGAAGGAACCGAAGATAATCATGATATATTAAACCAATTAAATGCAATATTAGACAAAGGATTAGGCAAAGTAGCTGTTCAGGACGTTCCGAAAGAAGCATCTCAAACAGAAGTTAGTAATTCTCAAACAGTAAATACTGCTATTGCCTCTCAAACAGAGGGATTGAAGTATAAAGATTTAGTGTTGGCAGATTATGAAAAGAGAGCAATTTATAAAGCTCATTCTATGGGTATGAATGCATATGGAATGACTATTTATATTCAGGAATACTGTATTCTAAAGGCAGCTAGAGCTTTTCTTGTTTTCAAAGCCTTAGAAAACCTTGGTGATATAATTAAATCTCGTCCGGAAGTTCAGGATATTGAGGATGAAAAATTCGATTTAGATTTTAGTATTATTCTTATAACAAAATCAAGTATTGATAAAGTAAAAAGTGCAGTACTGAGTATCTCAGAGATTAAAGATGTTGTTATTGAGAATTTAGAGTTAGCTCAAACAGATATCGCTGCACTAAATGTAGATGAAATTGAACAAACTGAACAAAAGCAGGAAAATGTGAAACGAACCAATGAGATGAATCTGAAAGGGAATACTGCTGCAGCGAAACATGCCAGTAAGCCTGTGGTTAATCGTTCTGTTCGAGTTGATATTGAAAAATTAGATGTATTAATGAATTTAGTGAGCGAGTTAATCATTGCGAAAAATGGTTTGGTTTCCATTAGTACTACAGATAAGACTACAAAAAATGAGTCGGGATTCAATGAGCAAATTGAATACCTAGAAAGAGTTACAACTAATCTGCATGAATCTGTAATGAAAGTGCGAATGGTACCAATTGAAAGCGTCGTGAATCGTTTCCCAAGAATGATCCGTGACTTATCAAAGAAGTTAAACAAGAAGATGGAATTATATATGACCGGTGAAGAAACGGAGCTTGACCGTACTGTTATTGATGAAATTGGAGATCCATTGATGCATTTACTTCGTAATGCGGCTGATCATGGATTGGAAAGTAATGAAGAAAGAATCGCAGCAGGCAAACCGGAGGTTGGATCTGTATTCTTAGATGCATACCAAGATGGAAATAATGTTGTGATTGAAGTCAGAGATGATGGATCAGGAATTAATGTTGAAAAAGTTAAGAAAAAAGCTTTGGATAGGGGAGTAGTTACGGAGGAACAAGCGGAATCCATGACAGATAAGGATTTCATTGATTTACTGTTCAAACCAAGCTTTTCTACAGCCGAAGCTGTTACAGATGTATCCGGACGTGGTGTGGGTCTAGATGTTGTTAAAACTAAAATTGAAGCTCTTGGTGGCGATATAGAAGCAAAAACTAAATTAGGTGAAGGCAGTAATTTTATAATCCGATTACCATTAACACTTGCTATTATTCAGGCTTTAATGGTGGAATTAGGACCTGAAAAATATGCAGTTCCGTTAGGATGCATCCAAACAATTGAAGATGTTATGATATCTGATATTAAATATGTCCATTCAAAAGAGGTAATTAACCTTCGAGGTTCTGTAATTCCGTTAATTCGTTTAGACAAAGTTTTAGCAGTACCAGAAACCGAGAAGCACTCAGATAATCTTACCGTAGTTATTGTATCAAAAGGTGACAGGTTAGCGGGAATTGTTGTTGATAATCTAATTGGACAACAAGAAATTGTTATAAAGTCCATTGGTAAATATATTAATAACAATAAGATCATCGGTGGTGCAACCATCTTAGGTGATGGTGAAGTGGCCCTGATTCTTGACGTAAACACTTTGGTATAAAAATAAGTGAGAGAACAGCCATTTTACGTCTGGTATTAAGTCGTTGGTGGCAGGATGGAGGAAGTTATGGAAGCGAATTACAGTACAATGGATTTGAAACAATACATAGTTGTTAATATTGGTAATGAGCAATATGGCATAGATATACAATATGTTGATAATATCGTCAGAATGCAGAGAATTACCAGAGTTCCAAAAGCACAACATTTCTTTAAAGGGGTAATAAACCTTCGTGGTGAAATTATTCCTGTTATGAGCATACGTTTAAAATTCGGTTTGGAAGAGGATGTTTTTACAAATGCAACAAGAATTATTATTATCAAAGTAGAACCACAATATGCGATAGGTATTATCGTGGATGAAGTGAAAGAGGTAGTGACATTAGAAGAAAGCACTATAGAAAAAGTAACAAATAGTGCTGTGCAGGATAAATATGGTTACTTAAGCGGCATAGGAAAGCATAATGATAGCTTGATTTCTTTATTAAATATATCATCTGTCATTATCGAAAAAGAAAACAATTAAGGAGTGTTGAAGTTGTCAAATATAAACTTGGACCAAATGGATAGTATGCAGTTTGATGTTTTAAAAGAAATTGGGAACATCGGCGCGGGGAATGCAACTACAGCCTTATCGACATTAATAAATGGTAAGGTTGACATGTGCGTTCCAACGGTTGCATTGCTTGAATTCAAAGAATTATCGGATATGGTAGGTGGAGCTGAGAATATTGTTGTAGGTATTTTGATCACCCTGGAAGGGGAAATCAATGGTATGATGATGTTTATGTTAGAACAGGTTTCTGCTCATCATCTATTAGATTTATTAATGGGTAGTTCTACAAATAGTGAAGATGATTTTTCGGAAATGGAGTTATCTGCATTAAAGGAAATTGGAAATATTATTGCCGGGGCTTATTTGACTTCTCTATCAACACTGACAAACATAAGAATCGAATCCAGTGTGCCTTATATGGCAATCGATATGGCGGGAGCTATATTAAGTGTTCCAGCAATTGAATTTGGTAAACTTGGCGATAAAGCACTTATTATTGAGACAAAGTTTTTAAAGAATGAGTCTGATGTAAATGGTTATTTCATATTAATACCTACGCTTGAGTCATATGAGGTAATATTGAAGTCTCTAGGGTTGTAGGTGGGGTATGAACATGATAAAAGTTGGAATGGCAGACTTAAATGTGTGTATGGCACCAGATGCGCTTACAACATTAGGATTAGGATCTTGCGTTGGAATCGTTTTATACGATTCCTTAAGCAAGACAGCAGGTATGGTACATGTTATGTTACCAGACAGCACAAAGATTCGAAACAATGAAAATAAAGCAAAATTTGCGGACACAGGTATCGATGCATTAATTGAAAGATTATTACAAATTGGAGCCAACCGTAATCGACTTATTGCTAAGATTGCAGGAGGAGCACAAATGTTTGCTTTTAGTGCTAATAGTGAAATGCTCCGTATTGGTGAACGTAATATTGAGGCTAGTAAAGAAAAACTGAAAAGTCTAGGTATTCGCATTTTGGCAGAAGATACTGGATTAAATTTTGGACGTACCATAGAATTTTATCCGGATACTGGTGAACTCTATGTAAAATCGGTTGGAAAACCTTTGAAAGTCATTTAGATATTGCTGTTAGGGGTTTATTTATTATAAGAGGGTGAACATATGCAAAGAAAATATATAGCACCAGCAATTATGTTAATTGCAGGTGCAGCTGCAAGTATAATCAATATCATAAATAAAGTGGAGCTTATCGACTTTCTTAAGACTTTATTACTAGTATTAGTATTATTTTATATTCTTGGGCTAATTGTTACTGCCATTATTACAAAAGTAACAAGTAATGAAAAGCAAACAGCAAAAGAAAAAGAAGAATATCCTGACGAGAATGATAAACATCCTGACGAGAATAAAAAACATGATGAACCGCTACAATCTACTGAAAGTCAGCAAAATGAGGAAAGTATGGAAGAATAAGTATTAAAGGAGCATTATTTATGAATGACGAAAGCAGAGTGAAACTTTGGGATGATTATAGTAAAGTAAAATCTACTGAAGTGCGTGAGAAAATCATTATTGAATATGCCAACTTAGTAAAAATTGTAGCAGGTCGATTAAGCATGTATTTAGGTAGTAACGTGGAATATGATGATTTGGTAGGTTATGGAGTATTTGGATTAATCGATGCAGTTGACAAGTTTGACTATAGTAAAGGTGTAAAATTTGAAACCTATGCTAGCTTTCGGATACGTGGAGCCATTTTAGACGAAATACGAAAAATGGATTGGATACCAAGGACATTAAGACAAAAACAGAAAAAAATCGATGCTGCATATCAAAAGATAGAACTTGAACATGGAAGAATAGCTTCCAATGAAGAAGTTGCAAATGAATTGGAGATATCTGTTGAAGAGTTTGATGCTTGGCAGATTCAAACAAATGTTTCGAATCTCTTATCCTTAGATGAATATATGGAACAAGGTAGTGAAGTTAAAATGGAATCCAGCCTTAGTGCGGTGTATGATTCGCCAGAACGGGTGGTGGAAAAGCAAGAATTAAAACAAATTTTGATAAATGCACTTGAATTACTAACAGAGAAAGAAAAGAAGGTTATTGTATTATATTATTATGAAGATTTAACTTTGAAAGAAATCAGTTGCATATTGGAGGTTTCGGAATCCAGAGTATCACAAATACACACCAAAGCTTTACAAAAGATGAGAATAAAGTTAGGTAGTAATATTGATATCTTAATGAGTGTTTAGAAGATGTTTTAGTTGCAAACACAGAGGAGGGGCTATGGAAAGTAGAAATGGATATTTTCAATTAGTTACAAAAGCAGATGGTACCTATCTAAGACTGTATCCGGCAGTTCATGATGGTCGCCCGGTTTCCTACGATGAAGTTAATAACTATTTGGTGGATAAGAAATTGTACGATTATGATATTAAAGCTTTAGGGAGTGCAATTTCAAACTTAAAAGATCAACAGATAGATATTAAGCTGTTTTCAACTCAAATTCTTCCCGAAAATGAATATGTTAAGATACAGATAACGCCGGATAAGATGCAAGTAGTAGGTAGATTTTATCCTCCATCTTTAGACGGACAATTAATGAATGAAAATGAAATCATGAATAGTTTAATAAAATCTGGTGTAAAGTATGGAATCGATAAAGATAGTATTAATTCTTTTTTACGGTCTAGAAGATATTGTGAAGATATTATATTAGCGAAAGGTACCAATCCGGAGGAAGGTAGTGATGCGGTAATAACGTATCATTTTAATACGGATAATACATTAAAACCAAAAAGCAATGAAGATGGTTCCGTTGATTTTCATCAGTTAGACATGATAAGTCCAACTAAGAAAGGGGATGTATTGGCCACTTTAGTACCATCCGTTCCAGGAAAAGCAGGAATGGATGTTTTTGGAATTGCGACACAGCCTAAAAAAGTTGTTAGTAAAATTTTACGACATGGAAAAGACATACATCTATCTGAAGATGGTTTAACTATGTATTCAGATGTTGATGGGCATGTAGTTTTAACCGACAACAGGGTTTTTGTAGCTAATACATATGAGGTATTTGGAGATGTTGATGCATCTACTGGAGACATTGTTTATGAAGGTAATGTGACGGTGAAAGGAAATGTAAACAGTGGTTATTCCATCGAAGCCAAGGGAGATATTATTGTTAATGGTGTTGTTGAAGGTGCTATCCTGAAGGCCGGCGGTCAGATCATACTAAAACGAGGAATGCAGGGCATGAGCAAAGGAAGAATGGAAGCTAGGGGTAACATCATTACAAAATTCATAGAAAATGCAGAAGTGAAGGCTGGTGGATATATCACAACAGAAGCTATTATGCATAGTAGAGTATCGGCTCAGGGAGAAATTACGGTAGGTGGTAAAAAAGGATTTATTACCGGTGGAGAAATCCGCTCTACTTCCTCCATTACAGTTAAAACAGCAGGTTCTACCATGGGAACAAGTACATTATTAGAAGTAGGTACGGATCCTGTATTTATGGATGAATATCGGGAACTAGAGAAAAAGATTTTGGATATGAAAATGGATAGAGATAAGATACTACCTATCTTAGATACATACAAAAAGAAATTAGTTTCTGGCGAAAAATTAGCTCAGGATAAGTTAGACTTTGTCCGGACATTAACTCAGAAATGTATCACGATTAATGACACACTTCAGAGTGCAATGAGTGAATATGATAAACTGAAATTTTTATTAAATAGTAATGAAAGCGGTTGTATCCGCGTGCAAAACATTGCCTATCCAGGTGTAAAGATTACGATTTCAAATGTTAATTATTTTGTTCGGAATGAAATTCATTATACCAGATTTGTTCGTGATAAGGCAGATATCAAACTTATAGGTCTTTAAGAGGAGGGATTCTTATGTCAATAACACCAATCGAGATTGCGGCAATGGCACCAAAATCACAAGAGGTATCTTATTACAGACATCAGGAAAGCCAAAGACCCATGAATGAACAGGCTCAGATTAATCATCAACAGCATAATCAGATACAACAAAATAATCGCCAAACAGTAAAAACAACAAAAAGTGAAAACAATGAATATCGTTATGATGCAAAAGAAAAAGGCAATACTTCTTATTCCGGAAATCAAAAAAAGAAGAAAAAAGAAAAAGAGGCAGATAAATTAATGTCTAAGAACAGTTTGCATTCCGGAACCATCGATATAAAAATATAACAGGAGATAATGAAATGACACTTTTAGAAATATTTTTAATCCTTTTCGGAGTCGGAATTATATTAATTAGCTGCTTTTTAGTTGATAGATCATCCGTCCGGGAGACTGTGATATCCTCTAATGGAAGCATTTTAGGGCAAGAATTTTTGACCGCGGCTGATGAGGCACAGATAAAAGAACAAATAGATACCATGATTCGAGATGCCGTGCAAGAAACAGTATGGAAGACAGAAGATGAATTAAGCAAATTATCAAATGAAAAGATAATTGCGGTCGATGATTTTTCAAAGCAAATTATTGAAAAGATTAGTCAGAATCATGAAGAAGTAGTTTTTTTATATAATATGTTAAATGAAAAAGACAGTGATATTAAGAATACTGTCCGGAAATTAGAAAATGTAAGCGAAAAATTAAAGGCAAAAACAATAACTACCAAAGCCAAAAAAGAAAATGTTGTTACAGAGATTTCTCCAATAAAACCAAAAACTGAATTGGATCAATCCAATCAGATTGTCAACCATTCACCAGAAGAAATGAGTGAGAACAATAACGATAAAATCCTAGAGCTTTATAAGCAAGGAAACTCAATTGTTGAAATATCTAAGAATCTCGAAATTGGACAGGGTGAAGTAAAATTGGTTCTTGATTTGTTTCAGGATCAATAAAGTATTTTGCAAGTAAAAAATGTAAGAAATTATCGGAAAGGTTAGACTGAGAGATATGAAATTAAAGTACTACATGAGAGGCTTAGGTATCGGAATTATATTAACTACTATAATATTATCCATCTCATTTCACTCCTCCTCAAATATCCAGTTATCGGATGAAGAAATCATAAAAAGGGCGGAAGAACTTGGAATGATAAGTAATGAGAAAGAAAATCCTGACGAAATATTGAAGACTTCTTCTGAAGCAGCAGATAATAATGAAACAATGGATACGATAGAGGATAACAAACAGGAAGACGCACAAACTTCAGAGCCGACTGAGGATCAAACAAAAGAAGAGATGGAAGCTGAAACAATAGAAGAAATTTCAGATGAAACAAAAGAAATTAGCGAGGGCACAGGTAATAGTGATACCCGGGAACAGCCGGAACAAGTAGATGAAAGTACACAACAAGACCTTACGGTAGCTATTGAAATAAAGGAAGGTATGACTTCAGAAGATGTTGCATCCTTGTTTAAGAATTATGGCGTAGTAAAAGATTATAAACATTTTAATCAATATATGGTTGAAAATGGATATTCAAAGATCATAAATTATGGGTTATTTGAATTACCATTAGATGCAAGCTATGAGCAAATTGCAGATGTAATTATAAGATAATTATTAATATATTTACTTTCCATAAAGGAATTAGAAAGTTTTGGGGATAACAAGGTAAATGATGTTGTAACCGATGAAATATCTACAGACCATGGTACTGCTTTTCATACAACATATAATTTAATCTCTGATGGAACTACATACACTATTACCACATATAAATTTTTCTATAAAAACTATGCGATAACATTGGAAGTATCCGAAACTGAAGATTTGGGATTAAATAAGGTTGCCATGAACCTGATTAATTCAATAAAATAGAAAACTTTTATAAACCTCTTATGGGCTCTGAATCCGTTAAGAGGTTTTTTGTTGCGTATAATATTAATAAAAAATCAAATACTATTACTATTAAATTATAGGAGGTATATAATGGGACAGGTAACAATTCAACCACTTGATAATGGACCATTTGTTGTAAAAGGAGAAGTCGATTTACTTGATGGTGAAGGGAAAACAATCAAAGTTGCGAATGAACTACATTTATGCAGGTGTGGATTAACAAAGAACGCACCCTACTGTGACGGTTCACATGTTGATAAATTTCAAAGCGAAGTACGTGCTGATTAACTTAATTTTAAAGGAGACTAAATAATGGATACAAATAAGAATAATCCCAGTATTGGCTGTAAAGTAAATGAGTGTAAATATCATGCAAATGATAAAGAGTATTGTACTTTAGATAAAATCTTAGTAGGAAAACATGATAGTTACGCAACACAAACAGAGTCTACAGATTGTGAATCTTTTGAAGTAAAATAACAGGTATTATAAAACTCATAAGGAATAAGTGATTTGAATTCACTTATTCTTACATATATCATAGAACTATAAAAAGAATCAAACTTATTGTCTGCTTCTTTTTTCATATTGTGATATAATGAAAACGGAATGAGGAATCGCAAATTCATTGGCGTATTCCGATTGGAGTAACAAGATCATGAACACGTTTTTTGTTCATGATATAATGAAAACGGAATGAGGAATCGCAAATTCATTAGCGTATTCCGATTGGAGTAACAAGATCATGAACACGTTTTTTGTTCATGATATAATAGTCTGTGTATAAAATAATTAACTATTCTCATTACAAGAAATGACAGGAAGGAATCACATGGAGCAGATAAAGCTGAAGGAAATGATACAAAATAATCCATCTACGATTGTTTCGATAGACAAGCCAACGGATGAAATGAAGATACTGGCTCTTAAAAAAAACGGACTTTTGTTAGAATACATAGATAATCCAAGCAAACAGATGCAGGATTTAGCATTAGACAATAATACTCAAGCTATAAGATTTATAAACAGCCCTACAGAAGAGATGATGTTAAAGGCGGTCAATGATCGATGGATTAACTTGGAGTTTATTAAAAATCCAACGGATAGAGTGATTAAATCAGCTATAAATCAAGCGGGGTGGGCAATAAAATATGTTAATCATCCAAGTGAGGAAATACAACTATTAGCCGTAAGAAAAAATTTCGATTCCATCATGTTTATAAAAGATCCTTTTGCAAGTGTACAGGAAGAGGCCGTAAAAATAAGTTATGATGCCTTAAGACTTATAAAATCGCCCACTCCTAATGCAGAACAGATAGCTATCAGGAATAACGAAAAGGCGGTTAATTTTATAGCTGATTTAAACAAAACTAAAATAATTGAATTCTTAAAAATAAACATATTAGTAATCAAGTATGTTATAAAAGAAGTCACGAAAGAGGAATTAGAAGAAGTATTAAAGGAAGTATTATTAAAGGAAGATATTGACGATAGCTATGTTAGAAATTTTTTGAATTATAGCACGATAGAGGATAGTCCCATCAATCAGATAGACAAGCTTAAGTTTATTTACAAATATGGAAGTAAAAAGGCCAAAAAAATAGCTGTTGATGAAAAACTGAAGATGAAATGATATTATCAAAACATGCAAAGGAATGGAGATAACATGAACTTTATAGATACATTAAAAAGTGCCCACTTAGTATTGGCAACGGGAGAGGTACCTTTAATCGTTGGTGAAAGTGGAATCGGGAAAACAGCACTAGTCAAGAAAATTGCTAAAGAAAATAATTGGAGTATCATTATAATAGATGGCAATATTCTAAAGGAAGGTGAAATCGGTGGTCTTCCAACAATAGAATCTTATGTAGAAGTGAATAAGAAAGGTGAGCCAGTAGAGAAAAAAACCACAGTATATGCGGTTCATAATAAACTAAGAGAAATTGATGAAGAACTATCAAAAGGAAAAACAGTACTTTTATTTATTGATGAATTAAATCGCTGTGAACATACAGTGCAGCAAGAGCTTATGAATTTGATATTAAATAGAGAAATTAACGGCTATGTCTTAGACAAAGAGGTGAAAATAGTAGCAGCTATGAATCCTTCCGATAAATATGGTTCACAGTTTGATTACCAGGTTGTGGATATGGACGCAGCACAAGAAAATCGATTTGTATGGTTATATATGGAGCCAGATTACATATCATGGATTGAATGGGCATTGAATGCAGGAATCGAACAAAAGGTGATTGAGTTCATTTCTACATTCCCAGAATATCTACAGAAAACGAATAAGGATACCATTAGTGCGACTCCGAGAAGCTATGAAAGAATTTCTAAGGCTTATAAAGTTTACAAAGAGCAAAAAGATTCCATACCAAGATCTGTTTTTCTAAATGTAGTAGTAGGGAATGTAGGTAAATTAATTGCAGAAGAGTTTATCCACTTTGTAGAATCAGAGTATAATCCCCTAATATCTTATGAAGATATATTTACGGGGGATTCTATACCGGAAACTCTGATAGAAAGAGTAACAAAGGAAAGTCATACAAGACTATATATATCTGCAAAGAATATCCTAAAAAACCTGGAATCAAATATAAAAATGAGTGCTTATGATTTTAGTGATTCGATTCATAGGCTGATTGAGTTATTGAAACTATTTCCAGTAGATTTAAGAGTGGGAATTATGAAGGATATGAAAAACAATTATTCTGACGTTTACAATGTTGCAATAGAAAATGAAGGTTTTGTAGAATTATTTTATGATTCTATACTTCAATAAGAGGTAAAAATCATGGAAGCACATTTTGATACCCTAGTAGAAAGACTTCGCAATGAAGCAAAGGAACTGATTCTGCATAGTTCTGGATCGAATCAAAAAGAAAAGAAGTCGAATATAAAGATACCGGATGATTTTAAAAGAGAGTTTTTTAGTCTTGTAGATAAAGTAAATCTAAGCCTAATGGAAGACAAAGATAATTTCTATGGATATTTTATATTTCAAATGTCGAGAGAAATAAGATTTGATATCGGAAGTCCTACAGCTGTAAATTTTAAAGGAACGAATTATGTTTTATATTTTAATCCTATCCAATTTTTAAAGCTTAATCGTAAACAAATGGAAAGCTCCCTGAAGCACGATATACTTCATATTGTATCCAGCCATCTCATTCGAGCAAAAGAGTTTCAGGGAAGAAAAAGTAAAGTAGCGGTTAATATGGCAATGGATTTGGTAGTAAATCAATATTTGAATTATCTGCCACCATATGCTACTACTGTAGAACAGGTAAATATCAAGTATTCATTAGATCTAAAACCTTATAGGTCCTTTGAATATTATCTGGACAAGATACAAACGGCTATCGATCTGCTAGAAGAAGAGGTAGATGCAAATGATGAAGATAACGATATAAGTGAAACCATCGAAACAGAGTATAGTGCTGAAAAAACACATGACATATGGGAAGAGTCCGATGATATCGATAATAAAACCCTGCAAGAATTTACGGAGAAGGTGATTCATAATTCCGAAAAGGGTGAACTTCCAACTTATCTGAAAAGCATGATTGAAGAACTAAAAAACAACAACGGTGAATTACCTTGGAATTTATATCTAATCAGATTAATGGGTACGATGGAAAGTAAGAAAAAGAAGACAAGTACAAGAAGAAATCGAAGACAGCCAGATCGATTAGATATCAGGGGTGAACTTAGAAGTCATAGAGCAAACATTACTATTGCCATTGATATAAGTGGAAGTATTCGCGAGGAAGAATATAAGCAGGCAATGAAAGAAGTAATTGCTATAGTAAAAAATTATAATCACGAAATTACAGTAGTTGAATGTGATGATGCAATCAAACGAGTGTATAAAGTCAAATCGGTAAAGGATATAAAAGGTAGATTGAATAAGGGTGGAGGCACAAAATTTGACCCTGTTTTTGCCTATGCTAACAATAACAAGGTTGATTTGTTAGTGTACTTTACAGATGGAAATGGAGAAGAAAAGTTAAAAACAATTCCCAGAGGGTATAAAACTCTATGGGTGATTTCAGGGGACGGGGATCAACTTTCCTTAAAAGAGCCTTATGGTGTCGTTAAAAAGTTAAGTTACATTGAAAGTAAAGAAAATTTATTAGATAGTAACGATGTGGAACGGGGCGGTTATTCCATGAATAACCAAGAAAAAATTATATAAAATGATTTTCAATTCTATTATACTTATAAAATAAAGTGAAATATGTTGATAGTTAAATTAAGGGCAGAAGCTGATTTTTACGGCTTCTGCCCTTGGTTATTTTGTAAATTTTTTGGGTCTGTAATTTGGTTCTAAAGTTTGATACTATTTGAAAAAGCAAGGTGGATTTTGTTGTAATTTAGTGGTATAATTTGGTTAACAATTCCGAATGCTTTATGAGAAATATAATAAATTGGTTACTAGTTATAGCAATAATGGGAAGTTGGTGATAAGTAAAAAATGAAAAAAAAGTTAAGAAATATGAAATTATATATTAGAATTGAGACACTAGAATTTGTGTTGGCATTGATTTTTTGGTCTTGCATTTTTTTGTCAATTAGATGGAGTTCTTTTAGGTGTATTAGTGATTTAAAGTTTATAGAATTAATTTTTGTTTCGAATCACGAAATAGATAGTACAATGTTAAATATTGTAACGGGATATGTAACGGGATATTTGGTTTACTACTTTACAACGAGGAGACCTAATAAAAAGAGAAGAGAACCTATTATAGAATGGACAAATAAGACGTTAATGTCAATTTATAACAAATCAGTGTATTTATTGTTAATTATATGTAAATGTACTGCGACTGAAAAAGAGTGGAAACAAGTTGTAAAAGAAACAGATTTAGAATGCTTTAATAACATGTTTTATGAAATATTAAAAACATTTGATTTGAAAAAAGAGGCATATACTTTGTTAGTAGATAAAGAGACAAGGAGTGCATTAACATGGGGCGAATACTTATATCATGAATATGAGGGTATGCAAAAGCAAATAAAGGACATATATTTACAATATGGAATTTATTTGGACAATGACTTAGAAAAAATAATTCATGAAATTGAACAATGTACTTATATGGAAAATTTTATGGGAGGTGCAATTAATATCAGTAGGGAACTGACTGGCTTTGAGGATGGAAAAGTTTATTTTGACGAATGTCCCATACATCTAGTGTATACTAAAGAAAGCAATATGGCACCCCTATTTGGTAACAATGATTCTATAGTAGATAATGCAAGAGCATTGATAGATTATGTAGAATTATTGCATCAGCTATATGATTATTTAAAGATAAGGATAAACGATAAGTCTAGTTCAACGGATTACTCTATAAAAAAAATAAACAAGGATAACGTAGGAACATTTTGTCAGGCACGATTAGAGAAAAGTCAGAAAATATAAAGGTTATCTGGTTAAAGAGGTGTTGTATTTTATAGGATGTAGCAAGGAAGGTGAATAATTTGATAAAATTTCTAGATGTAGAAAAAGACAATATACTTGAATTAATGTTTCAGAGAATTAAAAAAGGAGAGATATAGATGGGTGAATCAAAAATTCCTAAGGTGTTCATTTCATACGCATGGCAAAATGCTGATAGAGTACTTGAACTTGCCGAACGCTTAATGCACAACGGCGTTGATGTGATATTAGATAGATGGGATTTAAAAGAAGGATTTGATAAATATGCTTTCATGGAGCAATCTGTAAATAACCCTGAAGTAGATAGAGTTCTTATCATCTGCGACAGATATTACACCGAAAAAGCTAATGCCAGAAAAGGTGGAGTAGGCGACGAAACCGTCATTATTTCCCCTGAGCTTTATGGTAATATGGCGCAGGACAAGTTTATCCCAATTATCTTTGAGGTGAATGAAGACGCAAAACCATACTGTCCTATATATATAAAATCCAGAATCTACATAGATCTATCTACTGAAGATGATCAATATGAAGCGAATTATGAGACTTTGTTGCGTAATATTCATAATAAACCACAGTATCGCAAACCATCTCTTGGAACAACACCGGAATGGTTAGAAAACGAAAGTATCGATTTGTCTTCTATTCGTGATCTAGTAAAACAAATTCGTGGATATACGGACGGAAACAAAAATAAAGCTGATTTTTTAGTAAGAAAATGCACTGATGAATTTGTCGTTGCATTTAAGTCTTTTAAGTCAAAAGATGGGTTAGCGTATGATGAAGCACTTCTAACACAAATTCAAGAAGAAAAAACAGTCCGAGATTTATATATTGATTATTTGGAAGCTGTAATCTACAGTGACCTTCCAATTGGAACTATTATTCCAACATTCATTGAGCAGGTTTATAATTTAACACATGATGCTTCTGGAATGAATTCATATATTAATACTGTATTTGAATTCTATGATTTTGTAGTTTGGGAACTGTTGATTTGCACAGTCGCTGTATTGATACATTACGAGCGATTTATGGATTTGCACAAAGTTCTTACACATACATATTTTTTGAGAGAGTCTTTTTCTAGTAATCATATGAAAGAATATAACTACACCAAGTTTTATTCATACTGCCAGACCATAGAAAATGTTTGTAAACCGAAGTGTTTCAATCCCAAATTATATACTTTGGCTGGGGAAATGCTCGTTCATAGAGAAAAGAAACCTATTATTACTAAAGAAACATTATCGAATGCTGATATTGTTTTATATCAGTTATTTCAGTCGTATAATCTGGGTAGTGAAGGATACAATTATTGGTTTCCATTATCTTATATTTATTGCAGTACCAATCAAACACTCTGGTATAAGATGAAATCGAAGGTATATTGCGAGAAGATTATGCCACTGTTTGGTATTACTACGGTAAGTGAATTAAAAGAAATAGTTCAAAAATGTAAAGCTGATAGGGACATGCGCCATAACGGTGCATTTCAAGTAGCACCAACAATAATGAATTACATCAAGCCGGATGATATTGCGGTTTTTAATTAAACCCTATTTATTAAGTAGGAAAGTAGGAAATTTGAACAACGAATCAAACACACTAAAAGGTGGAACAACATGGTCAGAGTCTTATTTTAAATGTTAGATTTGCTTTATTGATTATGAATCATTCATCCCATTATATTTAAGATGAACAGGCGAGGCGATATAGTTGTGAAGAGAAAGGTAGTAACATTATGTGGATCAGTAAGGTTTTGGAATAAAATACAAGAGATGTCTGAAAGATTAGAATTAGAAAATGAATATTCTGTAATAGGAATTATACCACATGTTATGGATAGAGATTTAACAGAATATGAAAAAGATACATTAGGTGAATTACATAGAATGAAAATCGATTTGTCAGATGCAATTTTTGTTGTAAATGTTGATGGTTATATTGGAGAAAGTGTAAAAAAGAAATAGAATATGCTAAACAAAAAGGAAAAGAAATAATTTATTTAGAAAGTGCTGATTAAGCAAATTCAAATCTTGCGATATGCTGTTATAATATTTACTAAAGGAAAAAGTTAAGTTAATAATAGACAAGCGGAGTTCATAGAGGAGTTTTAGAGGAATAAAGTTGCAAGATATCATTAAGATCATTGGCGTAGATTGTTCAGAAGACGCTAAAAAAGTGGGTTTAGCAATGGGAGAATATCGTAATCGTGGTATTTCCTTGTTTGAGACGAAATTTGGTTCAGACGGGAATTCAATTGCTGAAATAATTGTGGATTGGATACAGACAGATGTTAAAGTTGTTTTAGCTATTGATGCTCCGCTTGGATGGCCCGAAGACTTAGTAAATTCTCTTAGTTACCATTTAGCAGGACAAACAAATCATTAGAATCGAATTTATTGTTTCGACGTGAAACAGATCGATTTATTAAGAAAACATTGGGAAAACAGCCCCTTGATGTTGGAGCTGATCGTATTGCAAGAACCGCCTATGCTGCGTTGAAGATTATCGGTGAGTTACAGTTAATTATAAAAAAAAGATTGAGATGGCATGGAGTCCAGATAAGGTAAATGCAATTTCTGTAATTGAAGTATACCCATCAGCAACTTTGCAATGCTATGGAATCCGGAATAGCGGATACAAAGAAAAAGGTCAGAAAGATGAGAGAGAAGATATTTTAAAAGGTTTGGAAAGGTTATGAAAATTCAGTGTGATTTGCAACATATGATACAAAGTGCAGATGTTTTAGATAGTGCAGTTTGTTTGCTTGCAGCAAAGGATTTTTTAGATGGTGATGTATATTTCCCGAATGATTTTGAGAAAGCTAAAAAAGAGGGTTGGATATGGGTGAAGAAATGATTTTTACATCCATTATGTTTAAATTGACAAGCCATTAAGTAATAGCAATTTCGCTCAACAGCGGATGATAGCAATTACGGGAAGCAACGATTCAAACAATAAGAGTAACTATACGATTGCTTTTATTCATATTCTAAGGACGGAGGTATTAAAATCAATATGAATAAAATAAAATTTAAGTGTAAGTTGTGTGGATTGTATTATTCAGATGATGAAATGAGTGAAGAACACTATCCAGCTCGGAGCGTAGGTAACGAAGACGTAGTTGCTCTTGATTTCATAAAATTGTTCGATTCTTTTAAATCTAAAGAAATACATAATGATGTTATGAAAAGGCAATCTGACGGTGAAAATGCGGATGATATTTTAGGTGATATTTTTGATACTAAGTTATCAAAATCACTATATCCGGCAGGAAGGACAGCAAGGACACTGTGCAGAAAATGTAATACTTTTTTAGGTAAATATGACGAGGCATATTTAAAATTCTTTTTACTTGATGGAGAACCAAAGAGAATAAAGGGATTTACAAAGAGTACAAGACTTCAGATAGTTAAATCTTTCTTCGGTAAATTTTTATCTCTGCCGGAAGCTGAAAATGAAGAATTCGATTTTATAGATTTTATTAAAGATGAGTCATTAACAGAATATACTGGAAAATGGAGGCTATATTTCGTTAGAAGGGATTTTAGCACTGATCTTATGGGGCTTAAAGATATTGGTACCGGAAAAGTAACATTTAGTGAAGGTGTTGTTTACGAACTTTCCGACGACAAATTCATATTTAATCTTATGAATTTTGAGAAACATTCATGTTTTTCGATGACTAACACCTTTGACATACTTAACAAAAATTATGTATTGATTGAAGGCGTTGGAAATGATGGCGGTTACCACGCTCAGATTCTTATGACGCGTTTGCTTAAAAGTGGCGATGGCAATATAAACAACTAAGATATATTGTGCATTTTATTTTGATTTTAACTCAACGATTATAAGAGTTTCTTATTGTAGTATGTTTTGAAACAACTTAAAGTTTAATTACATTATTAGTATTATAATATATAAGAAAACTTTTGTTGAGAAAATGAATTTCGTAGTATGTTTAAAATGGTTTGCTAATACGATTTCTTTGAGGAGAAGATGGAAATTTAAAAGAGGGAATAGAAATGTTTGGAACAGTTATTATCGATGCATATCGAAGAGAAGAAGCCTACCAAATGGCCAGTGCAATAGATGACTTATGTTGCCCCAATGATAATTATGGTTGGGCATCAGCTGGTATTTATTGTTTCTGGGATTACTATGCAGAAGCAATTTTATATATAGGTTTGGCAGGTGATTTAGCAGAGAGGTTCAAGCAACATAATGGTATTTTACCTCTTAAAGAAGGATCTAAACAGAGCAAAATTGAAGATTATTTTTCAAAAAATGAAAGATTGGGGTATACCATATTTGTTCAATCTCCATTATCTCAACCTTTAGTACACAGAAATAAAAAATTATATGAAAAATTTGCAAAACAAGTAAATTCGCCTATTGAAGATATGCTAAGTGAACAAGGAAGACAAGATATAAAAATAGTTGAAGGAATATTGATTGAGTCTTTTAGACAAAAACATGGTCATCTTCCGCCGTGGAATGATGTTGGCGGTTCGGCGTTGGGGCAACTACGAGTAACGGAAAATAATATTAATATTGTTAAAAGCTTTTGTAATCCTGGTGATTATAAAATTAACTCATTAGTATCTCGATCTACTATTCGAGAGTTATCTGAAAATGCTGAATGGGCATGGTATGAAAACTATTTACATGCAGTCAGAATGAATATATTAACATTTGGGATGGAATACGATGAGGTATTAGATATTGTTAATAAGAATGATATACTGTCAACATATGAAGAAATGAGAAAAAATAATTACTTCAGTAAAAAATTAATAGTATGATATTGATTGTGAGTATATATAGGAGAGTAATTAACTGCCCATTATATTTATTAAGCTAATAAAATATAAAAGAAAGAAAAAAAATAAGAATTTGACGCAAAGCGACAAAGTAAACGGTAAATCTCTTGTACATTAAAAAATACGATCTTCTATGAGATAATACTCTAAGTTGAATTAGTTGAATAAGTTGACAACTTTTTAAACTTTTAAACAAACTCAGGAGGTTATCTTCATG
>JAEZVF010000011.1 GCA_023443225.1 Bacillota bacterium
TGAAGATAAATATGATAGAAAGAAAGTAAACTATGTATTCATTGATGAAGTACAAATGTGTGAGCAGTTTGAACTGACTATAAATAGCCTACATTCTACAGGGAAATATGATATTTACGTTACAGGCTCCAATGCGTTCTTATTAAGCAGTGATCTAGCAACCTTATTTACAGGTCGTACTTATGAAATTGAAGTGTATCCATTTTCTTTTTCTGAGTACCTGCGATATTACAAAATGGCAGATATCCAAACAGCATTTGATCGATATATGAAAGAAGGTGGAATGTCGGGCTCGTATTTGTATAAAGAGCAGGAAGAAAAGTATAAGTATCTTGCAGATATATTTGATACGCTGATTCTACGGGATATTCGGCAAAAGTATAAAATAAGAAATATCGTTCTGATGGATAAGATTGCTGAATTTATGATGGATAATATTTCGAATTTGACATCATCAAGAAAAATAGCAGATACACTTACGAAAAATGCAGACAAAATTAATCATAAGACAGTCGGTTCGTATCTTGATTATTTATGTAATGCGTTTGCATTTTACAAGGTTAGGAGATATGACATCCGTGGGAAAAAATATTTAACATCTAATGAAAAGTATTACCTAAGTGATCATGCGTTTCGATATGCTAAGTTAGGAACCAGAAATCTTGATTATGGTAGGGTGATGGAAAATATAATTGCACTTGAATTAATGAGAAGGGGTTACGAAATATATGTAGGTGTGCTTTATAAAAAAGAAATTGACTTTGTTGCAGTCAAACAAAATGAAAAGCTTTATATCCAGGTGTCTGATGATATTTCTAATGAAAAGACTTTTTCGAGAGAAGTTGATTCATTACTTACGATAAAAGACGCATATCCTAAGTTGTTAATTGCAAGAACAAGACATGAACAGTATCAATATGAAGGGATACAGGTCATAGATATAGCGGAGTGGTTGAACAACCTAAATAATTGAGGAGCTTCTTCGCGGGAAAAATACTCTTCCGCCAAGGAACCAATAGGTCTTCACGACATCATTTTTGTCGACTCAAGGCACGTCGAGTGTGTAATAATGATGACGAATAGTGGTTCTAAGGGCAAATGAGGCGGGCCAACTACTATATGTAGTGGTTTTGGAGCAAAAAATGAGCAAAAATTGAGGCAAAAAACTGCGATTTTTGACCCCGTTTTTTGGGGCGTTTCATAGATGACATTCGGTATTTCAGAGTCCATGCTTGAATTTCTCATGGCTGGACAATAAAATGATAAAGGATAGTATAGAACACACAAACAAAAAGGAATTTATCGAATGGTTGAACAGAACAACAATAATATTAATTTATGTTGAGGTAAAAGATGGATGATAAAACAATTATTCATTTTGGGATAACTATGTCATTAAGAACTCGTGGTTATAAATTAACTCGTGAGAATTATGCTATTATTTCAAATAAGAGTACACATGGAAATAACATGATATATACAGGCACTGAAAAGGAACGATGAGAAACTTATAGAGGCTTATTCTGAGATTTATGCTGATAAAGAAGGGATTATTTATAGAGATGATTGGTGTAAAAAGCATTTAATCGAAGTTATGCAGAATTTCGACCTCAATATGAATTTCTTTGAGAGATTGGACCATGTTAAGTTTGAGGATGAAGTAGCACAATTTCTTAAGAAAGCTAGGTTTTTTGAAATTACAGACTTGAGCGAATATTCCTGCCCAGGATATTACGTAATGATTCTTGATAAATATTGTCAACTTTATGTTGGAACGACGGGAGATATTAAGAATAGAATCAGACAGCATTGGGCGGGAGGTAAGTTGAAATTTGACAGGTTGATATGCGGCCAAATTACTAAGTCAAAGTTATCTATTGATAGTTTTAGAGCATTGGATACGACAAGAATACTTGTTTATCTAACTGATGATATATATTGTAAAGAAGATGAATTTATTAATTATTTTTCAAATGAATTTGTATGTAATAGGATAGGTGGAGGAAACATGGAATTTGGTGTATTAAGTGCTTCGGAAAATATGAAAACAAGGGACTTAGAATAAACAAATTCCAATCTATCAATGATTTAATGAGGATAGAGGTGACCTAATGGCAAAGTTAGGAGTGATTACAATAAGTTTGATTGATATGATGCCCGATGAAGTAAAGAAAAAATTGCACCGGAAAACGTATAATGAAAACGAAACGATTCTTTTCGCAGAGAACGAAAACAATTATGTTTATTTTTTGATTGAGGGAAAAGCCGAAGCCTATGTACCGAATCTGCAAGGCTCCTTTGCAACTATACATCTTTATGAACCCGGAAGTTTTTTTGGCGAGTTGGAACAATTCTATGTTGGTAGGAAGCCAGTTGAGATTTCTGCTATGACACCCTGTGTTGCGTATGCGCTTCACAGGGAGGACTTCTTTGACTGGATGAAAAAAGATTTTGAAGTTACGAAGTTCATAATAAGGGAAATTGCATATAAGCTAATCATAAATAGTGAATACATCGAGGAAGTTTCGCTTTTAACAGTCAAGGAGCGACTGTTGCGCTGTGTGACTACCCACTATCGCCGGGGAGATATAGACAAACTCACCAAGGAGCAGATAACAAAGGAAACCAAAGCTCCAATGAGAAGTATCAATCGGGCGATAGCGGAGTGTGATAGGCAAGGGATATTGTCTTATAAAAATCAAGAATTATTAATCTTGGACATAACAAAATTGCAAAATATACCTGGTTAAATGCCAAACCTCCCAATAGCCCATTCCTCGGTGCATGGACTTATTGGGAGGTTTGCTTTAGCATCTGATGTTAGTTGATTAAGCTGTACATACAGGCATCAAAAAACTGTCCGTTCTTAAATACAGATTTTCTCAACACGCCTTCCATTACAAAACCGCATTTTTCTAAGACTTTACAGGAGCCTTTATTATAAGCGTAAACTGCCGCATAGACTCTCGCAAGATTGAGTTCTTCAAATGCGAAGCGGCACATTTCTTTGACAGCATCGGTGACAATCCCTTTGCCCCAATACTCTTCGGCTAACCAATAGCCGATTTCTGCGCTCTTTGTGTTAACATCTTCTCCCAATGTTAGGCCGATACCACCAATAGCTTGATTCTCATAAAAGATGGCACGGTTAATTTGCTTATTCTCCGGGGTATTCATACAAAACTCTATAAATTGCCGCGCATTTTCTTCTGTATAGGGGTGCGGGAAAATATCACGCAGGTTGTCTGCGATTTTTTTGTTATTGGCGAATCTGATCAAATCACTGACATAATTGTAAGACCATTTTTTTAATTCCATCGTCCTCCTCCTCTCTCATTCACTAAACAAAAGAAACCGATCTAAGCCGATTCCGCTTATCAAACATCGTTCTTTTTTACTTCCGAGCATTTGGCAAATCCAATCAACAAATCCACCATCACCAATCATAATTTTTTCATGCTCAGTTTCCATATATATCTGAAAATTGATGCCTTGATAATACTTGTTGTCTACATCGTCATAATCAAAGGAAAGCAGCGTATCAGGAAATGCTGTTTGTACAACCGCGGTCATTTTGTCAAAAAAGCCATCGCCGTCTGTGTACCCGCCTCTTTTCCGTAAAACGATGGATAACTTTGCATTGAAGTGTTCTTGAAGCAACTCTTTATAAAAATTCAAGTGCTTCTTGAGTAGCTCTTTTTCACAGGCATAAGACCCTATATCTTTCCCCGAAGACACCATGCAAAAAAGGCCGAAATGGGCAAAAAAACCTTTACCTGAAAACGCTTGGGCCCGAACAGCTCTTACGGTTGTAGCATAATGCAAAGGGGGCGTATTACTCTCCGTCCTACGCTTTAGTCTGTCAGCAATAATGATAGCCATCATATTAGAGGGGTCGGACAGTGTTTCCGTACCGCGCAATGCGCTTACAACATTGTATTGGTCTACGCAACCAAAAACGCTACAACTGCCAAGGGGCGCAGAGGGCGAAAGCAGAACAGTTTGCATATCCATTTTCTGTGCCGCGTTCAATAGCTGTGTTTCTAAAGCATGGAATTTGGCAGGGTCAATATCACTGGGGGTAGAGAAACGGTTAACTTGATACGCCTTTAAGACATCCACAGGGGTAAACTTATCCGTTTGCTTTTCAAACAGTTCTAACAACAGCGAATTTAAGTCTGCCTTTGAAAGAGAAAGAAGTTTATCTATTATTTTTTGATCGCCAATTTGCGCCAAAATTCTATCTAAAATTGTACTCATATGGACACCACCTTATTACTGATCTTAATTTATACATCCTAATTATAGCCCTGTTAGGTGCGCTTATAAAGGTCAACTGACCAAAGTATCATCAGGATATATTATTTGTTCCTCCACTAAACAGCAAGGATAAATTCAAAGATAGCGGAGTCACATAACTCTGATGTCTTTTTTTTTATATAACCCCAAAACAATTTAATAAATGCTGCCTTCGGGCAAGAGTATGAGAGGCTATGTTTTTCTTAATTGAGAAGCATCGCCTCTTTTTTATTGTCCAATGTAGCGCAAAATGAAATGGAGGAAACCAAAATGGCCAACGAAAAAATGCGCATCTTTTTCCCGCTGAAGATTTTTACCTATCCTCAGTATGACTGCTCGGAGGATGAGCGGGAGGATATCTCGTCCAGGGGTGCGGTGGCATATGAGGATCAAATCCTAGCTGCCATAGCAAAGGAGAACCGGCACTTTGAAAATGACCGAGGCCTTGCTGAGTACATTCATGACGATGCTCTCAAAGAAAAGGTGCATAGTCTCTACCCGACAGTGGAGGTTGTTGATGGCGAGCTGTGGGGAGTCATGACTGCAGGACTGAAGGAGACTCTCACCGGAGAAGAAACCGCTGCGCTTCTGGACTATGTGTGCGGTCAGAACTCTGATGGTTATGTACTGAAAAATAATATGCGACGAAGCAGACCAAAAAACAGGTTAATACCTACACTTATGGTACTTTATCATCGCATATGATTTTGCTTTTTACACCAGCCTTGAGAGCTTTCGAATCAAATCCTCATCATCATTCCAGTCGGCGAGTGTGGAGCCTGTGATTTCGGGGTATGCGTTTTCCAAGGCATCTCGCTTACGCTCTGTATCAATGCGCGCATACACCTCTGTAGTTGCAATGTCGACATGTCCAAGGATATCGCGAATGTATATAAGATCAATTCCAGCTTGGTAAAGATGCATCGCTTTTGAGTGACGAAAAATATGCGGCGAAATTGTAAAGTCGGGTAATAATGAAGACACCTCCCTTGCGCGTTTCTCATACTTTTCAAGAATATACGATATGCCCTTGCGGGTATATGCCGCATGATGCCTATTCATAAATAATGGTCTGTCACATCCATATGGATTTTCAATTCGCTGATCTTCGAGATATCGGCTCAATAGACTGACGGTATTTTTCATGAGAGGTACATGCCTTGTCTTTCGCCCCTTGCCTGTAAGCGTTACTATGGCGGGTGACTCTAACCGGAGATCCCTGACACGCAAATCGCAGAGCTCCTGTACTCTCGCACCAGTATCATACAGGACTGTCATAAGCACTAATTCCCGGCGTTCATAAACATTTGCTTTGTCAGGCATTGAAAGAAGTAGCTTTAGCATGTCTGGGGTAAGGTATCCTATCACTGGCTTTGTACACCGTTTTTTTGGGATAGACAGTATTTTCTGGCAAAGAAGAAGGTGCTCTGGCGCTTCAATCTGAACATATTTAAAGAATGAGTTGATTGCTGTTCTCCGATTGTTACGGGAAATGGGACTGCATCCCCGTGTTTTCTCTAACCAGTCATAATACTCTCTAACGAGTGTATCGGAGATCTTGGATAGCGTCAGCCGTTCCGGCTGAATACCTTTCTCATTTTTGCAGAAAACCAAAAACAGCTTAAAGGTGTCCCTATAGGTTTTAAGGGTGTTGCGGCTAGAATTGCGCTGTCCGGCAAGGTAGTCAGTCAGATAGCGGGTGAGGTGGTAAGAAAAGTCACTCGGCTTCACACAGATCACCTCCAATCTCCGGAATCAAGTGAGGATAGCTTTCTTCCAGTCTGGCGGAAATGCTGGGGTACAGATCGGCCGTAAGTCTTAAATAATACGCCGTGTAGCGAAAAAGCGTATGCCCCATGTAAACCCGTAGATAAGGAGAACAGGTATTCAGATCCCTGCCCTCTTCAACCCACCGTTTCAGGCAATGAACGGCAAAGGTATGCCGGAAATCATGAATCCTAATAGGATTTCTGCGTCCCCCATGAGATATACCGGCATTTCTTAAAAATCTGCGGAAATTTCCATAAATGTTCATGTAAGTGATTTTTTCTTGTGGTGGTAATGGAAAGAAGTAGAGATATTCCTGCTTACCTCTATGTACTGCATCCCAATAATTCATGCATAGTAATCGCATTTCCTCCGACATGGGAACATAACGTTCGTTGCCGTTTTTGATTCCCTGATTGTGAGAACTCCATGAACCAAATCAACATCACAGGTTTTAAGCGATATTGCCTCGGAACTACGAAGACCGCAGCAATAGAGCAAACGGAAGAATACTGGCATGATATAGTGGCAAAGTGGTGCCGCACATGTATATCGGCAATCATCAGTCGCAGCAAAAAATCTTTGAAGTTCATCCATGCTGTATATATGCGGCGTATACCAGTGATCAGGTGGAAGAGTATTAACTGGAAAAACTATGCTGCAATCCCCATATTACATAGATACGTCCCTAGATGGCTAACCGGAGTCATTGAAAGTCTGATAGTTTTTGGCTTGCCGCTGCGACACAAGGAGAACCACTCCAGCACCACTTCCTTGCTGAGAATAGTTTGTTCTGGATAATGTCCGGCGCAAAAGCTATCAAAACGCTTGAGAACCACCGCTGGGCCATAGTATTCCAGTCCTAATCCGTGCTTCAATGCTATCAGACCCAGAATGGCTTCCTTGAAACTACTTTGAAAAACGAAATTATTAAATTCAGCCATACGATTACTCACCATCCTCTCCGAGGCTCAGTGCACAGTCACGCAGTCGCTCAATATCCGTTTGCAGATAAATGGCTGTAGAATTGGAGGAGGTATGTCCTAAAATGTTAGAGATCATGTGCAGTGAAGCATTATCTTGCAAGAGCGTAGTCGCCAGCGAATGCCGCAGGGAATGCATTCCATTTCTTCGCTTCTGTACAATAGGTAGCCGTGCACGCATCATATATTTTTCAATTGTTTTGTACAAATGATTTCTCTCTGACAGGGGTCCATACGGAGCAAGGTGTGTCAAAAAGACATAGGACGAATCTACTTGGGGACGAGCATTTTCCACATAATAAATGATTGCCCATCCTACGTCACGTAAAAGTGGAAGAGCTATTGGCACTCCCGTTTTGGACTGAACGAATTCAATGGTATTTGACGACCATTTCAGATTTTCAAATTTTAATTTTTTTAAATCACCAGAGCGGATTCCAAGGCGTGCTACCATCAATACCATGGCATAATCTCTTTTTTCACTGGGATTGTTACGGTCAATAGCGTTTAAAAGCGCAAATACTTCGTCTTTTGTCCAAAAGGAAGGTAATTTATGATGCTCTGTTTGCTTGATTCGCCCGATTTTGGCAGATAAGTCATGAGGAATGTCTTCATTTCTATATAGGTATCGCAAAATAAGACGGACAGCCCCCAAGGTATGCTTGATCGTAACTGAGGAATATTCCTGTAATGTGCTGATGTACCTGAAGATATGCGCAGCCTCCATATTCACGATGTCGTTTAACCCGCTTTTCTCCAGATATGAAAGAAAGGTTGCACTATGTGCGAGCTAGTTGTCGATTGTACTGGCGGAATAATTAAATTCGGTAAGATGTGAGGCATAATGATTCAAAAGTTCATTATACGTCTTGTTTTCCAGCAAATGAGCCACAGAGTAATATCTGTTTAAAATAATTCCGGAACGCTGATAACTATCAAGCATTAGAATGCCTCGCTTCATGAGATTTCTGTACCCCTTTTGACAATGCTCAGCACCGCGCGCAGCCAGATATTCCTGAGCAATATCAAAATCAAACTCGCGGCATCCGACCGAGTTGAAATATCTGGCCATGCTATTCCAAAAATATCGGTAATTGTCGATACCGTATTGTGAATTGCCTCTCCTTTCAAGTGCCTGTAAAACTTCTGTTATCAGTTCCTCTACTGTTTTTTTCATGGAAAACCTCCTGGATTTGAAGTGATTTCACACAAAGTGAAATCCTATTCAAATATTAAGGAAGTCTATGGAATTTGTAAAATAATATGCGACGTTGATAATGCCATAAGTGTAGGTATTAGCCAGCTTTTTTGTCGGCTTCGGCGCATATTGTTTTTCGGTACATAACCATCATTATGTGACGTGTCACATAACACTTGTTATGGAGAATATCATAGTCGGTGGTATATATCGAAATGAAGAGGTTTTTATTAGTGGTGCCAGCCACACACCGCCTACAAGAAATGAAATGTATACTCAGATAAAGAATTTCTTTGCAGATTTAATGTATAAGAAAGAATTGAATCCAATTGAACTAGCAGCATGGACACATGCAGAGTTTGTTAGAATTCATCCGTTTCAGGATGGTAATGGTAGAACATCAAGACTGATTATGAACTATCAGCTGATGAGCTGTGGTTTTTTACCGATTTCTATAGCAAAAGAAAAACGATTGGATTATTATAATGCATTAGACAAATATGTAGCTCATGGTAATCTAGAGGATTTTACAAATATGGTTGCGGAATTGGAAGAAGCACTGATAAATATATCTCTATAATACCAGAATAGAACCAATCACATAAAATATAAAAAGTATCCATAGAGTTTATGAACATTAAAATCTTCTGCTTTTCGAATTTTTTGAGGCAGAAGTTTTTTAAAATTTTAGCAGAAATAATTTTGCAATATTTGTGCAAAATTGAATAGTAAATTTGACTTGTGCGTATAATATTAGTATAATTTAATTGTGATTTTGCATTAAAATTGCAGAATGGAGATAAAAATATGATTTTAGAATTCAAAACTAAGAATTATAAGTCTTTTGTTGATGAAGCTGTGTTTTCTATGACTGCAGCACCTAAACAAAAGGGGCTAGATTATAGCTTGCTAGTTAGAAAGACAAAAGGGAAAAGTGTAAAGGGACTGTGCTCGTCAGTTATATATGGACCGAATGCATCAGGTAAAACTAATATTATTGGTGCCATGGACACTTTTAGGGCTATTGTACTTAGGGGTCATATTCGAAATTCAGAAGATCAATCTTCACCGAATCAAGCTTCAAGTGCATTAGAATTGATACCTAATAATATGGAAAAATGTTCTGAGCCTGTTTTATTCTCTATAGATTTCATAGAAAATGATTTGTTGATTCATTATGAAGTGAGCTTAGACTTAGGATGCTTTTTAGATAACAAATACACAAGAAAAGTATTTAGAGAAGAGCTTCACGTAAATAATGAAAAGATATTTGTCAGGGATGACAAGTTGTTATTTGGGGATTTTAAGAATATAAGCCGATTCTTAGCTGATAACATTTATAGAAATGAAGATAGCATCATTGAAATATCAAAGAACAGTTTAAATGATGAAGAGCTGTTTTTGATGAATGGGTTTAAGCTGATAATTAGCCAAAGCTTTGTTAAGCTGATCACTAATTGGTTTACAAACAAGTTCATGGTTATCTATAGAGAGGATTCACTACAACTTATCAAACGATTTGTCGACCCACAAAAACAGACTGTTTATGTTGAGACAACAACAAATAATGCAGCAAAGCTGTTTGGGATCAATTCAAATACACTGGGATATGTAATAAGCGAAAATGAGGCTGATGCAAAGCTATGCTCAATATTTAAAAACATGAAGGATCAAAAGAATGCAATTGTTGCTGCAGAAATATTTGAATCATACGGAACGATTCGTTTCGTAAACATATTTCCTTTAGTAATAAGAGCTATTTTGACAGGCGGTACTTTAGTAGTTGATGAGTTTGATGCATCAATCCATCCGATGGCGCTAATGAGCATAATCAATGTATTCCACAATGATGAGATTAACGTAAATAATGCACAGTTGATTTTTAATACTCATAATCCGATATTCTTAAACTCCAACATCTTTAGAAGAGATGAGATAAAGTTTGTAGAACGAGATGATGGCAACAATAATAGTGTATTATACTCCCTGTCTGATTTTGGAACTACCGGCGAAAAGGGTGTTAGAAAGCACGAAGACTATATGAAAAACTACTTTGTCAGCCAATACGGTGCGATAAAAGATATTGATTTTACACCAATCTTTGAGGAACTAATCTCGAGAGAAAGAGAGGTGTAGAATGGCAAAATTAAAGCAAACGAAGAAGTACTATTTTGGTGTAGAAGGCGAGACTGAACAATGGTATTTAAAATGGCTTCAAAGTCTCATAAATGAAACTCCAGAATCTGTGTTTAAGGTTTCCTTTGATTGCCCTGTTCAAAAGAATCCTTTAAAGCGTGCCAAATCAATTGTCGTGACAGGAAAAACTGATATATATCATATTTCTGATTATGAAAGTGATGAAGATGTACATGTAAGAGAGTTCAGAGAAACAATGGATAACATGAAACAAGCAAAAGACTAAGGTAAGCAGATAAACTATAAATTTGGGTATTCAAACCTAACTTTTGATTTATGGATTGTATTACATAAGTCAAACTGCAATGGTTCACTAGCTCATAGGAGATTGTACTTGCCACATATTAACCGTGCATACGGTGAAAATTTTGAAAATATGGATGAATACAAACATGAGAACAATTTTAAAAGAATCCTGAGCCAATTGACTTTGCAGGACGTAAGAGATGCCGTTGAACGCGCTAAACAGATCATGAAAAGAAATGCAGAAAATGGATATGTTTTGCAAGAGTATAAGGGGTACAGGTATTTCAAAGAAAATCCTTCTTTAGCAGTTTGGGAAGTTATTGAAAGAGTCTTGGTAGAGTGCGAATTGGTATAGCTGAATATTTAGGAAGGATTAATTCTTGACAATTTTGCTTATGAGAAATATTAGCAAAGCAGAATTGTCAAAATTTCTCGCTTTATAGATATGATTTTGTATAATAGAAAAGTCAAAATCAAATCTGCAAAGGAGAGAATGAAAGTGCAACAAACTAAAGTCATTACAGTTATTCCGCCTGATCCAAAATATGATTCACATATTAGGATTGAGCAAAAGCAATTGAATGTGGCCGCTAACTGCAGAGTCAGTACAAGATTTGAGCAATGTTCGAAAGAGATACAGCTCGTCATATCCTTTAAGTGGACTAATTGTTTGTGGAGAATGCCAAAACGTATACCACAGAGTAACCTGGTGGAATAAAAGTGGGAAGTCGTATGTCTGGCGATGCCGGGAGCGATTAAAAAATGGAACTAATAAATGCAAAAAGTCGCCAACGATAAAAGAAGCAATAATGTTGGGATTGCTCGTGGAATTGTTTAAATCAATTTTAGATACAACAGTTAGTGAAGCAACGGCATATTTGATGAAAACAAAAGCTGCGTTAAAGAATTACCTATTACCAGATAAATTAGAATTTGATATAATCGATATAACCAAAGCTGTACTGAATGAGACGATTGATAAGATAGTCATCAAGGATGAAAGAACTGCAACGGTGTACTTTAAATCCGGATTAATTATGGAAAAAGACTTTATCAAGACAATTGAATAATTGTTCAGAATAAAGCTCTCAAACCACAAAATATTTGAAAGTTTTATTGCGCACAATTTTTACTGACTGGTAAAGTTGTAGCAGCACTTCAAAGTGCCTGACAGAAATGATATACTTCTGATCATAAAGAGCGGAGGTTAAGATTCAAAAAAGCGGATTATATAAACTGTTTTTAGGAAAAAATACCCCTCCGCCAAGGAACCAATAGGTCTTCACGACATCATTTTTGTCTACTCAAGGCACGTTTAGGTGGTAACACAGCTTGTGAGGGAGAGAAGAGACTGAAGAGAAGCTACTGTACCATCCATGCAAGGCACGCCCAAGAAGCTGAGGTGAAGACGAAAACTGATTGGTTACGGGCTACTGCTAGAAGAGTATAATTCTGATGACAAGATAGTGGTTAATGTGTCATTCTGACACATCGAGATAAAAAGTAGGGTTTGACCACAAGATGTTGTGGTTTTGGAGTGAATTTGGGGCGAAAATTGAGCGAAAAAATGCTCTTTTTGCCCCTTGAAAATGGGCTAAAATATAGATGACAAAGGGTGAATCAATAGATTGGAGGGTATATGAACATAGAATTGAATTAATATGAAATTCAAAAATTTATTCATAAACATGGTGTTGATATATATGAGATTTGCCCTTGTGGTTCATAAGAAAAGAAAGAGTATAAGTGGTGTTGCAAAGAAGGAGCTATTAAAACGGTGTCTCTTGCTAGTACTTTCAATGGATTCTGTAATACTCATGATAGAGAATTATTCTCAGTAATTGAAGGAAATAATCAAATAACATACTCACCTGAACAAAAATATGCGCAGAGCCAATTACCTGTTAAAGCAATTGACCCTTTAAAAAATTCAGTTTACTGTTCTACCCCAACTATTGACATAGAACCGGTTTTTGTTTTGGCGCTGGCAAAACTGTGAATATATATTGGAATAAGTTGGACATGATCATATTTGCAAAATGTTCTATTAAGTTCCGTTTGTAGGATTTAGATGATTATTCAGCCTCCAATAACCCCGTTCTCCCGGCATCTCCTATGCCCAAATGCATGAGAACCGTCCCTATGCTTCATTCTTCACCAAATCGCTTTATTTCTTTAGGTAATACAGGAGCCTTACCCTTCAAGGTTTGGAAGACAGGAGCATTTTCCAGCCCCTTGAGATAACATTGATCTACCGGCCTACCTGCCTCTTTAAAATCTCTGAGCATTTTAAAGAAAGGGAACATACCCAAAAAGCCGTTTTCCCGGGCTCGTTTTACTTCATCCAAATTCAAGGACACCATAAAAAATGATTCCGTTGAGCCAAGTTCCTCAATCACCCGACCTTCCGGATCACATACACAAGAATGACCCATACCCATAGGAGCCGCCTGGTTCACGCTCACAATAAAACATTGGTTTTCCTGGGCTCTAGTTTGGCAAATGGGTACATTGTTCCGTAATCCACCGATCCAAAACCCTTGGAAGGTGGGCTTAATAATAATTTCCGCCCCATTAAGAGCCAGGTTTCGTCCGATTTCAGGAATTTGACCGTCGGCACAGATCATAATACCGATCTTTCCTACGTTTGGTATCTCATAGACTGGAAAATCAAATCCTGGAGTAGATGGCTCCAAAGGATGAGGAATAAAAACTTTACTATACTTCAGTACAATTTCTCCCTCAGGAGATATTAAGACGGAGGTATTTAATGTTCCTTCCACACCTTTCCTCTTTTCAATCATGGAACCAGGAATAAGCCATTTCTTATATTGTACAGCCTTTTTGCATAAAAATTCAGTTGCCGGACCTGGTATTGTTTCCGCAAGTTGATTCCAGTTTAAAGAATCACACCCGTTCAGATACAATTCAGGAAAAACAATCAAATCAATGGTAGGGTTGAGCATACAAATATGATCAATATAAAAGGACATTACGGACAGATGGTCTTTTTTTCTTGCTTCAACATCAGGATTCATACTAGTTGACGCTACCTGGACGATTCCAATATTAAAAAACTTTGACATGGTAAGTCTCCCTCCTAATTAGTTTTAAACAGACGAGAAATGAAAATAAAGCCGGGACAAAGTCCGGCTAGATTAGACACATTTATAAAAGATCTGATACCGCGGCTCAGCTCTGTCTAACTCATTTCGTCTCTATTATAGTTAATTATACAAAATAAGCCAATTATAGTCAATTGTTAACAATTTAAGGATAGTGTCAAGACACTGTTTAAAAAAGATATCTCCGTCAAAGATAAGAACAAGTAATCCCTTATGAAACTAAATTACCACAATATTGTTCTTCTATAATAGCAACTTCTGTGGCAGCATATTTATCCGATGTGATAACTATTGGCATGTAGTTATGAGGAGAGGAGAGAACACTTTTTAGCCGATTTCTTATCGCGGTTTAAATTTTATAAGAATAAAAAGCTAACTCAAAAATTTACGGAGGCTAGGAAACACTCACCCATAGTTTAAATCTAGGTATTAACTAAAGATGGGTATTTTGGGGTTGAATATAGATAGTTTCTTCTTGAAATTGGTGTGTGGAAACTTAAATATATATGAATTTGAAGCATTAAAAAAAACTAAAATGCGAGCAAGCAAATGAAGAAATACCAGTTGTAGAGATTATCATAGATAGGGTATACGAATTAATGATTTCTATGAATAAGGATGTTATAATTTAACATGGAGTAAGTAGGAAGTCCACACTTAGAAGGTGGTAGGAGTATATTACTAAAATGGAATGAAGCAAAGGAGGAGATGAAATGGGTAATAACGTTCAGTCCATCGAGAATGATGAACTATTCCGTGAATTGGATAAGTTAAATAATGAATGGTTACAAGCATATAATGTAGACCCGAATGCTGTTAGTAATAGTTACAGGGGGAATGCGGTTCTGTTTTTTGAAAAGGAGAACTACATAAAAGGAAATCAGGCAATCTGCCAGTGTTATAGTAAAAATCGTATTCAAATTGAACAATTAAAAAGTATTCATACTTCTTACCGTGTTCATTTATCTGAAAACCCTGATATGGTTTATGAAATAGGGTATATGGTAACGGAAAAGGACGTTAGGTATCATTTTATTATCATTTGGTCAAAAGAAGAGGGTATGTGGCTGCGAGAGCTGGAAGTTATGGTGAAGAATGACTCGAACAGTAATGACCAAGAAGGAATCGATATTGCAAGGAAAAGATGGGTTGAGCTTGCAAATGAACATTCACCAGAGCGTCTTGTGGCAGAGGTTTACACCAAGGGTTTTACCTACTATAACAGGAATACTATTTATCAAGGATATGAAAAGTTATCAGAAGCATATTCCTATATGAAGGACCCTAATTTTCTGATTGATCTTAAGAAGGAGATCAGTATTGTGGTTCGTCCGGACCTGATATATGAGATGGGAAAATGGATGAATTCAGACTATTCCGGAAGTTATATAATCATATGGAAAAAGCAACAAAATAGTGAATGGAAGATTGAATTTGATTCAAATTGGTAAAACCAAGAAGTATATAAGTAACAGCCCTTTATCGATATGAATTGACACAAAATCCGCCAATGTGATGCCGATAGTGACGAACATCCGGATTCGTGGTATTTCAGAGAAAATCAGTATATTATATAGTTGATATATTCCTTAAAACATCAAAACCAATGCAAACACAAAGGCAGCTGTTGAATATTTATACCATCAGGGTTATTTCATCCTGATGGAGAAAGTACAATGCCTCCGGAAGCACTAGCTATATTTAGTGGAAGGATAACAGATACAGAAAAATGTATTAATGAACACACAAATGAAGAATATATTTGGGCTAAAGTGACTGTCATGGGGGATGAAATTGATGTTGTTGCTGATCCTGAAATTATAGAAGGAAAACTAATAAAAGGTGGAATCCTAAGTGGTTCGTTTTGGCTAAGTGTAAGAGTTATTGGTGAGCTTGAGAAGAAAGAAAAATCTTTTTGGAAGAAGCTTTTAAAAAGATAATAGTTAAAAATGTGAGGGTCTATGTATGATAAGTTATTTAAATTTTACTTGGCTTGAGCCATGGTATCCATTGCAAATCAAATGAAGAATACTTTGGTGAAGAATTGTGTCGTGAAATTAGTGAAGTGCATCCTCTTTACAAAATAAAAACTAAAGCTATCGCACTTCGCCATAAGTTAATTGATAGAGAAACTTACTTAAATAAGTTAATAAGCTTAAAAGGGACGCCTGATATAAAAGTTATTACTGGAGTAAGACGTTCGGGTAAGTCAAAATTGATGGAAGAATATATTGAGTGGAT
>JAEZVF010000019.1 GCA_023443225.1 Bacillota bacterium
TGAAGATAAATATGATAGAAAGAAAGTAAACTATGTATTCATTGATGAAGTACAAATGTGTGAGCAGTTTGAACTGACTATAAATAGCCTACATTCTACAGGGAAATATGATATTTACGTTACAGGCACCAATGCGTTTTTATTAAGCAGTGATCTAGCAACCTTATTTACAGGTCGTACTTATGAAATTGAAGTGTATCCATTTTCTTTTTCTGAGTACCTGCGATATTACAAAATGGCAGATATCCAAATTTCCCTTATAAATAAACAAGGTCTGAAAGTGTTTTAATATGCTTTCAGACCATTAATACTGTAGTGTAAGATCTCTTTGAGATAAATAAAAACTTTCTTGCTTAAATATTGTAAGTCTCTGTTTTCTGTTTGCTTATTGTATGTTTACGGCATAATGCAAGCATACGCCATAACGAGCATGTTTTACAGTTGGAATGCCATGTTACTGCAACAGATGCAGCAGGGATGTGCCTATAGTGTTTTCCGGCATGAACACGCCGAAGTTGTCGGCGATTGTAGCACCTATAACAGCGAAGGTTTCCTGCTCAGGCAAAGGGCCAAAACCAGTCATGGATGGTGAATAGGCTAAGAAAGGAACCTTTTCGCGGGTATGGTCAGTGCCTATATAGGTTGGATCATTGCCGTGGTCAGCGGTGAGTATCAGCAGATCATCTTCTTTGAGCAAAGACATCAGTTCACCTAATTTAACATCAAATTTCTCAATCTCTTCGCCATATCCTTTCGGATTTCTGCGGTGCCCCCAAAGAGCATCAAAGTCCACCAGATTGACAAAGCAAAAGCCGTAAAAGTCGGTGCGGGCAATGTCGATGGTTTGCTCCATGCCGTGAACGGAGCTTTGTGATTTGTTGGCAGCAGTGATGCCCTCACCATCGAAGATGTCCTTAATCTTGCCCACTGAAATCACGTCAAAGCCGTTATCTTTCAGGGCGTTCAAAACTGTTGACCCAAAGGGTTTGAGCGCGTAATCGTGACGGTTGCTGGTACGGCGAAATTCACCTCGCTTTTTTCCCACATATGGGCGGGCGATAACACGACCTACCTTCCATTCGTCACGTAAGGTCAGTTCACGGGCAATTTCACAGCAGCGGTATAGCTCCTGCAGGCCAAAGGTTTCCTCGTTACCGCAGATTTGCAATACCGAATCTGCCGATGTATACACAATCATAGCACCAGTGGCGATTTGTTCTTCGCCCAACTCGTCCATAATATCCGTACCGGAAGCGCTCTTGTTGCCGATGACATGGTGACCTGTGCGGGCTTCCAGCTCGGCAATTAACTCCGGAGGGAATCCGGTTTCAGTAAAAGTTTTAAAAGGTGTATCCACTCGCAGACCCATTATCTCCCAGTGGCCAGTCATGGTATCCTTGCCATTACTTATTTCCCTAAGTGCACAATAATAGCCCAGAGGACGATTTACAGGCGGCACATTGGTGAGTGAATGCAAATTGGCTAGGCCTAACTTTTGCAGATTAGGAATATTCAGTCCGCCCATGGCTTCTGCAATATGGCCGAGAGTATCTACACCTACATCACCATAATCAGGAGAATCCTTCATAGCACCAATTCCCATGGAATCAAGAACAATGGTTATAATACGTCTATATTTTTTCATAGTAAGCCTCCCTTAAAAAAGTAAAATTTGTTAATATACAAGCCGATTAATACAAACTATCCACAGGTTGGGATTTCATGAGTTTCACCAGGCGACTGGTGCCCAGACGGTCGGCACCCAGCTCGATAAATTTCTCGGCGTCATTGAAATCGGCAATGCCACCGGCAGCCTTAATTTTGACATTAGGTCCAACGTGTTTCGCGAACAAGGCAATATCCTCAAAGGTGGCGCCGGCATTGGAAAATCCCGTGCTGGTTTTAATATAGTCTGCCCCGGATTTGGTCACCAAATCACACATAACGATCTTTTCTTCTTTAGTGAGAAGACAGGTTTCAATGATGACCTTCAGAATGTGTTTACCGCAGGCCTGCTTAACAGCTTTAATTTCTTCCAGTACATAGGCATATTCTTTGTTTTTCAGGGCACCTATATTGATTACCATATCAATTTCATCTGTGCCGTTAGCGATGGCATCACTGCTTTCAAAAACTTTGGCGGCAGTGGTCATGTTGCCATTGGGAAAACCTATAACGGTGCAGATGGCCAAGCGGTCACCTACATATTCTTTAGTACGAGCCACATAGCAGGGAGGGATGCACACCGAAGCTGTTTTATATTTGATGGCATCGTCACAAAGAGCCATAATTTCCGGCCATGTGGTAGTTTGCAGCAACAATGTGTGATCTACATGGGATAATATGTCTTGTTTATTCATTGAATTTTCTTCCTTCCTTGCCGTAATCTTTCGGCGTAAAATTTTGTATTTAGTTATTAATATCCAAGATAGCATGATATAGAATACCCTAGATATTGATGATTTTAATTTTTACAAATTCTTTAGACCAAAGCCCATGACAATAACAGCAGGACGAAACTGGCTGACGATACACAGGGTAACATAGGCATTACCCAGACCTGCCAGAAAGCCAGAAGCAATTGTTGCAATGTCGAAAATAAAACAGACGATGGCCTCTGCGACAAAAGTCAGATACCATTAGTATAATGGATTATGGTTGTCCTCCTTTTTGCAAAATTATTGGGGAATATTACAGAATTCTTTTGTAAATTAAATTTAGCGTGTAAAAATTTTCCAAGAAAACTTTAGAAACATAACTTACTTTAGACATAGTTCACTTCGGACATAATTTACTTTGTAAATTATGTCCCTTTTGAGAACATATCATTCGCTTTGACAAGACGAGGTCACAAGAACATCATAGACATTTTAATTAATATTTGAAAAAGCTCTTTTGAGCTGGATTACAGCGAACCTATGGTTGAAAAGTAACCCACGGTTTGCTTTGGGAAACTTTGCAGCACAAATTTATAAAAGAGCACTGTAAAATTCAGTAAATAAAAATTCCCATAAATATTTTAGCATATAACGTCGAAAAACACAACATCTTATAATAATATGCAAATTAACGTATAAAAACGACAAAATTCTTTTTTATTTTCTACCTTTTTGTTCAATAGTGGGATTTATTAATATTACAGTTCGAGATACTATAAGAGCATAGACACGAGGTCACAAAAAAATTTTAGGAGGAGTAATTAAATGAGAATTAAAAAAAGATGGATGGCACTTATGTTAGTAGCTGTAATGGCAATATCCATGATCGGATGTTCAAATGAATCAACAGATAACAAGACAGATACGTCTCAAACTAATACCGAACAGCAACAAGGTAGTAGTAAGGAAGAAGATGTATTAGTAGTATATACAGCAAGAAGTGAGGTACTAAATAAAGCTGTTATTTCCGATTTTGAAAGAGATACTGGAATCAAAGTTGAGTTAGTAACAGCTGGTACAGGTGAGCTGCTAAAGCGTGCTGAATCTGAGAAAGATAATCCGCTGGGCGATATTTTTTGGGTAGCAGATCGTACTATGCTTGAAGCATCTTCCGATCTATTTATGGAGTATGTATCTTCAGAAGATGGAAATATGCTTGAAGGATTTCAGAATTCAACGGGATATTTCTCACCAGCATTTTCAGATCCTCCGGTTTTGATTGTTAATACTAATTTAAAGGGTGATATTGAAATCAATGGTTTTGAGGATTTATTAAATCCTGAGTTAAAAGGAAAAATTGCTTTTGGTGATCCTGTAAATTCCAGCTCAGCATTCCAGTCTTTAGTAGCTATGTTATATGCTATGGGTGATAACAATGATCCAATGTCAGACAGTGCTTGGAAATATGTAGACCAATTCTTAAAAAATCTTGATGGTAAAATGAGTAATAGTTCCAGCCAGGTATATAAAGGTGTAGCAGAAGGCGAATATATAGTAGGTCTTACATGGGAGGACCCAGCAGCCAACTATGTAAAAGAAGGCGCAGCTGTTGAGGTAGTATTCCCGAAAGAAGGAACTATTTTCCCAGGAGAATCTGTACAGATATTGAAAAACTGCAATCATCCTGAAAACGCAAAGAAGTTTGTAGACTTCATGTTATCTGAACAAATTCAAAATAAAGTAGGTAGCGAATTAACGGTTCGTCCACTTAGAAAGAATGCAACACTGGCAGATTACATGACACCTCAGTCCGAGATTAAGTTATTTGATAACTATGATGAAGGATGGGTTTCAGATAATAAAATAAACATTACAAGTAAATTCAGTGAGGTTCTGGAATCTTCCATGGAATAATTCGAATTAAATAGATTGAATTACTAAAACAGGGCCTCTTAAAAAGTTATGTCGAGATAAAATCGAATGACATTAGTTAAGTGGCCCTTAGCATTTAAAATCAGGCCATTTTGAAATTAAATTTTGTATCAATTGATCTTACTTCATTTAATAGCCTGTTACAGATTGATAGACTGACAAAGAGCTTGTTTAGGTCAAAAGGTGCCACAATCAGAAATTTAGTAAATGAATTAACTAAAAGGAGTGTCAATAATGAGTGTAGCAATTAATATAGAAAATGTGGTTAAAAAATTTGGAAAAGATACAGTTATTGATGGATTATCATTGGATGTAAAACCAGGAGAATTTTTTACATTACTTGGCCCATCTGGTTGTGGAAAAACCACATTACTTCGTATGATAATTGGATTTAATTCCATTGAAGGCGGTCAAATAAAGGTTGACGGAAAAGTAATTAATGAAATTCCTACCAATAAGAGAAATATGGGTATGGTATTTCAGAATTATGCCATATTCCCGCATATGACAGTTAAAGATAATATTGCCTTTGGTTTAAAGAACAGAAAAGTACCGAAAGGTGAGATTGAGAAAAAGGTAAATGAAATATTAAAAATAGTAAAAATCGACCATTTGAAAGATCGTAAGCCGCAAAATTTGTCCGGTGGTCAACAGCAGCGTATTGCTTTGGCAAGAGCCATTGTCATTCACCCGGAAGTTCTTTTAATGGATGAGCCTCTTTCTAACCTTGATGCAAAATTGCGTATTGAAATGCGTAATGCAATAAAACAGATTCAGCAACAAATGGGAATTACGACTGTGTATGTAACCCACGATCAGGAGGAAGCGTTGGCCGTATCCGATCGAATTGCAGTTATGAACGGTGGAGTGATTCAACAAATTGATTCTCCTAAAAATATTTATCAGCGTCCAGCCAATACGTTTGTTTCTACATTTATTGGCCTTTCCAATATCATGAATGGATTGATTGAAAGCAATGATAAAGGAAAAACCATTGTTCGAATCGGCAACTATAAATTCCAGATGAATAATATTAAAAAAGACACAGGTTCTAATATTCCTGTTAAGGTATCCATTCGTCCGGAAGAATTTATTATAAATAAAGAGACACAAGAAGGTATTCCGGTTACAGTAAAAAGCAGTGTTTTCTTGGGAGTCGATACTCACTATTTTGTTGTAACAAATGAAGGACAAGAGATGGAGGTTATACAAAATTCAGATTTAGAGGAATTGATTCCAAACGGATCTAAAATACATTTAAAAATACAGGTACAAAAGGTAAATGTATTTAATACTGATGGCTCTAAGAACTTTATAGATAGGGAGGTTCGTTTATGAAGCCGGACAAAAAAAGACTAAGTATATGGCTAATTATAACCCTTGCCATATTAGGATTATTCATAGTTTTTGTAGTGTTTCCAATTGTGCTTATTTTATATAAGAGTGTTTTAATGGAAGATGGAAGTATAAGTTTTGTTTATTTTGCAAAATTTTTCTCCAAAAAGTTCTACTGGAGTACCTTGGTTAACAGTTTTAAGGTTACAATTGCTTCTACCCTAGTATCAGCTATATTGGGACTGATTATGGCTTATATACTAAGAAGCGTAAAGATAAAAGGAAACAAGTATTTAAACATTCTCATTGTTATATCTTATCTGTCACCTCCATTTATCGGAGCTTATGCATGGGTACAGCTCCTTGGACGAAACGGATTTATAACAAGAATTTTGAATTCTTTATTTCATGTACAATTAGGCGGCATTTATGGATTTGCAGGTATTGTACTTGTTTTCTCCTTGCAATCCTTCCCCTTAGTTTATATGTATGTCTCAGGTGCATTGAAAAACTTGGATAATTCTTTAAATGAAGCAGCTGAAAGTCTTGGTTGTACTATATTCCAGAGAGTTTGGAAAATTATCGTTCCTTTAGCAACTCCCACTTTATTAGCCAGTTCCCTGTTAGTTTTCATGCGTGTTTTTTCCGATTTTGGTACACCAATGCTAATTGGTGAGGGTTATAAGACATTCCCAGTATTGCTCTATAGCCAGTTTATGGGCGAAGTAAGTACGGATGCTCATTTTGCTGCTGCACTTTGTGTTATTGTAATTGGAATTACATTAATTATGTTCTTCTTACAAAAATTCATCGGAAATCGTCTGACATATTCTATGTCAGCTCTAAAACCGATGCAAGCAGAAAATGCAACTGGAATTCGCAACATCCTTGCTCACATTTTTGTATATGCGGTTGTGTTTATTGCAGTTTTACCTCAGTTAACTGTAATGGTTACTTCTTTCATGGAGACAAGAGGTGCTTCTTATACGGGACAATTTACTTTAGAAAATTATAAGAATATCTTGATGCCAAAGAATATTTCTACAATAATTAACACATATAAATTTGGAGTGATTGCAATACTTTTAGTCGTAATTATAGGAGTCTTAGTATCTTATCTGACTGTAAGAAAGAAGTCATTCTTAACCTCCATACTAGATACCTTGACCATGTTCCCTTATATTATACCTGGATCGGTATTAGGAATTTCCTTTTTATATGCCTTTAACAAAAATCCATTGCTTTTAAGCGGTACAGCAATTATCATTATTATTTCTCTGAGTATCCGAAGAATGCCTTATACAATTCGTTCCAGTACAGCTATTATCGGACAGATTAGTCCAAGTATTGAAGAGGCTGCAATCAGCTTAGGAACTACAGAGATGAAATCCTTTATAAAGATTACGGTTCCTATGATGATGGCAGGTGTGCTATCCGGTGCAATTATGAGTTGGATTACTCTTATTAGTGAATTAAGTTCTTCTGTTATTCTATATACAAGTAGAACTCAGACTTTGACAGTAGCAATTTATGCTGAAGTTATTCGTAGTAATTTTGGAAATGCAGCTGCATATTCAACCATTTTGACAATTACCAGTATTGTATCATTGCTAATATTCTTTAAGGTATCAGGAAAAAATGATATTAGTGTATAAGTAAAATAGTTTTATCAAATAACAATATATCATAGCGAATGCTATGATGTATTGTTATTTGCATTATGGGCTTTTAAAGAAATATGAGGTTCATGCCAGCAGATTGCTCCTTACAAGGGTTAGGGCAAACCACTTTCACCTATTCAGCTAAGAGTTTCGCCATTTTTAAATACTTTGAAGATTAGAGAGGATACTATATGGCTGCCAATCGATATAGAAGCTATGTACAGAAATCAATTTTCCACTATATGTTTTCTATTATATTATTGCTTTTTATATTAGTTATTGCATTTCTGATCATTAATATGGTATGGCTTACCAGAGTAGAAGGCCAGAGAAATAATACAAAAATTGCAGCGGTTTTAGATCAGGAAATAGTAAATTACAAAGATGGATTAAATGCTTTTGTTACTGATTATCATATAATTAATGTATGTAAGCAGAAATCAAAGGAACAGACTCTGAAAGCTAATCGCATGCTCTATGATTTTTCTAATTCAAGGGAAATTCGTGGGGTTTTTATCCTTGTAGACTTACAAGGAAACATAATTTCCTCAAATCTGTATAAAGATAATCAAAATATATTTTTGCAAAGCTTTCTTCGTAAAAGTTTAATTAAACATATGCAGAATGCACCTGAAAAAACCTTTATTGTTCCAAGTCGTCTGAATTATTCCTATAATCAGACAGGAGATTTGATTTTGAGCCGTACGGTTATGGATGGAGGAAAAGTAATTGGCTTTTTGTTCTTTGACTTGTTGGATGAAGAAATATATCAAGCTGTATACAAATACAACTTAGATGATGTGATTCTTACCGATGAGTATAATAATCTAATTTTTTCTATTGGAAGGCAAAGTGAGAATTCTATGGGAAAATATACTGTTGGAAGCTCTCAATTTAAAGAAAAACAAGCAATTACGACGAAGATTAATGGAAAGTATTATCTCATAATAAGGAGTCCTCTTAGCTATAGTGAATTATATATTTATACATTGGTTTCTATAAATTTTCAATACAGTCTTTTTCGTTATGCTATTTCGTTTCTTATAGTTCTTGGATTAATAATGTTCATAATGCTTAAACATTTAGCCGTACTTATTACTAATAAGAATTTATATGCGATAGACGAACTTCGGAAGGCAGTTATAAATATGGGAAAAGGTAACATGGAATACTCATTACGTCCTCATGTTTTTGAAGAATTTCAGGAGCTACATGATACCTTCCGGCAAATGGTGTTGCAGCGTGAAGAGCTTCAAAGAAGAAACAGTGAATTAACAGAAAGAGAAAGAGTAATGGAAATAAAACAGCTGGAAGAACAGATTAATCCTCATTTTGTTTTTAATGTATTAGAAACACTTCGTTATGAGGTTTTGATTGATGCTAATAAAGCTTCTGAGATGATTATGGCATTTGCTAATATTATGCGTTATAGCATATATTATGGAGATACGGTTGTACCTCTTAAGACGGACATTGAGTATGTGAAGGATTATTTATTGTTACAAAAGATGCGTTATAATCGCCGGTTGACATATAACATTGACATTCCGAAAGAACTTATGGATTACAAAGTCCCCAAATTAGTGATTCAGCCAATTGTAGAAAATGCATTAAAACATGGCATGAAGAATGTTGATTCCATTCATGTAAAGATTACCGCTTTCATTTATAATGATTGCTTAAAGCTTATTGTACAGGATAATGGAACGGGGATAGAATCAGAAATACTGGATAGATTAATAGAAGATTTAGAAAAAGAAGATGTATCCAAAGAGCACATTGGAATGTATAATTCTCACCGGGTTGTCCGACTGCTATATGGATCACCCTACGGGTTAAAAATAGAAAGTACCTATGGAAAAGGTACATTGGTAACTATTATCCTTCCAATAAATAAGGGGAACGAGAATGCATAAGGTATTGATTGTAGAAGATGAAGATATTATGCGAAAAGGCTTAATGTTTACGCCTAATTGGCAAGAGGTTGATTGTATTGTAGTAGGAGAGGCAGAAAATGGAAAAGAAGGTTTAGAAAAAATTAAAAAATACCAGCCAGACATTGTTATTGTAGATATTAATATGCCAGTAATGGATGGATTGGAAATGTTGGAAAAAAGTATTAGAGAAAACGTATATGATGCTATAATAGTATCTGGATATGGAGAATTTGAATATGCAAGAAGAGGAATTAGCTTAGGTGTTTCAGAATACCTGCTAAAGCCAGTTACTTATTCTAAACTGTATGAGGCTATTCGAAAAATTCAGGCCAAGAGAAATGTGGATACGAAAATTCAGAATGCAATTCACCAGATTGATGTTGAAAAGAAAAAGTACGGAATTTTGGAATTTGAAGAGAAAAAAACGGGAAATCGTTATATAGATTATATGATTCAAGCAATTCATGATAATTATTCTACACGACTGGTTCTTTCTGATATTAGTGAGCAATGTAAAGTATCCTGCACATATCTAAATGTAAAATTTAAGGAAGAAACAGGGTATACATTTAATGATTATTTAAACCGATACCGTATCCAAAAAGCAGTGGATTTGTTAAGGGAAAATCAGTATAAAATTTATGAAATTGCAGAAATGGTTGGTTTTTCTGATTATAAATATTTTATAAAGGTTTTTAAAAAATATACCGGTAGTTCTCCAGCACGTTTCATAAACAATAGCTAATTTTAAAGAAAACGACTACCTTCCAAGAATGTAGAAGTATGAAGAGCAGCAAAGTATTCTTGAAGGAAGACGCAGTTATTCATAGACGGATCATAATGCAACCTTTCTTCAAAAATATCAAAAAAGTATTAAAAGGGGATGTGCCAATTTTTTTAATATGTACATCTCCTTTTTGTTATGATTTTACATCATTTTCTAGTTATATTGCATGATCTGTTCCAACAGTATCTTATGGCTCTATAATACTCTCTCTAGGTTCAAGTTTCTTCTATATCATTGAATCCGCTGTTTCATATGGCAATTTCGCTTTATATTTTGTTATTCCGATAGGGTCATCCATTCCAAATACTATCCAATCATTTTCTTTCGGAGAACCGAAACATATTTCAACATTTACAGCTGTTATATCGAAAATCATTGACCATAACGTTCCAAACCCTTTGCTATAATAGTGGCAACAAGCGCCTTCCGGAATAGTGTCAGAATGAATATTCCGTATAGTTGATTTATTAATGCATGGAATAGCCATATCCAGCCTTTCTTTTGTAATGTTATGACGAGTAACCGAATGCCACTTTCTATTGATATCGTATTGAATCATTTCTGGTAAGGTATAATGGTTTGTAGCACACAAATATTTTTCAATTGTATTTGAATTAACTTGCTCTATACTCTTTTTTGAACATGCAACTTCAACAAGAGCTGCTTCTCCGTTTTTATCGGTAATAATTAAATTGATATTATCTGATATTGGCACATTGTTTATAAAATCAATGGATTCCTTTACTGTTTTTAAGCTATCAAGAATTGTTCTAATAACTGCCCAAAACTTAAATCCATATTCTTTAGGGTTTGACCCTGGAACACCTGCAGAAAATGTCACACAAAGACCATGTTCATTTATTTCTTCTGCTGCCATAGTCATTCTTCTTTTACGAGTATAATCAAATGGTGTCTCTCCTACAATAGCCAGAAAAATCCTTTGAAAATGATATTTTGAGAAATATGTCTGAGCAGCTATATCATCTAATGTAATATCACTTTTAATATTCAGTTCGATAAAATCAATAGATTGTTGTATTCTATGAAAATAATCATTTTTGTTATCATATGACATTTTTGCTATCTCCAGTGTATTACTTCAAAATTTAATCTTTATATCATTTTTTGATTAAGTTGATATTATCACTTGAAGAGTTAAAATTCAACTTGTTGACCTTAAACGTCTATAATGATGAAGAAGGTGATGATAGTATTTTAAATATAAAAGAAATGTTAAGGGTGACATATGACCTCAATAAGCAATAAAGTATTCCATGAAACGTTGCGCATTCTTTATATTATGCATGGTTACTGAGAATTAATTTAACTATTTAGGCAACTTCTTCTTTATAATATTTTGATAGTTTGGGGGAAGTTCATAACTTTCAAGATGTTCAAATTTTTTAAGCTTAACCCCATCTATATCTATAGTAAAAGTAATCCTGTCACGTCCAACACTTATATGAGGGCCAACATATGGTTGCACTTCTAGAACTATTGTAAACGAATAATTTAATTTAGGAGTCCTTTCGATTTTAATAAATTTGTATGAATAAGGTGCTTCGCCAGGCAGATATGTCATATATTCACCATAATAATTATCTATTGATTTTCCTACATAGGGATATAGCATAGTAATAAATAAGTCATAATATAATTGCTCTTTTGGTTTCTTAGTTATAATTTGGTTATTTTCCGAACCAAATTGAACTTCTGCTCTAGACAAATTAGTGTTTCTACTTGATACCATAGACGTACTCACTGATACTATTAAAATAAATGTCATAGAAGCAACTATTAGTATTTTTTTCATAGACTTCACCTCCAAAGAACCTAATATTATAATTTCCTTACAGGGAAGTATTTATTAATTTGTAATCCTTAAAATAATATTTACTTAATCAGTAAAAATTTATATTCAGATAAAATAATTCTAAGTCTTAACAATTTGTTGTTGTAAAATCAATTCCATTGCTTCTAGTTCGGTGTATACCTACTCCCGCGAACAAAGAACTTAATGGGTTAGTTTACATATGTAAAGAATTAAGCAAAGGCATTGATGTTGAGATATACCATATTTTATAATATAATGGAGCTTGTATAAATTTACTTTAAACAAAGAACGTAAGCTGTAATTTGGTTGATAGACTAAAATCAAAGAAGGTAATTATGATGAAACGATTTAAACAGATTGCTATCTTGATAATTGTTATAACTTTGTGTTTTGAAACACTGCCTTTTTCGCAACTCAATTACCTTGCCTTTGGTGCAACCAAAAAGCAGGAGTATACAGATGTGGAATTACAGCGGGCGGTGAGTTTGGGCATAGGAAGTTATGCTGGAAATGTACAGATTACTCATGAACAGTTCTTTAAAATGCTAGATTGTGTCGTAAAGCTGGCAAACCCTCAGAAGTTAGTAGCTTGGCAGTCCAAATACAAGAAAGCCAGAAATTCAAAATATAAAATGAGTCGTGCAGATGGAATGGTGGCAGTATATCTTGCAGCTGAAACCTTAGGAGATACCTATTGCCAGTACACTGATCCGGATGCTTGGGATAAGCTTAATAATAAAATGGGCGAACGTTGGGAAGCATTCACAGTAGGTCAAGACTTAATTGAAGAAACAAGAAAACCTACGGTTGTGGGTCCCAAATGGGAACAGAAGACGGCAGCTTCTTATTTTTTGAGTTTTGGTAGATTGTCTATGTATAATGATAAGCCCTTATTTGATTATGATGTCAAAAGCAACTCGATGAGAACCAATCAACCATTCCTCTATTGGGAGGCTTTAAAGGCAGCATTAAGGCTCCATGATTCTAACTTGCCTACAGAAAAGGCGAAACTCAGCGAAGCAGATAAAGCAATATTGAAAAAGGCTGAAGACATGAAGTTAGCTATTTTAAATAACCAAGATTCATTAATATCAAATGGTAAGACTTATTATATATCCAATCAAGGCAATGATCAAAACGATGGCTTAAGCCCGGAACGCCCTTGGGCAACCTTAACAAAAGTGAATGAAGCTGAACTAATACCCGGAGATACGGTTTACTTTCAACGTAACGGATTATGGCGCGGACATATAAAGGGTAAAGATGGAGTGAATTATTCAGCATATGGAACAGGCGCCAAGCCAAAAATTTACGCGTCTCCGGAAAATGGTGCAGACCCCGATAAGTGGCATTTGCTAACGGGTACCAATAATATTTGGGTTTACTATAAACCTATTCCTGACTGTGGTTCAGTGGTATTTAATAATGGTAGCAGTTGGGCTGAGAAGAATATGCCTTACTGGAATGGCGAGAAATATGTTGACTACAAAAACTCTTTAGGTAATGTTATGAAGGCCGATCCCAAAAAGTTGCCCAACCTGTATTTTTTTAGTGCCGTGGATCTCAGTGGAGAGGCTCTGCCAGTGTACATGTGGGAAAAGACCCAACGAACAGGCCTTCTTTACTTAAGGTGCGATGCAGGAAATCCTGGTTCGGTTTATAATTCCATAGAGTTCTCTGTTGTAACAGAAGACTTGATGGTTTTTAAAGTCGGTAAGAACAGTATTGTTGACAATCTATGCATCATGTATGGCGGCAATAACGGTATCGGCTTTGGAGAAAACTCCACGATACAGAATTGTGAAGTTGCTTGGGCTGGCGGTATGCTACATCGATATTATGAAGTGAATGGACAACCAATCGTCATATGTGCAGGTGATGGCATTAATACGTCAAACTATGGCAATACAGCAATTAATAATTATGTACACCATTGTTTTGATCACGGAATCATTGTTGGAGAAACCGGTTTTTTAGGATGGTATGATGAAAAGCACGGACATTTAATCGCAAAAAATAACATTATTGAGTATTGTAATGCAGGACTAAGCCTAACCATTTGGGAGCCCTATGATGGCGTGCATAAATATGTGGATACGCTCATACAGGGAAACTATGTCCTCTATTCGGGTTATGGTTGGAGTTATCAGCAGCACTTTAGACTTTCTGGCGAGAGTGATGATATAATTGCCAGCTCATTGCTGTTTCAAGGCTATGTAGCCAATGAAAATACGAGAGTAATAGACAATGTCTTTTATATGGCGAAAGCTGCTCTAGTCATGCTTCCTATTAATCGTGACTATATGCCAAGTTTCCGTGGCAACACATATGCCCAGTATCCGTATGGTAAGTTGACCTTATGGCTAAGTCCGTATGAGAATTATAAACGTTTTAACTCAGTAGCGGATCAATACATTAAAACTTTCATAGGCGATAAGAAGCCAACTATCCTTTATTAGCATTTCCAGTGAAGTAACATAAACATTGAATTTGTGGAGATAGAGCGGTTCTGTTATAGTTATCATTATTATAAGCTATGAGGGTATAAACATGAAGTAAAGAAATACGAGGAATCGTAGCATTTCTTTTGCGTTAGTACTAGTACTTTCATTTAAAACGGAGGTCGAATGTGCAAATAGAAACAAAGCGACTAATTATATGTTTATTATCGAATGATGAAATGCAGAAGATAATTGACAGCGAAGAAAATCAGGAAATGAAACAAGCATACACTGAAATGCTTGATGGATGTATAAAATCACCGGAATATCGTATTTGGAATGCGATATGGATAATGAAGTTAAAAGATATTCCTGATACTACAATAGGTGATTTAAGCTTTAAGGGGCTCGGAACTGATGGAACGGTTGAAATTGGATATGGTATAAAGAAGGAGTTTGAAGGCAAAGGATTTATGACGGAAGCTGTGACAGCTATGAGTGTATGGGCATCACAGCAGGAAGGAGTGTTTTCTGTTGAAGCAGAAACAGATGCGAATAACATTGCTTCTCAGAAAGTTCTCCAGAAAGCAGGTTTTATTCCCAATGGAATTATTGGAGCAGAAGGTCCTAGATATATATGGAAAGGCAAATACTGTTGGCAATCCAGACCGAATCATTAACAAACGGTTTGATTATTAGTTAAATGACCATTTATTTGGATTAAAATGGTGGGACAGTGATTACAAAATGATTTTTAATTATCTTGAGGTTCTGTGCAGTGCCGACCTTAAAAAAAGGAGATAAAATTAGCGTGTACTCAAAAGAAGAACTATTTGAAGCCAAACGGCAGATCGATTCAACCATTCACAAATTAAAAGAAACAGTGAGAACCCTTTCAGAAAAAGAAAACCCTGATAGATATAAGTCGCAAATCACCCTAGCGAAAAGACGAATAACCGCCTTTCAACTTGCAGTAGATTTGATAGAAAACGAACTTGAAAACATGGAGAGATAACAGTTATGAAAATAGAAACAGTAGTGAAAAACGGAGCGAAGATAGCTATTGTGAACAACAAAGATGTCTTGATATCAGATGTGCAATCTGCACTGGATTTTGTGATGAGTGTTTATTATGAAATGGACAGCCATGCTATAGTTATAAACAAGGAGGCTATTGCTGGTGATTTTTTTGTTTTAAGCACAGGATTAGCAGGCGATATTTTACAAAAACTCGTGAACTATCAGTTTAAGCTTGCTATCGTGGGTGACTATTCAGGATATACAAGCAAGCCACTCAGGGATCTTATATATGAATGCAATAAAGGAAGGGACGTCTTCTTTGTATCTTCAGAAGAAGATGCTATTGAGAAATTGAGCAGAATTGTATGAAGCGGAAAAAGATACACATGGAGATTAAGAAAATAGATTGGGGTGAGAAATACTTAGTATGGAACATAAAATCATACCACTTACTATAACAATGTTATTTGGTAATATTGAAAATACCATTCATCCAACTTTACTTTTGGATAAGGAATCTATAGTGCTTGTTGATTGTGGATTTGTTGGTTCTCTTCCTGTGATTGAAAAGGAATTACAGAAATATGGAATTTCTGCAAAACAGATAACAGATATTATACTAACACACCATGATCATGACCATATGGGAGCAGTAGCTGCCTTTAAGAAATTAAATCCCAAAATTAAAATTCATGCTTCAGCTAAGGAAGCGCCTTATATCTCAGCCCAAGAAAAACCCTTAAGATTAAATCAAGCGGAAGAAATGCAGAAAGTGCTTCCATTTGAACAAAAGGCTTTTGGAGAGGCTTTTTGTGAGATGCTACGTCGGGTTGAGCCAGTACAAGTTGATTGGTTACTATACGGTGATGAAGTTTTAAATTGGTGTGGAGGTTGCCAAGTAATTTTAACACCAGGACATACACCTGGGCATATCTCGTTATTTATGAAAGAAAAAAATATTATAATTACTGGTGATGCCATTGCTTTGGAAGATGGGGTTCCTGTTATTGCAAACCCACAATTTACACTAGACTTAGAAAAAGCAAGGGAATCCATGGAGAAGTTATTAGATATTAAGGCAGATGCCTATTTCTGTTATCATGGAGGAGAAAATCTAAATGGAATAAAATAGGTTGTGTCGTGAAGTATAGAAATAGTTGTAGAATGGAGAAACCAGTGAATACATTACAGAAAATAAAAACTCTAGGTAAACACCCATTAATTGAAGTATTAAAACATAACAAAGGAAATCCAAGAACTCTAATTTTGATGGAGCCTCTTTGGGGTATTCCATATAACTTAATTGCACCTTTTGCTACACTATATATGTACACGCTGGGAATAACTGACGTTCAAATCGGACTGATTCTGTCGGCTGCTATGTTTGTTCAGGTATTTTTTTCCTTTGCTGGTGGTATAATCACCGATAAGTTGGGACGTAAATTTACAACCATAATGGGTGATTTCTTTGGCTGGGTTGTTGCTTGCTTGGTATGGGCCATTTCGGATAATTTTTGGCTCTTCTTAATTGCAGTTTTATTTAACAGTTTTGAGCAGATTAATCAGACTGCATGGTTCTGTTTATTGATTGAAGATGCAGATCCCAAGGATTTAGTAGGAATATATACCTGGGCGAATATAGGCGGTCTAGTCGCAATATTTTTTGCGCCCCTTTCGGGATTGTTTATAAATAACTTTACTGTGGTCCCGGTTGTCCGTGTTTTATATCTAGTTTTCGCTGTGAATATGCTTATTAAGGTGTTTATAACTTATAGACATTGTAATGAAACCCGACAAGGAAAGATTCGTATGACCGAGACAAAAGATACCTCAGTTTTACAGATGTTATATGAATACAAGAATTTGGTACCCAAAGTGCTAATGAATAAAGAGATTATGAAAGTGGTTATTGTCTGTGTTATATTATACATAACCAATATTGTCAGTACCAACTTCTTTAGCTTGTATGTTACACAAAGACTAGGCATAGCAGATCGTTATCTAGCTTTTTTTCCTATTTTGAATGCGGCTGTAATGTTGATTTTCATGATTGGAATACAGCACCGTTTGGAATCTGTTAAATTCCGAATACCAATGTGGATAGGTTTGGTATTGTATGCCACGTGCTCGATTCTTCTGATACTGGCTCCGTACGGGAATATTCTATTTATTATATTTTATGTCTTTGTTGCGGCAGTAGCCAGTGCCCTTGTAGTGCCTCGTAAAGACGCCTTGCTCCAGCTAAACATTAATCCAAAGGAGCGTGCTCGAATTAATGCTTTGATTACGTCCTTTACCATAGCTTTTGCCACACCATTTGGCTACTTTGCTGGATGGTTATCTAGTATTGACCGCCGCTTACCATTTATCTTCACATTTTCAATTTTCATAGTAGCAATCGTTATCGTTGGCCGTATCCGTGAACCCGAATTTGTTAATGAGGATAGCGGAGTCAATAATCCTGTGGAATGTGGTACTGGTGATTAAACTTAAGTTGTTCAGCTCATTACTATTCTATTACATGATAAATTAATCGTTTCGAAAACAGAAAACTGGGGAAAGATGTTATAAGTATTAGAAATTATGACGAGGAGATGACCATATGTCAAAAATGCCATTGGTGTTTGTAGGACATGGTTCGCCTATGAATGCAATTGAAGATAACCAGTACACAAGGACTTGGAGGGAGATTGCAAAGAAAATTCCTAAGCCTGAGTCAATAATATCAATTTCAGCTCATTGGTATACGAAGGGCACTAAGATTATGAATGAGGAGAATCCAAAAACGATATATGATATGTACGGATTTCCTAAAGAGTTATATGAGATTTCATATAATACTTCCGGCAATCCAAAACTTGCCGAGAATACAAAAAGATTAATAGCAAACCCAAGTGTATTCGATAATTCTTGGGGCATAGATCATGGTACGTGGTCTGTGCTAGTCCATATGTATCCCGAAAGGGATATTCCCGTCTTTCAAATAAGCATAGATGCCGATGCGCCACCAGAGGTGCATTATCAAATAGGCAAGGAGTTAAAATCATTAAGGCATCAAGGTGTTCTTATATTTGGCACTGGAAATATCGTTCACAACCTGCGTTTAATTGATTGGGGAAGGAAGGACAATGGTTTTAACTGGGCACATGAATTTGATGATTTTATTCAAGAAAATATAGAAAGAGGAAATCATGAGAATGTTATTAATTATCTAAGAACAGGGGAAAATGCAAAATTATCCGTACCTACACCGGATCATTTTTACCCAATCTTATACATCCTTGGTGCTTCAGATGAAGAGGATAAGATATCAATATATAACAAGAGCTGCATGATGGGTTCTTTGTCTATGACAAGCTATTTATATGAATAGATGTAAAACGGTATCAAGACCAGTATCATTGTCAACACAAGCTCATAAGATTGCTATGATATCTAATATGAAAATCGTTTCTTAAAATAATAACGATGGAGGGTAACCATGGAAAGAACAGTAAAGGCACAGGTTAGAGGGTATAGAACAAAAGATGGTGCAGGAGTAAATTTGATTAGGGTATTGGGAAACACAACTGTTCAGGAGTATGATCCGATTCTGATGCTTGACTCCTTTGACAGCACAAATCCAGATGATTATACAGCAGGGTTTCCCATGCATCCCCATAGAGGAATCGAAACAATCAGTTATGTGTATCACGGGAAAATGACTCATAAGGATAGTCTAGGCAATGAAGATACAATTGCCGATGGGGAAGTCCAATGGATGACAGCAGGTTCCGGTATTTTACATGAAGAAAAACTACCGCCTTCGAAAAGATTGCTTGGTATACAGCTATGGCTTAATCTTCCTGCGAAGGATAAAATGGTTCCCCCGGCATATCACAGCATCAAGAACTCTGATATTGAAGAAATTCAGTTGGAAAATGGCAAGCTAAGACTGTTGGCAGGAAAATTTGAAGGGAGACAAGGATATTCTAGCAAATATCTTCCGCTGGATTATTACGATATACACCTAAATCCTAATGCATCTATTGTCTTGAATACACAAAGTGAGCGCTCTGTTATGGTGTTTACCCTTTTGGGGGACGCATATATTGGGGGAGAACTCATAAAGGAAAAGACAGCAGCAAAACTTACAGAAGGCGACCATGTTGATATAAAAGCAACAGATAAAAATACCCAAATATTGTTTATAAGCTCCACACTTCTGAGTGAGCCTGTAGTTTGGGGAGGTCCTATAGTTATGAACACAAGAGAAGAATTGAATAAAGCTTTTGATGACTTAGAAAAAGGGACTTTTCTGCAAAGGGAAATCTCTTATTGATAATGTATATTCATAGTAATGCTTATGAAAATATTACACAATAAATAGAATAAGAAAAAAGGGACACTGGAAAAATAGTGTTCCTTTTTATATACGTGCATTGCGCGAAGCTGTAAAGAATTGTACTTAGAATAGTGAGATAACTTGAATCGGATTTTTGACTCTTACTAAAAAAACGCGGGACAATGATGAGTAAATTTGTTTCCAAAATAATTCGAAAATAGAAATAAAAGTTTTATATGACATACAGTTGTCTTATTAAGGGTGATATACTCATCATGTTAAAGTTAATGGGGTAGTTAAGTTGTTTAAGAGTTATATAAATAAAAAGGTTTTTCTGTGAGAAAAACAAAATTGAAGGGAGAATATTATGAATTGTAAGTTAGTATTTCTTAAGGAACAGAAGTATATGGGGATTATGACAAAAGTACTTTTCAAAGAGCATGACGAAATGGACTTCGGGAAGCTACATTTAGATGTTATAAATTCCAATATTAAAAATCGTGATGCTAATGAAAGGTTTATGGCATTAGATTCTGATTTTCAAGTTGATAGCTTTAACTATACCCCTTTAGTGCCCGTAACTTCATTTGAGGGAGAGGAGTATTACAGATTTACAAGAGCAGAAGGAGAGTATTACTGCTTTGAAGTTAATGTAAAGGAATTAGGACCAAAATGGTTTCAAGAATGTAATCAATATATTGAACAAAACAACCTCAAAATTGATAGGAGATTTGATTTAGAGTACTACGACGAGGACTATATAAGTAAGGTGAAATCAGAGGATTCAAGCCTTCATGATCAAACGATTTGCTTGATTTTTAGAAAGTTGGATTAAACAATCACGTCTTTTCTACTTAGCCGAATATTTACAAAGTATGATATAATATGCAGTAACTAGATATTGTGCAAATATTAATTTAACAAGGTGAAATATAGTGAAGAATTTAAATAACTTTGATATATTCAATATTGTTTTGCCTCATAAGGGTCTACGCAATTGCATTATGTTTTATAACTTGGTTACTCCCTTAGCCAATATGTTTTCTGATAGATATACCATTGTGCCGAATGTAAACGGAACAATAACGCTATCTTTTGCTAAAAATAAAATTACGGCAGAGGTATGGGGTGCTTCAACGCATCCATACACAATCGGATCTGAACCAAATCGTTATCAGCACCTGCTTTTAATAGAACTTAAGCCTGGCGGTTTATATCAGTTGACGGGTTTAAATCAAGTTGAATTTATCAATAGACAAATCGACCTAAAGAGTATCTCGCCTACACTTTATAAGAGTTTGTGCAATGCTTTTGAAGCCGCTGATACACTGCCAGAACTGACACAATTATTGGACGAGGCATTGCTATCTTGTATTGGCTTACATGAATTACAAAGCGAATTGATTTTATCCACAAAGAAAATCATAAGTAGTGGTGGTATGGCATCAGTACGTGAATTGGCCGGAACGGTAAATTACAGTGAGCGTCATTTAAATAGGATTTTTTGTAGACATATGGGAATAAATATAAAGACTTTTTCTCGTATAATACGCCTTAATCATGTACTCTTCAAATTAAATACAACTCGTTGTTCTCCAACTGAGATATCAGCACAAAGCGGTTTTTATGACCAATCTCACTTCATACAGGAATTTAAAGCTCTTTGCGGCATTACACCAGAAAACTATATTAAAAACATGTCCGATTTTTCCTATATAAAGACAGAAGTATAAGATAAAATTACCATAAAGACTTAGGGGGAGGTAATTTTATTGAAATATTATGGTACATTAATAGCTGTTTCTAATATGGAGAAATCAAAAGACTTTTACGAAACGATTCTTGAGCAAAAAATAATGAGTGATGTGGGTGAGCATGTTGCTTTTGAAAACGGACTTGCCTTGCAATCAAACTATTCCAAGCTTGTTGGCACAGATTTTCAGATACTAAAAAAAGCAAATAGCTTTCAACTGTATTTTGAGGTTGAGGATATAGAGAACTGGAACACTAAGCTGAGAAAAATTGAGGGCTTGGAATTTCTGCACGACGTAACAGAGTATCCATGGGGACAGAGGGGTATGAGGTTTTATGATTTTGATAAACACATCATTGAAATTGCGGAAAGTGTGGAAACTTTTATTAATAGGTTTTTGGAACAAGGTTTGTCAGTTGAAGAAACTTCAACCCGCACTATGCTTCCCGTTGAATTTATAAAACAATATCAAAAATGAAGTAGTCCTTTTCAGAAATCAAAATGTGAAAGTTAATAAAGTATATTTATCCAATAACATCATAGTAGTCGACTTTGGAACTGGCCAGCTTCAAAAGCTGTGTTTACAGTTCCTCAGCCGTTTGTTGATGTCGGTAGTGCTTTGTACTACTTTTATCAGGTAGAAAATGAATTGAAATGGAATATGGTTGTTTGCCACATGCATAATTGTATCATTGATACAACCTCCGCCATAGGAAAGTCGAGCAGTGACAATGCCTAATACACCTTGCTAAGTGGTAAAAACTAATTGAAAATGAGGTAGCCGTTACGATTTTAAAATAGTGAGCTATCGGCCATTTTAACGTTTTTACTATCCATGTCATATTTAAATATTTTGCCGGAAGAAATAGACGTAAAATACACAATATGCGGACCAAAATCCTTTTTGCCAAAAGCAAAGGATGCATTATCAATTTCGCTGCCAGCAACATAAAAACTCTGATTACCAGACAAATCATTTTTTAGTATGAAACCCGAATGACCAGGACATGCATAAAGAATATTATCAACTAATGCCAGCTTGTGTGGGCATGTGCAAGTGGTTTGAGTTACAATGCTTGGTTTACCTGCTTTGCCATTAGATTCAATAGGGAATTTCAGAATACTATCAGGTTCTCTGTTCCCTATATATAGGTTCTTGTAATCTGCATCAAACTTTAATGAGAATGCATATGACAAAGAAGCTCCGTTAATTTCAATCTTATCCCCAGCTATAAAGACTTCGTTCTTTAGATTTTTAGAATACTTGTTAATTAAAGTTCCATTTGTAACATAGATATTTCCTTTGTCGTCAACATCAATGCCAGATGCTCCAAATAACCCTCCAAAATTATCCTTAATTATAGTGTATACCTTGCCATCCAGAGTTATTTTAAGTATTCTATCCTGTGCTGCCGCATAGATATTATTATCCTTGTCAATTACCATATCCCATATAAAAGGGCTGGTAAAGCTCATGTGAGGATCTGATTTGGCTTCTCCTTCAGGTAAGCTCCTAATGCTACATAAAGTCTCAAATTTTCCATCAGGAGATACTTTAACGATATCCTTCCCCTCTTTGGCTACATACATTGTATTATTGTCATCAAAAACAATCCCTCCAGCACTTTGACCGCCTAAATCAGCAAAAACCTCTGCCATATAGGGTTGGTCTTCAGTAGTATTTGCGGACTGTTGTTGTGTTTCAGCACTAACTTCTTTATTTGTTTGTGTAGCAGCTGTCTGCTGGGTACTATTTGAACTTGCTACTGAGCTTGAAGAGCCCGATGAACAGGCGGTCAATGTACAAACCGCAAAAATTAGTACCCCCAATATAAAACTTAATTTACGCATTTTTTGTTCCTCCATTTAACTGTTTCATTATATTTTTTTATTATATTTTAATAATTAAAACTATAAATTTTAACAGCTAATAGGAAATCAAATATGGCTAATAGAAAATATTTAGCTACTCATAGCCTTTCGATATGCTGATGGTGTAAATTCTGTATATTTTTTAAATATTCTGCCAAAGTGAGCATCGTCTTTGAAACCGAGCATATTTAATATTTCACTTATTGATAAATCTGTGTTTTTTAACATAGTACAGGCCATACTAATTCGGAGCCTGTTGAGATAATCCATCACTGTATATCCTGTAGCTTTTTTAAAGCTTCTGTTTAGAGTTGTCTTATTTGTAAGAAACAACTTTGATAAATCATTTAAGGTTATTTTCTTAGTGTAATTCAGGTGAATATACATTATAATTGGATCAGTAAGCTCCAAGGATTGGATATTGATCTCATTAGGTGTACTTGGATTATCGTAAATTTTACGCAGCAAATACATAAGTTCAATAAGAAAGGAGCGGCTTCGGCAGGGCCAGCTATCGTCCCTTTGCAGAGTTAGCTCCTGACCTATTCGATATAGCAGCTCCTCAACATGCTTTGATACAGTGGGTTCTAGTGAAATAATTCCATTATAATTTTGGTCTCTATTATAAAAGGGCTTCATACACCAGCGGTCTTGACAATCAGACTCTGTAAGCGACTGGCTATTGTTATTAATGTTGCTGAAGTCTAATTTTCTATTTATAGCATCAGGATGAAAGTATAGGCTAATCAATTCAACCTTTTCTTGATTTTCAAGCTGAAGCATTTCCTTTTCATTTAAACAACACAACATAGGCGCCATAATAAAGGTTCGAAAATTCTCAGCTTTAATAAAGCCTTTTCCAGCTTTAATATATATAATCTTATACCTTTGGTCTATATTCTCTTCAAGATTATTTTTATCATTAAAATACATCTTTACCTGATAACCAGGATATATTTCTCTGCCTATTGTCACTAGTTCCAAGAAAATTCCTCCAACTCTATGTTTTAACTATTCAAGTTTTTTCAGCTCTTGAAATAGTGTTGCCCATTTGTTCCATTTGCTCAATATAATGTTACTCATTCATTTGATGTGAATAATATGATTTTATCATTTATTTAACCATTTAACACAGATTTACAGTAAAATTGTGTTTGCGATGAAAATCCGTAACATATATACGAGTATTAAAGGTACAACACCATACTGTGTAAAAACAGTTACAAAAAGTTTGAAAAATCTCTAATAACGTAGTATGATACACCTAAAGAGTGGACAAAGGAGTTCTGATTAGGACTTCCTTTGTCCTTTTTTGGTTAGTACGAATTTTATGTTGTAAATAGTATAAAAGTTGGAGATATGGAGGTTTAGTATGCTTAAGGAAACAGAATGGAATACAATTAATAGTATTTTACTGGAGATTTATACAATCAAAAATATTGATATTATGGCTGAAAAGCTATTGAAAATGTTTCGAATGCTAATTCCATATTCCAATGGATATTTTATTGTGCTAGACAAAAATCAGAATATAAAAGATGAAAAATCCTTTTTTATTGGGATTGATGATCAGAAAAAAAGAGAATATATCAACTATTTTTATGAAAAGGACTATTTAAGGTATGTGTATGATATCATAACGGATACCACAGTATATCGGGATACGGATATTATAGAAGAGGATGTAAGAACGAAAACGGAATTTTACATGCATTTTCTAATGCCTCTCAAAGTACCATATGGTGCGGGCATTTTGCTTTTGAGAGATGGGAAGTTAATTGGTATTATAAATTTATTCAGAAATAAGGAATTAGGCGATTTTACAGAAAAAGATATTTACATATTAGGAGTATTAAAAAAGCACCTTGCCAACATCACATATAATTTATTGAATGAAAATATTAGCGTATGCAATCAGGAAAGCAAATTAGAAGGCTTGTATAATGATTATAATTTATCAGACAGGGAAAAAGAAGTTACCAGGTTGATCAAACAGGGAAAAACGAATATTGGTATCAGTGCTGAGATGATGATTAGCATATCAACAGTTAAGAAACATATTTACAATATATACAGTAAACTAAATGTAAAAAGCAGAACCCAGTTACTTGCATACTTCTCAGCAAAGATTGATGATGAATAAAGGTGATATCAGTAAAGTTGTTAAGAGGTATGGTGAATTGATATAGAACTAAAATTGATATAGAACTAAAGTAGTATAACATAACTCAAAAGTTCTAAAGTGAGTAATAATTTTCATGATTTCGGACAATTGCATAATTTTTAAAGAGCGCTTAATATTTTATATATACTAAAATATTATAATGTAAAGAATAGGTGGGCACATAAACCTGCTTATTCAAAACAAAAGGTGCAAAGACGCATTATTACATGTCTTTGCACCTTTTTGTTTTATGTGCGTCCAGCGAAGCTGGAGCACACTTGCTGGATGTCAGATAAAAGCAAACAATCTGGTGTCAGAATGGAGGAAATTATGCAAAAAAAATGGAGTAAGACATTAAAACCAGGAGAAAAGTGGTCCGGAAATATCGGCAGAAATAAATATGTTCATTTCAAAGCTATGGGACAGGATGCAAATGTATCTTTACTATTATATAACATGCTGGATACCTCTGAGAGATATAATATGCCAGATAGTTTGAAGGCACAGTTTACGGCACATTTAACAAAAGGAAATGTCTTGATGAGTGATAACGGACGGGTCCTGGCAAGTATTGTGGAAGATAGTCTCGGATGGCATGATACCATTTCGGGTTATACCACAAGAACTATGACGGATGAGAAATATGGCAAAACAACCTACCAGGACATGGGGAATGATTATCTTAGGTGTGGAGAAGAGAATTTTAAAGTGGAACTAATTAGAAATAACATGAGTGCAAGAGATTTAGTCCCATGCGTTAATCTTTTTTCAAAAGTTTATGTAGAAGAAGATGGAAGTATGCATTATGAACAGGGACATTGCAAGGAAGGCTCAACTGTAACACTCAGAACTGAGATGGATGTCATACTTATCGTTTCCAATACACCTAATCCACTAAATGAATCGGCTGTCTATCCCGCAGTACCAGTCATAATGGAAGTATATGAAGCTCCAAAAACAGATTTATTGGATGAATGTGTCAATTATAGACCTGAGAATTACAGGGCATTTGAAAATACATGGGATTATTACAATTTACTTGGCAGATAGAAGGTTTTATAAATTAGTACAATTTAAATACCATGAAAAATAATTATGATTGGAGAGATGAAAATGTATGGATTTATTAAAAAAGAAAGTCCTTTGAAGATAGAAGATGCAATTTATGATCAAGTAGTTGATGCAGGTCTAGGCTGGATGCATGAGCTAAACCCGGGACAAAGCTTTCGAATTCTTGATCTGGAAGGTAATCAGGCAGTGGATACCACATTCTACGATATGACAAATCCCGAAGATCATTACGGCGCAGTAATGACTATTGTTATGCAGCAGAATATTTACTTGACAACAGGCAGTATATTAAGAACCGAGTCAGGAAAACCCTTGCTGGTAATAACAGCGGATTTGACAGGACGGCATGATACTATTGGCGGAGCGTGTTCTTCTCAAAGTAATACAGTCCGTTATGCTAGAGAGAAGATAGATATGCACAACTGCCGTGATAGTTTTATGTTACAACTTGCAGAAGATACTAATGGTTTTAAAAAACGTGACCTGGCGCCGAATATAAACTTCTTTATGAACGTTCCAGTAACAAAAGAAGGCGGTCTCAAATTCGATGATGGGGTATCTGCACCAGGAAAGTATGTTGAAATGAGAGCCTTAGAAAAGACAATGGTATTAATTAGTAACTGTCCACAGTTAAATAATCCATGTAATGCATATAACCCAACTCCGGTAAGACTTATCATCTGGGATGCTGCATAATACTTATGCTCATCATCAGGGTTCTTACTAATGAAAACGAATACTACAAAATTTCAGTTTAGTAGTGGGTGAAGTGAAATAAGTTGAAAAGGAGCAATTAAAATGTTTAGTAAAGTGTTGATTGCGAATCGTGGAGCAATAGCAGTAAGGATAGAACGAACTTTAAAAAAAATGGGAATAAAAAGTGTGGCTGTGTATTCAAAGGCAGATCAGGATAGTATTCACGTTGAAAATGCGGATGAAGCTATTCTATTAGGCGAAGGAACACCAAAGGAAACCTATCTGGATACTAGAAAAATTCTTGATGCAGCTATTAAGACGGGTGCTCAGGCAATTCATCCTGGCTATGGCTTCTTAAGTGAAAATACAGATTTTGCTAGAGAATGTGAGTCAAAGGGCATTAAATTTATTGGTCCTACTTCTGAACAAATCCAAATGTTTGGATTAAAGCATTCAGCGAAAGAATTAGCTAAAAAAGCTGGTGTTCCTCTGCTTCCCGGTACAGGACTTTTAAGTGGTAAAGAAGAGGCAATAGAGGAAGCGCAGAAAATCGGCTACCCGGTAATTTTAAAAAGTACTGCAGGTGGTGGTGGAATTGGAATGCGTATATGTAATTCCCCTGAAGAACTTAAGCAGGCTTATGAAGGAGTATGCTATTTAGCGGCAACCAATTTTAATAATGCCGGTGTATTTGTGGAGAAGTATATTATTCGTTCCAGGCATGTGGAGGTACAGATATTTGGTAATGAATTCGGTGAAGTAGCAGCATTAGGTGAAAGAGACTGTTCCGTACAGAGAAGAAATCAGAAAGTAGTTGAAGAATGTCCTGCTCCCAATCTAAAGGACAGTGTCAGGGAGAGAATGTTTGCAGCAGCAGAAAGTTTGGCTAAAGAAGCTTCTTATCAAAGCGCAGGGACAGTGGAATTTCTATATGACGAAGCAACACAGGAGTTCTATTTCCTGGAAGTCAATACCAGACTTCAGGTTGAGCATGGCATCACAGAAGAGGTTTTAGGTATTGATTTAGTAGAATGGATGGTAAAGGAAGCAGCAGGAGAATTGACAGGCATTAAAGCTTTAGTAGGCAAATCGAAGGGACACGCCATTGAAGTTCGTATATATGCTGAGGATTGCATTAATGGTTTCAGACCGAGTACAGGAAAAATTGATGAAGTACATTTTGACCCTTTGGCCAGAATAGAAACATGGCTTCAAAAGGGAATGGAAGTTACTCCTATTTATGATCCAATGTTAGCGAAACTCATCGTTCATGGTGTGGACAGACAGGATGCTATCAGTAAAATGAAACATGTGCTAACAGAATCAAGGTTATATGGAGTTACCACCAACATGCAGTATTTAAAGGCTTTAATAGAGACAGAGGATTATAATGCTGGTTCTTTATTTACGGGAATGCTGAATGATTTTATTCCAGAAGAAAAGGCAATTGAAGTATTAGATGGCGGTGTTCAGACCACGGTCCAGGATTATCCCGGCATGATTGGGTATTGGTCCGTTGGTGTTCCACCTTGTGGGCCATTTGACAGTTATAACTTTAGAATTGGTAATAAACTTCTGGGAAATCCTGAAAGTACACCTGGACTGGAATTGACATTTAGAGGTGGCAGCTATCGATTCAGAACTACGATGAGTTTTTGTATCACAGGTGCTAATATGCATGCCACGCTGGATGGTGAAGAAATTGGTAATTATCAGGTGATTCATGCAGCACCGATGCAAATACTGAAATTTAAAGAATGTAACGTAGGTATGCGAACTTATTTACTAATTGCAGGTGGACTGGATATACCTAAGATTATGGGAAGTAGTTCTACATTTGTTGATGGTAAGTTTGGAGGTCATAACGGCAGAGCATTAAGAGCTGGTGACGTATTAAGGGTAAATGATAAATGCTTAATTGACTCTATTGAATCAGTACCTGATAAATACTGGCCTGTACTCACCAATGAATGGACGATTGGAGTGATACCAGGACCTCAGCCAACATCGGAGTATCTGCATCCCGAGTATTTAGAGACATTAACATCTTCTTTGTATGAAGTCAACTTTAACAGTGCCAGAACCGGTATCAGGTTAAATGGACCTATCCCTCAATGGGTTAGGCAGGATGGTGGCGATGCAGGATTGCATCCTTCCAATATCCATGACAACGCGTATGCAATTGGCACCTTAGACTTAACAGGCGATCAGTCAATTTTACTGGGACCTGATGGACCAAGCCTTGGTGGATTTGTATGTCCTGTAACTACAGCAAAGGGTGAGCTATGGAAGCTTGGACAGTTACATCCTGGTGATAAAGTTCATTTTCAGTTGCTTACACTGGAACAGGCAGAAGTAGTAAGGAAGGCACAAGAAGAGAACTTAAAACAAAACTATAAGGTTGTAACACTTCCTGAACCTGTGCAATTGGATGCTGAGTATGCGATTCTTGCAAAGGGCGAGGTTGAAGGAACAGCGATTTTAGTAAGACTTGATGGAGAAGAAAATATATTAGTTGAATTTGGTGATATGGAGCTAAATATCGATCTTCGTTTTCGGGTACATATACTGATGCAGGAACTAGAGAAATTGAAGCTTCCTATCATAGATTTAACCCCGGGTATTCGCTCTATTCAAATCCATTTTGATATTGATCAAATATCAGTGAAAGAAATGGTTAATACAGTAATAAAGGTCAATGCAGAGTTGCCAAAACTTGAGAATGTAACCGTACCTTCAAGAATTATTAAATTACCATTGTCATGGGATGATCCACAGACCAGACTTGCAGCCGAGAGATATCAGCAAACCGTGCGGCCTGATGCTCCATGGTGCCCTAGTAATCCAGAATTCATTCGTAGAATCAATGGGTTAGACAGTCTGGATGAGGTTAAAAATATTGTATTTAATGCTGATTATCTTGTGCTTGGTCTAGGAGATGTATATCTGGGCGCACCTGTTGCTACTCCAGTTGATCCAAGACATAGAATGGTAACCACAAAATATAATCCTGCCAGACCGTGGACTCCTGAAAATGCAGTTGGAATTGGTGGTGCATACTTATGTGTATATGGAATGGAAGGTCCTGGGGGATACCAATTTGTGGGGAGAACCATACAAATGTGGAATCCATTAAAGGAGACAGAGTACTTCCTAAAAGGAAAACCCTGGTTATTGAATTTCTTTGATCAATTGAAATTTTATCCTGTAACTGCAGAAGAAATTTTAAAATACAGAGAAGATTTCTTAAGAGGAAAATTCGAAATCGAAATTGAAGATACAACGTTCAATCTTGGGAAATATAAGAGTTTCTTAGAAAATAACAAAGATTCAATTAAGGCATTTAAGGATCATCAGGAAGCTTCCTTTCAAGCAGAATGGCTAAGATGGAAAGAACAAGGCCTAGATAATTTTGTGTCAGAAACAGAAGAAGCACTGGCAATTGTTGATGAGGATATTCCCAATGGATGTGAAGCAGTAAGAGCCAGCCTTCCCGGAAGTGTATGGAAAGTACAGGTCGAAGAGAATCAGTCAGTTCAAGAGGGAGATGTACTAGTAATTATTGAAAGTATGAAGATGGAATTTTCCATTGAATCTAAATACAACGGTATTGTTGAAAAATTATACATGAATCTTGGTGAACAGGTAAATGGCGGACAGCTAGTAGCATGTATAAAAGTAGAATAAAGGAGTGCTTCCTATGAGATATTTCCCTACAAAGTTATCAATAACATGGTTAAAAAAGAGATACGAATCAGGCGAATTAAGTCCTTTGGAGTTAGCAGAAGAAATAATTCGTCGAGCGAAAGAGTATGAAAATTATAATATATGGATTGTAAAACCATCAATGAATCTGATAAAAAAATATATTGATGCATTGCCACCATACACGCAGGATCTTCCGTTATGGGGTGTCCCTTTTGCAGTAAAAGATAATATCGATCTTATAGATGTTCCCACAACCGCAGCCTGTAAAGAGTATGAATATATACCAGTAAACAGTGCTTCAGTAGTTGACAAACTTATTAAAGCTGGAGCTATTCCGGTAGGAAAGACAAATCTTGATCAATTTGCGACTGGTCTTGTTGGCACCAGAAGCCCATATGGCGAGTGTCATAATGCTTTGAATCCGGATCTCATCAGCGGTGGTTCCAGTTCTGGTTCTGCAGTAGCAGTAGCGCTGGGTATGGCGGCTTTTTCATTAGGAACGGATACCGCTGGTTCAGGAAGAGTTCCAGCCGCATTAAATTGTCTGATTGGGTATAAACCGGCACTTGGAGCATGGTCAACAAAAGGCGTAGTACCTGCTTGTGCAAGTATTGACTGCATCTCGGTATTTACTAACACACTTGAGGATGTAAAACTGGTGAATTCTTTAGTAAGAGGGATTGATGAAGAATGCTGCTGGTCAAGAAAGTTACCTCATCCTGTGTTAAGTAAACCTAAGAAAATACTCCTTGCAAAGGAAGAGCCAGTATTTTATGGACAGTTTGCTCAAATATATAAAGCTAAATGGAACAATGCAGTAAAACGTATCAAGAGTCTTGGAATTAAGGTTGAATATATTGATTGCAAAATGTTTGATAAAGCTGCCTCCATTTTATACGAAGGACCATGGGTGGCAGAACGATGGAATGACTTAGGAGAATTTGTTAACCATCATCCTGGAAGGATTTTTCCGGTAACAGAGAAAATTCTTCGTTCAGGTGAAAAAGTGGAGCATACTGCAGCTAAATTATTCGAAGCAATGCATACGCTTCAGGATTACAGAGTAAAGGCAGCTAAAATGCTAAAGGATGCTGTACTTATAATGCCGACAGCAGGAGGAACTTTCTTCAGAGATGAGGTAAGAAAAAATCCATTTGACACAAACAGCAACATGGGCTTATATACAAACCACTGCAATCTTTTGGATTTATCTGCAATTGCAGTTCCTGAGATGCAGGGTGACAACGAAAATCCATTTGGAATTACGATTTTTGCATTAGCAGATTCAGAAGGTTTGGTTCTTGGAACGGCAGATGAATTTCTTAGGTCAGAAACTATATCGATTGCGGTATGCGGACTGCATAAGAAAGGTTATATGTTTGAAAATCAGTTAACTGAGCAAGGTGCAATATTTTTAGAAAAAACAAAGACAGCCGAAAAATATAAGCTATACAAGATTAATTCAACACCTGTGAAACCCGGAATGGTAAGGGATGAAGAGAACGGAACCTATATTGAGGTGGATGTATATGATATTCCTGTCGCTAACTTGGGAATATTCATGAAACTGGTAAAACGACCGCTTTATATCGGTGAAATTGAATTAGCAGATGGCAGATGGGTTAAGGGGTTTTTATGTGAACCATATGCAGTGAAAAATACTGAAGATATTTCTGATAGTCATAGCTTTTAAATACGTTTAACAGCTTTCATTTGAAATACGACTAGGATGAAAAATCCTGTTTCTATAAATGATACTTGAAGGTTTGTTGCCCGAAGTAAGGCAGAATGGAGGAAAATAATATGAAAATGATAAAAGCAATTATAAGACCGGAGAAAGTTGAAGATGTACTGGATACACTTATGAAAAAAGGCTATTGTGCGGCTACTCGTATGAATGTATTAGGAAGAGGAAAGCAAAAGGGTTTAAAAGTCGGGGACACCTATTATGATGAAATACCAAAAGAAATGATAATGATAGTTGTAAATGATGCTGATGAGGAGAAAGTTGTAAAGATTATTGCAGATTCAGCTAAGACAAATAAAAACGGTACTTACGGTGACGGAAAAATATTCGTATCCGAGGTGGAAAAGGCAGTTACGATAAGTAGTGGGGAAGATAAATTATAAAGACAGCCAATACCAGTGGCAGATGGGAGGAACACATGAAGGAAGTTGTTATCATATTACGTCCTAAAATGTATTTTAAAACCAAGCAGGCTCTTGTTGATGTAGGATTCCATTCCATGACTGTAAAAGAGGTTGTAGGAAGAGGAAAGCAGCCAGTTCAGTATGATATGGATGAAAATGACGGTGTAATCAAACATAGAGTAGTTGCTAAGAGAATGATAGAGATGTTTGTAAGGGATGAAGATGTCCAGTGTCTAATTGATACTGTTGTGGAGGTAAATAAAACAAATCAGGCTGGTGATGGAAAAATATTTGTATTGCCTGTTAAAAATGCAATACGTGCCCGAACTGGTGAGCAAGGAAATGATGCAATTATTTAATTAACTTTAGAAAGTGATGGTGATTATTATGATAAAGAAATTATTAAGTCTAATCTTGATAGTAGCTATGTTATCGGTAGTATTCGTAGGATGCAGTGTTTCCTCTAAATCAGATACCGTTAATAAAACAGGCAGTACTTTGGCAAAAGGAACAGAAAATAATCCATTTATTCTGGGAATTAGTCCTATGTCAGGATGGTACGCATGGTACGGTATAGATAAGACAGGGATTTTTAAAGATAATGGTGTCAATGTAACTATCAAATTTTTCCCCGTATACAGTGATTCTTTAACCGCTTTTTATTCAGGGCAGGTTGATGGAATTTGTATCGCAGGTTCAGATACAATTGCTCCGCTAAATGAAGGCGTTGATATTAAGATAGTTCTTGTAAATGATAATTCCTATGGTGCAGATGGATTGGTAGCCAAGGATGGGATTAAGTCTATTAAAGATTTAAAAGGTAAAAAGGTAGCTACAGAAGTTGGAACCCTTGAGCATATGTTTCTTCTAAAAATGCTGAAAGATAACGGGATGACAATTGATGATATTGATTTTACGAATATGACGATTAATGATGCAGGTCCTGCATTTATTGCAGGTAGTGTTGATGCAGCAGTTCTTTGGGAGCCAACCTTATCAACAGCAATTCAGGCGGGAGGAAATCTCCTTTACAGTACAAAGAGTGAGCCTGGACTGATTCCTGACACCTTAGCAGTAAGAAGCGATGTGCCTGACAGCAGTGCAGGTGCAGTACAGAAAATTGTTAATTCATGGTTTGACGGAGTTGAAAAGTTAAAAGCTAAAGATAAGGATTTTATTCAAGCCATTTGTGATGGAGCGGAATTAAAACATGATGACTATATGACAATGTTAGATGGTGTTACAATCTTCGATAAAGAAATGAATCAAAAAACCTTCCAAAAGGGTAATGATTTTACTTATCTTAACTATACCTTAAAAAAGTCAGCCGAATTCCTGGTAGACACAAAAATGATAGAAAGAGAGCCGGAGGATGTAAGTGTAATTCTTGATGATACTTATATTAAGGGGGCAGATTGATGATTAATATCAAAATAAGAAAAAACATAGCTAGAAAGAACTATACCATAATTGCTGTCACATCATTCTTAATTATACTATCTGTCTGGTACATAGCGAGTGCAAGCGGGGCGATAAGCGAAATATTCCTTCCAAAGCCCCAAAATGTAGTTAATTATTATATCAAAACTATTGGAGATGGTTCACTCTGGGAAAATTCAAAAATAAGTATTTACAGAATCACATTAGGATTTCTTTATGCAGTTATTCTTGGAGTTCCAGTTGGTATTATGACTGGAACCTTCAAGAAATTCGAGGCAGTAATCAGACCGCTATGTGAATTCATAAGATATATGCCGGTTCCGGCTTTTGTACCACTTATTATGGTTTGGATTGGCATTGGTGAGAATGCTAAAGTAACCGTTATTTTTATTGGAACCTTCTTTCAGATGGTATTGATGGTAGCAGATGATGCGATGAGTGTACCAGATGACCTGATTAATGCAGGCTATACCTTAGGAACTAATACAAAAAATGCAATATTCAAGATTATTATTCCAGCTATGATGCCCAGACTAATGGAAACTTTACGTATGATGATTGGCTGGGCGTGGACCTATCTGGTAAGTGCCGAACTGGTTGCAGCGAATACGGGATTAGGCTATACAATATTAAAATCCCAGCGTTTTCTCAAAACAGACGCCATATTTGCAGGAATTATCCTTATTGGTTTGTTAGGCCTTATTACGGATCGAATTTTTGCCCTTATTAACAAAAAACTATTCCATTGGGCTGAAGGGGGGAGATAGATATGAAATTATTTAAAAAGAAGAAAAATAATCTTCCTGAACGAAACAGCCATATTGAAGCGAACTTTGCAAACAGTAAAATCTATGTAAAAGATCTTCAAAAAGTCTACCATTCTGCAAAAGGTGACATCGTTGCAATGAAAGATATTAATATTAATATTCTTGAGAATGATTTTGTATGTATCGTAGGCCCGTCAGGTTGTGGAAAATCGACTTTGCTTAGAATGGTAGCAGGTCTTGATGAAGCTACCTCCGGCCAGATAGTTATCAAGGATAGAAATATTATCGGCCCTGGAGCAGACAGAGGAATGGTATTTCAAGCATATACCCTGTTTCCGTGGATGACAGTTGCTGATAATATTAAATTCGGACTTAAATTAAGAAAAATCCCTATGAAGGAACAAGAAGAAATTACGGATAGATATCTAAAGGTGATAAAACTTGAAAAGTTTAGAAATAGTTATCCAAAAGAGTTATCGGGTGGTATGAAGCAAAGAGTTGCCATTGCAAGAGCTCTCGCAAACAGCCCCGAAGTATTGCTAATGGACGAGCCATTTAGCGCGCTTGACCCTCAGACAAGGGCTGATATGCAGTTATTAATAAGACAAATATGGCAAGTAGAAAAACCAACTATTATGTTTGTCACCCATGATATTGAAGAAGCCATTTTCTTATCCAGCAAGATATATGTACTTACTTCTGTACCAGGAACTGTAAAAAAAGAAGTTCAAGTAATATTACCTTATGAAAGGGAATTATCATTAAAGGATTCAGAGAGATTTATCCAGATTAGAAAAGAAGTAAATTCTTTGATTGAACATAAAAGCCTGTAGTATTAACCAGTCATATTATTAGCATTTAGATTAATGGGTTTAAAATAAACGGTACGCCTAACGAGGTAATACCTGACAGCATCACCACAGCAGGAGCATTAAACTACAGGTAACTTACTCCTGGTGGTGTTTAAATCAATTTGTCATCGCACCATGAATTTGATCTCGTCCCAGCTTTTATTTGTCGAAAGCCCATCAGTAGACCTGGAATATGGTTGCACGTTTTTTGTAGTGTATAGTTGTAAAGCATTACCGACTGATGGTAGATATCTAGACTGCGGTTGAGAATGGATTTTGCATCCTGCTCATCGGAACTGTCTCTTGCCAGCAGGTGATTTTTGCGGCAGGAGGCTAACTGATTTTCGGCACTTTTCACAGTATCTATTTTTGCTCTAAGTTCTCGGTGTACCACCCAAAACCACAGTGCTAAAAACGCTATGGTACTGATGGTGGCAGTAACACAGGCAATAATTGTAGTCAAGCTCCATTCCTTCTTTCATTATTATATTACTGAATAAAATAAACTTTTTTACATTATCTATTATAGTAAATATTTTTGGAAAAGGTTTAAGGTTGCCTGAAATGTATGAGATTTTGTCCTGAAATGTTAAACGGATGAGAGATTCAGCAAAGTAAGAATCAACTTACAAACCATGCTTTAACACCAAAGCCGCGCTCTCCCCCAGTGAAATTAGAGACATTTCACGCCGTTCTAAAGACCTTTCGCGCCAAAGTAATTTCAAAAAGTCGGTTAAGAGCTATAATTAATTATATTTAATATTTTTGGATAAAGAAGGGGGACAGAATTTTGAAAAAAACGATTGTTTTTGTAATTATTTTATCAATGTTATGTACATTAAATATTAGTGCAGCCTCACTTAAGACACCTAAGCTTCAATCCTTTACAACGGGAGCTACAGAATTTGGAAATACTACTGTATCAATCAGCAATGGAATTGGCCTAGCAACAGAGTATGACCCCAACAATAAGAATGCCAAGTTTGGATGGCATACCAGAGTAATACTTATTGATTACGAAAAAGGGACAAAAAAGATACTGCCCTATGATGGAGCGCGTAATCAAGAATTCGATGGAGATGCATATGACGATAATGGCTTTGTTGAAGGATGGGCTTTAGTCTATAGAGTAGGCGCAATAAAAAATCCAAATGACGACAGGGGTCTTGGGTATACTTTTATAAATACTGAGGGCAAGGCACTGACTGAACCGAAGTTTTCATATGCATCCAGCTTTCGTAATGGACTTGCAGGTGTAAGATATTTTGAAGGTAATCAGTGCTATACTGGCGTTCTTCAAAAGAATGGAAAGGTAAAATTTGCTATTGGCGGAGAATATAGCATACATATAGGAAACGACTATGTGGAGTTCTCGGGAAAAAAAGATAAGTTCTACTATGACTTTAATGGGAAGAGAATTTTTCTGACTGAGAAAGAAAGCAGAGAACGGGATTGCAAGAATTATAATGCCAGAGAACGTGAGAGCTTCTATAAAAATTATGAAAAGCTATATAAAAGCGTAGAATATTGTGGTTCAAATAGATTTTATGCTGAGACAGACAAGGGTAAAAAAGTTGTTGATTTTCAGAATAAAACCATTATACCTGAGTCTTATATGGTAAACGGAAAGATGATGAATGGTAACCAGATATATTTTACTACATATAAAAAGGGCCTCTGTAACAAGGACGGTAAGATAATACTGGCAGATACGCGGTATTATCTTATTCCTGCTGATGGGGGGTACTTCCTCGGCATTTTTGATAATAAGAAACAGATACTGATTGATTCCAACGGAAAAGTAATTGCCACAAGTGATTTTGATCCCATTATCGTGCTGAGCGAAACAAGGGTAAAGACGCTGTATACGGCTAATTTTGACTATGAGTGGCGCACTAAAGGCACAGCATATTTGTATACTGACATAGATCTCAACAAGAAATCCAGCACAGCCCAGCTTAAAAAAATGTATGCAAACAGAATAGAGCCTAATAGTAAGAAGGAAATTGGGGTTTTAAATTCTGCCAAAAATATCTCAAAAAACAGTACACAAAAAAATATTGAGATGTTTGGAGTAATGTCAGAATTAAGTTATATGCAAAAATAGGGGATATGGAGGCGTTGAAACTAAATATGAAGAGAATTATATCTTTTTTATTGATACTTTTTATACTGTTTGGTGCAGTACCGCTCTCAGGTACCGTAAATGCAGCAGGAGTTACAGCTAAATCAGTTGTATCAAGAATTTATGTTAATGGGGCTTATCAGCCTACCGAAGCGTATATGATAAACTCTCAGTACTATTACAAAATTCAGGATATAGCAGCTTCAGTACGGGACCTGTCTGTTAGATTTACATTTGCAAAGAATGGCAACAACCTTAATGTAACAATAGGTAAAAATCATACAATGAACGGAACAGAATACTCAGCCTCTTATTTACTTGACTACCCTGCCACCAAAGGGGGAGAAGTCCGTGTAGATGGGGGTGTGGCAAATGTATCGGGATACATAATTAATGGCAATTATTGCTTCAGCATGAAGGAAGCAGCCAAGCTTCTAGGTTGTGGGTATAAAGCTGTCGAAAAAGACAGGTATACCGATTATCAGCTGATGACAAGCTATAAGTATAATGCTGCAGGCAAATTGGAAAGAAAGCTCAATCAGCAGGGAAATACTGCATTCAACAGGATGTGGGAAGGTTTTGCAGCAAGCTACAAGGATAGTATATATTTTGTAAGCAGCAATACATTATATAAAATGAATAATGAAGGAACTCAGATAAAGACACTAGTAGGAGGATATGTTACAAATATTAATATTGTAAATGAAAGACTATACTACACTGTTGGTGGGTTGCTCTACAGTATGGACTTAGATGGCAATGATAAAATTTCTCATGCACAGGCGATATATGCTGGTCCCGGTCAGAATATGCAAAAAGTGTTGATAGTGGATGATTCGGTTTACTGTATTTATAATGACTACGATCATTGGGCAAATCCCAAAAACACAAGTAATCTCTACCAGTTTGAGATGATTGGCAGAGATATGATTCCTGATACCTGGCAGCGCCAGACTATATTTTCTGTTGGTAACGCCTCAATAAGTGACAATAAAATTTCAAACTTTTATATTGAAGGTGATTATGTATATTTCAATGGAGCATGGGTAAGTAGGGTGAAGTTGGATGAGTATGGCAAGAAAATAGCTAGAGAGGTTTTAGCAGAGGGAGAATGGTATCAGCAGCAGAAGTTCTCAGATGACAAGATTATTATGATGGGCAATCAAGGCAAAAAAGGAAGATGGCCTGGGAAAAATGGCTATCTTTATACAAAGAGTGTTAATGACAAGGATAACAGTAGTTTGTATTTGAAGGAAACAGTGTATACCTATACTGTCACAGATAATAAGTTGGTTTATGTAAATGACTACAACCTAATTAAAAGAGACCTAGATGGTAAAAATAAAACTCAGCTGCTTGGTATGGATGGCAGTTCAACTGTACTTTTTGGTGTTGCAGGAGATTGGATAGTTTCAAGATCATCTTCAGATGTAGGAGCTGCAAAAACTACTCTAATTAAGCTCGATGGAACTAAGCCATCTGTTAAGTTTTAATATATCAGTATTTATGTGTCACGACCCGAATTCATTAATATCTTTTTATTAAATGTATATGAGTTAACAGTTAAAAGAGAAGCAGACATCCACTCACATGATGTGAATAGATGTCTGCTTCTCTTTTGTCTTGTACCGTTTACCAGGGTAAAATATCCTAAACTCATTTATCTTCTGTTGCCAAAGTCAACGCCTCATCAAGATTCAATATTCCCCAGCCGCTGTCTGTATCATACCCTGACTCAAGAATATCAGTTGCCGATTTGTATAGGATACTCCGTACCTCTTCGGCAGATAGTTTCGGATTTGACGACAGCAGAACTGCAGCAGCACCTGAAACAGATGCAGTTGCAAAGGAAGTGCCGTTTGTAAGTAAGGCTTTTCCGCCTATAGAGACCGTCCATATTTTTTCGCCCTGTGCTACTAACATTACAGACTTATTTCTTTGAGAAAAATCAGATACCCGTCCCTTTTTATTAACAGACCCAACACCAATTACAGTAGGATAAGATGCTGGATAATACAAAGAATCTGGACTTTTCTTATTTGTGTTTCCTACGGAGGATATCACAACTACATTTTTCTCTTCAGCATATTCCACCGCGTCGCGTAAAAGAGTACTCTCCATAGTAGTTCCAACACTTAGATTAATGATACAGCAATCATACACATCAACTGCATCTCGTATAGCCTTAGCAAGTATCTCATGGTTTCCTTTTTTAATATTACCATTTTGATCCTTTGTTTGATATACAAGTGGAACGAGTTTTACATTCGAAGCTATTCCTGATAAATTGGTGGAGGATGAACCTGCAATAAGTCCTGCAATGGCAGTTCCGTGACCGATTTTATCCTCTGTATCCGTATTCTCTTCAATGTAATTATATCCCTGTTCAAGCTGCTTGGAATTGATTGCCTTTGTGGATATGCCTGTGTCTATGATAGCAATTTTTATATCTTTTCCTGTAGGTAATTCAGAAGCAAAGACAGGTTGAGAAAAAATCACAAGGGCAAGCAAGCTGCACATCAGTCTTTTTCTCATTATAGTTCTCCTTTTATTTCAGAGGCATCTATCCGTTTGGATAGATGCCTCTGCTTAGATTTTTTACTTCTATTGGTCTACCATCAATCTGCAATTCTTACTGTAATGGTCTTTGTCCACACAGCAGTATCTGCTGTAGTTGAACGCTCAGGGAATTTCAAGGTCACTGTAAATGTTGTTTCTGTATTGCCCTTTGCCTTCATTTCTTCATACAACGCCACTTTGTCAATGGTAACGCTATTAATGTTATAATCAGTGTAATCCTTGTATGATTTGTCACTGGCTATAATGCTCAGTGTAGGTGCATCAAGGTAATCGTAAGAGTTGTATACTTCAGGTACATACAACGCACCTTCAAGCTTGCATCCATACTGATCCAGAATCTGGCCATCATATGTGAAGATATAGCTTTCGGTTTCACTACTGCTCAAGCTTATATTCTCCGGAATATCTCCGAAGTTCCCAACGCTTTGAATTATACGTTTCATGGAATCGGTGCTTCCTTTCCAAACCACATGCTTGCTATCATGATCCTCTGCACCAAACCATTGATTGACATTAAGTATTTCTCCCTCAAAAGTTTTGGAGAAGCCAGGAAGGAATATCTTACTTGCACTTACTAATGGCTGTATATATTCGCAGTGCCATCCAGGACTGGTGCCATCTCTCACATAGTCAATCTCAAGAGCCGTAATCATCCATGGAGCACGTACCCCGTCTTTTATTCTATATGAGTCCAAATCGTCTTGTTCAAAGTCATTTCCATCATTATCAAAATGTGTCAGATTAGAACTCGTACCGTCCAGGTAATAGAACCGACCGCTGATTTTTGAATCCGTTCCAGCCTTTGCAATATCACTGGTTTTAATACGAATAAGATGCTGGTAGTCTCCCGGATTGCCGTTCACATCTATACCCTCCACAGAAACAGTATTTGTGGATTGTACAGCATTGTCTGAAGCTAGATAGTTTTCACCCTCTGAAACCCTGGCGAAAATATAGTAATCGCCTTTGACTAGATTCATAATAGCACGGGAATCCTGCCAACCGGATGTAGGAACAGTCTGCGTGGTAGAAACTGCATATTGCACAGTACCATCACCGGGGTATGCATTTTCAGGCAATTCATATACCAGGATATTTGCCTTGTAAGAGGTTGCTTCAGGGTGTGTGTCAATGTCTATTGAGCGGGCTATCTTGTTTATGAACAACACACTTGTAAAGGTTTTTTCAAAAGAATCATAGGTCTCATCTTCTGCTCTTACGATTTTTACATCATAAATACCTGCATTGATGGCTGTATCACCCCAACTGCTGTCCAGATTTTGTCGTTTGTATTTTATGCTGAAGCTGTCTATTTCAATGGCGCTTCCACTTGTAATATCGCTTCCGTTTAAAGTGAATACAAGCGGATGATGTTCTCCGTTGTAATCATATATTTGATTTGTGTCAATACTAATGATGTTTTCATCAATCAATGTCTTATTGCTCCACTGAGCGTATAGGGTATGATCTTCGGGAATTGTGACATTTATATCAGCTGTAATCCTATCTCCATCTGTACGGTCTGTGTACCAACCTTTAAATCCAAATCCTGCAAGGGAAGGTACAGGCAGTTGACCATAGTTTTCGCTAAAGATAACTGTCTTGGTGTCTTCAACACCTTCTTCAAGAGCACCTTCATTTGGATCAAAGGTAACAGTATATTCATTGCCACTCCATTTTGCATAGAGCGTAATATCTTCATTCGGCATGGTAGTGAATGTAAATACTTGTGTCAAAGCCTGATCACTGTACCAACCGTCAAAGATAAATCCTGTTTTAGTGGGATCAGCTGGTCTTGTAATCACTGAGCCAACCGGATAAGTTCCTTGTTCAATCACGCTGCCGCCATTGGTGTTATAGCTGATGGTACGTTTAACTATAGGAGTTTCCTGAACCTGACATACTACTGTATATGAGGTTGAACCTGTTATAGGAGCAAACACAGGGAAAATGCTTTTTACTATAGCATTCTTTGAGCTTAATTCTTCTTCAAAGAATTTGCTTGATGCAATATCACCTTTTTTCATTTTTACTTCAATAGGCTCTAGGTCAACACCCTCGAACTGGAAGACAACAGTGGCTGAGTTGTCCGAATAAGCTGCGGTATAGGTTGCACCACTTAAAATATCCATTGCAAACGCCTTGCCAATAGGCTCATTAATATCTCTCAGGATTTCCTTATTATCGCTATCCTTTGCTATAACTTTCAGGAAAGCGGTGTATTTTTGCTGTTCATCATCATTGGTACCGCTATTTGTAAGAGCTTTAAGGTCAAAAGCTTCTCCAAATTTAGCTGAAAATTGCTTGTCTTCCTTGGTACCATATGAGTTCTCTACATCTTTCACTGTCAAGGTATATGTTCTTGGAGTTACCTCAAAGTAATAGCTTTTATCACGTAAAATTGTTAAGCCTTCTGTTTGCTGATCTCCATATCCGTTGATAGCGCTGTATTTGATATTGCCGTTTCCAGGTATTTCATAGCTGTCCACGCCTAAAATAGTTTTGATTTCATCAGCTTTAGGTAAATCAAATGCACCATTTTTCATTACACGCTTGCTCCACACAGTGGTGTAGCCATCCTGTGCATTTCCTACACGAACACTGGCTGTAAATCTTTCATTCAATTCCTCAGTAGATAGATTTGTCCATACAAGAGGAATAGTAACTTTTAAATCGTAAAGGCTAAAGGCAAGCTTATCAGACTTCCATGTGAGAGTCAAATCACATTCCATATACTGAACTCCCTTTGGAACTGTTACGCTGATTTTACCCGTTTCCTTATCAAATGCAAAGTTTCGGTTGGAAAGAGTGTAGTTAAATTTGCTATAGTCGTATATTTCCTGCTCTATATCACCTTCACAAAGGTCTATATATACCATTTGACGATAGCTTTCCGGAAGAGCCATGGTAATTCCGTTTGCACCGTTACTATCTACGTCTTTAATTGGCAGGACTTCATCTTTTTCTATTTCATAAGCAAAGGAGTATACATTGTTTCTTGTGCCTGCTGTAAGCAGTGGCCATTTCTTGTCTAGAAGAGTTGGTTGGTATTTGAACAAATTATCAAAGGCCTGTGCCTTAAAGGTCATTTCAAGATACAATCCAAACTCCAAATAGAGTGCACCCATCATCTTCTCGTCGTAGGTCCAGGTGGAGGTGTTTGCAGGCCTCAGCTTTGAGTACTCATATATAAAGTAGCCCCACATCTCTACGTATGGGCCAAACTCTGCTGTGAAGCCAATGCTACCTATCTTTGTTGAAATAACTCCTGCAGCAATTTCAGCCTCAACTCCCATTTTCAGTCCGATTTTACCCATAACATAGAACTGGAAAGCAAATCTTTCATCGAGCAAATCCATTTGTGAGCTGCCGCTGGTTTTGGATATAATATCAAACCAGAAGGAATAACGCTTGCCAACCACATATTCCATGTTGGCACCTAAAGCTATATTGACATTTCCCTTGATAACAAAATTTGCACTAATGCTGATTGCAAAACACTTGATGTATATATCTTTTGAGAAAATTTCCTTATTCAAAAGCTCTATCCAATCGCTTTCATTTTCCAACATTTCCGAATAGCGTTCCATCAGGTTGCGGACACCGGCGTCAAGCTCAGTCTCACTGGTGAGGTTTAGCATCCCCATAAGTTCCTGGGTTACGTTCAGTTCTCCTAAAGTGTCAAGCATCCCCTCGTATTCACTCTTATTGGTCACATCGGAAGGAACAGTTGCCCATAGTTTTTCCAAATCTTCTTTATATCCCTTGATTTTATCAGCGGTTTCTTTTGCTTCGTCGATTTTGCTCTTTACTTCTTCAATTTCTTCAAAGATTTTCTTGTATTTGCCGCCTTTAATACCCTTTAATTTTTTCCATACTGAGTCTTCTTCCTTCTCTACGGTATACATTTTTACGTCGATAGAGATGGCTGAATAGTTTTTAATATCTACTGATGAGCGGAAGGTCAACTCTTTAAATTTCGGAACGAAGAGATACCATTTTACCTTGGCATGGGCACTTGCAGTAATGTCAATGGCGATTTCTTCCACAAAGGTAGCAGACAAATCAATTTTTAGTTCACCGCCATCGCCCACATCAACAGAAAATTCTCCCTTGATACCAAGAGCGAGCCTAATACCATCTTTAAAATATTTAGAACTCTTGTCAAGCTCAACGATAATTTTTACATCGTCGGAAAGCTCGATATTTGCACCAATTCCCATTAACTCAAGATCTTCGGCAGTCAGAGGGTTGCCGTCTTTATCAGTCATTTTGAAATCGGTCAATCCGGACATGTTTTTGAAGCCTTCGGTTTGAGTAGCCATCATTGCCAAGTACTCTGCTGCGTCCTCGGCAAAACCGCTCTTTCGTACCTGCTCTTCAATTTTGCTGGACAATGCTGCTGTATCTACACCCTCCAAGAGCGCATCACCTTTTTGTGCTTGCTGCAGGAAGGTATCCATGGATTTTTCCATTTCATCTCTTGTAGTTTTATTATAGGTAACGGTGTCACCATTAATGCTTGTGACAACACCATAGTAGGGTTCGTATTCCTCGGTGAGGTCTGCAAAGTCACCTACATAGAAAACAACAAAATCGCCTTTTTGTACTTCCGGATCTTTGTCAAGACCCATTTCGCTTCTAGCTTCATTGTCAACAGCTGAGCTCTGTACCGTACCTGTTTCTCCGGAAGGTAATGCTTCCACCGAGAAGGGGATTGTGTCCGGCATAAAGACAATTTTATCAGCTTCGTTTTCATCAACACTAGTAAAGTTTACAGTATTTCCGTTTACAGAAGTAACCTCAACATAAGCTTCTGAATCATCGGTGTAATCATTGTTTACATAGTCACGCTGACGAGGATCAACTGTTTCATAAATACAAAGAATATCATTTGCCTTGAGAGTGCTGGCACCATCATATTCAAATGAGCCGGTTACATCCTCTGTAGTTTTGCTGTTCATCATTACTGGCTCAAGTACGTCAACCGGAGCACTGCTGCCGATTTGATATGAGATTTCTTCTGTATCCTTAATATAAATAATATCATCATTCAAAGCCAGGTTATCTACTTCTGCTTTTTCAATGCTGAAGTTAACAGTGCGAATGGATTCAGCCTTGTCTTTAAATATGTATCCTTCTCCAAGGTCCAACTTATAGGATGAACCCTCGCGGAAACCGCCTTTAGCCTTTACAGTGTAAGTGCCGTCTCCATTATCTTTAACATCAAGCTCCACTGGCTCTGTTCCGTCCATAACAGTCAATACAGCACTGTCCTTAACGTCTCCTGCACTTGAACTCAAGCTTTGGATTACAAAGCTGAGGTCGGAGGATTGATCCAAAATAGAAAAAGAGGTTAGGGACAGATTCTCTTTTTGAATTTCTTCATATTTGGCATATACTGTTAAATTGGAATTAACAGGATCTTGGGAATAAAACGGAGTTCTGCATTCCTTATCGGTAAACCAGCCAACGAAAATAAATCCATCCTTTGCTGTCTTTATGTTATTAGTGGCTTGGGAAACAGGTTGTCCTTTTATTACAGCTAATCGGTCAAGCTGCTTTTCGCCATCCATAAAAGATACTGTAAAGGAATTACTTCCACCAGTATCGGAATTACCTCCACCAGAATTGGAACTGCCTCCGCTATTACCTGTTTCTGGATTTGGTTTTATATCGGGTTTTGCTTCTTCCTTCGTAGGATTTTTTTCGGTTTCTATAAGCCATTTTCCAACAATTTCATATATAGGATTGCAAAAAGCTGCCGCTTCAGCCCGTGTGGCATTCTTCTTTGGATTGAAATTACCATTTCCTTCACCCTTTATAAGTCCACAGTTCCACAGCTTCAAAACAGCTTCTCTTGCGTAAGATGAAACGCTGTCTATATCGGCAGGAATACTTGTAATAGTGGCTTCTGGATATGTAATTTTGCTAACGTCAAAGAATTTAACAGTGAGTGTAGCCATCTGTTCACGAGTAATCAATCCATCAGGATTAAATTTCCCATTGCCAATACCGGAGGTAATTCCTTTGTCATTAGCCCATTTTACATAAGGTGCATACCATTTGTCTGACTGAACATCTGAGAATTCTCCAATGCCTTTGTAATCAGCAGGATTAATTTTTGCAATTTTCCCCATAACAGTGACATACATGGCGCGAGTCATGGTACCGTTGGGAGAAAAGCTTTTTTCTCCTGTTCCGCTGAATATTCCATTTTGCAGGGATTGCATTACCGATTCATAGAACCAGTCGGATTTCTTAACATCGGAGAATTGATTTTGAACAGTTTTTGATTTTTCCGAGTTATCATTGCTTTGTATCTCTGCAGCTAGTGACTGCATGGGCAGCATTGATAAAGTCATACAAAGCACTAGAAGCATACTGACGATTCGTCTCTTCATTGTAAATTCCTTTCTTAATTAGTTTTATTGAATTTCATTGTCAGATATAAACCGAAATCCCATCATAAAGCCAGAGAAGTGATGAATAGGATTTTTTAGAACAAGATTGTAGCTTTTAACTGTCTCTTCATATATCATATAACTGGTATCAAGCATTCTTTTTGCAGCATGTACATTTGGACTTCCTTGCTCCTGAATATTAAGCAGTGTCCGATGCATTAGCACTTGCTCTGACGCAGCCATCACCTCTTGTTTTTTATTAGTAAGCTCCTTATAAGAAGTAATAAACCACAGTATAAAAAAAGCAATGGAACTAATGCTTGCAATGAAGTAAGGGATAATAGCTGTCAATATTTCACCTCCTTGTAAAAAGATATAGTTAAAAAACTACTCTGACATGTATTCAGCATAGCAGAAATAACTTTTAGTAAGCGTAAGCCGCCTAAAATGTTATTTTTTTGACCTAAAATGTTAATGTTTGGTTGAGACCTGTCTAATTTTATGGTAAAATTAAGTCGGATTTTGGTCTATCGGAGGTAGAACATGCTTAAAATTGCAATTTGTGACGATGATATCCGAGAGCTTTCCCGTATTGTAAAGTTGATAAATAGGTACCAAGATGAGAAAAAGATTCCCATAAAGTATGACGCTTTTTCAAATGCCATAGAGCTTTTGGAAAAAATGCGCAGTAGTATCTATGACATCCTGCTGCTGGATATATTTATGCCTGGGTTAGATGGAATGCAGGCAGCTCATGAAATTCGTGGGTTTGACAATGAAATAAAAATCATTTTCTTGACATCTTCTCCGGAATTCGCAGTGGAAAGCTATGCTGTTGACGCATATTACTATCTCATGAAGCCAGGTTCAGAAGAGAAGCTGTTTCCTATATTGGATAAGCTTTTTTCCGATGCGCAAAAAGCAGAGGAAGCCTTAAATATTAGATCATCTTTTGGAATTATGCGGATTCCCTTTAATAAACTGGAGTTTTTAGAGGTTATGAATAAAAAGTTGTTTTTTCACTTAACGGATGGCAGTGTAAAAGAGATATATGGTTCTCTTTCCGACTTTGAAACGCAACTTATTTGTCGAGATGAGTTTGTCAAAGTGCACCGTTCATATATCGTTAATATGGGGTGCATTCAGGAATTAAGTACAAAGGAGCTTACTACTTGCACCAAACAAAGAATACCGACATCTAGACTTCTCTACGGAAGTGTAAGACAGGCGTACATGGAGTATTTGTTTGTAGAAAAAGGAGTGGAATAGTGGCTATTTTTTCAAGTTTTTTATTATGTTTGTCAATCCTGTTTGGTATTCGTGCTCAGATGCTTCTTTTAGATGTACGTATCAAAAACCTTAAAGGCATCCAGCTTATATTTTTCGTGGTTGGCAATCTGCTGGTTCTGGCTATGAATATAGTGCTTTCTATTGTCTTGCCGGTGGACCAGCACATGAAGCTCTATGTATTGGTCGTTCACGTTCCTATTTTTTTGGTTTTTTGGATTACGACAAAAACAGCAACTGTGAAAGTAATTTTTGCTCTGTTTACCGCTGTTTTTATGATTTATCCGGCAAATATGGTGCTGACCATCATTTCAAGTACTGCGAAGTGGCTTTATCCGGTAGGTTTTTTAATTATCTACATTGTCGTTTGTTCGGTTATGCTGTTGATAATTAACCGCTTTTTTAGAACAAATTTTAACTATTTAATCAAAAACTATAGACGACTTAGTTTTATTAAGCTTTGTCTTCTTCCGTTGGTGTATTATATGGCTAACTACTGGTTGGGAATGTATAACTATGCCGCTTTTAAGTCTATAGGGGTTTTTTCTGTTCGAGTTCTTATTTTTATTATCACTCTTACCGCTTATGTCCTAATTTTGGATATCGCAAAATCAGCTCGTCAAAAGGAAGCCTTGCAGGGAGCAAAGATGGCTTTATCGTTGTTGCTAGAGAGTTCAGAGCAGCAGTTGTCTGCACTGCAAGCGACACAGGAGCAGGCCGCCGTATACCGCCACGACATGAGACATCATCTGGCTCTGATTGGTGGCTATCTTGCTGGTGGAGACCTTGAAAATGCAGAGAAATATGTAAAAATTACACAAGAAGGTATCGAGCATATCACTCCGAACCGTCATTGTGAGAATAATACAGTTAATTTAATTTTGTCATTTTTTGCGGCGAAAGCGAAAAAAAATGGTGTTCTTTTTTCAGTGGATGCCCAACTGCCGCAGGATCTTTCCATTTCAGAAACAGAACTTTGTGTCCTGTTGTCAAATGGCTTGGAAAACGCCATTGAGGCTGCTGCACAGACTGCCGATGAAAAATTTCGAAAAGTAAGAATCAGCTGCCAAACTCACAAGGGAAATTTGCTTATTTATATAGAAAATAGCTTTACGGGTAAGGTTAAAATGGAGAACGGTTTGCCGCAAAGTCTCCGAGATGGCCATGGCTTTGGGGTTAAAAGCATAGTAATGATTGCTGAAAAATATAGCGGCTACTGCTCCTTTGATGCAAAAGGTGAGATATTTATCATGAGAATCGTGCTACCGTTGTGAAATTGGGCATTATACAATGCCTAGGTTAAAACAGCTCTCAAGAATATGCTTTTATGAAGTTATTTCAATTATTTGTAAAAAAGGTTGATAGATGGCAAAATAGTCGTATAATGGATATAAAAGCAGAGTAAAAATGTATTTGAATCACAATAAAGTGGATTAACCATTTTAAAGAGTTAACTGTGGTGTTATTAATACATTAAAAGGAGTTAGCTATGGATGATAATAAAGAGTTAACAAAGAAAGTTTTACCTGTAACTTACCCGATGATTACAACATATACCCAACATGCTCATCTATTATCAATTCTTTCAAATTACGAGTGTACATATCCATGGATATTTAGCAATTATATTCAACTATATATTAATAAGCAGGACTTATGCAGTTGCTGTAAATAATTTGTAAAAGCAATTCGTCCTTAATGGGTTTAAAAATACACGAAAATAATGTTTAGAAAATTAACAAAACCACTTGACATTTGATAAGTCGCCCA
>JAEZVF010000048.1 GCA_023443225.1 Bacillota bacterium
TCCTTTCAGGATGTGTTTTAGTTGTTTCTCGATAATTCAATTATAACATACCTGTGAGGGGTTATTCTATTTTAAACAGTAAAAAGGCCTTGAAAATCAAGGTTTGTGGCGTTTCACAAACGCCTAAGAATTAAAACAAAAAGGGGGGTACAACCCCCCTCTCTATCTTTTACATCAATTTTCTTCCTGCTTTAACAGTGCAATTGCATCAGAAATTGTAAGTAAATTATCTAATTTCATCTGTTCTTCTAACTGTTCCAATTTATCAATTTGCATAAATTCCTTCCCCATGTACGCTTCATAATTCCTTGCGATTTCCATAGAGATTGTAGTTATATGGCCTTCTGTCTTCTTAAGCTCGATACTAACTCTGTCATATTCCTCTTTAAGGGCTGTTAATTCCTCTTGGTATCTTGCTTTAATTTCTTCTCCGATCACAAAACGTGTTGTATTTTCAAAGATTTCAAGGGCATCCTTCCTCTGTTCTAGAATTGTATTAATCTCATTCTCCAGCTCCTGTAATTCTTCATTGTATTTTTCCAATCCGTAACTACTTTCGTCCTTATCCCTGAGTATTTGTTTTCTTATGTTGTTTTGTTCCTTTTTATTTTTGGCAAGATGACTTCGTATTTCCCTAACCTTAAGCAACGATTTTGCATGTTTATCTTTTGTATTGTTATCGACCAGCATATAAAGTCCACCAAATAATACAACAGTTACTACATAATCCAAAGCAAGATAAATCATGCCCTTTTCTTGCAGAAACAGAAAATATACAGCACATGGAATGAAGATTAAAACCAGAAGAAGCATAAATCCAATGATAACAATATCTCCAAATCCTTTTGGTAGATACAAGGCATAGTAAAGCCTGGTGTTACAAAAAGAGGGTACTTGATTTTGCTTAAAAACAGTTTTAGCTTCCAGCTTCAATTTACTGTAATCCTCTCTTAGTTCAGCAGTTTCTACTGTAATCCGCTCTGAAATCTTTACGTTTTTTGATTTTTCTTTTTTATTACGTACTTTCTTAATTCTGGAACGGGTTTTGTCAACCTGATCATTGAAAGTTATTTCAATTTCCTCTTTACGTTTTTTAATGGTACTTAGTATCTCATCATTAATTGCTTTTTCTTTATTTTGTATATTTTTCTCCAGTTTTTTCTCTTCTGCAGATAAAATGTGATTGTTCTCTTTGTATCCGTTTAATTCAAGCAGGGTAGCTTTTACTGTCTGTAATTCCTGAATACCACCGGACAATATGTTATCTTCCATACATTTTCCTCCTGTGTAGCTAACTGGTTTGCGGAATCTGTTTCCTTTTGGCTGTTTTAATATAATGATTTTACTAGATAGCGGCACAAAGGTCAATAAGTTACCATCATAAAAGAATCTTATAAAAATGATTCTATAACAAATGTTCCTAAAGAATCCGCCACATTACAATACTGTATTTTCATAGGATCAATTTCACAGTTACTGAATATGGCGGATATTGTTATAAAAATTATAGGTGTTTCTTTAACTCGTCTACTTTATCTAATTTCTCCCAAGGTAGAGCTAATTCATTACGTCCAAAATGACCGTAAGCTGCTGTTTTCTTATAGATCGGTTTTCTTAAATCTAGCATCTTAATGATACCAGCTGGACGAAGATCAAAATTATTACGGATAATTTCATTTAATTCTTCATTGCTCTTCTTTCCCGTACCGAAAGTATCAATCATAATTGATGTTGGTTGAGCAACACCAATGGCATAGGATAATTGTATCTCACATTTGTCTGCTAACCCTGCAGCTACAATGTTTTTAGCTACATAACGTGCAGCATAGGATGCCGAACGATCTACCTTCGTGCAATCTTTTCCAGAGAAAGCACCTCCACCGTGACGAGCATATCCACCATAAGTATCTACAATAATTTTTCTGCCTGTTAATCCACTATCTCCATTTGGTCCGCCAATTACAAACCTTCCAGTCGGATTAATAAAGAATTTTGTTTTTTCATTGATTAATTCTTTTGGCAACACAACATCAAATACATGTTTTTTGATATCCTTATGAATTTGTTCCTGAGTTACTTCCGGATTATGCTGTGTTGATAAAACTACTGCATTTAAGTGGATTGGCTTTCCTTCTTCATTATATTCCACTGTAACCTGAGACTTTCCATCCGGACGAAGATAATTTAAAGTACCATCTTTCCGCACTTTCGTTAATTGTTTTGTTAATTGATGTGCAAGATAAATCGGATATGGCATGAATTCTTCTGTTTCGTTGGTTGCAAATCCAAACATCATTCCTTGGTCACCAGCACCAATCGCTTCTAATTCATTTTCAGACATAGTATGTTCTTTCGCTTCCAGTGCCTTATTTACACCCATAGCAATATCTGTAGATTGTTCATCTAAAGCAACAATCACACCGCAGGTGTTTGCATCAAAACCGAAATCTGATCTATCATATCCTATTTCCCGTATGGTATCACGAACAATTTTTTGGATATCTACATATCCAGTTGTTGTAATTTCACCCATAACCAATACCAGGCCCGTAGTAATTGCTGTCTCACAAGCAACTCTACTCATTGGATCCTGTTCTAATAATGCATCCAATACTGCATCGGAAACCTGGTCACAGATTTTATCTGGATGTCCCTCAGTAACAGATTCCGATGTAAATAATAATTTGTTCATATAATACTTGTATGATGTATTTGTTATCAAATACATCAATACTCTCCTTTCCATTTCAACTTTGTTATAATCAATAGTAACACTGTGGACTTTTTATAAAATTTTATAGCTTTGACTATTTAAAGGAGT
>JAEZVF010000057.1 GCA_023443225.1 Bacillota bacterium
TCCTTTCAGGATGTGTTTTAGTTGTTTCTCGATAATTCAATTATAACATACCTGTGAGGGGTTATTCTATTTTAAACAGTAAAAAGGCCTTGAAAATCAAGGTTTGTGGCGTTTCACAAACGCCTAACATTATTTATATTAGGGGGTAATAGGGTTATGGAAGATGAATTAAAAATAAAAATGTACTCATTTACAGTGGATTGCAAAGATCCACATGAATTAGCAAAATTTTATGCGGCGTTGCTCAAGTGGGAAGCAATGCTTCTCGATGAAGACTTTGCATGTGTATACGCTCCAGGAACTAATCAGGGAACATATCCTTCTATATTGTTTCAACGCAATCCTGAGTATAAACCACCTGTATGGCCGCAAGAGCCAGAAGCTCAACAGCAAATGGCACATATAGACTTCGCAGTAAATGATTTAGAAAAAGCAGTTCAATATGCAGTCCATTGTGGAGCAACAATCGCATATAATCAATATTCTAATAATTGGAGAGTTATGTTTGATCCTGCCGGTCATCCTTTTTGCTTATGTCAATTGAAATCAATTATCGAAAGCACCCATTTTGGGTTGTTGTAGTGAAGTATGAGCTTCCAATTATGTTTAAATACGTTTCCAGATTGGTTGGTGAGTATTGTTAGAAGCCTTATGTTGGTTCAATATTTACTAAGTTTTAAGCACTGCAAGACTGGTATCACCATCGCCATGGTGGTTGAATAAAAAAAGCACTTTGACATCATTTAAATAAAAACTATGACATACTGTTGTTATAGTTTTTTTGATACCATTAAGAAAAATTAGAAAGAGGTTACTATAGTATGAAGGAAGTTTATGAAAAGTGCCCAGTACTTGCACATGATAACTATTTATTACGGTTCGTAGAAATAGACGATGCCAAAGATTTATTAAAAGTGTATAGTGATGAAAAGGCAGTTCCTTATTTCAATAGTGATAATTGTCACGGTGACAATTTTTACTATAAAACTTTGGAACGAATGCAAGATGTAATAAAATACTGGATTTGGGAGTATGACAGAAAGGGATTTGTAAGATGGTCCATTATTGATAAGAATAGTAATGAAGCTGTTGGAACAATTGAATTATTCCATAGAGTTTCCAAAGATTATTTTGATGCATGTGGACTACTAAGGCTGGACCTAAGAAGTGACTACGAAAATCAAAACTGTGTCAATGCAATATTATCGATTATTATATCCCCTACCTATGATTTATTTCACTGTAATATGATAGCTACAAAAGCTGCATCATTTGCGATGGAAAGAATTCATGCATTAAAGGGTATGGGCTTCCATCAATCAGAAGATAAATTGCTAGGTCATGATGGGACTGAATATGGGGACTATTGGGTTTGTTTAAAATGACGTAATGAGTGTAACGCACATAGATGGGAGCCAAGTATGAAAATTGATCGTCTTTTAGGAATTACAATATATCTATTAAATCATGGTCGAACATCAGCTTGTTTTTTAGCGAAGCACTTTGAAGTATCAAGCAGTTTAACTTAATAGATTATAAGTTATATTGTCTTTACAGTATCTGTTAAATGGTATAATATTACTATGTGTATTTATGTAAAATAGCGCGTTAGTATAGGGTACTTACTGTCTTTGCTTTTTAAACCAATAGTAAATGTTATTCTATTTAAATTACAGCAAGGGGAGCAATATAAGGGAGGTAATGTAATAATGATAATATACTATAGTTCAACTGGTAATTCCAAGCATGTCGCTTTGAGATTACACGAAACATTTAAAGGGGAGCTTATCAATGTCGCTAACTTTGATAAGCCTAACGAATTTTACTTAGATGAGAATGAGACACTATTTATGGTGACTTTTAATTGCTTTTGGGGAATCTCAAATCAGATGGAAACATTCCTTCGAAAAAGTAAATTTTACAACGTAAGCAAAATTGTTGTTATTATCACATGTGGTGGATATCTAGGCGGAGGAGACGGTTCAATTGAAAAATTATTTTCAGAGATAGGACTTCCTAAACCAATCATCTACTCAATCGCCATGGTCACAAACTATTCAATATTACATAATGTACCATCAGTAGAGTCTCAAAAAAAGAAATTGATTCGCGCAGAAAAAGTTCTTACTAAGATCATTCAAGGAACACAAAAACCTTATCATAGCAACTGGTTCGTACGACAATTTACGCCTAAGATTCGCATGCAATATGAGAAAGTGCGGATTACTTCACCATTCACTGTGAATAGTTCTTGCATTAGCTGTGGGCTATGTGAGAAGAATTGTCCTGCACAGGCCATTAAAATGCAAGATAACAAACCATTTTGGGTACTCCCAGAATGTGATAATTGTTTATGTTGCCTACATCATTGTCCTGTTGAAGCAATCAACTATGGAAATGCTACATGCAATCGTTTGAGATATACTTATAAGTCTTACTCTTAAGGAACTTTTATAGCATTACTAACTTAGGTCGAATTCGACTCCTTTACAAGAGTAGATGGCTCAAATATTTTACAAAAATTATGGTGGAGGTGCTCTGATGATTATTACAAAAGCCAATCAAGATGACTTGCCGCTGATACTTGAATTGCAATATCTTGCATATCAAAGTGAGGCAAAACTATTCGGTAACCCAAATATTCCGCCTCTGAAGCAAACATTACAAGACGTTCAGGCAGAATACCAGAAAGGCATTGTGCTGAAAGCCATGGATGAAGACGAAACAATAATTGCTTCTGTCAGAGCTTATATGGAAAATGGTACTGTCTATATTGGAAAACTAATTGTTCATCCAGCTTGGCAAAGAAAAGGCATTGGAACAAGCCTTCTTTTGGAAGTTGAGCGGGAATATCCAGATCAAAGATACGAATTATTCACAAGTACCCGTAGTAGGAACAATATAAGGCTTTATGAACGCCTTGGCTATAAAAAGTTTAGAGAAAGAGCAATAACAGATGAGTTGAACTTTGTCTATCTGGAAAAGAATAGATAGCGTTGACAAAAGCATATTTAGGGTCGAAAGATTATCAAATGAAGTCTTTAGGATTCATAGAGGATTCCCTTGAAAGAAGCAATAATATTGAGATATTTGGTGGTGATTCCGCAAAAGAATCAGCTATCTTATATGCTGCCCATGAAAATACTGGTCTACCGCCGGAGGGAACCTTTGTATTTTATGATTGTGCAGGTGAAGTTGATGATAAACATGTAGATAGGAAAGGTGATGCTAATATGATCGAATCGATTGCAGGATTTGCGTATGACTGAAAAATGCAGACGAATTGTCAGATTTTTATGTCCAACTTCTTGGTTGGGAAAAAACACTGTCTGGTGAAGGATGGGCTGGGTTGCGTTCCCCGCAAGGTTGGATTTTAGCTTTCCAGGAGGTAGAGGAGTATATTCCGCCTGTATGGCCATGGAGAGTTGGAGAACAACAGCAAATGGCACACATTGATTTTAAAGTAAAGGACTTAGAAGAATCCGTTAACCATGCTTTACAATGTGGTGCAATAAAATGTGAAATACAGTATTTTGAAGATTCCACAGTGATGTTTGACCCCGAAGGGCATCCATTTTGCCTAAGTACTGCGGAAGAGTAAAATACTTCGAACTACAATTTTAATTCGTATGCAGGGAATTGAGGTAAAATGTGATGGAGAAGTATACAAGAGAAGAAATACAAGAAGCTCTACGAGTTGTATCTTCAAGTATCAATAAATGTGAAAAAATACAACCCAAATTTGCGGAAGGTGTCTCTCAACACACACTCCTTAAGAACAGGATAAAAGCGTTGTATATTTCAAAATCATTGATAGAAAATGAAAATGTAAGAGACAAATATTCAAAAGAAGAATTGATGGAAGCATTAAGACCTATATCATCTATTATTAGCAAATGTGAAAAAGCACAAATGAAATTTGTAGAAGGAACTTCTAATCACAATCGCTTTAAGAACATGATAAAGGCGATGTATATTGCAAAATCATTCATAACAGATGAAATTAGTATAAGAGATTAAGCCAAAGGAATAGCATTTTTACCGGGAGGTACATAAATGAATAATGATAGAAATTGGACTGTTTTATTTATCGGTGGGGCTTCGGGAACAGGCAAATCAAGCATAGCTTATGAAATTGCCAGGTTTTATGGCGTGAATGTCTTGGAAGTAGATGATGTTCACCTATCGGTAGAAACAGTTACAACAAAGGAACAATATCCTGCAATACATTATTGGAATACTGGGGTAGATTGGAAAAACATTGGAGTTGATGGTAATGTTAACTGGCTGATTGATGTTGGCAAGGAAATGATACCTGTATTAAAAGAACTTGCAAATAGGCACATTGAGGATAAAGTTCCTATTATTATTGAGGGTGATTTTATCAATCCCGATTTTACAATATCTTTTGATAATCCAGAAGTAAAATCAATTTTTGTGAATGAATCAGACATGAATCAAATATTACAGAATTACTTATCAAGAGAAGCTGACGATTTACAACATTACAGAGCCGAAATAAGTATCGCATATGGGAAGTGGATAACAGATACTTGTAATCAGAATAATATTAGAGTAATCGAGTCAAGGCCATGGGATACTGTTTTAACGAGAACCATAAAAAGTTTATTGTGATGCAATGATTTATAAATTAATAGTTTAAGAAAAAGACTAGATAGGTGCTGTACAAGTTGAGCTTGTGTACAAATCTAGTCTTTTCCTATTTATGCGTCCAACATGGATTCTTCTAAAATATGGAAGTATCAAATCTAGGTAAAGTTTTAGTAAAATTTTATTAATTCTATTGATTTACAAAATAAACTAAATTATAATAAGTTTGAGGTGATAAAAAATGGCAACTATTAAAGAAATAGCTACCCTGGCAAATGTATCTATGGCTACAGTATCCAGAGTGCTAAATAAAGATAAACAAATCGTTGTTTCTGACCTAGTAAAAAATCAGATTTTTACAATTGCTCATGAACTTGGGTATGTTCCGCCAAAATTTCGCAGGATTCCTCTCGAAAATGGTATTACGATTGGTGTCGCCGACTGGCATATTATCCGCCCTGACAGGACTAATCAGAAACTATCAGATTTTTCAAATATGGCGAAACGTTTCTGCAAGACACCTGTAAAATTTGTACCGGTATGTTTTGCACAGGATATATCAGTAGATGGCATTATTGCCTTAGGAAATTTCACAGAAGAGGAAGTTAACTTTTTAGAAAGCAAGTCCTGCTTTATTCTCTTTCTGGATTCCAATCAATGTGGTTATCAATATGATCGAATATTAATTGACCACAATGAAGGAATCAAAAGAATGATCCGTTATTTCATTGATGAAAAGCACTATTCTTCTATTGGATATATTGGGGGAATTTTTGAGAGCCAAAATATAGTAATTGGGAAAACCCGTAGCAGTTCTTTTCGAGAATTATTGAAGGAAGAAGGATGTTATAATGCAGAGAGTTTTTTAGTAGGAGATATGACCAGTAAAAACAGTTATCAGCTTGTAAAAAAAATGATTCAGGATCATGTGCTTCCAAGGGCACTTTTGATTGGAAATGATGAAATTGTAGAAGAGGTAGTCACAGCATTAGAAGAGGAAGATATTTTTATTCCAGATGAGATTGAAATAATCGTATATAAAGATATTGAAACATTGTTATCCCACAATACAACCTGCTCATCGATTCAAGTTTATACGGACTTTATGTGGGAAAATGCGATTAAAGTGCTTTTAGAAAGGATAAGTGGTAAACGTACAGAGACCCTTACCCTTACCTTTCCCTCAAAACTTGTGATGAACAAATAAAGATTTGAAGCTGGCCACTTTAAATAGATGAACTAATTAACACAGAATATTCAGGAGGTTAACATGAAAAGATTATCAATGATTCTTGTGCTAGCTTTAGTTATAGGGTTATTAAGCGGATGCACTAAAGCTCAAAAAGAAACAACAGGAAAAACAGTAGCTGTAGCAGAAAAAGAAAGTAAAGAGGTTTCAGAGGAAACAGATACTTCAGAAGCAGCAGCACCAGAGGAAGTATCGATTGAGAAGTTATCAGTCGCATTTGTACCATCTAGAGACCCTGGTGAAATTGTAACGGTAACTGAACCATTAAAAGAATTATTAAAAGGGGAGTTAAAGAATTTTGGTTACAATGTAGGTGAAGTTGAAATAACGGTAGGTACTAGTTATGAAGCAGTTGGAGAAGCCTTAAGTGCAGGCACGGCAGATGTTGGATTAGTTCCAGGAGGAACCTATGTAATGTATGACGATGGTGCAGAGGTAATACTTACAGCCACACGTGATTCTTTGAGCAAAGATTCAGATAACGCAAAGGACTGGAATGATGGTCTTCCAACAGAAGTTTCCTCTGAACAGGCAGTTTCTTATCGTGCATTGGTGATTGCTGGACCATCGCAAAAAGGTCAGGAGTTGGCAACAAAGGTAAACAATGGAGAGGAACTAACATGGGAAGATTTGAATAGTGCTAATTGGAGTGTTATGTCAACTACTTCGCCAGCAGGTTACATATATCCTACAATCTGGCTTCAAGATAATTATGGAAAGTCTATTACAGATTTATCTAATGTAGTTACTGCTGATTCTTATGGAAGTGCGATGGCACGTCTTGCTTCCGGTCAGATCGATATTATGGTAAGTTATGCGGATGTTCGTAGAGATAATGAAGAAAAATGGACAACAGAATTCGGACGTACGGAATCTATTTGGAAAGAAACAAATGTCATAGGGGTAACACCTGCTATCTATAACGATACTGTAAGCGTAAGTAAAAACTCTGAAATTATGACAGATGAATTAAAAACTGCACTACAGCAAGCATTTATTAACATTGGAAAGACAGATGAGGGTAAACAGGTAATTAGCGTATATTCTCATATGGGATATCAGGTAGCCAAAGATTCTGATTATAATAATGAAAGAAAAGCACAGGAAATTGTTCAGAATATGGGTAACTAACCTTAGTATTTAAAACCAGGTAAGGGTGCTGCATTTAGTAGTACCCTTACGTTATACATAGGAGAGGAATTTTATGATTAAATTCGAACATGTAAGCAAAATTTATAGTAATGGTTGTAAAGGTCTTGATGATGTTAGTTTAACAATAGAGCAGGGGGAATTTGTAGCAATAATTGGTTCATCCGGTGCAGGAAAATCAACGCTGATTCGCACAATCAACAGAATGCATAATATTACAGAAGGTACATTGATCGTAGACGGAGTTGATGTTAATACCCTTCGTGGAAAACACTTAAGACAATTTCGACGTAACATAGGAATGATTTTTCAATCCTTTAATCTAATCATACGAACCACAGTTATTAAAAATGTATTGACATCCAAGGTTCCTGGGATGCCATGGTGGCGCTCTTTAACCGGGACTTTTACAAAGGTAGAAAAGATTTCTGCACTTGAAGCTTTAGACAAAGTGGGGATTTTAGATAAAGCATACTCTAGAGTGGATCAATTATCAGGAGGTCAGCAACAGAGAGTTGCCCTGGCAAGAACCTTAGCACAGAATCCATCAATTATTCTGGCAGATGAACCTGTTGCTGCCTTAGACCCTGTAACGGCAAAACAGGTTATGGATGATTTTAAGGGTATCAATAAAGAATTTAAAATTACTGTTTTAATTAATATCCATCATGTAGATTTGGCTCTTGCTTATGCGAGGCGAGTGATTGGTATTCGCGAAGGTAAGATTGTTTATGATGGCCCAGCTGAAAGAGTAGATGATTCCGTTCTGAGTACAATTTATCATGGTGAAAAGATAGAAAAAAGGGAGGTTGGCTGATGAACATCGTTAAAAAGAATCATAGAGAGAATGCGATAACCCTTTCTAATGGAAAAAAAGTAATACAGCCACCTTCCTATACAATACCTATACTCTTCCTTCTGTTACTTGCAATTGGAATATCTGTAAAAATCACAGGGTTTGACTTTGTCGTCCTATTGAAACGAGGAGAACAATTTTTTGTTATTCTCATACAAATGATACCCCCAGATTTTTCTTATCTGTCTAATATTTGGGGACCTTTGTTTGATACGATGAAAATGTCAATATTAGGTTCTGTGATTGGTGCTGTAGTTGCAATTCCTTTCTCCGTCGCAGCATCAAGTAATATCATAAAAAATCCTGTTCTAATTAGTCTGATTCGCTTGTTTCTAAGTATTATTCGAACGCTCCCTACACTGGTTTCTGCCTTGATTGCCACTTATGTTTTCGGACTTGGCACCTTTGCAGGGACTACAGCCATAGCAGTATTTACTTTTGCTTATGTAGGAAAACTTTTATATGAACAAATTGAAACAGTAGATATGGGAAGTTATGAAGCACTTGAGGCCTTAGGCGCCACAAAATTTCATTCGTTTTTATACGCCGTCGTACCCAGCATTTTACCAGGATACCTATCGAATTGTCTGTTTTGTTTTGAAGGGAACGTAAGATATGCCTCTATTCTAGGCTATGTGGGTGCTGGTGGCCTTGGAATGATATTAAATGAGAAGATCGGCTGGAGAGAATATAATAAAGTTGGTATGATACTCCTTGCCTTGTTTCTTACTGTTATATTGATAGAATATATCAGCTATAGGATTCGCGAGAAACTCGTCTAAATGGGGGAAATAAGAATGAATGAAAAAATATTAACGAAACTTGGTCAAGAAAAGTCTTCCTTACCACGCAAACTAAGTTTATTCATACTAGTATTCGCAATGCTTGTATGGAGTAGGACCGGAGTGAGGATTACAAGTACAGGGAGTGATGGTATCTCGGTAGCAATCAATATCATCAAGGGGATTTTTACTCCATCTACGAAGCTTTTATTTGATTTTTCAACCTCTGGAGTTGCATATTTACTTTTAGAAACTATTTGTATTGCATTTCTTGGTACTTTAGTTGGAGGAGTCTTAGCACTTCCTTTTTCCTTTCTTGGCGCTTCTAACATTGTACCAAAGCCTATTGCTTTTATTAGTCATATGACGGTTATGGCTATTCGCACCATACCTCCTTTTGTCTATGGACTAATGTTTATTCGCGTGACAGGTCCTGGAGCTTTTGCAGGTCTTCTTACCATGAGTCTTTCCTCTATTGGGATGGTCTCCAAAATGTATATTGAATCGATAGAAGATTTGGACAAAGGAATATTAGAATCATTAGATGCCGGAGGGTGTAATTTGTTTCAGAAGATTCGCTATGGAATTCTACCACAGCTTATGCCTGATTTTGCATCAACCATTCTTTATCGTTTTGACATGAACTTACGTGATGCCACAGTACTGGGTTTGGTTGGTGCAGGCGGCATAGGAGCACCACTAATCTTTGCCATGAACGCTTACAAATGGAATGAGGTAGGTGCTATACTGGTTGGTTTGATTATCTTAATCCTCCTAATAGAAGTAGCTTCATCAAAAATAAGAAATAAATTAGTAAGAGGATAGTATATTGAAAAAACAATTTAAGATTTTTTACACTTCCGATACCCATGGTGCAGTATTCCAGAATTCAACGGATGAGAAGCCGGATGGGTTATTGCAATGTATACACCAATTCCATAAGGATGGAAACACCTTAATTCTCGATGGTGGAGATACGATTCAGGGGTCTCCAATTAGTAAATATCTATGGGAGCATCATGAATTTGAAGAGGTCATCCCTTATGTTTTTAATTCTGCAGCATATGATTACTATACTCTTGGAAACCATGATTTTAATTACGGTTATGAGGGACTAACAAAATACATTAATAGCATGAAAGCAAAGTGTTTGGCAGCTAATGTATTTGACGAAACAGATACACTCTCGATTCTCCCTTATACAATACATACTTTGGAAAACGGATTAAGAATTGGCATCTGTGGAATCGTCACAGACTGTGTTAATCTGTGGGAGTCAAAAGAAAACTTGAAGCATTTAAAGATTACAGAAGGTATCTTAGCTGCCAAAAAGGTTTATGAGGAGATTTTAGATCATTGTGATTTTACCATTTGTGTGTATCATGGAGGATTTGAATGTGATTTAGACAGTGGGATTAGGCTGACTGAAGGAAATGAAAATATTGGATATGAAATATGCAAAGAGCTGAATTATGATTTACTTCTCACGGCTCATCAGCATATGGAGATACAGGGAAGGTACTTATTTGGTACGTACACTCTTCAGGTGCCGGCAAATGCTGTGAAGTATGCTAGGATCGTAGTTGAGGAGGAGAATGGAAAATTCCAAATTACTTCAGATCTCCTTACTCCCAAAGGTGACTATTCAAAGAGTCTCATGGAATACTTAAGTCCCATAAAGAAGAAAGTTGATTACTGGCTTTCCACTCCTGTTGGTACCTTAAAGACGCCTATACCTCCGACACCCCTTTTAGAAAGAGCAATCAAAGGTTCAAAGCTTGCTGATCTTGCAAATATGGTACAATTAGCTGAGACTGGAGCCGATATTTCATGTGCCGGTTTATCTAATACTATTTTGAGTATTGACAAAGAAGTATCTCTCAATGATGTATTGGAGATGTTTCCTTTTGCAAATGCTACAGTTGTATTGGAAGTGAAAGGTGAAATTTTAAAAATGGCATTAGAACGGTGTGCTTCCTATTTTGAACTATTGGATGGTGAAGTTATCATATCAGATAGATTTATTAAGCCAAAAGAAGAACACTATAATTATGATTACTATGCAGGTGTTACCTATACAATTAATCTTAAGGCGCCTGTAGGAGAAAGGGTTTCAAATGTTAAGGTGAAAGGAAAACCACTGGACAATTCTACCTATCAACTTGCCATGAGCAATTACCGTACAACAGGGACAGGCGGTTATGATTTTTTTCGTAAGTGTAAGATAACTTATGTTAGTAAAACAGATTTTCAGCAGTCTGTGATATGGTATCTGAAACATCATTCAGAACTTATAATTCCAGATATGGGAGGAATAGAATTAAAGGGGTATTCTTTTATCAAATAAACATTAAAATAATAGAATGTAAAAAGGTGAATATTAGATCTATGTAAAATGTAAGGGTATGTGATTTCAAATCACATACCCTTACATTTTATTATTAATACTATCATTACTCTTTTAATTATGTTGATATTGATTAGAATGTCATATAAAATGGAATATAAGTAAATACTATTAAACTCACATTATGATGACCAAGCTCGGAGCAGCAAAACAGGAGAGTAATATCAATATATTTACAGATTATTGATATTAAAGATGGAGGAATAGGGTAAATGAACATAAAAAAACTTATAGAAATAATGTCAGTTGCAGAAAAATTAAAGAATAATACAAGACATTCATGGACTTCTTCTAATCGTCAGGAAAGTGTAGCCGAACATAGTTGGAGATTATCTTTTATGGCATATTTGGTGAAAGATGAATTTCCAGATGTTGATATTAACAAAGTGATATTAATGTGTATCTGTCATGACTTAGGTGAAGCAATCACAGGTGATATACCTTCATTTAACAAAACTGAACATGATGAGATTATAGAAGATAAGGCAGTTGACCAGTTGATAAGCAATCTTCCAGAACCATATAAAAAAGAACTTACTATGCTATTTATAGAAATGCAGGAACAAAGAACTATGGAATCTAAGATTTACAAAGCACTCGACAAGATGGAGGTACTAATTCAACACAATGAGGCTGATATTTCAACATGGATACCTCTTGAGTATGAATTAAATCTGACACATGGAGAAAAAGAAGTGGCATTTTCAAACTATATGAAAGAATTGAAACAAGCGATAAATGAGGATACTATAAATAAAATAAATTTAAAAACTACTGAAAAGCAAGAGAGTTAGTGCAGCAAAGGAGCGTTTCGAAATGGAGAAACCACGTATTTTTACAATGCCTTTTTCAAATATTTATCCGCTTTATATTCAAAAAGCAGAGAAAAAAGGGAGAACAAAAAAAGAAGTAGATGAAATCATTTTTTGGCTTACCGGTTATGATGAGCAATCATTACAACAACAAATAAATAAAGAAACAGATTTGGAAACGTTCTTTCAAGAAGCACCTCACATGAATCCGAAAGCTATACTTATTAAAGGAGTTATCTGTGGATATCGGGTGGAAGAAATAGAAGATGATTTAATGCGACAAATTCGATATTTAGATAAATTAATAGATGAGTTAGCAAAAGGTAAGGCAATGCAGAAAATATTAAGAGGATAATTGACAAACCATCCTCACGGGTATAACATAATAATGATTGATTACAAAGACACACATAAAGCAGTCTGCTGCTCTATGTGTGTTTTATCAAGTAATCTAAAATAATACTAGAAAGGATGAAAAAAGATGCAAGCATTGGTATTAATACTTAAACAAGTAGATTTAATTGACGAGATTCTACAACAACTTGCAGAAGAAGGAATTCAAGGAGGAACAATATTAGAAGGAACGGGAATGGCTAAGACTTTATGTGATTTGAATGATACCCCTATGTTTGGTATGCTCAGACATTTAGCTGAAGAAGATGGATTTGAAACAAGTAAAGTCTTGATATTTGTTTTAGATGATAAACGAGCAGTTCTGGCAAGAAATACGATTAAAAAAGCAGTGGATTTAAATGCGGCTAACACTGGAATAATGTTTGCTGTACCTATTACTTATGTAGAAGGGCTTGGTGAAAAATAATGGAATTAGATATATTGTTTAATCTATCTATTTCGCTGATATTAGGTTTGTTATCAAGTAAAGTGATGAAAACGATAAAAATGCCTAATGTGACAGGCTATTTAATAATAGGATTACTGGCAGGCCCTTATTGTTTGAATATACTATCTTTAGACGTAATAGAGACATTTTCTATAATACCAGAGGTTGCGTTAGGGTTTATTGCATTCTCTATTGGTTCAGAATTTAAATTATCATATTTAAAGAAAGTTGGAAAGGCACCTTTAATTATAGCTTTTACAGAAGCTTTAGGAGCTGTATTATTAGTGGATTTAGTACTTATTATTGCGGGATATGAGGTATCATTTGTCCTTGTGTTAGGTGCAATTGCAGCAGCAACAGCACCAGCAGCAACTTTGATGGTTGTTAGACAGTATAAGGCAAAAGGTCCAGTGACAAACACCTTACTTCCTGTTGTTGCAATTGATGATGCAGCGGCATTAATATTATTTGGAATATCTGTAGCTATATCAAAGGCAATTACCTCTACAGGTACAGCTTCAATTGCTAGTACATTAATAGACCCATTAATTGAGATAGTAGGAGCTTTAGTATTTGGTGCAATTCTAGGTGTGATTTTAGCATTTGCTACAAAATGGTTTACAGGTAGGGGAAATCGTTTAACTGTATCCATAGCATTAATATTATTATGTATTAGTGTATGTAATATATTGGGATATTCTTCTTTATTAGCATGTATGGCAATGAGCGCGGTATTTGTTAATCTAACAAAGGTAAGTAATCAAGTATTTGAATTGATAGATAGATTTACACCACCTATATTTATGCTTTTCTTTTTCATATCAGGTGCAGAATTGAATCTTACCATATTACCATCAGTAGGTATCATTGGAATACTATATATTATCTTTCGTGTTATCGGAAAAGTCACTGGAGCGGCTATTGGTGCAAAGATTAGTAAATCAGAGCCTGTAGTTAGAAAGTACTTAGGCTATACATTAATTCCTCAAGCTGGTGTAGCAATAGGTCTCGCAAGTGTATCGATGTCAGTTGTACCAGAATATGGACAGCAGATAAGAACTATTGTTTTATGTGGAACAGTTATCTATGAATTAGTTGGACCATTAGTTACAAAATTAGCATTGAAAAAAGCAGGTGAAATTACTACATAGTCGTTATATACAAACAATCGAGACATAGCGATGTATTGCATCAGATTGTGGCAAAGGAGTATTTTGAAATGGAAAGAGCTGCCATATCATTGTGGCAGCTCTTTCATTAGAAGTAACCGACTTAAAATTCTTCATTTTAGTTAATAGCGTTCTGAAATTCTTTTTATATTACTTAGATAATACAATAAGATCAAAAAAAAGTAAAAATTATGGTAGAAGATTTGAATGACCTTCTTTTTTTGACAATAAAGTAAAATCATACTATAATAGTCCGACTGGAGCTAATACACAAAATGAATAATGGAGAACTAAATGGAGAAAAAAGAATATCAAAAGGAATTTATAAGATATGCATTGATCAATGTAATTGCAATGTTGGGACTGTCATGTTACATATTAGCTGATACATTTTTTATTTCAATGGGATTAGGAGCAAAGGGTCTTACAGCACTGAACTTGGCAATTCCTGTATATAGTTTTATTAGTGGAACTGGTCTAATGCTTGGTATGGGTGGTGCTACAAAGTATACCATTTTTACTGCCCAAAAGGAAAAGAAACTAGCAAATAAAATTTTTACCAATACAATATATTTATCCATATTATTTGCAATCGTATATGTTTTCATTGGATTTTTCTTTTCAGAAACACTTGCTACTATATTAGGGGCGGATGCTGAAGTATTAGAAATGACGAATACTTATCTTAAGGTGTTATTGTTATTTTCTCCAGTATTTATTCTTAATAATGTGCTAATTTGTTTTATTAGGAATGATGGTAATCCAAAATTAGCAATGGTTGCTTCTTTATCAGGAAGTTTTTCAAATATTATTTTGGATTATATATTTATTTTCCCTTGTAATATGGGGATATTTGGTGCTGTTTTTGCAACAGGTTTGGCACCAGTTATCAGTATTCTTGTAATGTCACCTTATCTGTTTAGAGGAAAACAGGGATTCCGATTAACTGTTTCAAAGCCAGATAATTCAATGGTGGGAAATGTTTTTAAGTTGGGATTCCCATCGCTGATTGTAGAAATCTCATCTGGAATTGTTATAGTTATCTTTAATATAATTATATTGAACATCGCGGGGAACGTTGGTGTGGCAGCATATGGTGTTGTTGCGAATCTATCTCTAGTAGTTGTTGCTGTATTTACGGGTATTGCCCAAGGAATGCAGCCAATTACAAGTAAGGCATATGGAACTGCTAATATGCAAATGGCAAAGTATATTTTTAAAATAGCTTTCAGTGTAACCAGCATTTTAGCTATTGTGATATATGGTATTGTATTCCTATTTGCAGATCCAATTGCAGCAATATTTAATAGTGAAGGAAATCTGCTCCTGCAGGAAATCGCAATAAAAGGACTAAGGCTATATTTTATTGGAATGTTATTTGCAGGTATCAATGTTGTAATATCTATGTTTTTTACATCAACAGAAAAAATTATACCTGCACACGCGATTACTCTATTAAGAGGAATCGTTGTAATTGTCCCTGTGGCTTTTATTCTTTCGAATATGATAGGATTGACTGGTACATGGCTCGCCTTTCCAGTAACAGAATCTATTGTACTAATGATTGGAACTGTGTTTTTAATGAGAATTAGTAAAACGAAAGGGGAGAGAGTGTGATGAGCAGAATCGTTACAATAGGTAGAGAATTTGGAAGTGGTGGTCGTGAGATTGGTCGACGAATTGCAGAACAGTTGCAAATTGCTTATTATGACCAAGAAATTGTAAATGAACTATTAAAGCGAACTTCCTACACAGAAAGCTATATTCTACAACTGGATGAGAAATCGCCGTTGCCACTATTGCCTATTACAATAGGAAAGACATTACCTTTTTCAGCAAATGACAGCTTTCAGAAGCAACTCTCTATATATATGCAGGAAAGTGATATCATTAGAGAAATGGCAGAAAAATCAGATTGCGTTATTGTAGGTAGAAGCTCAGATTACATTCTTCGAGAAAGGAATCCATTCCGAATATTTGTTTATGCTGATATAAAAGCAAGAATGGAACGTTGTCGTAAAAAGGGACAAGAGGAGAGTAACGTAGGTGATAAAGCCTTGAAAAAGCAAATTGATGCGATTGATAAACGGAGAGCGGAATATTATGAATTCTATACAAATCAAGTTTGGGGGAAGAAAGAAAACTATGATTTGTGCATCAATACAAGCGGTAAAGATATAAAGTCTATTTCCTTGTTATTGGCTGATTATATTAAGTAATCAAAGAATATTACACATAAAATATAAGACTTAAGAAAAAATGGTGACCTTAGTTAGAAATTATTGGTAAGTTTAGAACTATGGACTATTTAAATTTTGCATAGATAACAAAGGAATAGTATTGATAAAACGGAATTAGATGAAAAATGTGTGGGGGGAAAACATTAGTATTAAGTGGTGGTGGTAAATTAGTACCACGTACTTCACATAATTAGTAGTAAATGGAAAGGGCTGCCACATCAATGTGACAGCTCTTTTTGTAGCCGGAACCGATATTGTTAAGTTAGGCAATCTTGTTTTATGAATGGAAACTGATAGAAGGTCTGAATTACCTTCTTTTTAGTACCATCTATTTTACATGAGGTTATATGAAAAATAATCGCCCAGACAATTAATGAGATGATTGTAATAAATGTAAATACATGGTATTATATGAATAATACAGTGGTCATAATTTGAGAAAAGTGCTGCCATGCCTTTAAGGAGAATAGGATGGGAAATAACAGATATTTAATAATAAAATCAAAGTCAAATAAAAAGTGGGCATCCAATTTGCTACTTAGAGTGAATAAAAAAATTATTGAATCAGAGATATTACTTAAGAAAAAGGAAAAAGAAGATAGACGTAAAATGGAAGAGAAAAAGAGGATAGTGCTTGAAGAAAAGATAAGAACTGATAAAGCCAATAAAATCAAGAAAAATGTGATATGCTTTATAAAAGGTACGATTGCTTTAGCGTTCTTCTGTTTAGCGACTTATATATTATTAAAAATCTATATTCTCGATCCTATAGCTAAGTTAGTTGATAATTCTAATATCAATAATATTGAAAGTGCTTTTAATTTTGGAAAAATTCCTGATGAGAATGATGAGGAAGGAAAAACATCACTATGGTGGGGCGGCAACTAACATCTTGAAATAACACTATATCAACGCAACTCATTTGTTTGAGTTGCGGTTTTTTTAAGTTATTAAAACATATTGACAATCTTCGATGTGATTGATATAATTCGAACATATCGAGAATGTTCGATGACATTGATACGTATAAATGTACAGGAGGTAATTTTATGAAGCATTCATATGCAGAATATGTTCCCGTAATTAAGGCTGTGTCTGATGAAACACGGTTAAAGATTATTGATATGCTATCTTGTGGAGAAATGTGCGCATGTGATATATTAGAAGAATTCAGCATTTCCCAATCCACTCTCAGCTATCATATGAAAATTTTAACTGAAAGCGGACTTGTAAATGCAGTACGTGATGGGGCATGGATGCGGTATACACTTAACAAAGAAAAAAAAGATGATTTAATAGCTTTCTTTACTGGAATAACTTGTGAGAAAGACACAGACTGTTGTAAAGGATGTGATAAAAATGAGTAACGAGAAGTCCTGTTGCTGCTCGGTCAGCAGTTGTTGCAGCACGGAATATATCACACCGTATGATAAAAATGATAAATGGGTAACGGGTGAAATACATACTCCTAAAGGCAGTGTGCCTGTGGTTTCAACAAGTCTTCACTTCAAAGATAAGCTTGGAGCGTGGAAGGTGCGTTGGGGTATCAGCAGGATGAATTACAAGATCAATCCGGGACTCTATGCTATAGGTAAGCCTAATCATACATCCCCTGTGCTGGTAAGTGCGAACTACAAGCTGACTTTTGATGTCTTAAGGAAAGAGTTATCAGGTCTGGATTGTTGGATTTTGATACTTGATACAAAGGGCATCAATGTTTGGTGTGCTGCTGGTAAAGGTACATTCGGAACCGATGAAATAGTAAACCGTATATCGAAGACTGGGTTGTCTGAGATAGTATCTCACAGGAAATTGGTGTTGCCGCAGTTGGGTGCGCCCGGTGTGAGTGCCCATGAAGTGACAAAACAAACAGGATTTTCTGCGGTTTACGGACCTGTGAGAGCGAAGGATATAAAGACATTTCTCGATTCAGGCTTCAAAGCCACAGATGAAATGCGTACCGTGAAATTTACGATATGGGACAGAATGGTTCTCACTCCGTTGGAATTAGTGGCTAGCGCAAAGTCTTCATTGATGGTTTTTGGTGTAATATTTCTCCTAAACCTGTTCGTTACAAGACCTTTCGGGCTTGAGGATTTCATTGCCTATACAGGTGCTGTGTTAACGGGAACTGTCATAACACCTTTACTTCTTCCCGTGATTCCCGGAAGGGCCTTCGCATGGAAGGGCTGGTTGCTTGGGCTGTTGTGGACGTTGGGTTTTAGCTGGTATAGCGGCTGGTTTATTTCAGGATTTTTGCTTCTTTCCATTGGGTATTTGCTTGTATTGCCGTCATTGTCGGCTTATTTGGCGATGAATTTCACAGGATCGTCAACCTATACATCCTTTTCCGGTGTTATTAAAGAAATGAAAATAGCAGTGCCCCTTATTGTTATTTCATCCCTAGTAGGGATTGTATTGTTACTGGTAAATAGTATATTTACATAAAGGAGGACACTATGAAACATAGATATTTGAAAAACGTTGCAACGCTTGTTTTGTCTGCTGAAAAATGTATCGGCTGCGAAAGATGCGCTGAGGTTTGTCCTCACGGAGTTTTCAGTGTGAACGAAAAGAAAGCACAGATTGAAGACAAAAACCGTTGTATGGAGTGCGGTGCTTGCGAGAAAAATTGTCCCGCAAACGCTATAACTGTTGATTCTGGAGTGGGATGTGCCGCAGCCGTGATTATGGGCTGGCTTACAGGGAGTGAGCCAAGCTGTGATTGCTCTAGCGGTGAGGGATGCTGCTGAAATTACCAGAAAGAACAAGAAAGTAGGTATATCAATGAGCAATAATCCTAAGGTCACTTTTATATGTGTTCATAATTCATGCCGTAGCCAAATAGCTGAGGCGCTTGGTAAGCATTTTGCAGGAGATATTTGAAATACAGAAATGGATGATCCCACAAGCAAGAGCGATGAAGAATTTAAAAAGTAATCTTAACAATAGAAACCAAAATGAAAGAGCTTAAAGATAGATAAAATTCTTAATAATTATAACGCCAATTTCAGATTTAGTAATTGGCGTTATAATTATATTCTTAATATGTTACTAGTTATTTATGCTCTATCCTTTTCTCAACTTCACCTTATCTGCAGCGCTCCTACGTCTGGAATCTTCAATAGCAGCATAATGCTTTTTCGTTGTATTTACATCCTTATGTCCCAGTACATCTGCAACCAGGTAGATATCACCGGTTTCTCGATATAGGCTGGTGCCATAGGTGCTACGTAGTTTGTGAGGCGTGATATTCTTTAGTCTGGTGATAAGACCGGCATATTTTTTTACCATATTTTCAACGGCCTTCACACTGATACGTCTCTTTTGCATGGAGAGAAATAGAGCATCTTCGCTGCCGGTAGAAGGTATGATGTGTTCTCTTTCCCGTATGTAGTCTTCCAAAGCATCCCGAACTTCCTCGCCAAAGTATATGACTGATTCGTAACCGCCTTTTCGACGTATCTTAATTCCATCGTTATGAAAATCCACATCCTTAAGATCGAGTCCGACGCATTCCGAGACACGAATACCGGTACCAAGCAGAAGAGTTATTAAGGCAAGATCCCTGGTTTTTGTTTTCCTGTGATATATTTGTTGAGTCTTGGTCATGTTTTCACCATTCTCAACTTCATCCAACATTCTGGCCACTTCGTCCGGGTCCAAACGTATGATTTCTTTTTGGTGCAATTTTGGAATATCTACCAAAACCGTTGGATTTGTTACGATTCTTTCTTTCTTAAAATAATAATTATAAAAACTGCGCAATGAGATCAACTTCCTCTTTTTACCATTTTCGCGATTTAGATGCTCAACACCGTCTTTTTTATAATAGGTAAGGTACTCTAAATATTCTTCCAGATCAACAGCCTTAACCTGATCTAATATCTCTACTTTCCAATCACGGATATCACTACCTTTAAGGCTAGGATTGGTATCGAGTAAGAATTCAAAAAATACTCGGATATCATAGGCATATGCAATTCTCGTGAGAGAAGAGGTAGTGGGCTCAATTCCCCTGAAGAAATCTCCGCAAAATCTAGGCAATTCCGAGAGAATTTTTCGTAATTGTATAGCATTATCTTTATTCTTTTGATCGTGATAATTATGTTCCGCCAAAGTATTTCTCCTTTCTAACATTCTATATAAGTATACCATAATTGCTTAATAATGACTATATAAATGGAATTATTTTAATATGTGACACAATTTTAACACTAATTAACAGTATTGTAAGAATTGTGTTATAAGTTTTTGTGAAATACACAAATAATATTTGTATTTTCAAAATATTTACACATAGGAGGTGTTAAATGGAATATGGATTTCTAAATTTATTGGAGTAATACGAAAGATGAAAACTTACCAAAGATAAATGAAATCAGCAGGCGAATGGCATGAAATTATAGAGATGATTACATGTTATAACAAAAAGAGGACTTGAGAACAACCACATACAAAAGGGTGATATACAATGAGAATAAACAATTGCAAAAGAATTATGATGTTTTTATTTGCTTTACTTATGCTTTGTTTGCCGTTTGCGGATGTATCTGCAGCAACTACGATAAATCTTTATAATAATAATTTAAAAAAAGATGTAAAATATACTGGTAAACAGGTTCAATATAACTATAACGGCTCTACCATTGATATGAAGAATACCCCAGGTATCATCATTAATGGCACAGCATTGGCCTCCTATCAGGAGACATTTGTGAACAACTCTTTGAAGTTAAAAGCGAAGTATTCAAAAACTAAAAAAACCTTAACCTTATCAAAAGATAAAACTTCAATTGTATTTACCATTGGCAGTAAAAAAGCAAAGGTAAATGGAAAAGAAGTAACACTATCCGTAGCACCAGTCAGTATGAAATATAAGGACCAGGGAGTTACAAAAATCTTAGTTCCAACAAGATTTGTTACTGAAACCTTTGGATATGAATATAGCTGGAACAGCAGTACCTCCATAGCGACCATTATACCGCCTAGAAATCTGTACTATAATGGCAAAAAGGTAGCATATAATGGTTCAGACGGTCAAGTAACGGTTGATGGAAAGAAATTAAATCTAGGAACCATGGAAAGTATCATTATAAATTCTACCGCAATGGTTCAAGCGAAAAAGGTATTCAGCGATTCCTCAATCGGAGCAGATTATGTATATAATAAACCAGAGAAAAAAGTAACCTTAACAAAAGGTTCAAATGTAGTAGAATTGACCTTAGGTAAGACCACTGCCTATGTAAATGGTAAGGCACGGGTTATGGATTCCGCTCCGCTTATTGTTAAAAATCTAGATACGAATAAATCCTATATCATGGTACCAGGTAGTTTTGTTACATCTTACCTAGGCTATGATTATAACTGGAATAATTCAACAAAGACTTCCGTGATTACGACAAGACCTCCAGAAACCAACACAGGTTCAAATGGTGGTAATAATGGGAATGGAGTAGAATTGGGTTCTAATCCAGCACCGGAATTGGATACAGTTACCATTCGCTGGGATATGCTTAGTAATTTCGTGGATAATTATAACAATGTTAATAATATTGTAAAAGTTACAGAAATTAATAATACAGCGAGTGATGTAGCTTATGTATCTGGTGTGAATTTGGAAAGTCAGGATTATAGTAAGGAAGTATATGCTATACGTTCCAATGTACCATTCCATAATTCTTCTATTCGTGTAGATAATAATATGTTAACCGTGCAGTTAGACAATGCGGTTACAAATACAGGAGATTTTAGATTTGGTGGTAATATTGTTGATTATATTTCCCTGACAAGTGATTCAGTAAATACAACGAGTAAGATTGCGTTTGGCTTAAAGAATTCCAACTTTAAATATGAATATAAGCTATCAGATGATAAATGCACATTGTATGTTACATTCTATCCAAACTACATAACAGATATCTCTGTAGGAACCCAAGGCGGTAATGAGTATTTCATGATTAACAGTATGGAAAAACTACAGGTCGACTTGGTGGATAATGGTAGTTATATTATGCTCCAATTGCAGAATACCGTAAATACAATAGGAGATAATTATAGCGATACCTCTTCATTAAGCTACATAAAATCAGTTCAAACCATTGGAACTGGTATTAATTCCATGAATATTATTATTAACAAACCGGCGGATGCAACCTATAGCGTATCACAACAAGGTGATTCTTATATTATTGGATTCCCGTCTGTTAGTAGTACAGTTGTTTCTAATGAGTTGCTTATAAAACTCCCAGATGGCGTGAGTTTTTCTTCAGTAAAACAGGAGGACCGTTATTACAATAAAGAAATAGCAATCAAATTACCTGGAGATTATCGTGATTTTTATAATTATAATCCGATATCTACCTCAAATAGTCTTGTAAAAAATGTGTCTGTTAACTATAATGGTTCTGGTGAAACAGAGATAATAATTTCCACCTATAAGATACAGGGATATAAACTAGTAGATAATAATGGTAGTATTAAGGTTAACATTGGTAATCCAAGAGACTTCTATAAGAATATCGTAGTATTGGATCCAGGACATGGTGGAACAGCACCAGGAGCAGTCCGTAAATTAGATGGTGTTACTTATTACGAAAAAAATATCAATTATGATATTTTATATGGAAAAGCAAATAAATATTTCAACGCTAGTGATTCCAAAGTAAAAGTTTATTATACAAGAATTGATGATTCTGACGTATCTTTGGCTGAACGTGCAGCTTTTGCTGAACAGGTGCAGGCAGATATCTTTATCAGTCTACATATGAATGCAAATACGAAAACTTCAATTCAAGGAACGGATGTATATTTTTCTTCTATGAATAATGATATGTCTCCAACTGGATTAACCAGCAAAAAATTGGCTAGTTTGCTTCTGAATTACATACCTGACTATATTGGAACGAACACAAGAAATATCTTAGATTCAAAATTAGTAGTATGCAAGAGTAATACTGTGCCAGCTGTATTAGTAGAATTACTGTTTATGTCGAATCAAGATGAATTGTCCATGGCGATTGATGAAGATTTCCAGGATACTGCAGCAAGAACTCTTTATGATGCAGTATGTATGGTGTTTGATTCCTATCCAACAGGAAGATAAATTGCAGATCTAAATCTAAATAATAGTAGTAGATGATATGATAATAAGTTCATAACTGCAACATTATTATGTGTAGTTATGAACTTATTTTAAAGGTTGAGAAAATTAGGAGGTAAATATGAAAAAAAGACATTACAAATTGTTACTTCATCTTTCATTTATTTGTTTTGTGATAGCAATGATTTCAAATTACAGCTACATTTCCGCAGCAACGGATAAAAAGAAGCCTACTGTAACTGCAAAGCCGGCAAGCGAGAATCCAACTTCTAGGAAAGTCAAAGTTACTATAAAAGCTACCGATGCATCTGGAATACAGATCGTTAAATGGGCTGTTGGAAGTAAGAGTGCTAACTACTTTCAAAAATCAGGTGCCAAACTAACGTTAAATTCTAAAGATACGACAAGTATAGTGATATCAAAAAATGGGCTATATAGCATTTATGCAAAAGACAAAGCCGGCAATGTGACGATTAAGAAGGTTACCATTACAAATATTGATACATCGAAACCAACGGTTACTGTAAAGAAAAGTACCTTGAAAGTAACAAATAAAAATGTAAAAATAGGTCTAACCATTGCTGAAATTGGCTCGGGAATTACCAGTGTGAAGTATCTTACTGGTAGAAAAGTAGCAGCAGATTTTGCAAATGCAGGTAAAGATGTAAAATTCACCCAGACTACAGTAGTAGAAGATAAATATGGTAATAATCAATATCAATATTCAGCTATTCTATCGGTAAACAGTAATAATCTTTATACCTTCCTGATTGAAGATGCAGCTGGTAATCAACTTATTAAGCGTGCTAATATTGCGAATATTGATAAAACAGCTCCGCTATTAACGTATGCACCAAATACAACGAAGCCAACGAATAAAGCAGTTACCGTAAAGATCACTGCAACGGATGAAGGTTTTGGCTTAAAGAATGTCACTTATCTGGCTGGTAAGAAAACGTTAGAAGATTTCACAGATCCAAACCAGTCAGCAATCATCATAAAGCTGAATGAAAATGGTCTTGGAAGCTTTAAGACAACAAAGAATGGTAATTTCACCGTTCTTGTGACAGATACTGCTGGAAATAAGACCTTACAAGTAATTGCATTAAGTAACATAGATACCTTAGCACCAACAATTTCCTTAAATTATACGGTTATGAATCAGTCTGCAACTATTACAACCCTTGCAGAAGATAAAAAATCCGGTATTTCTTCTATCAAATATGTCAAAGGAAAAGTAACGGATACGAAAGATACTAAGTGGAATGAAACCGCAAAAGATATTACGAATACTGGAAGCTTTAAAACAAGCTCAGCAGGAAACTACAGTGTTTTAGCAACAGATGCTGCAGGAAATCAAAGCATTGGCGTTATCTATGTAGAGTTAGAAATGCGTGCAGTATGGATTTCATATTTAGAGTTTTTAGCCTTTACAAAAAACGGATGTACGGAAGCTGTATTTAAGGAAAAAATCAATACCATGTTTGACAATGTTGTTGATCTAAAGATGAATGCAGTAGTTGTACAGGTAAGACCTTTTGGAGATGCTATGTATCCATCTTCTTATTTCCCTTGGTCGAAATATGCTTCCGGTACTCAAGGTGTTAATCCCGGATACGATCCATTAAAATACATGGTAGAAGCTGCACACGAACGTGGTTTGGAATTCCATGCATGGTTGAATCCATATCGTGTTACTTTGTCCAATACAAATTACTCCAGTCTTTCAGAAGATAATCCAGCTAGAGTATGGCAGGAAGACAATGATACCTCCAATGATAGAAATGTATTATCATTTGGTGGAAATCTATATTATAATCCTGCTTCCAAGGAAGTGCAGACTTTAATTACAAACGGAATTATAGAAATTGTAAATAATTATGATGTAGATGGTATCCATTTTGATGATTATTTCTATCCTGCTATCGGAAGTGGTCATGCTAGTAAATTTGATTCAAAAGAGTATGATCAATACGCTAAGAATTGTAAAGATCAGGGCAAAACTCCATTAACCATTCCTGTATGGCGAAGAAATAATGTTAATACTCTGGTAAAGAATGTATACCAATCCATTAAGAGCATCGATCCAACCGTACAATTTGGTATTAGTCCGGGAGGATTTTATGATTCCTTAACTTCCGATGTATCTTACTATGTTGATTACAAGACTTGGTTATCTTCGGACGGTTATATTGATTATATCTGCCCACAGATTTATTGGACCTTTAAGAATAAAACCTATCCATACGATAAAACTTTGGATAAATGGTTATCTTTCCGTACCAATGAAAACGTTAAAATGTATGTTGGCATTGCGACATATAGAGCTGGTTCGAACATATCAAGTGATTGGAAAGATGATGATGAGGTTTTAAAGGATCAGATTGAATATGGACGTGATACCGGACTTGTAGATGGTTTTATGTTCTTCCGGTATGATTTCTTCTATAATAAAGTAACAAAACCATCGGTAGATAAATTATTGAAAATATTATAAGCATAGATACAAGTAATTTAGAAGAGCTTTATATCAAATCATAGTGTTAAGATGCAGAATCAACACTGTTAATTGGTATAAAGCTCTTTTTTGTATACATTCATATTATAAAAGAATTACTTTATAGCTAATTCACGAAATCATAATAATAACATACAATACATAAGAAGCAATAAAATAAATCAGCTGGTAAATGTTTATGATGGAAGGTATTGTTAAAATATTTCATAATCGTTTCAATAAATTAATCATACTTGGAGCAGGTGGACATGGAAGAGTAGTTGCTGATATTGCATTAAAAAGTAGACGCTGGAAACAAATTGCTTTTTTAGATGATGATAGTTCACTTCAATCTTTTCTGGGTATTAATGTGATTGGAGCTATGAATTCAATGGAACAATATCTAGAAAATTGTGAAGTATTTGTAGCAGTGGGAAATAACAAGATTAGGCAAAAAGTATTCATTGACTTAGAAGAAATGGGAGCAAAGATACCTACCATAATTCATCCAGATTCCTCGATCGGAAGCAATGTTACAATTGGAAAAGGTACTGTAATTATGCCAGGTGTGGTGATAAATTGTAATAGTACTATTGGAAAAGGATGTATTATCAATACTTGTGCTTCGGTTGACCATGATAATATTATCTGTGATTATGTACATTTGTCGCCAGGGGTTCATACCGCAGGTACAGTCCAAGTAGGAAAAGGAACCTGGATAGGAATATGTGCTTCCATCCGTAATGATATACAAATTGTAGACAATTGTATTATTGGTGCCGGTACCGTTGTTGTTAAGGATATAATGGAATCAGGCACCTATGTGGGTAATCCAGTCAAAAGACTGTAAGCATGATAAGGATGATAGTATGAATATATTAATAATTGCCCCTCATGCAGATGATGAAATACTTGGTGTTGGAGGGACCATACTAAAGTATATCGCTAATAATCATAGTGTTTATGTATGCATCGTAACCAAAGGGTATGAACCATTATTTACAAAAGCATTAATTGATGAAATATTTAAAGAATCGAAGGAATGTCATAACTATTTAGGAATTAAGGAAACATTTTATCTAAATTTACCTGCATCACTGGTTGAAACCATGAATCGCAATGAACTAAATGAAAAATTGCTGCAGCTTATCGATAAGGTAGAACCAGACATGGTATTTATCCCTCATTGTGGTGATATGCAAAAGGATCATCAGTTAATTGCAGAAGCCTCCATGGTGGCTTTAAGACCAAAATACCGGCATAAAGTTAAGGCAATCTATTCTTATGAAACTCTTTCAGAAACAGAATGGAGTATTCCTCATATCTCAAATTCTTTTTTACCCAACGTTTACTGTGATATTAGTGATTATCTGTACGAAAAGTTAGAAGCGATGAAATTATATCATTCACAGTTAGCGGAGTTTCCCCATCCGAGGTCTTTAACAGCAATGGAAGCTTTGTCCAAATATCGTGGTTCCACCATCAATGTAACTGCAGCAGAAGCCTTCTGTTTAATTCGATTGATTCTTTAATTTCATGGTATCATATCACGAAATCTATGATTTTACATATGATAACAGTAAGATACAATATAATCCTTATTGTTTCTTTCAATAAAAGAACTCGAGGAGGAATTATAGATGGAGTTTACTATACAAGATATGATAGCTTTATTTTTAAAACGTTTTGTATTTATTGCTGTCTGTACACTATCAAGCTTAGTGGTATTGTTTACTATTAACAGCTTTATTATTAAACCTTCTTATACTGCATCGATTCAAATGTATGTTGAACCTAATGAATCTACGTCCTCGGGTGATCTAACAGCATTGAATTACGCACAAAAAGTAGTTGCCACGTATATTAAATTTCTTCAGACAAAAGTATTCTACAGACAGGTTATAGATGAAAGTGGACTTTATTATACCGTAGAAGACTTAAAAGAAATGACTACCATACAACCAGTTGATAATACGGAGATTTTTCAGATAAGTGTTTCCTCCTATGATCCCATGCATTCCTTTCAGTTAGTGGCAGCAATGCAAAGGATTGCTCCTGATTTGATAAAAGGAATTAAAAATAATGCAAAAATCAGTGTAGTAGATCCTGTTATTCTTCCTACGACAGCGTCCAGTCCAAATATACTATTAAATACGATTCTAGGAGGTGTATTAGGTTTCTTCCTATCTATTCTTATATCTTTTTTATGGGAAATACTAGATGTGAAAGTTAAAAACCAAGATGACCTATTAAAACAATATCAAATTCCGATCCTTGGTTCCATTCCGGATTTTGAATTTAAAACCACGAATAAGCTATCGAAATTAAAAAATATTTTGAAATTTCATAAAAAAGAAGCTAAAAAAGAAGAAAATCATATTCCAATGGATTCAGAATTTTTCATAACAGAAGCGTATAAGACCTTGAGAATAAATTTGAGATTTACCCTTCCCACAGAAGGTTGTAAAAAAATAATTATTTCGAGTCCAGTTCCAGAGGATGGTAAAAGTACTACCAGTACCAATCTGGGAATTACAATTGCACAAACTGGATCTCGCGTATTACTAATTGATTGTGATTTAAGAAAAGGAAAACTACACAGCTTTTTTCATTTGAAACACCGGCCAGGAGTTAGTGATATTTTATCTGGAATGACCTTATTGAAAAACGTTGTACAAAAAACCAAATATAATAATCTGTATGTACTGACCCTTGGAACACTTGCCCCAAATCCAGCAGAACTTCTAGCAGGAGTACAAATGGAGGAATTGCTTAAAACACTGGAAGTGGAATACGACTATATTATCATAGATACACCACCGGTTAATGTAGTTTCCGATGCTTTGAGTCTGGTTAAACTCGCTAACGGTGTTGTTATTGTTGTACGAGAAAGAAGTACCTCACATCCGAATATTGTAAGTGCAATTGAAAAATTTAGATTTACGGAAGCTACAATATTAGGATTTGTTATCAATGGGGTTGCCATTTACCAGGGAAATAAATCGAAGTCCCAGTATTATTATAATCAGACCATGTAAGGTATCATTATGATAGATTTGCATACCCATATATTGCCACATGTTGATGATGGTGCAAGGAATATAGAAGAGGCATACAAGATGACAGAATGTCTTATGAGTCAAAATGTTACTCAGGCAGTCTGTACTCCTCATTTTGATCCTGCTCGTATTTCACTTGAAGAATTTATTGAGAAAAGAAATAAAGCTATGAGACTTCTTGAGAGTTCGCCTATTGAATTAATTACAGGAAGTGAGACGATGCTTCATGAGTATTTATTTCATTATATGGATATTAAGGATCTATGTATATCGAATACAAGGTATCTTTTAATAGAGTTACCTCTATACAAAAGTTGGGATATGAAGGGATTTCAAATGATAGAAAAACTAATTAATTATTATGATATAGTTCCCATTATAGCTCATGTGGAACGGTATCAAAGTATTAATATAAGAGATAAGGTAATAAAAAGGTTACGTAACTTAGGCTGTTTCATTCAAACTAACACCTCCTCTATCGTTGGTAAGAAAAGCAGGGGTCTTAGTATGAGATACATGAAAAAGGATTATATAGATGTTATTGGAAGTGATTGTCATAACATGGGTCTACGTCCACCAGTGATAAAAGAGGCATATGAAATTGTAATAAAGAATATGGGAGAAAAATATTGGAGTACATTACAACAGAATGCAGAGTGCATTGTTAAAGGAGAATCGATTAAGGAGAAGACAAGGTATAAATGATATAAGATTATTGTTAAGCTAGTACGAAAGGAGGAGTAACATATGAAAAATAATCCTTTTAATGATATAAATCCAATCAGATTACAGTATGGTTAAATGTTTCATGAAACATCGAAAAATAATTATTATATTGATTGATCTTATGATTATTATATTGTCTTACTCCGTATTTAGTTTGATGTTTGAGAAAACGAGTACTACAGTAAATCAATTACTAATACAATTGATCCTTTTATTAGTATGTACTTACGTTTGTCAAAATTCATTAAATACATATGATACTATTTGGAGATACGCAGAATATAATGAATACTTAAAATTAGTTAAGGGAGTTTCACTAGGTTTTCTTATTTATTGTTTACTAAATCAATGGTTGTTCCATAATCAAAGCAGTTTATTTTTTATAGTAGCAGTCTGTGCCGTATCGAATCTTTTCATGTTATTGTCTCGCTTTCTTTATCGTAAATATAGAGGATATGATAAAGATAAGAGTAAAGAAAAATTAGCTTTGACAATTATCGGGGCCGGGAGTGCCGGAGTCCGTTTATTAGAAGAAATAGAGTTTAATAAAGAATCAAAGTATAAGGTGCTTTATTTTTTTGATGACTGCCAGGAGAAAATAGGTAAATCTATTCATGGAATAAAAGTACTAGGACCAATAGAACATATTCTGGAAGTATATCAAACCACACCAATGCAAGAGGTTATCATTGCCATTCCTTCTCTGTCCGATAAAAGGAAGGCAGAAATCGTTATGATGTTATCAAAAACCAGACTGCATGTTATGTTTTTACCTGATTTGTTAGCGATTTTGCAGGAAGGTAAGAGTACTTTGCTTAGCTCTATTCGCGAATTAAATACAAATTTACTTTTAGGAAGGGAATCCATTTCCTTTGATCAAGATGTAATTCATCAATTCTTGACACAAAAGGTAATTATGGTAACGGGAGGCGGCGGCTCGATTGGTTCAGAATTATGTAGGCAAATTGCAAGAGCTAAGCCATCTAAATTAATTATCCTTGATAATTATGAAAATAATGCATATGACATTCAACAAGAATTACTTTATGACTATAAAGATACGATTCATTTATTTGTAGAAATTGCTTCTGTACAGGATAAGGATAAATTAGAATTGCTTTTTAGGCAATATCATCCGCAAATCGTCTTTCATACTGCAGCTCATAAGCATGTACCATTTATGGAAGAATGCCCGGATGAAGCAATCAAGAATAATATTTTTGGTACTTATAACATTGTAGAGGTAGCAAATAATTGGAACGTAGAAACGTTTGTTCTTATATCCACAGATAAAGCAGTAAATCCTACCAGTATCATGGGTGCCAGCAAACGAGTCTGCGAAATGATTGTTCAAAGTAGGAACAATATCAGTAATACAAGGTATCTAACCGTTCGATTTGGAAATGTTTTAGGGTCCAATGGTTCTGTAATTCCTTTGTTCAAGCGGCAGATTGAACATGGAGGACCTGTTACAATTACAGATAAACGGGCATATCGATATTTTATGACAATTCCGGAAGCAGCTCAACTTGTATTAAGAGCAGGATCCATGGCATCCCAATCAGAAATCTATGTACTGGATATGGGTCAGCCAATCAATATACTTACCTTAGCAGAAAATTTAATACGTTTACTTGGATACATTCCATATAAAGATATTGACATCAAAGAAATTGGAATACGACCGGGTGAAAAACTAAAGGAAGAACTTCTTATGCCAGATCAAGAACTAATTCAAACGGAAAACCATAAAATTTTCATTGAAAAACAAAAAGAGATACACCCAGAAGATATGGAAGAAAAAATTCTTCTATTAAAGAAAGCGATAGAAACAAGAGATAAGAAGGAAATAATCAGGGTGTTAAAACTTGTTGTTCCAACTTTTCAAATCAAAATAGAATAGGAAATGAATTTATATTGAAATTACAAGTTATTCCAGATGGATGGTCAATGTAAGTAGAAAGAATTATGGGAAAGGACTTTACTTATGTATAAAAATAGAATTCTACTTATTACCGGCGGTACAGGTTCGTTTGGAAATGCAATGCTTAAAAAGTTTCTGACGACTGATATCAAAGAAATCCGTATATTCTCTCGTGATGAAAAAAAACAAGATGATATGCGTAAAGAATATACGGATGACAGGATAAAATTCTACATAGGAGACGTAAGAGATATAGCATCCATTCATAATGTAATGAAGGGGGTTGATTATGTTTTTCATGCTGCAGCACTAAAACAGGTTCCATCCTGTGAATTTTTCCCTCTAGAAGCAGTGAAAACAAATATTCTTGGCACGGATAATGTTTTAACAGCTGCAATAGAACATGAAGTAAAGAAAATCATATGTTTATCGACAGATAAAGCAGCCTATCCAATTAATGCCATGGGGATATCCAAAGCCATGATGGAGAAAGTATTCATTGCAAAATCGAAAACGGTAAACCCTGAGAAAACGATAATATGTGGTACCCGTTACGGGAATGTAATGGCATCCAGAGGATCTGTAATTCCATTATTTGTTGAACAGATTAAAAATCATAAAGCAATCACAATAACAAATTCTAGAATGACAAGATTTTTAATGAGTCTTGAGGAAGCTGCAGATCTTGTACTTTATTCATTTGAGAAAGCACAGACTGGAGATATTATGGTGCAAAAATCACCAGCTTGCACCATTGGGGATTTAACACAAGCAATCATTGAGTTATTTCAGGCAGATAACGAGATTCAGGTCATAGGTACGAGGCATGGAGAAAAGTTATACGAGACATTACTTACGAAAGAGGAGTATGTTGCAGCAGAAGATTTAGGCAGTTATTACCGTATACCTGCCGATAAAAGAGATTTAAATTACAATAAATATTTCAGTGAAGGGAATCAGGAGATTACCTTAGATGTAGAATATAATTCTGACAATGCAAAACGATTGGATGTGATACAGATTAAAGAGGTAATTAGTAAGTTGGATTATATCAAACGGGAATTAAAGCAGCAAAAAAAATAAAAATCTGTATAAAAACAATAAAGGTTAAATGTTGAATAAAAAGCGTATTCAACGATTGATTAAAGTGCATGCTCGAAGCATGTAGATGGGGTTCGAAATGTGGATTTTAGTAACCGGATCAAAAGGGTTTATTGGAAAGAATTTAGTTGCAGAATTAAAGAATCAAGGATTTACAGACATCATGGAATATGATAAGGATACAGAGGAGGCGGCACTATACGATTATTGTAAAAAAGCTGATATGATATACCATCTGGCAGGGGTAAACCGGCCAAAAGAGGAATCTGAATATAAAGAGGGAAATTACGGGTTCACAAAAATTCTTTTACAAACACTAAAAAGTTGTAAAAACACTTGTCCTATTATGGCTTCTTCCTCCATTCAGGCCAAACATCAGAATCCTTACGGAATGAGTAAAAAGGAGGAGGAAGATTTGCTCTTTGATTATGCCAAAGAATATGGAGTGACTGTATACGTTTATCGATTACCTAATGTTTTTGGTAAATGGTGCAGGCCTAATTATAACAGTGTAATTGCAACTTTTTGTTATAATATCGCCAGAAATCTTCCAATCTCGGTGGATGCTCCCAATAAGGTTTTGCATTTAGCATATATTGACGATGTGATAGAGGAATTACTGGGGCTCTTAACAAATATAAAACACATAAGTGGTAACTTCTGCGAAATTACCACTGTGTATTCCGTTACTTTAAGAGATATCATTAATTTGTTATACTCCTTTAAGGAAAGCAGAAGCAATAAAATTATTCCGGATATGGGGAACCTTTTCATAAAAAAACTCTATGCAGTTTATCTAAGTTATCTACCTGTAGAAGATATTTGTTATAAGTTGGATATGAATTTTGATCACCGGGGTTCTTTTACTGAGTTTGTCAAGTCTTTGGAACAAGGGCAGGTTTCCATCAATATAAGTAAGCCAGGTATAACAAAAGGAAATCATTGGCACCATACGAAAAATGAAAAATTTCTGGTAGTCAGTGGAAAAGGCGTGATACGCTTGCGAAATATTTATGATGAAAAGGTGATAGAGTTTTTTGTTTCTGCTGAAAATCTAGAAGTTGTTGATATTCCAGTAGGATATACACACAACATCGAAAATATTGGAGATACTGATATGGTAACCGTTATGTGGGCTAACGAATCATATAATCCCGACAAACCGGATACCTATTACCTTAAGGTGTAGGAGAGGATGTTATATAACATGGAAGAAAACAAAACAATAAAAGTTATAAAAATTATGACCGTTGTTGGAACAAGACCTGAAATAATACGGTTATCAGCTGTGATCCGTAAGTTAGAATCTAGCGTTATCATCAAACATATTCTTGTACATACCGGCCAGAATTATGATTATGAGTTAAATGAGGTTTTTTATAAAGAGTTAGAATTAAAAGCACCGGATTATTTTTTAGATGCCGCTACACAAAGTGCGATTGAAACAATTGGTAATATCCTGATTAAAATAGATCCAATTCTAGACATTGAAAAACCAGATGCCTTATTAATCCTCGGGGATACCAATAGTTGTCTTTGCGCGATTGCTGCAAAGCGAAAGCAGATTCCAATTTTTCATATGGAGGCCGGTAACCGCTGCTTTGACCAAAGAGTGCCGGAAGAAACCAATCGAAGACTTGTAGACCATATTTCCGATATTAATCTTCCTTATAGTGATATTGCTAGAGAATATTTATTGCAAGAAGGTATCCCAGCTGACCGAATCATAAAATTAGGTAGTCCAATGTATGAAGTAATTCAAGAGCAAAAAAAACGAATTGATGATTCCGATATCTTAGAAAGATTAGCTTTGAAAGAAAAAGAGTACTTTCTATTATCATTCCACAGAGAGGAAAACATTAATTCAATAGAGAATTTTAACCATATAACAAAGAGCCTTCAAACAATCGCGGAAAAGTATAGGCTACCGGTTATTGTAAGCACACATCCTCGAACTAGAAAGAAAATAGAGGAACTGAATATAAAGTTTCATCCCTTGATACATTTCTTAAAACCCTTTGGTTTTCATGATTATATCAAATTACAGCTAAATGCAAAAGCAGTTTTAAGCGACAGCGGAACTATTAGTGAAGAGGCTTCCATTTTAGGGATAAAAGCCCTTAACATCCGTCAGGCACAAGAAAGACCGGAAGCAATGGAAGAAGCGTCCGTTATGTTAGTGGGACTAACATGTGATAGAATCCTGCAGGGATTGGAAATATTACTGCAGGAACCATCCGATTCCTATCGGAAAGTTTCGGATTATATGATACCAAATGTTTCAGATAAAGTGTTACGTATTATAATTTCTTATATTGACTATGTAAATAGAGTAGTATGGAGGCTGCCGCACTAAATTGTGCGGCGCCATTTTTATGGTGCATCCAGCATGGGTGCACGTTTATACACTATTTTTTATACTTCAGTTTCATTTGCTACCTTTGATAACATTATTATAATTCTGTTTACAATTCGTATAATAAAGTATATAAAACTTAAAATCATTAAAGTAAAGAAAAAACCACCAATTCCAACTAAGAATGTCATTCCTGGAGTAGCCGGAACAATATTATTAGCAAGTAGCATGATAGAAGTAACCAGAGTTCCTATGCTGGTTAACAACACCGTAATCCCAGGTACTCTAAGAGAAAAACGAATGGTACAGCTTCTTACAAAATATACGAGTGCAAGTATTCCTACATAAATAAGCAAAAGTACCACTGGTAAAACTACATTAATTTTAACGATTCCTCTGATATAAGGCATTGCTCCATTTGAAAATGCTATTGAAATGAAAATACCTGCTACAATACTAAGAATTGTTAAAATACCATTAATTATTCTTGATACTAACATTTTTATACCTCCTTTAATTATCAATAAATTACTTGATATGGCTTCTATATATCATATTCCAGATTTTTTGTTTTGTGATATTTACTACAGGATAGCTTGAATAAGTAACATAATAACAGTTATCGAATATACTAAAATGATAGCGTATTATATGTTTTGTTTGACAAAGAGGTGTAAATGACGAAAAAAATCTACATGGCATCACCACATATGAGCAAGGAAGGCTATGAGATGGAATATATCAATGAAGCCTTTGCTTCTAATTGGATTGCACCACTCGGGGAGAATGTAAATGAATTTGAAAAAGCCCTTGCAAGCTATGTAGACATAGGGCATGGAGCTGCTTTATCCTCTGGTACTGCGGCAATTCATATGGCATTAAAGGCTGCAGGGGTAGGTAATGACGATTTTGTATTCTGTCCAACGCTTACGTTTTCAGCAACCGCTAATCCAATTCTTTATCAAAATGCGATTCCTGTCTTTATTGACAGTGATTCCGATACTTGGAATATCAGTCCAAAAGCTTTAGAAAAGGCTTTCTTACAATATAAACCCAAGGCAGTAATTGTCGTTCATCTGTATGGACTTGCTGCCGATATGGACAGCATTATGAGGATGTGTCGTGAGCAAAATGTAACTGTAATCGAAGATGCAGCAGAAAGCCTGGGTACTACGTATAAAGGAAAACACACCGGAACCTTTGGTGATTACGGCATTTTTAGTTTTAATGGGAATAAAATAATTACCACATCTGGTGGTGGAATGTTAGTTAGTAATAATGAAGAACGGATTCGAAAGGTTCGTTTCTGGTCGATGCAGTCCAGAGACAAAGCTAGACATTATGAGCACAGTGAGTTAGGTTTTAATTATCGTATGAGCAATATCACTGCTGGAATTGGTCGTGGACAATTAAAAGTATTGGAGCAACGCATTCACCAGAAACAAGTTATCTATAATTACTATCAGAAGTCCTTTGAAGAACTAGACGGGATTCAAATGATGCCTTTGTATGAGTGGGAAAATAGTAATTGTTGGCTTTCCTGTGCTTTGTTAAATGGAAGAGTCAGACCGCTGGATATCATACTGGCGCTGGAAGCTCATAACATAGAATCCAGACCCATCTGGAAACCATTACATCTACAACCGTTTTTTAAAAAGTATGATTACATTGATAATGGTGGAACAGCAGAAGGGATTTTTGATCATGGAGTCTGTCTGCCTAGCGATACAAAAATGACGGAGAAAGATTTGGAGAAGGTAGTTTCAATTATTAAAGGATTATGGTCATAAAGATGTTGAATGTCTCTTTTTGTAATATGGGTTTTGTTTTTCTGGAACTGGGGTTGATATAAATGTTTAGGTATCTATATCGTAATAGAGTGAAATATGTTCTATCAAGGTTTCTCGCTTTTGTCTGTATCCTCCTGTTCTTACCGGTTATGATTCTAATAACTATATTAATAAAGGTAGATTCTAAGGGCAAGGTGTTCTTCTATCAAAGAAGGATGGGGAAAGATGGTGTAGAATTTACAATTTATAAATTTCGCACAATGAAAGAAAATGCCTTTGAAGAAGGCAGCGGTGCTTATATTTATGAAGGTGATCCAAGAATTACAAGAGTCGGCAAAATCATTAGAAAAATGAGTATGGATGAATTGCCTCAACTGTTTAATATTTTACGGGGAAATATGTGTTTCATAGGTCCAAGGCCATTACTTCCAGGCGTTCCAATGAAGTATGAAGAATATCCAAAGGAATATAAAGTGCGATTTTCAGTATTGCCAGGTATGTTTTGTCTTGTAGATACCATTTACCGAGCAGAAGCTTCTTTTGAAACACAATGCACTATGGACGCAGAATATGTAAATCATATCACCTTAATAAATGATATTAAAATTTTTTTTAAGACTTTCCAAATGGTGTTATTGCGTAAAGGTATTTATAAATAATATTACAATTCTAGATTGGAGCTTTTATATGAAGATTGCAATACATCAGCCGAATTATCTACCTTGGATGGGTTATTTCGAGAAAATAGCCTCTGTGGACGTATTTGTATTCTTAGATGATGTTCAATACTCCAATCAAGGGGGACATAACCGCAATGTGATCAAATCCCCAAATGGCAAAAAGTATCTTACAGTGCCGGTAGAACAGCACTTGGGAGATAAGATAAATGAAGTTCGAACAAAAGATGAGTTGGATTGGAAGAAAAATCATTTAGATATCATTCAGAAGAATTACCAGACAGCACCTTATTTTTACAACATATATCCAGTGCTGGAGGAACTCTATCATCAATCATATAAGAACATTGCAGAGATGAATTCTACAATCATACGTAAATGGTGCCAAATGCTTGGACTGAAGGCAGAATTTAAATTTTCCTCAGAATTTCGTTTAAGCAGTACTCGTGAAAATAGAATTCTTGACATTTGTACAATGTTAGGTGCAAACAATTACATTTCAGGTAATGGAGCAAGGGTCTATCAGAATGAAAACAACTTTAAATCACGAGGGATTCTTTTGTCTTATCAAAGCTACCAAGCAAAAGTTTATCCACAGCTATGGGGCGAATTTATAGAAAATTTATCGGCACTTGATTATTTTATGAATTGCGGTATTTCATATCCTTTTTAAAACAGAGCTACTATAAAGATTAGGAGTGTTGCGTATGAATGTCTTATTTGTTTCTATGCTTGGTATTGATCTTAAGGAAGGCGGAATATACTCGGATTTGATTAATGCTTTGTTAAATTCAGGACATAAGGTGTTTTTAGTAGATGATCAACCTATAAAAAATATTGATAAAAAGCATAAGAACCTTATCATAATTTCAACTGGTATTTCCATAACAAAGTTTAAGAATCGATATATCAAAGGGCTGATATCACTAGTTTTGGAATTTATCATTATGTTTACGATGAAATTCAAATTAAGTCATGAGTCCATTGATCTTTTGCTATATGCAACCCCGCCTATTATGTATACTCATATTCTTAAATTTTGTAAAAAAAGATATCGGTGTATGACTTTTTTAATGTTAAAGGACATCTTTCCTCAAAATGCAGTAGATGAAGGGATACTAACTAGTGACAGTATAATGTATAAATATTTTCGTAGAAAAGAAAAGGAGCTGTATCACCTTTCTGATTACATAGGATGCATGTCAGCTGAAAACATACGTTATCTATTAACAAACAATTCAGAAATTAATGAGGATAAAGTTATCCTTTTCCCTAATAGTATACAGCTACAATCCTATAAACTAAGAAAACAATCTATCGATAAGTTACGTGAAAGGCTCGGTATCGATAAGAATAAAATAGTTTTTGTGTTTGCTGGGAATCTTGGAATCGCACAGGGAATACCCTTCCTGACTAAAGTTATAAGAGCAGTTGCAAACCACCCAAATATTGTTTTTCTAATTGTGGGCCAAGGTACACACGCAGAATCTCTGAAGGAATTGGCAAAAACACAAAAGAACGTTTTATTCCTGGATAAACTGTCGAAAAAGAAATACAGCCTCCTTCTAGCTTTGTGTGATGTTGGTATCGTGTCTCTTGGACATATGTATACCATACCAAACTATCCATCCCGCATACTTTCCTATATGGAAGCTGCACTTCCAATAGTTGCCTTCACTGATAAGGTAACCGATATACGAAGTTTAGTTGAAAAAGAAGCAAAATGCGGATTCTGGTCACCTGCTGATAATCTTAAGGCAGCAGTTAATAAGATAGAATTTCTTAGTTCTGATGAGAAATTAAGAACTTGGATGGGCCAAAATGGCAGAAGATACTGCAAAAAGCATTTTGATGTAAATAAGAATGTTAAGATTTTAGAATCTATATATAAGAAATCTACATGAATAAATAAATCTAAGTGTATCATTTGGGGAGAGGAGAAGACATATTGTAATTAATTACAATAGTTCATGGTGTATATGAAAAAATTCCGTCAATTCATAGTTGATTTGGAAAGATTTATTCAATATGGTGATTTGCCTACAAGCTATTATGTGAAACGCGGGCTTACAGTCGGAAAAAGATTCCATCGGCAGAGTGGTTGTAAGTTAGATCCCTCCCATTGTTGGCTAATAGAGATTGGTAATGATGTAACACTGAGTAGTCGTGTACAAATAATAGCGCATGATGATAGTCCACGTACGTATACCGGATATGGTAAAATTGGTCGGGTAATTATCGGTGACAATGTATTTGTAGGTGCAGGTACCATTATTCTAATGAATGTCAGAATCGGAAATCATGTAATCATTGGTGCAGGAAGTGTAGTTACCCATGATATTCCAGATAACAGTATTGCTGCCGGAATTCCAGCTAAAATTATAGATACAACTCAAAACTATTTGGAACAGTTACAGCGAGATTTATTCAAAAAACCTGTCTTTGATAAATCCTATACGATATACGAAAAAGTGGGAGATTATAAAAAAAATATGATGAAGGAAGTCTTAACAGACAGGTATGGATTTTTAGAATTAGGTTCAATTGAACATAGTCCAATTGCAAAGGGTTTTATAAAACAGAATAATACGCCGCTTCCTTCTTCTTACTGTAAACATTACCCTATCATTTCGGTAATTATTCCCGTATACAATACAGGTAAATATTTAGAAAAATGCATTGGAAGTATTTTGAATCAGACAATCAAGAATATTGAAATCATTCTTGTTAATGATGGGTCTAGCGATAATTCTTTTGATATCATAAGCAGTTTTGAAAAGAAAGATAATAGGATCCGGGTAGTTAATAAAAGGAACGGGGGATTGTCCAGTGCTAGAAATGCCGGAATCAATGTGGCAAATGGTATTTTTTTGGCTTTTATTGATTCAGATGATTGGATAGGAAATAAGTTTTTAGAAGATCTACTCAGTATGGCAGTAAAATCAGAAGATGTAGATATTGTGATTTCAAAATTAACACTAGTGGATACTGTTATACACAGCAATGTCGTTTTACCAGGGGACAGTTGGCAAAATCAAATTCTGTATGGACGCCTAAAAGAAGAACATATCCTACTTCCTTTACTTGGACCGCCTGATAATAATATGAAACCGGTAAAGGATTTTCTGCAAATGTGTGTATGGAAGAACCTTTATCGCAAAGAATTCATAGATCAGTACCACCTACGTTTTTATTCGGAGAGAGAAATCATGCTGGAAGATTTTGACTTTAATATCCGTGCTTATCTTTATGCAAGAGGTATTGCCATTTGTGATTCAGCAGAATATCATCACCTGCTTGTAAAAGACTCCTTAAGTAAAGCATATCGCCCAGATCGTCTTCTAATGGAAAAGAAATTACTAAAACGTACGGAAGATTTCTTACTGCAAGAAGAACGATTTCTAACAGCGAAAGAAGAAGTTATGAATCATTTTCACAATTTTATTCGTAAGAGTTGCGTGAACGTCATATATAACTGTTCTTGTCTGTCGAAAGAGAATTCTGTTCTAAAGATCAAAGATACCATACATCTGATCCTAGAACAGCAAAAATATAAATCCGTTTTTTCTGAAAAATACCGCATGAAGGATCAGTTTTATTATCGTTATTTCTGTTACTTAATATCGAAAAGGCAGATTGTCCTGTTAACATATAGTATGATTCTTTCTCATATATTGAATTACGTATACAGACTGTATGTTAAGGTGAAAGCGGAAGGTATACTAAAATGGAAGAAGGTATAAAAGTCGCAAGATATCAGAATAATTTTATCCTTCACTTTCTAATCGTATATTGGATTGCACAACAAGGAATGGACTTTGTTCTTACTTATCTAGCGCCAGAAAACATATATAATTTGATGAAATTACTCTTTAATATAGTAATGTATGCGACCATAATAGCTGGAGTTATGTTAGCTTTACGCAAAGAAATATTAAAAGAAGCTTTTGCTATTGTAATAGGATTTGCAATTTTGTTCGTAATCAATATTTTGATTTATCCAGAGAATATGGATGTAATCAGAATTATTGTAAAAATCTCAATTACTACCATACCTTGCTATTTATTAGTAAGAAGTGAAATAGAATCGGTTTTGTTAATTAAAATTATTGCAGGTATTAGCTATTTCATTATACCCTTAGTAACTATCATACAAGTAACAGGTAGAAATATTTCAATCAATAATTATCTAAATGTTTCTTATGCTTTGTTGCCATATCTAATTGTACTGATAGGATTACAATACAAGAAGTTTCATTTCATAAGACTTCTTTTCATTGTGCTTGGAATACTTATCATGATAGTCTACGGCGGTAGAATGCCCCTTGTTATACTATTTTTCAGCTTTGTGCTATATGAGATAAAAGCATTAGGAGTTAGGAAAAACAATCCAAAAAACATATTAAAATATATCCTTTTCTTTTTCGTAAGCTTTATGTTTTTATTCTATGTTAATCCCATCAAGCATTTTGTTCTCACAAAATATATGGAACAAAATACTTACAGCAGAACAATTGTACGAATTCTAGAATCAAATCTATTTGATAATTCTGGACGTGATGTAATTTATAAAAATAGTATTCAATTAATTATGGAGCATCCCATCGTTGGAAACGGAATTGGTGCAGATTCTATTATGATAAGAGAGAAAAAACTATATTCACCGAATTATGATGTAAACAATATAGGTGGACTTCATGCTCATAATGGTATTCTGGAATTTGGTATCGAGTTTGGCTTAATTTTACTTGTGTTTTCCATTCTTATCCTTGGAAAAGGTTGCATCACCGCTTATAGGAAATTAGAAATGGGCAATGACTTTATATTTCTTGTTTTGTTGCTATCCATAGGAATTATCAGAACAATTCTAGGCAGCCCGTATTGGTATAATCAATCTTTTTGGATGGCAATTGCGTGGATTGTTACCATATGCAGAAAACAAGTGAAACAATAAAACAATAGCCATACAGGAAATGGGGAAATGTGGTATGGGAAAAAAGATGAAATATTTTTTTCAAAAGGTATTTTCAGCTTTGAAAAATGGAGCAGCTGATATTTTATTATCCAGTTTTTTTGTTAAGATTTTTTCGCTTTTTTCCTCCATCGTTGTTGTACGACTGCTAGATAAAACGGAATATGGAACATTAAGCTATGTGGAAAATGGCTATTCCTACATTTTATTATTGTCTGGTTTGGGGCTTGGTAATGCTCTGCTGAGATATGTCCCACGAATGAAGACGGAGATTCAGCGTAAATCATATTTGAATTTCAGTCTTTCAGTAGGCTTATTCTTACAGCTCATATTAATTCTTATCATTATACCAATTTTTTGTCTCTTACCTGTTGATTTTATCTATGCAAGAATATTAATTTTATTTTTTGTATTTAAGCCACTGTTAGCATATGTATTTGAAACTATTCTAAATTACATACGGGCGATTGAAAGAAACAGACTGTATGCAAGTGTATCTGTGATATTTGTTCTATGTAATTTAGTTTTTTTAATTCTGTTTACATTGTTATGGAGATTACCAGGCGTTGTGCTTGCTAGATACTTATCATATATCATTCCTGTAATAGTATGTGTTTTATTTCTCCATAAGAATTTAAAACATGTTTCAAATGTACAACTACCAAGAAAAGAAGCAAGGGAATATTTTAAATTTGGATTTGTCCTCATGATATCTTCCTTACTTTCTTCCATAATGCCAGTGAACGACATGATGATTGTAAATTTGGTCTTAAAAAACGAAGTAATCTCTGCAAATTACAAAGTGGCATTAACCATACCTCTTAATCTTCCTTTTATCACCAATTCAATCCTTACCTATATCTATCCCAAATTTGCTAAGAACTCTGACAATAAACCTTGGGTCTGGAAGAATATCTGTATGGTATCTGTAATTACAGTATGCATCATGACTGCAATAAGCTCTTTTATTGTAATCTTTGCAAATCCAATTGTTACTTTATTGTATGGAGAAAAATATATAGAGGTTGTACCTTTTATGCGGATATTATGCATCATTATTAGTTTTAATGCTGCATTTCGAATGCTTCCAATGAGTCTATTACCTGCTCTTGGAAAAGTAAAACTGAATTTATGGGTTGCCGGCATATCCTGTATCTTGCAGGTTATCTTAGATTATTTTGCTATATCAGTATTGGGTTTATATGGAGCAGCGATATCCTTAGGAATTATCTATGTCGTTACTGCCTTCATATATTGGACTTATATTTATAGAATTACTCATCAGGTAGAAAGGACATAGAAGAATGAAGCCGGTTGACATTGTATTATCACAAAATAGTGGTTTTCAGTGGGTTAATGAAGGTAAAGTTTTTGTCAAAGGGTATAGTTGGATTCATGATCAATATTACACAGCAAAAACTCTTGCCTATTATTTGTCTGATAAAAGTATAGAAAAATTTATTGAGATAATTTCACTTATGAATGGTTGTTATGCTATTGTTTACGAAACGGACCACTACTGTATCGCAGTAGTGGATCGCCTGCGATCCATACCTTTATTCTATACGGATAATAACCAAATGATTACTGATGATCCTATTAATATCAATCCCAGACAAAAGATGAATATTGATAAGGTGGCCTTTGCAGAGTTGGTGAGTTCCGGCATGTTTACTGCTAATAATCGAACCTTATACAGTCATATCCAGCAAATACCGGCAGGAACCTATGGTATCATCAGCAAGGAAATCCCACAGAAATTAGAGCTAAGATCTTATTATATACATAGCCATAGCAATGTATATCAAAGCCTTAGTCAGCTTTATCAGAAAATTGACAAATTATCCGATTCTGTATTTCAAAGATTGATTCAATCTGTACAGGGTAAGACCATTATCATCCCTTTAAGCGGGGGATATGATTCCCGTTATATCGCTTCTATGCTGGTCAAATTACATTATAAAAAAATTGTTTGTTATACTTATGGGAAATTGGATAGTTATGAGGTGCGAAATTCGAAAGCCATTGCGAAATCCCTTGGTTTAAAATGGTTTTTTATTGAATATAACGAAAAAAGATGGTCAGAAATTGAGAAAAGTATATTAAAAGATTTTTGTTTTCGTTCATTCCTATGCTCTAGCATTCCTCATTTACAGGAAATCATAGCATTAATGCAACTGACTACCAATACCGGCTTTCCTTCCGATGGAGTTATCGTACCTGGGTTTTGCGGGGATTTGATTGCTGGTAGTTTTTTATTGTCTGAAAGAGAAATGGAGCAGCTGGAATGTAACAAAAATTGGATTTCCACATATATCATTAAGAAGAATTTCTCTTTGGAACAGTTAAATCAAAAATATAACTCCTACATCAAAGAAGATATTGAAGAATGCATTTTTAATTATAATATCGACATAAGTAGCAAGGAAGGTGTCCAATCTTTTCTTGAGGCATGGTTTACTGTACACCGTCCATCAAAATACGTTATTCAATCCAATCGCTTATATGAACTTTTTGGTTTTGAATGGCGAATGCCACTATGGGATCAGGAATTCGTAGATTTTTGGTATAAGGTGCCTAGGAAATATAGGATAGGTAAATTCTTATATGAGAAATGGCTGTTTGATAAACTTTTTATCCCAATGGATATAGATTTTAAGAAAATAAATACAGTAGCACAGCATGAACATCCAAGTTTCAAAAGAATGAAAGATTACATCCGAAAAATAGATGGAGCAATCTGGCTAATTACCGGAATCAAGTTAAGAGATAAAGGGGATCCAAACGGATTCAAATATCTTGCAAGGTATTTATTTAAACAATTAAAAAGTCCTTATCAATATAATTATACCAATCAAAATATAAATTTCCGTACAGCCATTTGGAGTCTGGAAAATTATCTTGGCCCTTATGATACATTATATTTATACAAAGAAATCACAAAAAATGAACATAATCTTTAGAAAGGTTCGGTTATTGAAATTGAACATCCTTTATTTTTCAGCTTTAGATGAAAATGACGAAAGCAAAATTGGAATAAAGAATAAAATTCTTGGCCAGTGCAATGGATTGGAACAGCTAGGACATTCCGTCTGGTTGGCACGTTTTCGTAGCAAAAAATTAGCAGTAACAAAAGCAGAAGATTTCGTATTTGAATATTATTTAGGTGATGGGTATAGCCGACGACGCTGTGCCAAAGCCTTTCATATATTAAAAAAATTTACGAAAGAGTGGAAGATTGATTTGTTATACATGCGTTTACCTTCCATGAGCATAGCCACCTATCAGTTTCTACATGGTCTGCACATACAAAACATTAAGGTACTCATTGAGCTATATACCTATCCACTGAACAAAGAACGTATTGTTACCTCACTTTACCAAATAAGAGAGAAACAGTTCTATTCAGGAACTAAGGCAATCCTGTCCTTAATGTTAGATAATCTGTATTATCCCTTCTTAAGAACTGTAGTGGACCGCCTTGTGGTTTTACTTCCTAAGAAAAAGATATGGGGAATTAAAACCATACAAATACAAAATGGTATCAATACGTCAGCTATATACCCAAGGGCCATAAATACAGATAAGGATAAAATTACATTACTTGGTGTAGCATACCTTTCCTATTGGCATGGCTATGACCGGGTACTCAAAGGGTTAAAAGCATATTATGAAGAAGGGGGTACGCCCAAAAAACGAGTAGAGTTTATCATTGTGGGTGATGGTAGTAGTCGCAAGGAATTGGAGAATTATGTTATGGAAAATCATTTGGAATCCTATGTTTCCTTTGTAGGTATAAAAAGTGGTTTGGAACTGGATTCTTATTATGATAGAGCAGACGTTGGTGTGGCAGCATTAGGTGTACATAGGAAAAAATTACAAGTGGTTTCTACTTTAAAAAGTCGAGAATATTTTGCGAAAGGATTACCCTTTCTTGATTCTGCAGTTGACTATGGAATAAATGAAAGTGTCAGTAGATATTACCTTAAGTTTCCTAATGATGATACGGATGTATCTATCCATAAAGTGATTACCTTTGCGGAGCAATTCAAATATACAGATGAAGCACAGACAGCAATGAGGGATTATGCAGTGAAATATCTGGATTGGAAATATCAAATGTCTATGGTTATAAAAGGAGCTGCCAATGTTAATTGAAAAAATTTTAAATAAAACAGCAATACTGGGTGTTATTGGACTTGGATATGTAGGACTTCCGTTGGCTGTGGAAAAAGCAAAATCAGGATACAAAACGATAGGATTCGATGTTCAAGAAACAAAGGTAACTTTGGTGAATGACGGAAAAAACTATATTGGTGATGTTATAAGCGAGGATTTAGCTGCCATAGTAGCCTCTGGATTCCTTTCTGCAAGTAGTGATTTTAGCCAGGTTGCAAAAGCAGATTGTGTATGTATTTGTGTCCCGACACCACTGGATGCACATCAGCAACCGGATATTAGTTACATCAAGACATCTACGGAAAGCATTGTTCCTTATATGCATAAAGATATGTTAATCGTATTAGAATCTACAACGTATCCGGGAACTACTGAGGAGCTAATTAAGCCTATATTGGAACGGTCAGGGCTCCTATGTGGAGAAGATTTCTATCTTGCTTTTTCTCCGGAACGGGTTGACCCAGGAAACCTTTTATATAAAACAAAAAACACCCCTAAGGTTGTAGGTGGGGTTACAAAAAAATGTACTGAAATCGCAGCTGCTTTGTATGAAAATATATTACAAGCACCCATACACCGTGTATCTTCACCAGCAGTTGCTGAAATGGAAAAAATTCTTGAAAATACATACCGAAATGTGAACGTTGGACTGGTCAATGAATTATCAATGTTATGTGATAAAATGAACATAAACTTCTGGGAAGTGATAGAAGCTGCGAAAACTAAGCCTTATGGATTTCAAGCCTTTTATCCAGGGCCGGGACTTGGAGGACATTGTATTCCATTAGACCCATACTATCTATCTTGGAAAGCAAGAGAATATGGCTTCCACACTTCAATGATAGAAGCATCCATGATGATTAATGATCGCATGCCAGAATATTGTGTAGAGAGAGCTGGTAGGATATTAAATCGTTTTCAAAAAGCATTTCATGGCGCCAAAGTCCTTGTACTTGGAATTGCCTATAAACAGGATATTGATGATTATAGAGAGAGTCCGGCTTTAAGGGTAATTACACAGTTAAAACGAATGGATACGCAGGTTAAGTATTTTGATCCCTATGTTTTAGAATATCAGGAGCATGGAACTCTTATAAAGGGTGAACATACCTTAACCCCTGAATTAATTTCTGAATCGGACCTGGTTCTAATTACAACTGCACATTCCAATATAGATTATGAGTTAATACAACAGCATGCTGTTTTTATTCTAGATACCAAAAATGCAATGAAACATGTCAAAGAACGAAAGAACATCGAATTATTGTAGGAGGTATCCAATATAAATTGAAATTAAAATATGCTTTAATCGGATGTGGACGGATTGCTCCGAATCACATAAAAGCTGCCAAGGAACAAAATCTGGATATTGTAGCTTTGTGTGATTTATTTATAGAAAAAACAGAAAGCCTAGCGCATCAATTTGACTTACCAAAGACAGTACACACCTATACGGATTATCAGAAAATGCTTCATATAGATCGCCCCAATCTGATTGCAATTGCTACGGAGAGTGGCGAGCATGCCAAGATTGCATTCGCATGCATAGAGGCAGGTTGCAATCTTATCATCGAAAAACCAATTGCACTTTCCCTAACCGATGCCGATGCCATTATCGAGAAAGCAGATGAAAAAAATGTTCTTGTGTGTGCCTGCCATCAAAATCGTTTTAATAAATCCATACAAATTATTCGTGAACAAATAGAAGCTGGAAGTTTCGGAAAACTATTTTACGGAACTGCTCAAATACGCTGGAACCGTGGTGAAAGCTATTACAAACAGGCTCCCTGGCGTGGTACCTGGGATCAGGACGGCGGAGCATTGATGAATCAATGTATTCATAATATTGATTTACTTCGATGGATGCTGGGTGATGAGATTATGGAAGTTAATGGGATCACAGACAATCTGAGTCATCCTTATATGGAAACCGAAGATTTTGGAGCCGCATTCCTTAAGTTTAAGAATGGTAGTTATGGAATCATCGAAGGCACCGTTAACGTATATCCAAGAAATCTTGAAGAGTCCCTGTCCATCTTCGGAGAGAAGGGAACGGTAATTGTGGCAGGAAAATCAGTAAATCAAATTAAGGTTTGGAATTTTACTGATGAACAATTAAGTTTAAAGGAAATAGAAGACAAATATAACGAGAATCCGCCAACGATTTATGGCTATGGACACAGTCCGCTTTATGCGGATGTAATTGAGGCTATTATAGATCATAGACCTCCCTACGTGACTGCAACAGATGGAAGAAGAGCACTTGAACTTGTTTTGGCAATCTATCAATCTGCTTCTGTGGGAAAAAGTATTCGATTACCTTTAAAAAATGGAAGCACCATGGACTATAAAGGAAGGTTTTCTACATGAAGTATTATGTGCATGAGAGCAGTTATATAGATGAAAATGTAAGTATTGGTGATGACACAAAGATCTGGCATTTTTGTCACATTCAGAAAGGTGCTAGCCTGGGTACAAACTGTACATTGGGGCAAAATGTAAATATATCAAAGAATGTTTCTATCGGGAATCATGTAAAAATTCAAAATAATGTTTCCCTATATGAGGGTGTGATACTTGAGGATTATGTGTTCTGTGGACCGTCCATGGTGTTTACAAACGATTTAACACCAAGAAGCAAATATCCAAAGAGTGCATTAAGATATCCAAAAACAGTAGTGAAATACGGGGCTTCCATAGGGGCCAATGCAACCATTGTTTGTGGAATTACCATAGGAAGATTTGCATTAATAGGTGCTGGTGCAGTTGTTACAAAGAATGTACCGGATTATGCGTTGATGATAGGAGTACCGGCAAGACAAGTCGGATGGGTCTGCGAGTGTGGAAATATCATTAAGGAAGGGTTCGTATGCAATGATTGCGGCAGAGAGTATCAGATTACTGAGCATGGCCTTATGGACTTGTGGACAGTGTAAAGGAAAACATTTTTATCTGCTAAATGAAATGGAGTGATAGAAATAGAATATCGTGATTTAAAAAAGCAATACCTTAAGTATAAAAAAGAAATAGATGGGGCAATACAGGAGGTCCTTCTAAATTCTACATTCATCGGTGGAAAAGAAGTAGAAGAACTCGAAGAACATTTAGCAGAGTATATTGGAACAAAACACTGTATCTCTTGTGCAAACGGAACGGATGCAATGACATTAGTTATGATGGCATGGGACATAAAAGTGGGAGATGCAATTTTTGTACCTGATTTCACCTTCTTTTCCACTGGTGAAGTTGTTGCATATCAAGGAGCAACACCTGTATTTGTTGATGTTAAAAAAGATACCTTTACGATGAACCCAAGTAAATTGGAAGAAGCAATACAACATACGCTAAAGGAAGGGAATTTAATACCCAAAGCTATTATTCCTGTAGATTTGTTTGGCTTGCCGGCAGATCATCTTGCTTTACAGAAAGTTGCTCGAAAATACAATTTAAATATACTGGAAGATGGAGCACAGGGTTTTGGAGGTAATATAAACGGACGGATGGCCTGCAATTTTGGTGATGCAGCAACAACTTCCTTTTTTCCTGCAAAGCCTTTGGGCTGTTATGGAGATGGAGGAGCAGTCTTTACAAATAATGATGAATTGGCAGAAATCATTTCTTCGCTTAAGAATCATGGCAAAGGCACGCATAAGTATGATAATGTAAGAGTAGGAATGAACTCCAGATTGGATACTCTACAAGCCGCCATATTAAAGGTAAAGCTAAAGGCATTTATCACACAGGAATTAGAGGCAGTTAATGAAGTATATAGATATTATAATCAAAGACTAAAAGGTATCGTAGAAATTCCGATAATACCAGAAGGTTATTATTCCAGCTTCGCACAATATACCATAAAACTAAAAGATGAGCAGCAAAGAAATATCCTACAGAATGGATTAAGTGAGAATGGAATTCCTAGTATGGTCTATTATCCTGTACCAATGCATCTGCAAAAGGCATTTCAGATGATGCCTTTGGATGAAACACAAACACAGTTTGATGTAACAAATCATTTGTGTAAATCAGTACTTTCGTTACCAATGCATCCCTATCTTACTGAAAAAGATGTTGATCTTATCTGTGAGAAGATTAAAAGAAATATTGATATGGTCAGAAGATGAGCTGGAAACGGCTTGTTTTCCGGCCTTTTTCTATCAAATTGGATTTATATAATAATAAGGTATAAATTGGTAAATATTCGTGTTATAATCTTATTATTAATTACTAGGTAATTGCGAAACTCTTTAATAAAGTAGATATAGTTACCCAATATCTACATTTTAAGTATTTTTTGAGGTTTTCAAAGTTCATTTCTAATTGTGCTTAAAGCAACAAGAAAAACAGAGGATTCAAATAAAGGTACCTTTAGAAATACCCTGAAATTTAATCAACATAGACGCTGTCTATGCAATCAGTTGTTTTATACTTCGTATATATTTATAT
>JAEZVF010000094.1 GCA_023443225.1 Bacillota bacterium
AAGATAACCTCCTGAGTTTGTTTAAAAGTTTAAAAAGTTGTCAACTTATTCAACTAATTCAACTTAGAGTATTATCTCATAGAAGATCGTATTTTTTAATGTACAAGAGATTTACCGTTTACTTTTGAAAAAATATTTAGATTGTTATCAATATAAGCTGTAGAGTATTTAGTTCAATTATATGAATTAAATGCTTTATTTTAATGCTCAAATATGGATTATGTTTACACTTATGTAAACCTTTAACAATAATCCACACTATCTGATATATTCACATCATACGAAACAAATAAATTACTATAAAATCAAATAATAATTCTATCGACATTATATAAATTAGTTTAAAATATTGAATTGTAACTGTATTAAGAATAACGAGGAGTGAAAGACTATAGTAATAACTAAACAGTAATGAATGTAAATGTTGGATTATCAATGGGAAAATAATTTAATTCCAAATGCTAAATTGCAAAAAATTAAAAACATTGCATAAGACATAAGCCAAAGCAAGTATAATTTGATAATTAAATGAACAAAAGCTTACAAAATGCATTCAATCCCTTAAATGACAATGGGGTAGAATGCAAAAACACTTTATTAGGAGGAAACAAGAATTTGAATATAAATGATAAGGCAGGAAGGTATCACATGGATCTACAGCTTAAACCAAGAGATGCAATAACAATGACAACACCTGGTGGTACAAGTATGGCCCGTAAGGGAGAAGTAGAGAAACTGATGTCTGGTGGAAGCGCCAGAGTTCAGCGATAAAAATTAAAAATTGAAAGGAGAACATTATGGATACTGCAATTATTATTGGTATCATCTTACTGATAACATATTTTGGTTTAATTTATTTTGCAGCTCGTGGTGGAAACTTAATGGTTGGTTTCTTTGTTATGGCTGTGATTTGGATAGCGTTAAGTATGATTGGTGGACAATTAAGCTGGCAAGATGCACAAGCTAATATTTTACAAGGAGGACCTGAAAGCTGGGGTGCTACAGCCGTTAATGTTATTTTTGGTAGCTGGTTTGGTAGAATACTGATTGAAACTGGTATTGCATCAAAATTAATAAAGAGTGTTACAGAACTTGGCGGAGATAATCCGTTATTTACCACGATTTTATTATCTATTGTTTCAGGAATTATTTTTACATCTACATTTGGAGCTGGCGCTGTAGTAGCAATTGGTGTCATTATTTTACCAATTCTGATGTCTCTTGGAGTTCCTAAACCACTTGCAGTTACTTCATACTTAATGAGTGTTGGTAGTGGTATGTATATCAATCAGGTACTCTTCAAACAGATGCAGGGTATCTTTGCAGATATGTTATATGATGTTAATTATTTTAAGTTTGGATTTGTAGCGATGGCAACCCAGTTAATCCTTGTTAGTCTTATGCTTGTTTTTAGTCTTAGAAAGAAAAAGACTCGTAAAAGAGCATGGGCAGCAAAAGCTGGAAAACCTACAAATAATGAAGCTTCGGTACCTACAATCGCTATGATTACACCTATTATTCCAACAACACTTGCTATTTTATTTAAATGGCAGTCTATTCCTGCATTTATTGTAGGTTCCGTATTTGGATTAGCTGTCTGTGGTAAACTCCCTAATTTTGGGCAGGCTTGTCGTACGATTTCAAGAACCTTCTATGATGGTGTAGTCGATGTTGCAAGTTTATTAGGATTCTTATTTATACTTCCTATGTTCAATAAAATTTCAGGGGTTGTTGCACCATTCTTTGAAGTAATCTTAGGTGGAGTTATGCCAAAATCTACACTTGTACTTAGCATTGTATTCGCAATTGTAGCGCCTTTAGGATTATTCCGTGGACCACTTACCATTTTTGGTGCAGGTGCAGCTACTGTAGGTGTGTTAAAAGCAATTGGTGGATTTACAACTCCATTTTTATTTACACTTATGTATGTACCAACAATTTCTATGAATCTGTCAGCATGTCCTACACAGTCATGGAACCTTTGGGCACTTAATTATAGTAAAGTTTCAGTAAAAGAATTTATGAAAACAGGTATCATATGGGCATGGCTTATTACTATTATCAATATAGCACTAGTATTCTTAATGTTTGGACGATAGGAGGAATTGATAAATATGTCAAAAAGAAAAATCAGAGTCGGCATCGACGTAGGTGGAACACATACGAAAGCCGTTGCTATTGATGATGCAACATATAAAATCGTTGGCATTGGATCGGTCCAGACTACACACGATAGTGAACTGGGTGTTTCAGAGGGCGTAGTAGAGTCCTTTAAAAAATGTCTGAACGATAATAATATTTCACCAGATGAAGTAACTTTCATTGCGCATTCAACTACACAGGCTACAAATGCCTTACTTGAAGGTGATGTTGCAAAAACAGGTATTATTGGTATGGGAAAAGGAGTATTCTCTGGTGCATTATCTAATATGCAGAGTAATGTAAAAGAAATAAATCTTGATAATTCAGGAAAGAGAAAAATTAAAACAGCCCATCGCTATATGAATTTAAAGAATTTTAACAAAGGGTCTGTGGGAAAAGTTATAGATGATTTAAAAGCAAATGGATGTGGTGTAATTGTAGCATCCAAAGCTTTTGGTGTAGATGATATAGAAGAAGAGCTAATAGTAAAAGAAGTAGGTAAGGAAAAAGGAATTGAAGTAACCGCTGCAGCTGACATCAGTAAATTATACGGACTTACACGTAGAACTCGTACTGCAGTAATTAACGCATCCATCCTTCCTAAAATGTTTGAGACTGCTGACAGTACTGAATCTGCTGTTAGAAAGGCTGGTATCAAAGCACCTTTAATGATCATGCGTGGAGACGGTGGTGTTATGGATATAGAAGAAATGAGAAAACGTCCTGTACTTACGATGTTATCTGGACCAGCTGCATCTACAGTAGGAGCGCTTATGTATCTTCGTGTATCTAACGGTATCTTCTTCGAAGTTGGAGGAACAAGTACAGATATCGGAGTTATTAAAAATGGTCGTCCTATGATCGACTATGCGGTAGTAGGAGGACAGAGTACTTTAATTAATTCCTTGGACGTACATGTTTCTGGTGTTGCTGGTGGATCTATGGTTCGTGCCAACAACAGTAAAATAGTGCATGTTGGACCTCGTTCGGCCCATATTGCCAACCTGCCATACTCTGCATTTACAGATCCATCAAAAATTGTAAATCCAAAAGTTGTACGTATTCAACCTTTAGATGGAGATCCAGATGATTATATTGCTATTGAATCAGAAGGTGGATTTAGATGTACCATTACTGTTACTTGTGCAGCTACCGCTTTAGGACTTGTAAAACCTGGAGATTTCTCCTATGGTAATGTAGAATCTTGTAAAAAAACAATTGGTGCATTGGCGAAAGAATTAGGAATGACAATCGAAGAATGTGCAACAGCTATTTTAGACGATGCTGCAAATACATGTATTGCTGTTATAGAAGAACTGGCTGAAAAACATAAGGTAGAAAGAGATCAAATCACACTAATTGGTGGTGGTGGTGGAGCATCTGCATTATTACCATTCACAGCTAAGAAAATGAATCTTCCATATCAAATAGCGGAAAATGCAGAAGTTATTTCTTCGATCGGTGTTGCTCTTGCCATGGTTCGTGATGTTGTTGAACGTGTAATTCCAAACCCAACACCTCAGGATCTTGCAGAAATTCGTACAGAAGCTACAGATATGGCTATTAAGTCTGGTGCTACAGCGGATAGTATCGAAATACAGATTGAAATTGATTCTCAGACATCAAAGGTACGTGCCATTGCTACAGGTTCTACTGAAATACAGACACAGGATCTCGCCAAGAAAGTTACACTAGCGGAAGCTACAGAAATTGCGGCTGCTTCCATGCGTGTGGAACCATCAAAAGCCCGTTGTATTGTTAAAAATGATAATTTCTTTGTATTCGGTTCCGAAAAAGGAAAGAAACAGGAAATACGTGTTGTTGACAAAAAAGGTTTCGTAAAAATCCAAAGAGGAGATGGAGATGCCGTTGAATCAACATCTTCGGGTGTACGTTCCTTAGTAGATAAGCTATGGGAAGAATTATCAGTATACAAATCTGATATTAAGATTACTCCAGACTTCTATTTGTGTATCGGAGCTAAGGTTATTGATTATGAAGGAATGTCAAGTATAGAACAATTGCATATGGTTATGGATTCTGAGTTAATGACACGTTCATCAAATGATAACGTACTATTAATTGGTGCTAAAAACGATATGTAATATAGTTTAAAGGGTAGAAAGTCTGTATTTGGACTTTCTATTCTTGCTTTTAGGTTATATAATTTACTTAATATTTTGATACCTAAGTTTTTTGCTAGGAAGGTGAGTATATGGATTTAAAGAAATCTATTAAGAATTTAATGAATTTAAGTGATAGAGATTTTGGAAACTATTTGGTGAGCACGGATCCGATTGAAGGAAAAGTAACCAAAGAACTTAGGGAAGAAATTATAGAAAAATCTCTCCAGTGTGGATATGATGAAGTAGAGAAGATAAGAAAGAAGACCGGAACATTATTTGGTGAAATAGATGTATTTCTGTTAGCAAAAGAGTTAGGGTTAACTGTGAAAGTGGAAAAAACTCAAAATGCTCTGGATTATATTTATTTTGGAACCTATGAAGAACCTGGAATAGTTACTCTTTATGAGGATAATATCAAAAAAGGTGAAGAACTGGTTTCTAACTATAAAATACAGGAATTGCATGGAAGAAACTTAATGGATATTATTCTGGCTCATGAAATATTTCATTTTATAGAAGCTAAAGATAATGAATTATTTGTCAATACTTTTCGGATTAAACTTTGGAAGTTGGGTCCTTATACTCATACGTCAGGACTTATCTGTACGGGTGAAATAGCTGGAATGGCATTTGCAAGGAAATTATTAAATCTGAAATTTTGCCCTAATCTATTAGATGTCCTTCTTTTGTATCCTCATGATAAGGAACAGGCAGAATCTGTTTATAACCAAATTATGAAATACTCCCTTTAACCCAAAAAGGTTGTGGAGATTAGATGAATGATATTTTCTGATTCCCTGCAGTGACCTATTATTTTCTGTATTTCAAAGATGTATGAATTGATAATATCCATACCCCGATTACCCCTATTGTAAATAGTATCATGACTACCCATGCAGGTTTATATGATCCTGTAATATCGAATATGGAAGCTACCAATATTGAACCAAAAGTAAGCCCCAACTGTGTAACACTACTTATATACCCATAAACATCCCCATATTTTTTTGGTCCGTATATTGTAGATGTTAGTAGCGGTGGCATTACTGCTCCCATAGCATTCCCAAGACCAAAGGAGATTGCCATCAGATATGCAATTACTACATTTGAAGCGAATAACATCATAAAAAAGGCTAAGCCAAAAGTTATGCATTCATTAATGGAGCCAGAAATATTCCCATAGCCTGCAGAATAGCGTTTCCTATGGAAAAAGTGCTTCTATTAATACCCATATCAGTAGTAACTGGTATAAGGAACTTATTTGCCAAAGCCATAACACTGGGAACAATTGTTGCAGTAACTAAAATTGATCCTATTACAATCCACCAACCATAAAATATCTTTTTACTCTTTTCCATCTCAAACCCTCCTAGGATGCATCTTCTCTTGAATAATTATCCCCAATTTTACCTTCAATAATGTGCAGATAGAAATAATTAAGATGTAAGGGAAAGAGATAATAATAAAAAGGGGCTGTCGCACTAAGTATTAGTGCGCAGCTCCTTTTCTCTGCAAAAAAATAAATCCCAAACTTCGAAAAGTAAGGGATTTATGGTAAAATATTAGTATGCGAATACCAAATAGATTACCT
>JAEZVF010000003.1 GCA_023443225.1 Bacillota bacterium
GATTGGACACCATTATTCTACTACAAAAAGGATGTGGATTCCTTATAATTTGGGTATTTTTACAAAGTTGTTTATAAATGGAATCTTGAAATTAAGGTTCTGTGGATAAAACTACGGAAACTCAAGAATGAAAAGTACTTGACAAACATTTATATCATAAATATAATAATTAAGTACTTGCTGAAAGCAAGGTGTTATGGGATCTTAGCTCAGCTGGGAGAGCATCTGCCTTACAAGCAGAGGGTCATAGGTTCGAGCCCTATAGGTCCCATCTTACTTTCATAAGTATTTAAAAATAAATAAGCATATGGCGAAGTAGCTCAGTTGGCTAGAGCACGCGGTTCATACCCGCGGTGTCGGCGGTTCAAATCCGTCCTTCGCTACTTAAGGTTGTCGAAGGGCAACTTTTTTCTGTTTACTAGAAAATATTGATATCCCAGGAATTGATAGGAGACGGTGAATGAAGGAGTTAATAGAATTGATAAAGAGATATTGGATTGGTATTGTTTTATGTATTATTACCATGATATTTTTGAATTCAATTTTTGGAACTGTCTGTATAAGCAAATTATTTATTGGAGTTCCCTGCCCGGCCTGTGGTATAACCAGAGCATCAGTATTTTTGCTTACGGGACATTTCCGTGAAGCCTATCAAATGCATCCATTATTGTTTCTTATAATCATGGAAGTAGTTTTTTGTCTAATTATAAAAAAAGTATTAAAAAACTATAGATTTTTTATAAACATCAGTGTTATAATATGTATGGCTATTTTTGTGAGTTTTTATATTTATCGTATGAAGGTGTATTATCCTAATGTAGAACCAATGGTGTACTGGAAAGATAATTACTTACATAAAATGATAAATCTTTATCATTCATATAGACTTCAAAGATAGTACTATAATCATACATAGGAGAGTAAATAATGGATAATTATGGAGAACAGTATGGGGGACAATTAGAAAAACCAATGAGTTTAGGCGATTGGATAATAACAATGCTTGTATTAGCTATCCCGTGCGTTGGTTTGATTATGACGTTTGTATGGGGTTTTGGTCAAGGAAATACGAGTAGAAAGAATTATTGCCGTGCAGTATTAATATTTGCTGTGATAGGAGTTGTCTTAGGAGTCATATTCTATGCCTCACTGATCGCAATATTTAGTAATGCATTAAGATCATACGGGTATTAATAATTATAGCTTTCATTCGGCCACAAGAGATAATATTTTTATTTCTTGTGGTTTTTTATATTATTGGGAATTCTTAAAAATCCTTTCTGTTTTATCACGCACTTTCATATATGCGTGGACTTTATAATTTTACTATATTGGGAAATTATAGTGTGTAGACTGCCAATGTAATTTATGGTAGCACTCATCTATTGAAACAAAATTAAAATACACATTGAAATAAGATATGGTGGTATGGATTAGATATGGATGAGGATTGTGATATTACATTTATATTGCGGTTAGCAGTAACTAATTGTTAATAATGGTATTTCATTTCTTTACATATCCTTTGTTTGATGTTATAATTAAATTACAATAAATGGCATATGTTTACATATTGAAATTTTTATAACAAGGATGAAATTTGAATGGTAAGATCTTTTTTGAAAAAAACCTGCGTTACTTTATTATCAGCCACTATATTAATGAGCAGCTTTGGAACAAAAGCTTATACTGCAACATATGTAAGTGGCAGCGCAGGTGGGGTAAGTACTTATGGTAGCCTTTCTATGGGAAGTACAGTGCATCTGCAACTACAGGATCTAGTGGAGTGGCAGCAAGCTATGTATCTGTAACCTATGTCTACGGGTTTGGAACACGCCAGTATTCGGTTTCTAGTAGCAGTTCAAATAATGCCACAGTTACAGCAACTGCAGTCGCAAACCATTATGGTTGTGTTTCAATTAGTGCTTCAGGATATCACAGTGTTTCTACAGGAAGCGGTGGATTCTGGTCAGATAGTACATCAATCTATTGATCTTGTATTGTACAACAGGAGCAATGCAGATACTCAAGCATTGCTCCTGCTACTTTTAGGAGGATTTATTATGCTAAAGCTAAAAACCCTTTCTTTATTCATTCCTTGCATTATCGCAATATCTCTTTTCACCGCATGCTCGAAGCAATATAATACATCGAATACATATGTCGCTTATCAAGATGACCAATACACCTACAAATCACAGGGAAGCTTTTCGAATATGGCCGAAAGTGAAGACGGATATTATTTTCTTTGTGGATATTATCTATTCTATGCAGATAAATCTACTATGAAACCGGTTATTTTATGTAACAAACCAAATTGCCTCCACGAAGATGAGACAGATCCTAATAAAGTAACAAGCTGTAACGCATTTTTTCCAGGTCTAAGTTCTGGCAGTGTGTCCTTTTTTGATGGCTATGTTTATGTATTGGAAAGGGATATCGATGATGGGCCTGGTTCAGCATGTAAACTTGTAAAGCTGTTCAAGGACGGTACGAATCGAAAAACAGTACTTCAAGTTAAATATAAACCAACTTCTCTGGCAATTCATCGGGGAAAAGCCTATGTAGCAGGCAGTGTATATGATAAAGATGGTACTTCAATCTATGGTATCAGAGAATATGATTTGAGTAAATCTGCCTCACAGAAACCTGAAACCATCTTTGATGGAAAAATAACAGGTGGAGCGATACAAGATATTATTTGTTATGGTCAAAATCTATACTTTAATGAATTTGCAATGAACAGTGAAATTATAACGGTACGGATCCAGCACTATGATCTCAATACGAAGAAAACTACCTGCATAATGAAAGAAAATAAGGATTCTTTTCCGAGTGAGCTGGCTTTTTATAAAGATCTTATTCTTAGTAATTACACTACTCTGGATTATTCATCTGGAGAAGTTATTCAAGTAGATAATTATCTAAGTAATTTAGATGGTTCCAAAAGGAAGAAGAGTTTTCCTACTGATAATTATCAAAATCTATATTCTGATGGAAAATATATTTATTTGGATGATGTAAAATGGTCTCCCTTTTCCAAGCCAAAAGAAAAGCAGTCACTGACCGTAGTCGATACAGAGGGTAATCCCATCGCTTCCACTCCTACCGGGGATTATAGCACATTCAGTTCCAACATTATATGTGGCAGTAAAGAGCATCTGTTTTTAGAGAACCAAACGGATACTACCTATCAGATTTATTATGCAAATAAGAACGAATTCACGTCAGGAAAAATAAATTTTAACTTAATGTTTGAGATACCATTAAATAAAATGACACATGGTTATTCCAGCAATACTAATTAGAGGAGGGTTTCATGGAACTAGCATTAAATCATATATCAAAGTCCTATCAAAGAAATAGCAAAAAAGCCTTAGATTCCTTCTCACTGACCTTGACCCCTGGTGTATATGGTCTTCTCGGTCCAAATGGTGCAGGAAAAAGTACCTTGATGAATATTATTACGGATAATATCAAATCCAGTGAAGGGTACATTACCCTGGATGGCAGAGATGTTTTAACCATGGGAAAGGAATTTCGTAGTCTGATTGGGTATATGCCACAACAACAATCCCTATATGGGGATTTTACTGCAAAACGGTTTTTATGGTATTTTGCGTCATTAAAAGGTCTGTCCAGGCAACAGGCAAGAAAGGAAATCCCCGAACTTTTTCAGCTTGTGAATCTGACTCAGGCGGCAGAGAAAAAACTTAGCAGCTATTCTGGTGGAATGAAGCAGAGAATTCTGCTTGCACAGGCTTTATTAAATAATCCGAAAATTCTGATTCTTGATGAACCTACGGCTGGACTAGACCCCAAAGAAAGGATTCGGATTCGTAATTTTATCAGTCAGATTGCTTTGGATAAAATCGTAATTTTGGCAACGCATGTTGTCTCTGATGTAGAGTACATAGCAAAGGAGCTGATCTTCTTAAAGGAAGGAAAGCTTTTGTTAAAAGGAACTCCTCGCGAAATAATGGATTGCCATAAAAATAAGGTATGGCAAATTCATATTGACCCTGAAGAACTACCGGACGTTTGTGAACGCTATGTCGTAAGTAATATAGTTGGTGAGCATGGTGGTAAGGTTTGTGTGAAAATAATTTCGGATGAATGTCCGGCTGAGAAAGAAGCTATGGGTGCACCTACCACCTTAGAGGACATTTATCTATATCTTTTTCAAGAGGCAAAGGGTGAGCATAATGCAATTAATACAATATGAATTTCAAAAACTATTTCATAGAAAAATAATATTCTTCTTACTTTTTATTCTGCTCGGCTTGAACCTGCTTCTCTTTCATCAAAACCAAAAGAAGGTGATATTTCATAATACTTTAGAGTATCAGACTTTATTAGCGGAATGCTCCTCCATACCTTCTAAGCAGGCAATCCAGGAGCTTAACACCAGAAAAGCGGATTATCATATCATTTCACGTATTTTAGATAACCGTTCTATCGGTATTGCTGAAACAGTAATTCAAAATGATATGCAGATTCTGCTAAACGATGCTTCAAAACCAATTACATATAAAGAATTCATAAATAAATACTCTTATTATTTTGAACATGAAGCAAAATTTAATGCAATGAATTCTGCAGTCAATACAGTAGTCGATCAATTAGCTACAGTCATGTCCTATCCCGAATTTATTGATTCCATGGGAGAAAAGGCAAAGACTATGGAAAGTGCCTCTATCTTTGCAAAAAAAGACACCTTTGCTTATCGGAACATTCAAAAGACGGTACAGGATTTCAGCGACTTAAAGCAGTTGCCTTTGGAATTGGGTCAGGAAGAAGGGATTATCGCAGTCTCTGATTTTACGTTCACTGACTATTTCTTAATTGCGTTTATTTTGCTGTTGGCAATCTTTCTGTTTGTAGAAGAACGTGAAAACGGATTACTTACTCTCCTTAAGTCCACCACTTATGGGAGATTAAACTTAGCCGGTTCAAAGTTTGTCGTGTTACTGATTGCTACCCTATTCCTATCTTTCTTCTTTTACGGAAGCAATTTTTTGCTTGCAAAAAAACAATTTGGATTTGGAAATAACGGACGTTTTATCCAGTCCATGGCTGGATTTCGGGATGCGGATATTCCTCTAACAGTATCTCAATACCTGATACTGCTCTTTTTAATTAAAGTATTAACATTGATTCTCATAGCTGCCATCGCATCCTTACTGTTTACGGTGATAACAAATACAAGGCTAAGCTTTATCCTACTAGGCGGATTACTTGCATGTAGTTATATGTCTTATACCTTTATTTATCCCACCTCATACCTGAACCCTTTGAAGTATTGGAATCTGTTTTCATTCCTAGATAGTTATCAAATACTTGCATATTATAATAATTTGAACTTATTTGGTTATCCGGTATCCCGATTCAGTTCTTCCCTTGTCATTATTATAATGTTCATTATACTATGTTTATTTACATACCTTTTGTTCTTTCGCATAGCTCCAAGCAAATGTAATTCACTTAATCTCGTTCTGCTTAAAAGAAAAGGTTTCTCTTATCTTTCGAAAGGTAGCGTTCATTTATGGAACCATGAAGTAGTGAAACTGTTATTTTCTAACAAAGGAGTACTCTTGCTGTTATTGGCCTTACTTCTAGGTCTAAAAAACCTTGATCAAAGTGAATTGTACTATAATTCAGAGCAATATCCCTATGAGTATTATGCACAACAATTATCCGGACAATTAACGGAAAACAAAACGGATTTTCTCAAAAAAGAACAGTATCGTTATGACCATTTATCAGACGAAATTAATTCCTTATTAACGCAATATAATGATAAAAGGATTACCTTAGAGGATTACAAGGTGAAATCAATGGAAATATCTGACTTTGCAAAACTAAGTTTGGGATTTCATAGAGCAAAACAACAGTATGATACTCTTATTGAACTGCAAAAGGAAAGAGGGGTTCCACTGCATTTTATCAGCACCATTCCCAGTAGTTACTTATTTATGGATTCCAATCGGGATTTGCTGCTCGGTCTCCTCTATAGTGTCCTATTAATAGTATGCCTTTGTAATCTTTTCTGTTGTGAATATAAGAATGGGATGATTACATTAATCAGAAGTACAAAAAACGGACGAGCTAAGCTGTTTTTCATAAAAGCATTTCATGCTTATGTGGTCGCTGCAATATTTATGCTTCTGCTTGATATACCAATATATCTTACGATGGCCGGACGTTACCATTTTACAGATTGGACAGCTCCGATTCAAAGCATCCTAAAGTATAAAGATTTTACGATAGATATCTCTGTGATACAATTTATCCTTCTGATTTGGATGATTCAATTTGCAACGGCATTTGCCATGGTAAGCACCTTGATCTTACTTTCCAATCTACTGAAAAAGCAGACTCTTACTATATTAATCGGAGCTCTGACCTTAAGTGTTCCAATAATTATTCAATACATTCTGCCAAAGTTGTATTTACGATATTCATTTGCGGATGGATTTAATATGTACCAACGCCTTTCTGAGCAGAATGCCTTCCTCTATGGATGTTTCTATGTAGCTGTTATGATTATTATAACGGTATTAGCTACCGTAGTAGCCCTTCGAAAATTTTGTTCTTGTAATTTGCACTGAATTAATATTTTTTGTAGATTATAACAAACGTTATAGTATATAATAAAGGCATTACAAAAAAATATAGTATCACATTGTGTTAGAAAGAATGAAGAATGAAAGATTTTTCGAATCTTTTACTCTCAAAGTTTATGCCTACGTCTTCCTCGGCACAAACTTCAAATGAGCAAAAGTATAACGCAGGAATGGAGTGAAATATGAGAATAGGAACAGGATATGATGTACACCGTCTGGTAGAAGGACGGGATTTAATTATAGGAGGAGTAACTATTCCCTATGAAAAGGGTTTATTAGGTCATTCGGATGCAGATGTTCTTCTTCATGCTATCATGGACGCGCTGTTGGGGGCCGCAGGATTAGGAGATATCGGTAAACATTTTCCGGATACGGATGAGAAATATAAAGGGGCTTCTAGTATAGAACTACTTAAAGAGGTAAGGAAGCTAATTGAAAAGCAACTTCTCTTTATAGAGAATATTGATGCCACAATTATAGCTCAAAAACCTAAAATGGCAGCCTATATACCAAACATGGTTATCAATATCGCTTCCGCATTAGGTATCGAAGAAAATTGTGTTAATATAAAAGCTTCAACAGAAGAAGGTCTGGGATTTACTGGAGAGGGCTTGGGTATTTCTTCAAATGCAGTATGCCTGCTTGCTTCCATTGAAAATTATAGCTATGATGATCGGATAGGATCGGGAGAAAGAAAAGATTGCAGTAGTTGTTCCGGTTGTCCTGGCTGTCACCATAAGGTATAAGTATTTCCAAATACGTAAAGCAAGAAAGCGGAAGGTTTTGTATGGATTATAAACTATTTTATACGATAGAGGAAGTTAGTGATCAAGAGAAAGGTATAGAGACTGTAAAAAATGAAATTTATGAATTATGGCAAGAGTGCTTTCATGATTCTGATTCCTATACCGATTTTTATATGCAATGGAAAGTAAAGGATAACCAGGTTTTAACTGTCTATAAGGATGGACAATTAAGTTCTATGCTGCATTTAAATCCGTATAGCCTTATGGTTTACGGAAAACAAATTCCAGCCAATTATATCGTAGGTGTGGCAACGAGAAAGAAGGACCGTAGACAGGGTTTAATGAAAACTCTTTTGGAAGCTGCTTTGCATCAAATGTATTCGCAGCATATGCCTTTTACCTACCTGATGCCGGCTGCTGAAGCAATTTATCAACCTTTTGGTTTTCAAACGGTATATACCCAGTTGCCGTGGAACGAGTACTATAAGCAGGCAGGACAGAAGGTTCATAGCGCTTCTTTAGATATAATTCCTGACTTAATAATGGTAAGCTTAGATAAAAATGAACAAAGTAAAATGGAAGAGTTGTCTCGATATACAAATCGTTTGTTGTCAAAGATATATGATATTTATGCACATAGGACAATTTATTATTATGAGCGGTTAGTACATGAGATGGAAAGCACCGGAGGTAAGGTCCTATTATGTTACAAGGGGCAGGAGCTAGTTGGATATTTGGCTTTTATGGCTGATGGTGGTATCTATATAGCGGAATATCTTACGGAAATGGATGAAGAATCTTTTCTTTATGCTCTACATGATTATATTTCAAATAACGTTTCCAAGGTTCGGGTGGCAGAGGTATCCGAAGAAGAACAGAAACTGCCAAGGATTATGACGAGAATTGTGGACATGACAGCCTTTGCAAGGCTGCTTTCTTCAAGAACAGAGCAAACGCTGATTATAAAAGTTAGGGATTCCATCCTGGAAGACAATAACGGTGTCTTCGAATTACGATTTAACTCAGCCAAAGACGGATGTATTTTAACACGCACAACAAAGGAGCCTGAGATCACAGCAGATATTTCAGATTTGACAGCATTGTTTTTTGGAAGGTTGTCAGAGGAAGAAGTTAATACTATTATCTCTAGCAGTACAAAGGAATCAGTTAGGAATAAGCTGAACCAGATGATTACTTTGGGTAATCTTTTTATCAATGATGTAGTGTAAGTTATGACTGGAATGCACGTGTTATCTGCAGAGGAGCTAGGATCAATAGAAATGCCTTGAGTTTCCGCAAATTGCAATTGAAAAATAAGTAAGTCTTACCAAAGTGCCAATCTGCCGTTTTTGAATTGTATAAGTGTGGCAGTACATTGATTAGAGGCACTTAAATAAGCCCCGCCTTAAAC
>JAEZVF010000014.1 GCA_023443225.1 Bacillota bacterium
GTTTAAGGCGGGGCTTATTTAAGTGCCTCTAATCAATGTACTGCCACACTTATACAATTCAAAAACGGCAGATTGGCACTTTGGTAAGACTTACTTATTTTTCAATTGCAATTTGCGGAAACTCAAGCAACAGTTTGATTTGAGTTTTGCCCCACAGCATCAGTCGAAATAGATTCTTATTCAAAATTAAGAATAACTTTTCCCATTCCAGTACTTACATTGATTGAATTTACAGCATCATTATTACAGCTAAGTCTTGTTAAACTATCTTTTCCATTGACTGAGACTTTTCCCATATCCGTTTTCAACATATAGTTATAATTTTTTGCGGCTTTGGTGCAGTAAATCTCTACCGTTCCCATAGTAGTAGTACATTCGGTTTGTCCGGTCAATTTACCTTTAAGTTTCGCATCTCCCATACCCAGAGTAATTTTGCAACCCTCACTTGTATAAGTATCCATGAAAACATTGCCTGTAGCAATATCAATTGAAATTTTATCACTTACATAATTGGTTAAAACCGCATCACCGATACCTATTGTTAGAGTAGTATCTCTGGAAGTAACCCCGTTCATTGTCAATGTTCCCCATTCCAAATCCACATCAATACTATCGGCTGAAACCTTTTCCATAGTAAAATTTCCATAAACAAGGCTTACATTTACATTCTCGATTGATTCTCCTTCCGGTATGGTTAGGGTAAGAGTATTAGATACATTATCTAAAAAATCCGAATAACCTTCTGCCTCTACTTGCAAAACCCCGTTCTCAATTTTATAAGCCACCTGATATTCTTCTCCGTAGTACTTTGCATTAATTGAATAAAATTTACCCTCCTGTATCTCAATATTCATATTAGTGTCTGCCTTAATTACCAGGCTTTTGTACGCTTGAATTTTCTGCTGGTCAATTTTTTTCTCAACAGTGCCCCCGTTTGATTTCAATATCCAGACATAATCAGAACCATTTTCCAATTCATATTGATTACTGCTCAGGATTTTTCCACTGTTTGCATTAACTCTGAACTCAAATCGGTACTTTCCGTCTTCCGCCACACAATTCCAAATTACACTTTCAAGGGTATCATATCTGCTGACTTTAACATCTGCGAAAGAGCAATCAATTCCTGTCTTTTTTTCTATTTCCTTTATTCCAAGGCTTACCGCTTGTTCATAGGATATATTGCAATCAGACTCATCCACACCATCCTGAACTGTTATATTATAATTGCCTTGTTTTTCTTTTGATTGGCTGTAGTCCGCTTGATCCTCAGCTACTGCTTTATCATCATTATTTTTCGTATGGGCTTCTGAAATACTTCCATCCAAGGTATGCTGTGAATTTGTATTTGAAGCGCTACTGTCTTCCAGTACAATCTGCTCCACCTTATTAAACTTGCTATTCTCATCTGTCATTATAGATAAAATGGTCAATCCAGAACTAAAAGCGATTAAAGAAACTGCCAGAATTATTACAATCATAGTATTCTTCTTCAAATTAGACACCTCTTTTCTACTCTTAGAATCCTTTAATAGAGCATTTTACAAATAGGCTATAATACTGTTTGTCCCTTTCTTCACTGAATCCTATTTGATGGTTATCTTACCCTGATCAACATTTAAACTCATTTCACATAATTTATTAATTAGTATTGTATCTGAAGCACTGACTTTCCAGTATTCGTCTGAGTCATCTTTTTTATTTTCTGTGTAAGGCAGAGAGTTTGTATCAATATGAATATCTTCAAAAGAATTATACATAGTAACCTCTGAGCTCTCCTTGATATCCTTTGATAAAGAACATTCAATTTTGCCCAGTTCTGCCTCAATCTCCGACTTTCCAACAAATGTTACTTCATTTAAATCCACATCCCCCACTGAATTATGGATATCAAAAATTCCCTTTACTGAGTTAAGGCTGATATCGCCCAACGAATTATCAATATTAAATTTATTTACGCTTTCCGGCAGTATGATATCCAATTCCACATACAAGTTATAATAATTATAATATTTATTACGAAGCCAATTCCATATATCCTTTTTCGTATTCTTATTAACAATTGAAACTTGTAATGTATCCTTCTTTATCGAATAATTTATGTCCACTGTTTGTAGAATCTCTTCCAGCACATCCTTCTTTTTCCCGGACGCGGTGTATTTAACGTTAACAGTTGCGGTATCGTTTTTACTGTAACTTACGTTTATATTGCCCATATCTAAATCTGTCTGAAAGCTTTTTAAGGTAACATCTTTTATAGTTAAATGATCTGTTGATGTTTTCTCCTCACGATTCCACCAGCCGCCTTTGAATTCATTCAGATAATCAGTATGATCTACAACGTCATCTATAATATCCTCTGCTATATCTTCTACAAACCCTTCTGTGATACCGGAAACTGTATGGCATACCATACCTAATGCCATATCGTTAGCATCACTAACATAAATTGAGGCTTCAAATCCTTTATCAGAATAATCGGAATCTTCCTCCTTTTCAAAATCCGAATAATGACTATAAGCTCGACTGGAACATCCAGTCAGTGCGAAACATAGTAATAATACAACTCCCATAATGATTAATTTACTTTTCAGATCTGTCTTCATAAATTACTCTCCTTTTTTATATTAATATTTTATTGGTTGAAATTACATCCAAACCAAATTCTATCATAATAAATCTAATCGCTTAAATTAAGGAGATGATAACCAACTTGTTATGAAGTTGTAAAATCTTATATTCACTTCATTGTTTCTTGTAATACTTATATGTCATAAATTATCTACTTTTTCTTGTCTTTCCAAATGACCTCAACTGTAGTTCCCTTACCAATCTCTGAATAATATCTGATTTCCGCTCCATGGCACATAGCTATCTGGTCGCACAAGGTCACTCCCAATCCTACTCCTCCGACCATTCGGCTTCTTGCTTTATCCACCCTGTAAAATGGTTCAACTATCTTCTGCAATTCTTCCTGTGCCATACCTACACCGTCATCTGTAACTTTAGTAATAAGCTTTGTCCGATTCTCAAAGCTTACCGTTACATGACCGCCCTCATGGCAAGCCCTGATGGCATTTTCTATCAGATTTGAAAAAAGTAACTTCACCATCTCTTTATTACCGGTCATAAACCTTGCATTTCCAGTGAAACTTAGTTTAACTGATTTTATCACAAGCATCTGGCTAAATATTTTCAACAAATAATCTTCAAGCTCCATAATATTAATTTGGCTAAATTCAATATTATTTTCCCGAAAATCAGCAATATCGAGCAGTGTATTGCTAAGCCTGGATAACCTTCTGCTATCTGCCACAATATAATCAAGGATTTCCTGCTTCTCTTCCTCCGTAATATCAGCCATTTTTATATATTCCGCATACCCTGAGATGGAGGTTAGAGGAGTTCTTAGTTCATGCGCCATATTATCTACGAGTTTCTGCCTATTTTCCACTTCCTGGCTGATCTTCTCGATTTTTTCTTCAATTTTTGCACTCATAAGGTTAAACTTGGTTGCCAATTCAGAAAATTCATTTTTTCCACGAATCTTAATTTTTTCGGAGTAATCGCCCTTAGTGATGGTATCGGTAGCTTTCGAAAGCAAACTAAGCGGAGTAAACAATTTCTTAAGAATCACAGCAAGATTAATAGCAAAAACCAATAAAAAAAGAATGTCAAGTTTAATAATAACTGAAAGTATATTTTCTCTGGCATTCTTTAGACTTTTTAACGAACTGGTATAAACCAGTGCAAATCTGCTAAAATACCCTTGTAGCTTCCCTGCCACAAAGAGATAAGGCTCACCATCAACGTTTCTGGATAAAATATTTTGTTTATTGTTTTCAAGCATAAGCTCTTTTCGTTCTTCAGGCATCTCCCATATGGTGCCATACAAGCGGATATCTCCTTCATACAACTCAAGGTAAATCCCCTGTTTCCCATAATATTCCTGATATTGATTGAAAATTGTTTCAATCTTATCGTAAGTTAAGTCACTAAGCTCATCCAGCTCATAAAAATCATTGTAAAACGATAACATTAGGAAATAAGCTTCTCTTGCTGCTTGCTGCTTGGTGTACTCATATTCTTCCATATAGGAGTAGTGCATTACTGAAAATATACCTATGTTGAATATAGATGCAAATAACACCAGCATTATTAAATAAATCTTCTGACTAAATCTCATTAACATTTACCTTTCATCTTCAATTTACCTTACATCTGCAGCCGGTATCCCATCTTATATACTGTTTTAATCCGTTCCTCAAAGCCCAATTTCTTCCTGAGCTTTTGAATATGTACATCTACTGTTCTTGTATCACCTTCAAAGTCGTATCCCCAAGCAAGCTCAAGCAGTTTCTCTCTGCTAAGAGCAAGATTTCTATTAATGATTAGGACTTCTAAAAGCTGATATTCCTGTGGCTTTAATTCAATCTCCTTTTTTTGGTTTGTCACCAATTTACTGTCCAGATCTACTACAACATCGTCTATCACCACCTTGTTTCCGTTTTTTTGATTCCTTCGGATTACTATGTTAATTCTGGCGATTAGCTCCAGAACATCAAATGGCTTTATGATATAGTCCTCTGCACCTGAGGTCAGTCCAAATAACTTATCGTTTATACTGTCCTTCGCTGTAATAAATATGACCGGAGTATTCTTTACCTTTTGAATTATCTCAAACCCGGACAGGTGCGGAAGCATTACGTCAAGTAAAATCAGTTCGTAATTTGTGTTTTCTAGCTTCTCTATTGCTTCCCTGCCATCATAAGCCTGCTCGCAAGTATGCCCTACCATCTTCAGATTTCTTTTTATCATATCATTAATCGCTTCTTCATCATCTACAATTAATATATTTGCCATGTATATCCCCTCTTAATGTTCCATTATTTTCATATTAGTAGGAATTATATCAAATAATATCTTTAGCTACAAATTAATTTTAATAATAAACTGGTGAAAACAGAGAGCAAAACAGTTCTCTCTCTTATGCTGTGGATAAAAGTACGGAAAATCAAAGTATAATATCTTGAAAACCCGTTGAATTGTGCTAAAATAAATAGAGTTATTATAGAGGAGAACAAACCAATGACAATTCCAAAAGATCCAGTAATTTTATTAAGCTTTATCAATATGCATCTACGTGATCATTATTCAAGTTTAACGGATTTATGCAAAAGTATGAATATTAAGGAGGAAGAATTGATTGAAACACTAAGGAAAATTCAATATGAATATAATGCTTCCCATAATCAGTTTATCTAGTAGCTCTCTTTTGAAAGCACCGTAACACAAGTAGAAAGAATGCCGCTCCAATCATTGCCCCTACAGTATCAATTAGGACGTCTGAAATTCGACCACATCTTCCAGCTACAAATAGTTGATGGAATTCGTCCGTAATTGCGTAAATTCCACTAATGATAACGGAGAAAAAAAACAGCCTTTTACAGCTTACTCTACACGCAAGAAGGTGAATGCCAATACACAATGACAACACCACATATTCTATTGCATGCGCCATTTTTCTTATAATATAATTGGCGTGTAATAGTATATTTTCTTTATAGTTGTCACTTAATTCCTCACCATGTACAGATTCATAAAGATTTAGAAACACATTTGCAATCTGCAAACTGCTTCCATCCGATTCTGCGGCACTATTTGCCGAAAAATTAAAAATAACTACCATTATAAAAACTGCTGGAATCCATGTAATAAATTTAAGTTTCATCATCTTTTTTTACCTAAGTTGTACTACTCCTATTGTTATCTTTTGTTTATTGTATGCCTATTTCATAAAAATGTAAAGATGGTTCCATATCCATTCCACGGTTGCCTTTTCTTTTTTATTTGTTATAATTAATTTTTAGAATTAACAGTTCTACCATAAATTTATGAGGAGGTAACTATGTCAGAGTCATTTTTAACTATATACAAAGGCGGCACCGGTGAGGTGGTTGAAAAGAAGTCAAGATTTATAGCTACCGTCCTGCCTGTTGAAACAGAAGAAGAAGCTATTGCTTATATTGAGCAAATAAAGAAAAAGTATTGGGATGCCTCGCATAATTGTTCTGCTTATGTAATCGGAAGTAACAACGAAATTATGCGATGCAGTGACGATGGTGAGCCTTCTAAAACTGCAGGCAAACCAATTCTTGATGTATTACTTGGTGAGGGGCTTCATAATGTTCTTGTAATTGTAACTAGGTATTTCGGAGGTACTCTTTTAGGAACCGGAGGGCTCGTTCGCGCTTATCAAGGGGCAACAAAAGAGGGTTTACAGAATAGCATCGTGATTAATAAAATTTCTGGTAAGAAACTTAGAATAGTTACAGATTATATAGGGATTGGCAAACTTCAATATATATCATCACAAATGGATATTTTGTTATTAGAAACGGATTATTCAGACATTGTTGTTATTCTTGCCTTAGTACCTATGGATAAGTTAGAAATGTTTGAAAAGAAAGTCATAGAAGTCACAAATGGGAAAATTAAAATGGAATCACTTGAAACAGTATATTTTGCAAATGTTTTAGGAGAAGTTAAGATTTTTGATACTTGATTCCTTTCAAACTATCTAGTTTCATTTCAGTGAAGAATCTCTTAATATGAGATTATGAAATTCTTCACTGAGTAAAACCGTAGTTTTTCAAATAATCTACTATAATGATGAGTGCTGCCTTTAATTTTTATACGTATTCATTGACCAAGTCATCCACAATCTCAAACATGGAGACCAGTGTAACTTCATTATTCCATAATGTATGTACAATTTCTTTCACAAAATCCCTGGAATAGGAAATAGGTTCGGTATATTCCATTTCCAGATAATCCTCCATATGTTTTACAATTTTAATACCATATAAAAAAGCAGGCTGTCCATATTTTTTATTTTCCTCCACCAAATAGTAATCCAGCTTGACCTCTTTATTGTCCTCCAATACTAATGTTTTTGTTCCCTCTAAAAATAGTTTTTTCATGACCTTCCTCACTAACACTCTCCAAATTTTAAACTTAGTACTTCATCAAAAGTAGATTTCTACAATATATATTTGTATTATACCTTCCAACATGTGTTTAGAAAAGCGGAATTACTCGCAGAAAAAGTCATGCATTGACAAGTTTCGTGCTAACATCATGATATCTAAAATTTGTGTGGTAATATTTTATAATTATATTCGTTTCTGTGAATATTACGACAAGTACTTACATATTAACCCAAGCTACAGTTTGTTGCGCAAAAAATGTTGCGTTTGCATTATTCCTTATTACTCCAATGCTAAAGTTTTTCTTTCTTTTAGATAGGTAATTTGATATAATAGCAGGATAAAGGAGGTTAATTATGGACTTTAGTAAAAATGGTTCTATAAAAAAGCAACAACAGATAAAATCCGTAAGCAGAAAGTTCGCGTCAAAAGTTGGCGTTTCTCTTTTTAGAGTGTTTTTAGTAAGTCTTGTTTCTCTAGCTATCATCGGCTCCATTGCAGGATTCGGTATATTAAAAGGTCTGGCTGACAGTGCGCCGGACATTGACAAGATTAATGTTGAACCAACGGGCTTTACTACCAATGTTTTAGATAAAGATGGTAATATAATACAGACCTTATATGGTGCTGAAGCAAATCGTGTATATGCAACAATTGATGAAATCCCAGAGGTTGTACGGAATTGTTTTATAAGTATTGAAGACGAGCGATTCTATGAACATAAGGGAATTGATGTACAAGGTATATTCCGCGTTGTCTTTCAAGGTATAAAGCAAGGAAACTTTGATGCAGGAGCCAGTACATTAACACAACAATTAATTAAAAATCAGGTGTTTGATGGTGGTGCGGAAGATAATTTCACGGACCGATTCATTCGAAAGATTCAAGAACAATATCTGGCCATTCAATTGGAAAACAAATTGGATAAAAACTCCATATTGGAATACTACCTAAATACTATTAACCTTGGTGCAGGCACCTATGGTGTGCAAACAGCCTCGGAACGTTATTTTGGTAAAAAAGTTAGTCAATTAAATTTATCAGAAGCTGCTGTAATCGCTGCTATCGCTAAATCTCCAACTAACATGAACCCAATCACAAATCCAGAAAATAATGCTGGTCGACGCGCAAGTATACTGGAGAATATGAAGAGACTGGGACACTGTACGGAAGAAGAATACACCGAGGCTTTAAATGATGATGTTTACTCCAGAATACAAGACACGAATGAAGAACAGAGTACTACTTCCTACTACTCCTATTTTGTGGACGAGTTAATTGAACAAATCCTTGAAGATCTCCAAGAGGAAAAAGGATATACCTCTACTCAGGCTACCAATGCATTATACAGAGGAGGGTTAACTATCTTTACCACACAGGATAGCAAAGTTCAAAATATTTTAGATGATGTCTATAATGATAAAGAATATTTCCCGGAAATGGGTAAGGGTTCTTACTGGGAATTGTCCTATAAATTATCCATTAAAACGGCAAATGGCGAGACTATTCATTATCAACATCAGGATTTTGCAGAATATTTTAATTATAGTTCTCCGATTTCAACCTATTTTAACACAAAAAAAGAAGCTGAAAAGAATTTGAAAGAATTTAAAACTGCAAAAATAGGACCTGGTGATGTTATACTTGGTGAGAATATCAATCTGGTTATCCAACCACAATCATCTATGGTTATTATGGACCAATCCAATGGCCACGTTGTTGCAATGATAGGTGGGCGAGGCAAGAAAACTGGTAGCTTAACGCTGAACCGAGCCACAAACAGGAAACGTCAACCCGGATCAACTTTTAAAATTTTATCAACCTATTTACCAGCATTAGATTCTGCTGGTATGACCTTGGCAACAGCAATTGACGATGCACAGTTTAAATACCCGGATTCAGATAAATACGTCCGTAACTGGAATGGTGAGTCCTACGAAGGCCTAACAACCTTAAGACGTGGTATCTATCGTTCGATGAACATTGTAACAGTGAAGACCTTAGCACAAGTAACCCCTCAGGTCGCCTTCGATTATTTAAAGAGACTTGGATTTACAACTTTAGTTGATTCAAGAACAGACGAAAATGGTCACGTTTTTTCAGATATTAACCTTTCTCTTGGGCTTGGTGGTATAACAGATGGAGTCACAAATTTGGAATCTACTGCAGCCTTTGCTGCTATCGCAAATAATGGTGTTTATACCAAACCTATACTCTACACTAAGGTTTGCGATCGAAATGGTAAAGTTCTTCTAGAAAACAAACCGGAGACGGATCAGGTTATGAAAGAATCTACTGCTTTTCTCTTAACAAACGCTATGGAGGATGTAGTAAAAATAGGAACCGGTACTGCGCTTAGATTTCCAAATATCAAGATGCCAATAGCAGGGAAAACAGGTACCACTTCGAATAACATTGATTTATGGTTTTCAGGATTTACACCTTATTATACTGCTTCTATTTGGTCCGGATTTGATAATAACTTATCCCAGACAGATAAGAGCTATCACAAAAAAATATGGCGTGATGTTATGGAACGAATTCATCAGGAATATGATCTCGAAACGGTACCATTTACCAAACCGGACTCCATTGTATCCGTCAAAATATGTACAAAAAGTGGAAAAAAAGCTGTTGATGGTTTATGTGATAAATATGTTGGTGGTTCAACAGTGAGGACAGAATATTTTGCAAAAGGTAGTGCACCAACAGAGAAATGTGATGTGCATGTAAAGGTACCCGTGTGCGAGGTCTCAGGCGAGATAGCCAATGACTTATGTCCTGAATCTTCATTAAAAGAAGCAGTATATCTCATTAAAGAAGAAACGTCAAAAACTGGTGATACTCCATATATTCTGCCTAAGAAAAAATGTAGTATACATGTACCAGGCTATGTCTTTGATGACGAACCTGATGAAGATTACGAAGTAGATGTAGCACCAACTATACCACCGAATTTACCGCCATTCTATGACCCGGCTGTGAATACTCCTACTCCTATACCTACACCAACACCAACACCGGATGATAATACTCAGCCAGAGGTACCTACACCAACACCATTACCAAACATTACAGAATAAACAAAATACAATTGTTTAAGGAAAGCTGCCTGTAACACGGCAGCTTCCTTTTACTTTAATCTATATTAAAAGCAAATTATATACCCTTCTCTTGTAATTATAATAACATTGATTTAACTCAAAAATTAACATAATTGGGCATATAAATTTTGCTTGAAATATTTCTATTTTTTCATCTTTGGACTGAAAATCAGTGAGGCTAAATAAGAAAAAATTAACGCAGCTGATATTCCGACTGCTGATGCAGTAAATCCTCCTTTAAATAATCCAATAAAGCCTTCTTCTGTAATCGCTTTTTTCACTCCTTTAAAAAGATTACTTCCAAATCCCACCAGAGGAACACTTGCACCCGCACCAGCCCATTCAATAAATGGTTCATAAATACCTATTGCACCAAGAAAGGAACCTAAGCATACTAAGATTACCATAATTCTCCCCGGCATAAGCTTTGTATTATCCATAAGGATTTGGACAATTGCACAGATAGCACCACCCACTAAAAAAGCTTTTACATAATCCATATAGTTACCTCTTTCCGTTTTATTGTGTGAAAATCAATATCAGTATTGCTTATACATTAATAAGATTCCAGAACGATTCCGTGTGCTATTCCCGGTACCGAATTCCCTTCATTAAAACTTACCGTGGAATGCAATGCTCCAGTTGGTACAAAGAGTATCCTATTCCATTCTTTTCTTCGCATCTTGTGCAAGATATATCCGGTTAATGTGATCGCACTGCATCCGCATCCACTACCACCAGAATGTGTGTCCTGTGTTTCTTTATCAAATATTTCAATACCACAATCCATATGATTTTTGCTGATATCATATCCATCCTGATTTAGTAAATCAATCAATATATCTTTACCCACATATCCAAGATCGCCAGTTATAATTCGATCGTAATAATCGGGTTTTACACCTAAGTCTTTGAAATTCTGTGATATGGTATGGTAAGCAGCCGGCGCCATACAAGCGCCCATGTTCATGGAATCCTTGACTCCATAATCTACTATTTTACCAACTGTAATTCCCTTTATTTTAATGATTGATTGCTCGGTAAGTTTCGTGTTTCCATTTCCAATAACAACTGCACCACTTCCCGTAACGGTCCATGTTGATGCTAACGGTCTTTGGTTACCATAGGCTAATGGAAAGCGAAATTGCTTTTCTGCTCCTGCAAAATGACTGGAAGTTATTGCGAGTACCTTATCAGCATATCCTCCATCAACAAGAATAGCGCCCAAAGCAATGGATTCTCCCATAGTAGAACAAGCTCCATATACTCCAAACATCGGAATCTCCAATTCAATAATACCAAAAGAAGTAGCTATCAATTGCCCCAGCAGATCTCCTCCTACAAGGTATCGAATATCCTCTTTCTTAATACCTGCTTTTTCTATTGCCAATTCTGCTGACCTTTTTAACAGACGACTTTCAGCGTCTTCCCAACTACTACCACCAAACATTGGATCTTCTTCAATTTGGTCAAAAAAACTCCCCAAAGGACCTTCTCCCTCTTTTTTACCAGCAACAGAAGAACCAGCAATAATATGCGGCGGGTTTGCAAACAGGATGCTCTGCTTACCAGTCATTTTCGTTCCTTGATTTTCTTGTTCTCCCATGCTACAACACTCCTAACTCCATAAGAATATAATAAATTACACCAAGTACCCAAGAAGACAAAATTCCATATAAAATTACTGGTCCTGCAATCGTAAAAATCTTACACCCAATACCAAAAACTTGCCCTTCCTTTTTAAATTCAACTGCAGGTGCTGCTACAGAATTCGCAAATCCAGTAATGGGAACAACGGTTCCAGCACCGCCAAATTTGGCTATTCTAGGATAAATATTTAACCCTGTAAGTATTACTGATAATAAAACTAAGGATAATGCGGTAAAAGAAGTGGATAGTTCTTTATCTGCACCGAAGCTCTTAAATAGTTCCATAAAAGCTTGACCAATTACACAAATAATCCCCCCCACAACAAATGCCTTGCAAAGATTGGAAAAACTATTATGCTTTGGTGTCATAGTTTTCACATACTTATTGTATTTTTGTCCTTTGTTATTCTTATCATTTTCAATAATTACATCTTGTGCAGTAACCTTGCTTTTTTCTTCCTGCATGTAATCAGCTCCTTATCTTATGATTTTTCATATACAATTACTTCTGTTTCCACTCTACTTCTTTTTACTAAGGTACCTCTATATCCTTCATTGGTATCGTTTTGCAGAGCAAAAGCAAGCATAACAGAAGCTATTATAACAACCAAAAAAGCTAGAATAATATAAATCCTTTTTTGAAACATTTGATTAACTCCTATCTGCTTATTACATAAATTGTTTCTACATAGTTTACATAGTTTTCATAATGTCAAAAAAGCATCCGTTATAATATAAACAGATGCTTTTCTCATAATAACTATGTTTATATTTACCTCTAGTTATTATTATTTGGAATTGAATTATTTCTATACTGGCAATATTTACATCATTCTTTCACGCATTTTTAATAATATTTTTTTCTCAAGTCTGGATACCTGAACCTGTGAAATTCCTAACTCTTTTGCAATATCTGTCTGCGTTCTATCCATAAAGTATCGAAGCCTGATTAATTCCTGATCTTTTTCATCTAATGATTCTATAGTCTCTTTTAATGCAAGCTTATCAAGCATAATTTCATTGTTATCATTTGTCTGTTCTAATTTATCAATTAAGTAAATGGCATTTCCATCTCCTTGATAAATTGTCTTATACAAGGACTCAACCTCTGCGCCAGATTCAAGTGCCATCACAATTTCTTCTTTTGCTAAGTTTAATTCGTTACCAATTTCTTCTATTGTTGGTTCACGACCATACATATCACACAATTTTTCCCTGGTCATTCGGATTTTTCCAGCAGTTTCTTTTAAGGAACGGCTTACCTTAATTACACCGTCATCCCGTAAAAAACGTTTTATTTCACCCATAATCATCGGCACAGCGTACGTAGAGAATTTTACATCATAGGATAAATCAAATTTATCGATAGCTTTCATTAATCCGATACTTCCTATCTGAAATAAATCCTCTGGTTCATGACCTCTGCACATAAACCTTCGCACTATACTCCATACCAATCCAATATTATCCGTAATCACTTTATCTCTTGCTTCTTTATCTCCCTGCTGTGACCTTCGAATAAGTTCAATTGTATCCACTTTTCACTCCCTCCTATTTATGAATTCCTTAATGAATCAATTTTTTCATTTTAATTGTTGTTCCTTCACCAAGTTTGGATATAACCTCCAAATCATCCATAAATGCTTCCATAAATGCAAACCCCATACCTGAGCGTTCTAACTCCGGCCTGGTAGTATATAATGGCTCCATAGCCTTTTCTATGTTTTCTATACCGGTGCCGGTATCTTCGACTTCAATAAAAACTTCACGATTAGTGATACAGCAAAATATTTTAATCTTCCCTTTTCCATTGTTATACCCATGGATGATTGCATTGGTAACCGCTTCTGATACAGCTGTTTTAATATCTGCAATTTCCTCAATGGTTGGATCGAGTTGTGCAACAAACCCTGCAATTACCATTCTTGCAAAACTTTCATTTTTAGATTGACTATCAATCTCCAATATCATTTCGTTTGTATAATCCATACTTGTCCTCCTGTTTGGGACACCCCCAATGCCGAAATAGCATAATGTCCCACTTTATTTTACTATTGGTTGAATCTCTCTACCGCATCTTCAATTGTTTCATATTTATGAATAATTTTATATAATCCGGAAAGCCTGAAGATTCTATCTATACTTTTATTTACACCAGTAACTGCAACTTTACCCCCAGAAAATATTATTTTCTTATACCGTCCCATAATAACACCAATTCCTGAACTATCCATGAATTCCGAGCCTGTAAAGTCAAACACGATATCCTTAATATTCCTTCCAGTAATTAATTTATCTGACTGCTCACGAATGGAAATGGCATTATGATGATCTAATTCTTCCAATAATTTAATGATTAAACATTGATTGAGAATTTCAAAATCTGCATTCACCCCCTCCCTTAACTGCATAATAGTTTTATTCCTTGTTTTCGTTTCTTTTTTTTCCATCTTGCCTTCTTTCTGCATATTTCACTATACAAGTTAAATATTGCCAATTCAAAAGATATATTCTATCTATAAAAAAAGACAACCTAATGAAACCTCATTAGATTTGTCTTTCTTTCAAAACCATTTTCTCTTTTGTATCGTAACAGTTACTTCTAGTTCAATTCTGCAAGACGATTCTCTGCTTCGCCAGCACGACCGGTGTCCGGATAGTTTTCTATCAGTATTGTATAATATGTTCTAGCTTTTTCAAAATCACTTAACTGATGATAAGATCTACCTATAAAATAAATCGCACTTACGTTATCAGGGTCAAGTTCATAGGCTAGGTTTAATTTTTCCAACGCTTCTTCATATTTTCTTGACTGATACAATTTATGACCTTCATCATAAATTTTCTTGGATGCATCTACAAACGTGGCCTCTTTCATCGTTTCATACAATGTTATGGCATCTGCCTTTTCTAATGTTTCCACTTTCACTTTTGACAATTCTTCTGCCACTTTAACAACATCTATATTGTTCTTACCTTTCTCTAACTCTGTAATATAGAGATTGGAAACTTTAAACAAGGTATCATAAATTGTGTCGTCATAAGTTACTACTTCAAATCCATCCACCTGTTCCTGTAACTTACCCAATTGTTCCTCAAGACTCTGCTTTTCTTTTTCTAGAGAAGTGATTGTTTGGGTCTGTTTACTTAATTCAGAATCATGTTCTACTTGCAGGTTCTTAATATCATTTTCATAATTACCTTTTATGGTTGGTACCACTAAAATGAACAAAGTACATATTCCAATGGCCAATCCAATGATTAAATTCACCCAAGCCCACACATTTGGTTTATCTTCTTTATAGGTGGTCTGAGGGAATAGACTTTGCTCGGATGATTTTTTGACAGTTTCTCTTCCTGCTACCTTGTTTTCTTCCCGTACTGGTGATGCCATTTCACCCAGTTCACGCAGATAGCGAAGAGTTGTTGTATTTGAAACGTCAATTTTACTCGCCTTGATTAAACACTTTACGGCTTTATCCTGCTCATTATTCTTCATGTATAAAAGAGCCAGTAATTGTAATGCTTTCACAAAATGCGGATTTAAACTGGTTACTTTCTTTAATTGAATAATAGCAAGATCATCACTGCCTTGATTTGCTGACAACAAAGCAGCATTATATTTTTTAATCGTTTGATTTAAAGTATCCAGTCTGGTAGGGTTTGCCTGCAATGCTTCCATATATTCATCCGCATCATTATCATTTGCTTGAAAATGTTTACTGATGACCCATTCACTAAGCGCTGCAACCGTCTCACCCATCTCATAATAAACTAGTCCCAAAAGGTTTCTGGCATTTGTATTTCTCTTATTTATCTCTAGGCTGTTATTTAAAAGCAATACAGCACCAGATAAATCTCTAACCTTTGCCTTCTCGAGGCCTCCATTATAATATCTGTTTGACAACATATACATTTTCTTATATGTTATCAGATCCTCACCACATCTGTCGCAACGATTTCTTTTTATTGCAACAACATTACTGCACTCTGGACAAATCATATTCATCTCCACCCAACCGTTTATTCTTGTATGTACGAATACTGCTCATTCGCACTATTTATTTTTCAAATCTTTTATAATGTTCTTGATAATATCTGTTATATCTGTCAAATCGTTATTATTTATCACGTCTTCTGCTTGCTCAACTTCTAAACTTGGCTGAAATTTAGCTATTTCTTCATCAAAATTTATCATGTCAAACCTCTTTCTACCTGCTATCAGGCATTTTCCCTTTATTTACACATTACATAATACATCATAACTATTCTAAGTATAAAAATCAAGAGATTATTTCGCTAATTTGATGTTTATGCGTATAATGGAAGTAGGTGTTATCCCACTTCCATTATAATATTTCGATTATTTTATGCAACATAAACTGTTCGATGCTCTTCGACACAAAACTGATTATCGTAAATATTCCAATCGTTCTTTCACTTGCGTCATCATGTTTTCATATTTTTCTAGTTTTGCCTTTTCTTCTGCTATCTTAGATTCTGGGGCCTTGCTGACAAACTTCTCGTTGCTAAGCATACCTTTTACTCGGTTTAATTCCCCTTCTAATCGAATCTGTTCTTTCTCTAAACGTTCTATTTCTTTTTCTATATCTACCAAATCAGCAAATGGCATATAAATGGTTGCTTCCGGTATTACTGCTGTAACAGCATCCGAAGAAATGCCTGTCTTATCCTTTTGAATTAACACCTCCGCTGCATAACCCAGCGTTGCAAAGAATATTTTGCTATTATCAAAAATATCACGCAATTTTGCATTTTCAGATACTATAATAACAGTTGCTTTTCTGCTTGGCGGAACATTCATATCTGTGCGGACATTACGGATTCCTTTTACAGCTGCCTTGATGATCTCTACTGCCGCTTCTTGTTCTCCATAGGCCATTTGGGCATCATAGGAAGGCCATAAAGAAATCATAATGGATTCTTCATCTGATTTTTTTCCTTCCATTTCTTTTAAAGTACAATAAATTTCTTCAGTTAGGAATGGCATATAAGGATGAAGAAGTTTTAGAGAAGTAGTTAAAACATTCTTTAATGTCCACATGGCACCTGCCTTGGTTTCATCTGTATCGCTATACAGTCTAGGTTTCACCATTTCAATATACCAGTCACAGAATTCTTCCCAAATAAAATCGTATATTTTCTGAACCGCGATACCCAGTTCATAATGCTCCATGTTATCGGTTACTTCTTTCACTAAGGTATTTGCCTTGGATAAGATCCATTTATCAGCGTCTGTTAATGTCTTAGGATTTATAGAATCACCAGTCTCGGCTTTTTCAAGATTCATCATGATAAATCTGGAGGCATTCCATACTTTGTTAGCAAAGTTCCTGCTGGCCTCAACTCTCTCATTGTAAAAACGCATATCATTACCAGGCGCATTCCCTGTGATGAGAGTGAGTCTTAAGGCATCCGCACCATATTGGTCTATAATCTCCAACGGATCGATACCGTTTCCTAATGATTTACTCATCTTGCGACCTTGAGAATCGCGAACTAAACCATGGAAAATAACCGTATGGAACGGCAGTTTACCAGTTTGTTCAATCCCCGAAAACACCATTCGTATAACCCAGAAGAAAATGATATCATAACCAGTTACCAAAACATTGGTAGGATAAAAATAATCTAAGTCTTCCGTTTTATCCGGCCAACCTAAAGTTGAAAATGGCCATAATGCAGAGCTAAACCAGGTATCTAACGTATCCTCATCTTGAATGAAATGAGTATCCCCGCATTTTGGGCAGATTTTTGGCACTTCTTTCGCAACCACTACTTCTCCACATGTATTACAATAGTAAGCTGGAATTCTATGCCCCCACCATAACTGCCTGGAGATGCACCAGTCACGGATATTGTTCATCCAGTTCATATAAATTTTGTCCATGCGCTCAGGCACCAGTTTTAGTTCTCCATTTTGTAATGCTTCTATTGCAGGTTTTGCCATTTCTTCCATCTTAACAAACCACTGCTGTTTGATTAATGGTTCCACCGTTGTTTTACATCTGTCATGGGTACCAACATTATGATTATGATCTTCAACTTTAACCAATAAGCCTAAATCATCTAATTCTTTTACCATTCGCTTTCTGGCTTCGTAACGGTCCAATCCTGCATATTTACCGCCATTTTGATTTATTGTAGCATCATCGTTCATTACATTAATCTCAGGTAAATTATGACGCTTTCCTACTTCAAAATCGTTAGGATCATGTGCCGGTGTTATCTTAACAACACCGGTTCCAAACTCTTTATCCACATAACTGTCAGCTACAACCGGAATCTCTTTATTAACGAGCGGAAGCAATACCATCTTGCCTATGAGATGCTGATATCTTTCATCTTCTGGATGAACTGCAACTGCAGTATCGCCAAGCATAGTCTCCGGCCTTGTAGTTGCAATCTCAACAAACTCATTACTTCCTACAATTGGATACTTTATATGCCAGAAATGACCTGCTTGTTCTTCATGTTCTACTTCTGCATCGGAAATACTGGTCTTACAGATAGGGCACCAGTTAATGATTCTTGAGCCCTTATAAATATAGCCCTTTTCATAAAGCTTAACAAAAACCTCCTGAACTGCCTTGGAACAGCCTTCATCCATGGTAAACCGCTCTCTGTCCCAATCACAGGAAGAACCTAATCTCTTTAACTGTCCGATGATTCTCCCGCCATATTCTTCTTTCCATTCCCAAGCTCTTTTTAAGAAACCTTCTCTCCCTAAATCGGCTTTATCAATACCTTCTTTTTTTAACTGCTCAATTATCTTAACTTCCGTTGCAATACTTGCATGATCAGTACCTGGCTGCCATAATGCATTATAACCCTGCATTCTTTTAAATCGGATTAAGATGTCCTGTATGGTATTATCTAAAGCATGTCCCATGTGTAGCTGTCCTGTAATATTAGGAGGGGGGATTACAATTGTAAACGGTTTTTTATTCTTATCCACTTTAGCATGAAAATATTTCTTGTTCAGCCATTTTTCATACAATCTACCTTCTATGTCCTGTGGGTCATAGTTTTTAGCTAATTCTTTTTGCATAATTTTTCTCCTTTTTTCCTATTAGGATTGAGGTATCATAAGTCCAATTTAGACTATCTATGAATAGCGCTGTATATATATTTGTTTTGTCTGCCGCGGATGCTTTAGCTTCCGTTTCCTCACTGCGGCATATCCTTTGTAGAGCCTCAAACATATGAAAAGCATCGCAGCAGCTCTGCTTTTCACTGAGTCTCTAGTCGGATATATGCAGCCTTGTCGGCCGGTCGACGACAAAACAAATATATATACATCACTATTCACTTCTAGTTATTGAAGACTTATGACACTTCAATCCTATTAAATAAAAAAAGTCCCTCGTCAGAAAAGGACGAAGAACCGTGGTACCACCTTTATTCATGACTCCGGAAATATATTCCTTCATCACCTCTAGACCTTCTGTAATTATCAGGTCACTTAAGCCTGTAACGGGACCACCCGATGTTTCTTACTGCCGCTATCTATGTCTTAGTTCTTGCAATAGCATAATTTCAGAAACACTGTTCCGGAGCTACCTTCAATAAGCTTACTTAAGATAACGTTTCAGCCCAAGCGTTATCCTCTCTGCTAAGATTACTTATCTAATCCTCTCCATCTTTACATTTTACCTATTGTATTTATATAATATTATGATATGCAAAGAATATATTTATGTCAAGCTAATTTTATTGCTTTCATGAAGTTCCTAAAGCTTTTTTTGCCAATTCTATGCATCCCATAATTCCTTGATTATCATTTAAACTGCAAGGCACAATATACTGTTCTAAATCATTTATTTCTTTTGTATTAATGTAACCACCCAATAAATTTTTAACATTCCTACGAATTAGTGGAAACAATTGCATTTGGTGCATAACACCACCACCTAATATTATTTTTCTGGGAGCAAGGGTCAGAATATAATTAACCAAGGCCTGTGCAATATAATAAGCTTCTAATTCCCATACTTCACCTCTGTCTACTAATTCAAAAGCTTTTTTCCCCCATCTTTCTTCAATCGCTGGCCCTGCTGCCAGACCTTCAAAGCAGTTTATATGATACGGACACTTTCCATTATAATTATCACTTGGATGTTTCGCTAATAACACATGCCCCGCTTCTGGATGTAACATACCGTGTAACAATTTGCCATTTATACAAATTCCAACACCAACTCCTGTTCCTATTGTAATATAGATAACAGAATCCAACCCTTTTGCACATCCAAATGTAACCTCTCCCAAGCATGAGCCATTGACGTCCGTATCCAAACCAATTGGTAGATGAAGTTCTTTTCCAATACTACCAACTAAATCAAAATTTTTCCATGTCAGTTTAGGAGTATCTAATATGTATCCATAGGTTTTTGAACCCTCTATTACATCAATTGGACCAAATGCACCAATTCCGAGTGCCGCAACACCTTTATCTTTAAAATAATTTATAATATCTGGAATTGTTTCTTTGGGAGTTCTTGTAGGAATACTGACTTGCTCTAATATTCTACCACTTTCATCCCCAATCGCACAAACCATTTTAGTTCCTCCGGCTTCTAATGCACCAAATAACATTTTTATCCCTCCAAATCCAAATTCTAACCCTATTTTACCAATCTTATAAGGATCAGGGTGTCAAAAGCCTCAAATAACTAAAATTATGAATAGCGATGTATATATATTCGTTTTGTCGTCGACCGGCCGACTAGGCGTTTATGTCCGACTAGAGACTCAATGAAAAGTAGCGCAGCTGCGATGCTTTTCATATCTTTGAGGCTCTACAAAGGACATGCCGAAGGAGGGTAAGGCAGACAAAATGAATATATATACAGCACTATTCATTCAATAAATTTAATTAGGCTTTTGACACTCTAATCTATCAATTATAATTCAATTCCAAATCTACGGATTATCTCAATTACCTCGCCTTTGCTTTCCGGACTTTTCTCAATATACTTACGGATAGCATCGATACTACGTTCTTTCATGGAATTATTATAATCAATGCGTTCTCTGAGTTTTTGTCTTCTGACATTTAGACGATGACGAACTTCAACCATTTCATTATTATCAATAATTGCAATTGCCTGATAAATCCAGATATCTGCATCAACTATCTTATAACTCCTTAATGTCCGAATCAGTTCTTTGTTATAGTATTCCAATTCGTCTGAATTCTTCTGATAATGTTTTTCTTCTTCTTTCGCTTTCTGATATTGCTCCCAAAGATAATTTAATTCCGCAGAACTGTTTACCATATATTTTTGATAGGAATATTCTAATTCGTTAGTATTATTAATTAATTTTATCTTTACCTTATTCAGAAGATATATCGCACGGTTTAATTTACTTTCTATAATTTTAATGTCTCTTTTATTGCTTCCAGCATTCATAAAAATATAGACAGCAGAAACCAATCCCATAAGTATAGTCATGATAAATGGTATCTGCGTATTCGTATCAAATGCAGAGTCAACAATCAAAAACAATAGAAATAATAGTGATACTAACACACAGGCTCCGATTGCAATTTTTCTTAAATAATTCTGGTTTTGAATCGTTTCTTCCCTTTGGAAATGCAAGGAACCTTTTTCACCCTCAAGATATCTCATATCATTTTTTATGGTGGCATTATAGGTCTCATTGTTCTCCATTTTTTGTAATTCAGATGTAATCACATCTTCATAACGGGCAATATGCTTGAATTGGATATCCGTTATGTTTTTCGTAGCGTTTTGATATTTAGCCCGCTCTCTGGTAAGCGTAATGATTTGTCTTGCTACATTATCCAGTTCTTCCCTTTCCTCCGGTGGAATACGATCCACTTTCTGCATATCTGTAAGATAGGACGTTACCGCTTGATACTCAACCTTCAATTCTTCTAACTGCCTTGCGTTCTCTATAATCAATTCGCAGTGGTCAGTCAGAAAACTTGAACTATCTTGGGTAATATCATAATTGATCTGTTTTTCCTCTTTTCCTACATATAATGCATCAGTCGAGTTCACATTTTCTTTTTTGCTACTATTTTCTTTTTTATCACTATTTTTTACTCCAGAAAAGAGTTTTTTTAGGAATCCCATATTGTAATCCTCACTGTTTTCTTATGCTACTATCTGCTTACAGGTTCGTATTATCGTCACATATTTTCACGACGAAACTTTTGTTTCCATTTTCTAATTAAATCATCAGCCATCTGGTAGTACTGATTGATTTTGCCAGCCTGCTTACACTCCAGCAACTCATTTATTTCTTTATAGGCATCTGAGGTTTCCGCCTCCCGATTTATAAAATCCATATCCATTTGAAGCTGTATTTGTGATTCTTTATTCACACCGTAGGACGTAGCTTCCTCTATAAACTTTTCATCCTGCTTACTAATTATGAGTGCATATAAGTATTGCTTTAAAGATTCTGGATTATGATTTCTTTCGTATGCCTGTTTAAAGTTCTCTGTTGCAACAGATACCCCCACGGTATTGAGCTGCACTACAGCAAGATTGTGAAGGAGATTACCATATTCCTCATTAGATAAATTTACTGCTTCTTTTCCATTCAATAAAGTTTCATATTCGGTTGCAGCTTCTGTAAATTGCCTGTACCTTAAATAATTATCTGCTTTCTTTTTCTTTAATTCCAACGGAGTCAACATAGCTGCTTCATCCATCTCACGAAGCAGCTGTTTAATTTCTGGTTCGGTATAATAGTCTGCACTGCATAAAATACACACCACTAGATCCTTTAATCCGGCATCTGCATTTATTAACTCTAACAGCTTATCAGCTCTTTCGGTTAAATCAAGGTTTTCTGATATCCAGGTAACTAAGGAAGTCTGAAAGAATTTTTCATCAATCATATCAATGTTATGATATAAAAAATAACACAATTCTTCTATGGAATAAATCTCTGTATTCGTTAATTTAATATAATATGGCCTAGACGCTTGTTTGCCACTACATATAATCAGCTTTCCCATAGGGTGTTCTCCTTCCTTGCATCCTTTAAACATGTTACACTTATGATATCTTTATTTCTTTCTCCCAGATACGGTCTGTCGACGGATAAAAATCGCCAAAACCTTTATCCTTTGCTGTTACAATTGCTGTCTCTTTATTTACAAATCGAATTCTTATACCAATTCTGGTTAGCTTGTTAGGTCGCTTTGGAAGTCCAGTTAATTCTAAACTGTAAAGTACCGTCTCCCGTTTTACAACATCTTGCACATGTATTGTGATGTTTTGTTCATCATCAAGAATGATATCCAATTTCTCATCAATCTGATACCATGGCGTACCTGCCTTAGCAAGTATAACATCAGAGATCTTTGCATCGTAATAAGCTTGTATAAAGAAAGTGCTCATAATCATATCGCAACTCAAGAAAAGGTAGTCGTCAAATTTAGAATCCTCACCAGTGAATTCTTTTGCAGCATAACATGCCCCTTTGGTAAATAGGTTTTGTCCTTTAAATACTCGTCTTCCCACACATAGTTCTTTTAAAACATTATCTGACCAACTTCCTTCAAAACCTTTCCCTGTGATATATATCGTAGGAACAATCTGTTTAAATAATACGGTGTTGGCTATCGTTTCAAAAATGTACTCCAGATTCTCACTGTCTTTTAATTCCTCAATCATATCATAGCTTAATGTTTCGGAGAAATCTTTCTCAATCATGCCAACAATGTAAGGTTGAGATTTCCTATTTATGGTGATTTGATAATAATATAATCCAGACTCATCAAATTTAAATAAACCTATATCATTCATCCACAGTTCTTTTGACTGACTAAGTGCAAAATACTGATAACTTTGCAAATGGCTTTGAACATAAGCACGATCTTTACCAACACCAAGGTTGTCCAGTGCTTGATATACTGCACTTGCAATTATATCGTTACTATTTTTTAAGGTAATAACAATTTTTTTTATACTATTTGTAGGATGATAAATCTTCAAGAGCTGTAAACATTTACGCAAATATTTCTCTAACAATGTAACGGGTTTAAACTGTACGCCAAAGATTTCTGTATCAAGGTCCTTTTCTACCTTAACCAACAAATCTTCTATCAACACACCCTTTTGTAGATTATTATAATTGAAAGCATCTTCCCCATATATCCAATCCTTTGTATCCGATCTAATTCCCAATACAGTAGGTATGAAATATCTTTCTTGATTCGGATACATACTAATGGAATCCGGTTCAAAGGTTTTATTATTAAAACAGCTAATCTGAGTAAAATCATTACACAGGTCCAAGCCAACAATTAGGTTTCTTTGCTCACTTATGTTACTCACTCCTTTCCCATACGTATCTGTTTCTATAAGGGATGAAATGCCTTTGATATCGCATATTCGGTTTTGGCAAAATTACAGATACTGTCCATTAAGGACTTTTCATCCTGCATATCCATTGCTGTAAGCATATAGTTTATACGATTATATCTCGTATCTTCATCTAAAGATAGATTGTGGCTAATTTGTATGCTCACACTTTCAGTAACAGTAACCTTCCCTTCTTCATCTTCTTCAGTAATGTAATACTGAACACTTTCATTATAAAACAAAAGGAATTCTTTCATATATATGCCACAATATCCATCTTGCATTTCTTCACAGATAAACTCATCCTCATCGCTCTTGCCATCCATTCGGTAATGGATGCTTACTTTATGGGATGGGTTTGTCTTATATTCTACAAAGAACTTGTCCTGTAGCTTTGGAGGAATCGACAGCTTGTTTTGGAAGTCCTTAAAAAACGGCAAAACAATACCTTTCTTTACAAACTTATGTATATAAAAATCAACCAATTCGATTTCTGCCTCCGTCATAAGTTCCTGTTTCGAGAATTCTTTTAGCAGTGCAAGTGTGCAGACATCATTTTCTTCATACATTACTTCTCTTTTCATGATGCCAAACAGTTCTGGTTGAATAATCCTGTCTTTTACCAGATATTTATATGCGTTATAAGATAAAAATGCCCGTATTAACTTATGGTTACAACCCCGCTTATAATAATTTAGGAATATAGATAAAGCATCCACCAAATAACTTTCAGCAAAAAGCATCTGCCCCAAAAGTCTCTCTTCCAAGTTAACTATCTCAATTTCAAAAGCTTTTGCAGCCTGCCACAATTCAAACATTTCTCTTGTTGTACCATAAAAAAACTTAGCCAAATACTCCAGAATTGCCTCGTTGTATTTTCCAGCTTTAAATATATAATGACTTAAGTTAACTAAAATTTCATTTCGTTTATCTTCCTCATAATCATGGTGCAGCAGGTTTGTACATAATTTTATCAGACGATTTATTGCTATTCCGTCAAAACCGTATTCATCCAATGAAGTTAACGCCTTATCATACAAATTTCTAATGATAAAAAGCTCAATTACTTTATTCCTATCTGTTTTCGCTAATTCCTGTAGATTGATTTGCAACAAATACGCTTCTAAAAGTTCTCCCTGAAAATTATCATAATAATAGAATATTAAATCTTGAATATTTCTATTATAATAATCTGCTGACAAACCGGGAATCAGCAAGACATTTTTTCTTACCTCAACAGATTTATCGTCAAACTTCTGGTAATTCTGAACTTTTTCTGAAAGGTTTAAAATAAGAAATGGATGATTTGCCCCTAAATCAAAACAAGAATTAATATAGTCTTCCCAATGCATAAGTTTATTCAGAGTATATTCTACTGTAGCGGCATAACGATTTTCGTATTCATCAACTAACAACAGCTCTGCATTCTCTGTATAAATATCCACTTGGGCGATATCATTTACAAAGGGAGTATACACTTCATCACTGATTCCTTTGTGAACTACAATGACCCCTTTCATATTGGGATTATTACAGGCAATGTCATATCGAAACATGATATAGGGAAGTTCCCGTGCTATTTCTGTATTTAGACCTTCTTGTGCAATAATTTCTTCATACAAAACGGCTAAGTTGCTACTAATATTGTGTGCACATATCTGTTTTATGGCAAATTGAACCATTGTTTTATAATACGTTTGATATACATTGGGATTTGTATCTTTGTTTTTAATAATATAGGAATAAAGATACGCTTTTTTACGGTCACTCAAGTTGCTGTTGTAATTAAAATACAACAGTATCGGTTGTGGTAACACAAGATCTGGCTTTTCATCGGAAGAATACATGTAATACTCATGAAGCTCCGTAATTCTTAACTGTTCTTCTACTCCAAGCTGAAACCAGGAGAAGTACTTGTTACTCCGTTGATGTCCCTTAATTAATAAAATGCAGATGGCTGTTAATGTATCCGTTAATTTGTATTTGTTATATAAAAATGACAGACAATTGTATAAGAGGCTGTTAAAATCTTTACTCTTACTAGCTAAATAGGTAACCTGAAGTGCAGCATCTTTTGCTAGATAGTCACTTCTTGCTGCCCAATGGACAACCTGCAATTCAAATTCGCCCAGCTCATGAAGTAGGGAGGGTTCTTCATTAAAAACAGCTGCCGCCTCAAAATATAATACCGGACTGTGACATCCTTGGGAAAACTGTTTTTTCATTTCTTCTAACTTCAATGCCCGATTTCGATCATATCGAGTATCTATATAAAGCAAAAACCACAACAGTCTCCAATCAGAGTATCCTCTATTATAAAATTCACGTATTGCTACCAATGCATTTTGAATAGAATCTTCCTCTTTATGTAACAAAGCCAATAAGTATAGATACCCACAATAATTAATTACATCCAAGCTACGTAAAGTCTCTGTTCTAGTACTCATATCTGCAAGTGATTGCTCTGCTAGACTATCCTTTCCGGAAATGATCAATAAATGGGTGCGAAGTAAATGATACCTATCCAAATTCTTCACATCGAAAGAACTAATACTGTCAAGAATCGCAGAAGAGTCTGACACATATTGAGTTATCGGAATCCGGTTACAGCGAAAATCCAGATAATTCTGCATCAGCATTCTATGATAAGTACGCAGTTGACTTCTATTTGGATTTTTCCTTACTTCCTGATTTTTGTATCTGCAAATCACATCAACTGTAAATGTTTGATGTGTGGTTTTTATATATATTTTACCATAATTGTTTCCAGAACGCATTTTGTCAGTATTTAACACATAGGAAAGGGAGTATGTATTACCCACAAAATTATCAGACCAGATTATTTTATGTTCTAAATCAATAAAAGGCGCGTCGGTACTGACACGTATTTCAGTATAACCCCAATTATCCTTCGTTAAGAGAAGCTTGTCCAAAAAGCTTTCCTTCACGGAAGGATAATCTACATTTATCTTATTTATAGATATATTAATACGGAGTTTTTTATGTATGGCAATCAGAAATTCTTCCAGTGCTTGGCTGCTTGTTCGACTTTTTAAAAGAGTCTCATATAGTACACAGTATTTTGTTTCATAATGTACGATCAGATGTTTGAAATCTTCAGATTTAAATAATTTTAATGCTTCCACCCAGTCAGATTTAGCTAAATTTGCAAAGTTATATAAATCTTTGATTTTGCCTAAAGTAGAATTAAAATATGAAACTTCTGTATTAATAATAAAAGGGAGCTGAATTTCTCCACAATCACTGATTATGCAGATTTCCCCCTTCGTTGTCTCACCAGCTTTCATATGCTCTGCATGAAAGATATAGTGAATCTCATTCTCTTTCTCGGTAAAATTATTCTCTGCTAATTCAAGTAATCTGTTTGAGGAATATAGTACTCCTTTGATTGATGTATTCTTAGTATTTTTAATGGTAAAACTACCAGAAAAGACTTTCCCCGCCTCTACCGTAAGTAGAAGCTCATTATCGGATACTATGATATTGGGAGTCTCGTATTCAAATATACCCTTAGCTAAGCGTTCAACTTTCTCTTTCAACGGTTTCACCTCAAGCTCTATTTTTTGATACCATCTATTGCATTTTATAACGATTCAATTATAATAATTATAACACTAATCGACATGATTAAGCAATAGAAAGTGATAGTCTGTTTCCAATATAGCAGCAATTGCAATTGTGATTGCTGCTAACAATGATAGAAAGGATACCATCCCATGATAACACCACAAGAACATTTTCACGGAAGTGACCTCGAGAAAATCGAGTTAGTTTACGGTATAAAAAAGGAGGATATCACCAGCTTTTCCGCCAACGTAAATCCTCTAGGAATCTCCCCAAAACTTCGAAAAGGTCTTTCAGAAAGAATTGATGCCATTACCGGATACCCGGATAGAGACTATACTTCCCTTAGAAAATGCATCGCTTCTTATGTTCATACTGACATGGAACACATTGTTGTGGGTAACGGGTCAACAGAATTAATCTCCTTGTTTATACAACTGACCCGCCCAAAAAAAGCCTTCATCCTTGGACCGACCTACTCTGAATATGAGCGTGAAATATCTCTGGGCGGCGGAAGTTCACACTATTACCGTTTGGATGAGGCTGCTGATTTTCAATTGGATATTGAATCATTGAAAACCGAATTATCAGCAGAATTTGATTTACTGGTAATCTGTAATCCGAATAATCCAACCTCTTCAGCCATATCCAATTCAGATATGCGTAAAATACTTGATATCTGTAAACAAAGGGATATTTTGTGTATGGTGGATGAAACTTATGTAGAATTTGCAGAAGATATAAAACGGATCACCGCTGTTTCACTCACAGGTTTTTATAATAATCTCATAATCCTTCGTGGTATATCAAAGTTCTTTGCAGCACCCGGTTTGCGGTTAGGGTATGCAATCTGCGGTAATATGGATTTATTAAAGGAGATAAACAAAAGAAAGAATCCCTGGACAATTAATACACTCGCAGCGATTGCAGGCGAAATTATGTTTTCGGATAACGATTATATTGAGAAAACCAGAAATCTGATAAAAGAAGAACGAGAGAGGGTCTGCCAAAGGTTAAGTACCTGCCGAAACATTAAAGTTTACCCCCCTACAGCTAATTTTGTACTTATTAAAATTCTAAAAGAAGATATCACATCGTCAGAACTGTTTGATGCAGCAATCCGTAAAGGCTTTATGATTCGTGATTGTTCCACCTTCCCATTTTTGGATCAAAAGTTTGTTCGCTTTTGTTTTATGACACCTGAGAAAAATACAGAATTATTAAACTTGCTTCTTGATAAATTGAAATAAATAATGATTGGGGTGTCATATGCCCCCAATCATTGTTCTACTTTTTCATAGACTCCGTACCCGGAAAGTATAATCAGGAAAAGCGGTAATGTCTGTATCCACATCAAGGTGACATCCGTAATTCCATGCGCAAAGGTTGCTATGCTGACTGCTAGGATTAAAGACGTAACTTTTGTCTTTTTTTCTTTAAAGCATACGGTAACTACAGATTTATAATATGAAAATGTATATCTTAACAATAAAATGGTTCCTACAATGCCGAAATTCTCTATCGTTTCAAGTATCATACTATGGGAGTGTGGAATAACTTTCTTCTGATAATAGCTTTGCTTCAGAAAAAGAAAGGACATAAAACCATGCCCGAAAAATGGTTCGCTCTTTATTTGCTTAAGTGCTGTATTCCAAATTTTAAGGCGAATCCGCAAGGTGACTTCAGCGTCGGATAGACGTGGTATAATATTTATCTCCAAGCCAAACATAATAAAACAAGCAAAGGTCGCTACAATGAGCCATGCAGATAATAGCCAATGCTTTTTTAAAACGACCAACAAGACTGCTATTCCAAGAAAAACCTCTACCCACGCAAACATACTCTCACATAGATATAAGCTGATAACATTCAATGCTGCAATAATATAATACAGCACTTTCGGTCCCTGGAGGGTAAGTACCTTGTAGGCACAGATGATGATTACCATCGCTACAATTGAGCCAAAGTAATTCGGATGTAGAAAGATAGATGCTATCCTCTGCGTATTATAACTTTGCCCAGTAATTTGAATTACAATTTTCTCTATAAGGGCACAGCTCGTTACAGCAATGCTTAAGATGCAGATTAATCTTAATGTTTTTTCATATAATATGCTGGTCATAATACTTTGCAAAAACAAAGCTAACATACCGGCAAGTATTACGGCCACGCCCACAATTACACCAAGCCAATTTCCATATATACAAGGAATAATTAAGCTATACGCAAAGAATAATACTAGTATTTTATGGTCTTTATGTATGAAAAGTAATTTGCGGGTACGTTTGCTAAAGGTAACATATAATGCCAAGAAAATTAGTACAATGCCTGCCAATATATAGGGTAAAAAGATAGCCCCTGCTGTCATAACTAAAATATTTGTATTTGTTAAATAATCGCCAAGATGGCGCTTACGTATTAATGCTTTGATAATAACTTCCTCTTTTCAAAAGTTATAGGGTGTGAACTTACACAAGGATGTATTCTAGCACATATCAAAAAAATATGCAATGTAATTTATTAGGGGAAAATGTAAATAGACAGCATAGCAGAGAAGTTTTCCCTCATGCTTGCTGTCTAAATTATATCCATTTAACAACCTTCTGTTAGTATTGTACATATTCCAGATCATCGCCTGTTAAGGCTACAAATGACCCATCCATATATTCAATTGTTATTTCAGAAAGTTCTATGCGTTCTATATCATAACTATACCAAGCACAATCCCAGTAGCCATCATAGTCCCCGTTCAATCCTTCCCCTTTTTCATATGGTCCTGTAACCTGTGCTTTAAATATACTATCTCTTCTTATTTCACACGACACTACATCTCCTACTGCATTATAAGGAATTACAGAAAAATATACATATTTAATTACTTTATCAGACTTGTTTTTGAAACCAATAAAAAGGTCTACTCCACCCGCAGAGTTAGGTTTACTCTTTTTAAGTTTTGTAATATGTATTATTGCTCTAGCTTTTTCTTTTGAACTTTTCTCCGCTTCTTCTTTAGCTTTTTGTTCTGTCTCTTCTTTTTCCTGCTTTTCTTTATCAATAGCTTCTTGGGCTTTAGACATGAGTTCTTGCCCCTCTATATCTTCGGGACTTCCATTGAAATTTTTATGCAATTCATTTGCCAATTCGATTGTTTTCTCATAGTCCTTACTTTCAAATAATTGCTTAATATTATACAGACGATTAGATGCACCATTTTTTAATTCATCTAACTCAGCTTTTAATGTTTCATTATCAGTAGTTAATGCTGCAATTTCAGCTGATAATGACTCGTTTTCTGTTATTAATTCCGCATTTCTTGATTGTAATTCTTTATGTTGGTTTTCTAAATCTGAATAGGTTGCTTTGCTTACACAACCCGATAATAATATAAGTGAACAGATTAAACAGAAAATTATTTTTATTCTCCCCTTTTTTTGTTTCACTACAAACCCTCCCTTTAACTATTACATTATAGTTTTATTGTAATGCAAAAAATTGTAAAGTTCAACCATCTTTTAGTTGTGACGATAGTATCATTCTTACGTCAGCTTAGCAAGGTATTTCTTATAAAGCAAAAAAGGGATTGCCTAAATATTCAAGCAATCCCATACTAGCTAGATCTTCTAGTCTTTTATTCTTTATCTTTTAATTATCTCATCTCTGCCCGGTCCATTGGATATCATTGTAACTTGTATTCCGATTTCTTTCTCAATAAACTCAACGTACTTGCGACAATTTTCTGGTAGGTCACCGTAATTCTTAATTCCACGAATCTCCTGTTTCCATCCTGGTAACACTTCATACACTGCTTTCGCTTTTGCTAATTTAACTGTAGTCGGAAAATCTTTGGTAACAAGGCCATCAATTTCATATCCGACACAGATTTTAAGTTCATCCAGATAACCCAATACATCCAAAACGGTTAATGCTACCTCGGTTGCACCTTGCATTCTACAACCATAACGTGTAGCAACTGCATCAAACCATCCCATACGTCTTGGTCTTCCGGTTGTTGCACCATATTCACCGCCGTCACCGCCACGTCTTCTTAATTCATCCGCTTCTTCTCCAAAGATTTCACTGGTAAATTCACCTGCTCCTACTGCACTGGAATAAGCCTTTGCAACAGCTATAATATTCTTAATCTCATAAGCCGGGATACCTGCTCCGATTGCACCATAAGATGCCAAGGTAGAAGAAGAAGTAACCATAGGATAGATTCCAAAGTCCGGATCTTTGAGTGCTCCTAATTGACCTTCTAATAGGATGTTTTTACCTGCTTTTATTGCATCGTGAAGGAAAAGAGATACGTCACAAACATATGGTTCAACCATCTCTTTGTAATCTAGTAAGGTTTGTAAGATTTCTTCAGGATTGAGTGCTGGCTTATGATACAAATGCTCCAATATTACATTCTTCATCTCACATACTCTATTTATTTTTTCTCTTAAAACTTCTTTATCAAAAAGTTCGGATACCTGGAATCCAATCTTAGCATATTTGTCTGAATAGAAAGGTGCAATCCCTGATTTCGTAGAACCAAAGGATTTCCCACCTAATCTTTCCTCTTCATATTGATCAAAAAGGATGTGATATGGCATCATAATTTGTGCTCTATCAGAAACTAAGATTTTTGGCATTGGTACACCTTTATCAACAATAGAATTTATCTCTTTCAATAAGTACGGAATATTTAGGGCCACACCATTACCAATTACACTTGTGGTGTGATTATAAAAAACACCGGAAGGTAATAAATGAAGTGCAAATTTGCCATAGTCATTAATGATGGTATGACCTGCATTGCTTCCACCCTGGAATCTTACGATAATATCAGAATCTTGGCCTAACATATCGGTAATCTTACCTTTTCCTTCATCGCCCCAGTTTGCTCCAACAATAGCTCTAACCATATCCAATTCCTCCTATTCAATTCAATACATACTATAATTGATGATTCCTACAAAGTATTTTCTATTTACTTAAAAATATTCTAACTTAATAGAACATGCTTCACGCAAATAAAATGGCATTGTAACGAAACATGTTACAATGCCTTATTACTTCTTCATTATACTTTAGATTGCTTCATAAATAAAATCAATGTTTATTATGGTTTCCATAACCTGTACTTATGCAATTATAGGATTTATTCTATAATTATTTTATTATATAACGGATAGGTATCTATAAAATCATTTGCATTATTGCCATTTTTGCTATTCTCATATTCTGTATTGCTGATATCATTTCTATTGGCAAAATAAATTTCTTTCCGAGTATTCGTTTCGTATGTGTTGATGTATTGATATTCATACTTATAAAGTTCTCCAGAACCAAATTTATCACGGGTAACATCTTCAAAAATGTAATATTTCGTACCATCAAATAGAAAGTCTGTAATGACAGGATCGCCTTCTATGGTATAAGAAACTTTACGTAGGTAACTGACAATCCCATTCTGTGAATGGTCTAAGAATCTAAGTAAGAGGTCTTCCGATTCCGTCTTATCAAATGCCACAACGAAGCAGTGGTCTCTGACTGCTTCGTCAATTGGGTAGTTTTCCGGTATCTCTCTGCTTGCTGGCCATTTACCTTCTGCCTTTTTTACTACTGTAATTTTATCTGCGCCAATCTGACACGGATACGATTCTAGAATAGTCCCATCAAATTCTATCTCTATAAGATCGCCCATAGTTACATTTAAATCATCGGATGCATATCCTACCTGAATTGGTTCAAATCGCCCAAATCCCTTATCTTCATCATTCGCTACTACCATTAGGCTCTTTTCCTTTTGGGAAACCACGATGGCATGAAAAGAAACCGAATCCGGATTATCCTTTGCATCAAGAACTTCCTTCTTCTTACTACATCCCATATTCATAATCAGTAAGACGATTAATATGATAACTTTTTTCATCATAGCACCTGCCTTTCCATACATAAAACTAGTTATTTGCCTCTATGTATTTGACGACACTACGAAAGAAAGGTTCCTTTGTATCTCTTCTAATCTTTTAAATAAATTGTTATATCTGCATACTTCCGTATTACTAACTTTAACACCGGAATTATAGAAGGTAATATCACCATCACCTTCATTTAACATATTCCTAGTTTCTAACGTTCTTTTCAAATTATTCGCGGTGCCAATATTACCATCAATAATATTGGTTGAAGTGGGAAACAGTTTATGAAATAAATCTTTATAATATGAAAAATGGGTACACCCTAAAACCACAGTTTCATAGCAGCTTACATCATACTGTGATAATTGTTCTTCAAGATAAGGTATCACTACCTGTTCACGAAATTCCATGTTTTCAGAATATTGTACTAAACCTGGAAGCGGCAGTAAATCAACGACATGATCATTATCTAATCTGCTTATCAGATTTTGTAGTTTTTCCTCTTTCAAAGTAAGTGCTGTTGCAGTTACCAATACCCTTTTATCTGTATTCCTATAGTTTTTTACAGCTGGTTTTACTGCTGGTTCCATTCCAATAATAGGGATAGTATACCTCTCTCGTATATCCTCTATAGCTACACTGGTAGCTGTATTACAGGCAATGACAATAGCTTTTACCTGTTGTCTTGCTAAAAATCCGACTACATCTAAAATATATTGTTTCACTTCGTCCTTCGATTTTGGCCCATAGGGAACATTTACTGTATCTGCATAATAGATATAATCTTCTTTCGGAAGAATCTTTATCGTATCATATAATACTGTAAGACCACCAATCCCAGAATCAAAAAAACCAATTTTCATGTTCATGCCTTTCCATGCCTTCGCTTATCGTATAGAATCTTTTATTGTTTGCCTGTACTTCCATGACCACCTCTACTGGGATCATTCAATACATCCACTTCATCAAATTCAACCAATGGCTGTTTTTCTATAATCCTGAATTGACAGATCCGATCATTCACTTGAATTACGGTATCTCTTAACGCAAACGCGGGGAAAAACCACTGATCCTGGTCACCACAGTAAGATTCGTCTATCACACCCATGGAATTGGTCTGGATAATACCAAAGTTTTTATAAGTACTGCTTCTGGGTACTACATGTGCCTCGTAGCCGCTTGGTAGTTTCATACCAACTCCAAGAGGAATTAATTTAAATTCCCCCTTCTTAAGTTCAATGTTCTCTGCTGCCCTTAAATCTATCCAATCTGATTTCCCTTCAATATATCTTAATTTTTCAATTTGATTACTAAAGTATTTTATTTTAATTACCGCCATGTTCATTCTCCTTATGATACCTATGATTATCTTATCTTCATCATTTACAGGCTTATTCTTTCGATACTTATTATTTTATCCTTGCAACATATGAAGCAACTCCACCGCTGCCGTTGATATGGGGTTCTTATCACTCGTAATAATGCATAGCTTCCGCTTTGGTATCTGTTTTCGGAATTTTATTTCAAACAATTCACCACTTTCCAAATACTTCTCAGCGAAATTGCGGACAACCGAACCGATTCCTAGATTACGCAAGGTAAATTGTACGATAATATCACTGGTTGCCAATTCAAATTCTGGCTCCAGCACAACTCCATTTGACTTCAGATATCCGTCAATATAAGCTCTGGTGCTGGTGTTTCTTTCCAAACATATGATAGGTAGTTTCTCCAATTTGGAATAATCCAGCTCCACATTTCTTAATGATTCAAACCTGCTGCCAGCTACAAATACATCTTCAATCTCTTGGACTTCCCATATATGTATTCCAGGTTTTGTTTGAAAAGGTGCACTCACCACTCCAAAGTCAATCTTACCATCATACAGGTATTCCAGTGTATCCGGTGTGGGAGCATTTGTGACTGTGACTTTAATTTTTGGGTATTTCTCATGAAATGATTCAAGATAAGACAGCAGATAAAATTGAAGTGTCATATCACTGGCACCAATATGTATTTCACCATGTTCCAAATCAATCATTTTTTTAAACTTGGACTCTCCCAATAAGATGCTCTCATACCCTCGTTCAATATAAGAATAAAGCACTTCTCCTTCTGGTGTAAGCTTGACTCCTTTTTGAGTTCGGACAAAAAGATTACTTCCCAAGCTGGTTTCTAATAATTTGATTCCCTGACTCACTGCAGGCTGTGAAATACATAATTCTTCTGCGGCTCCGGTAAAACTGCCATACTTGGTAACGTAATAGAATATTTTATAATATTCAAGATTTATATTCATTCCTGCTAAACCCAATCCTTCCATACCTCCGGTTTGTAACCGACGGTAGCCTGTTTTCCATTCCTAACAATTGGAGTTTTAAACATCCTTGGATTCTCCAGAAGCTTTTCTTCTTTATCTGCATCGTCCGATAAGTATTTAACATAATTATCTTCGTATTCCTTTGATTTTTCATCAATCAGTGGCAACATGCCACCTACTGATGCTTTCACACTTTTATATTCCCCTTGACTTATGCCGTACTTACCCAAATCTATCCATTGATATTTAATATTTCTTTCCTTAAAATAACGTTCTGCTTTCTTCGTATCAAAGCATTTTGATTTTCCAAATATTTGTATATTCATTTTTACTCCCATTGCAATTGCCATAAATAAATAGACAGCTCTTGCTCTTTATTCAGCAACAATTAGGTCATTAAATTGTTCGTTTTTTTCAAACCAAGCTATGGCATAGGAACAGGTTAGTACCGCCCTCTTACCTTCTTTTCTTAATTGGTCAGCTGTCTCTTCCATCAGTTTACCGGCAATTCCTTGACCACGCAAAGAACCATCCACAAAAGTATGATTAATATTAACTACATCCACCCTAACCGATGGAAATGTAACTTCTGCTATGACTTTCCCATTATTATCTTCCAGATAGATGCGATTGTGTTCATGTATAAAATTCATAGTATCTCCTTTATATCTCTTGTTTTATTTTAAAAACATTCGGACTAATTTTTCTTTGCCTTTGGTATAAGGCAAGTAGCGCATTGGTAAATCAATGCAATTCGCCTTTTTTACAATACTTTTCTTATGGCTAAACGTATCAAAGCTGTGTTTGCCGTGATAGCTTCCCATACCACTCTGCCCAACTCCTCCAAAACCCATATGAGAAGTTGCCAGATGAATAATGGTATCATTAATGCACCCGCCACCAAAAGAAACATTTCTTAACAAATGTTGTTCTAATCGTCTGTTTGTAGTAAATAAATAGAGTGCCAGTGGCTTTGGATTGCTGTTTATATAACGAATAACTTCATTGATATTCTCATAGGTAAGCAGAGGTAAGATTGGTCCGAAGATTTCTTCCTGCATTACTTTGGAATCCAACGTTATATTGTCAAGGATTGTTGGGGCAATCTTTCCATTCTTATTTCCTTGCCCGCCAGCAAGAATTGTTTCAGCTTCAATTAAACCAAGAATTCGTTTATAATGCTTCTCATTTATAATCTTAGGATAATCCGGATTCTGTAGCGGATTCTTTCCATAGAACTCCTCAAGATACTTTTTGATATGAATTATCAGTCTGTCTTTCACTGATTTGTGGACAAATACATAATCCGGTGCGACACAGGTCTGACCTGAATTCAGGAATTTTCCAAAGACTAATCTCTTAGCTGCCACTTTAAGATTTGCCGTTTTGTCTATAATACAAGGGCTCTTACCACCAAGTTCCAAGCTAACTGGAGTCAAATGTTTTGAGGCTTTTTCCATGACCAATTTGCCCACTTCAACGCCGCCAGTAAAGAAAATATAATCAAATTTCTGTTCTAACAACTCTTGGTTCTCCTGTCTTCCTCCCTGAATTACAGTTACATACTCTGCAGGAAAACATTCTTTTATAACATCGGCAATCACCTTAGAAGTATGAGAAGAATAAGCCGATGGTTTTACGATAACACAATTTCCTGCCGCAATGGCCCCAATAAGCGGTTCAATACTTAATTGGAAAGGATAATTCCATGGAGACATCACCAGAACAACACCATAAGGTTCTGATATAACAAAACTTTTCGCTGCAAACTGAGCCAAAGGGGTTCTAACTCTTTTATTCTTTGCCCAGCCTGGAGTATGTTTAATAAGAAATCGCAATTCATCCAATACCATGCCGATTTCTGTCATATAGCTTTCAAACCCAGATTTGCCCAAGTCAGCCTTAAGAGCTTCTTTTATTTTCTTCTCATTCTTAAGAATTGTCTCTCTTAATTTGACTAATGCATGGATACGGTAAGAAACTTTCTTTGTTACGCCTGTAGAAAAGTAATCCTTTTGCTTTTGTACGATCTCTTCTATCTTCACAAGAGCCTTCCTTTCCTTGGGGAAATTGTAATATTATGACACCCAAACCAATTAGTCCAGTAAATCCAATCGCATTTCCATATTATCAGCAACTTTTTCAATAAACCCAAGCTTTCTATAAACAGGAATACCAGCCTCTGTTGCAACAATTTCAATATAAGAAAGATTTTCTTTTTTTGCAATTTCTATTAGTTCCTTCAAAATCTTCGTTGCTATCCCCTGTCTACGATAATCAGGATCGGTATAGACATTTAATAGCATACCTGTCTTACCCGTAATAAAATTTGGGTTTGCGGGTTTCTCATTGATAACAAGAAATGCTGTTGAAACAGCCTTTCCCTCATCTTCTGCGATATAGGCAAAAAAGTCTTTCTCTAGATGTCTGGTAAAATAATCAGGCAATTGTTTCAATAATTGATTTTGCTCATCTTTTGATAGTTCACCAAAATGATATTGTAAATAGGTTAACCGTAACTCTACTAAAGTATGAATGTAATTATGATTTACTCTATGTATTTTCATCATTTTTCCTCCGTAATCTTTTCAGATTTAGCAAACTAATTTGCAATTCCTCATTCCGTTTTCATACTATCATGAACTATGATAGTATCCTATTCCCATTCCTTACCCTTTCACCACTTCACCCCTGTCTTCCAAATCCTTAATGATACTTGCATACAACTTACTATCTATTTTGTATTTCCGTCGATAGATTACATAACCGGTCAGAATACAGATGAGTGGTAATATCAGCATAGCTATTTTCATTAGTAACAATCCCTGACTAGTTACATCCACAGCAGAATCTGCATCTTTTATTCCCGATATAATGACGACTGCACCAACAATCCCACTAGCAATAGCACCTCCCATTTTATAGATAAAAGGTTGTACAGAAAAAGTTATACTGTCGTTTCGTTTTCCTAATTTCCATTGACCGTACTCTACGGTATCGGCTAGAAACACAAGCATTATTAGTTGAATAAACGCCTGGCCGGCAAATATCAGGACTCCACCAATACCAATAAATACCATGGTATTGGTAGGTGCAAAGAAGAAAACCACATATCCGGCTACTACAAGTATTGTTGCTGCTGTATATAAGTTTTTACGTTCAAAGCGTTTACTTAATATTGGAAATATTACCAAGGCAGCAATCTGTGATAGTCCTAGGATTATGGCAAATATGGAATACATCTCTTCTTTACCATAAGCATATTTAAAATAGTATATTCCAAAGCTAGTCGTTGTCATATAACCAATCATAAACAACGCCATAGCGATTGCGGTAAATAATAATTGATCGTTCTTAAAGATGGCCTTTGCCATGTCTTTTAAGGAGGTATGTTCCTCCTTCTGGCAGAATTCTTGCGATTCCTTAACTCCAAATAAGGTAATACATTGTCCAATCCACATGATCCCCACAACGATAATAGAAAAGACAAAAAAGCCTTTCTGTGGGCTGTGAAGTACTTTCCCCAAGGCTGTAGTAACCGGAACCACCAATGCCACTACGGTAAATAAACCAATATTGGCACAGATACGAGCAATTGCTCCGATTTTTTCACGCTCCTTTTGGTCCAATGACAAGGAGGGAAGGAGTGACCAGTAGGCAATATCGTTTACAGTGTAACTGATCCCCCATAACAAGTAGATTACAGCAAAACATATAATGTATGTCGCTCCAGTTAGCCCAAGATCTGTAAATATCAGTATTGTAAGTATCCCGGAAACCAAAGCTCCAATGGCTATCCACGGTTTAAACTTACCATATGTGGAATGGGTATTATCAACCAAAAAACCCATTACTGGATCATCAACAGCATCGTAAATACGTGAAAACAGGAGGATTCCGGTAATCCACCAGAGTGTTGAAGTTGAGAGCTCAAGAATATCGGTTAGGTAATATATTAAATACATACTAACCATCGAATACAGCATATCTCTTCCAATGGTACCCAATCCAAAATTCCAGTGGTTCTGCTTTGATGACTGCATACTTAGCTCCTCCTATTTATTAAATTTATAGCACACTAAAATTTCCATCTTATAATTATTTTATCAATATTGTTTGAATAGGTCAATGATTAATAAATTATTGACAAACGATAATCAAACTCATATAATTATCGTAAAACAATAATTGGAATAATGAGGGAGGTATACAATGCAAAATGTAAAAAGAGGATTCGTACTGGAAGGAATTTTTTCTATGGGGCTGGCAGTTCTTATGTTTTTCTTAGCCGGTATCAGCAATGGATTATTCCTTTTATCTATACCCTTTGAATTGATTGGGGCAGGACTTAGGAGATTATCATTAAGTAATACGGTTGGAAATGGAATAGCTGTGTTGGTTTTTGCAGTAATATCACTTATTCCAATCTTCTATATGATTTACAAAATTAAGAAATACAGATGGGATAAAGTAGATGTTATCTTACCAATTATCAGTTTCTATAGTTTTTATATGATTTATAGTTTTATTAATCCTGGACTCTTACTAAATCAACTCCCTGCCTTAATAGCTGATGCATCTGCTATGCCCTATATCAAATTATCCTTATCTATACTCTTCTATTCCTTATGTATCAGCTATGTAATCCTACATACAGTTGGGAAGCTGTCGAAAGAAAATATGGTGAACAATTCACATTACCTCTATAGCGGATTACAAAAAATTCTACTTACAATTTCGGTACTTTATACCTTCCTCATTGGATATTTTTCTACTTTTCAATTACTCGTGGATTTTTATAAAAATATAAAAGAAGAACGTTCAACAGTGAGTTTTCTGTTTGTATTTATAAAATATACCCTTAAAAATTTACCTATTCTTTTTACAATACTAATTTTCATGAGTGCAATTTTATTATTGAAAGCAATGATTACAAACGAAACGAGAGAAGAAATGGAAGCTGCAAATCGCTTGGGTAGTATTAGCAGACGAGCCGTCTATATAACCGTTATTAGTAATATCACCCTGAACGGTATACAGTTTCTATTATCCAACCGACTAAACGATACAGATTTCAGTTTGGAATTCTCCTTATTCCCTTTAATCATTTCCTTTTCTGCAATGATTATATCCGGATATTTAAGAAAAACCAAAGAATTAGTAGAGGATAATGAATTGATTATTTAGGAGGTTATTATGGCAATTCGGATACATTTAGATGAAATACTAAGGGAACGGCATATGACCTCAAAAGAATTATGCACATTGATTGATATCACCGAAGCCAATCTATCTGTACTTAGAAGTGGTAAGGCTAGGGGCGTTCGCTTTCATACTATTAATAAAATCTGTCACTATTTACAATGTGATGTTGGCGATATACTTTCCTGTGATGGAAAGTTAGAGGAGGAATATGAGGATGAGTAAAATTATATATATGCGATTACGTATCATTATTAGACTATTATTAGTTATGTTCCTGGTAACACAATTAACAGGATGTCAATTAGCAATAGAGGATGCTACTATTATTAATAAATCGGAAAAACTTTGCGGTATATTACTAACTATCGGCTCTGACTGGCCTTCCACGTTGGATTCGTCTTTAGCTAATATGGATTTAAATGTTGGCAAAAACGGTAAAATCACATTCGACGAAAAAAGACTTGCCTCAATAAACAATCAAGAAGTTGAAGGACAATTGATTGACAACAGCACCATGAAATTCAATGGGGTTGAGGGCCATTTTATGGGACTAATTGCAATTGAAGAAAACGATATAATATCAAAAGGACTGATGGCTGATCCAGAGTTTCACAACGGGAAAATGTCTGTCAACGTCACAGATGAAGGGGAAGAAAATAGCTGTGAAATTACCTTTTCTGTTGGTAATAACTTTAATCAAGGTGTTCACCTGAATCCGGTTTATCAAAGAGGTGATGGCACGTATTACGCCATCAGAGGAGGGATGGGGATGTTGATTACTGGTGAAAACGTAGGGACTACACATTCCCAAACATTAGATAACACCTTTACTAATACCACAGATGGAATTAAAAAACAAAGAAAGGATTCATTCAAAGTGAACATAGAAGTTGTGGAACCTTCGGATAAAATTATCATAAAAGAAATGAATCAAATAGATGAATTAATTAAAGTTACAGAGTATGGTTACCATGACCCAGAAAATTACACTGTGGAACATAATACAGATTATATCATAGTAGAAGAATGGGAAAATGATAATTTGGATAACCCTGTAACTAGAAGCATTTATAGCATGAAAAATTTAAGTAATAATGAAAGAATTAGTCATCTATGGAATATTCCAGGAGAGAATAATATTGTGATTATAAAAGAGATTAATTTTATACCGTCCAAATAAAAAGGGCACCCAGCAGGTTTTATATATTTCGTAAATTTATACGAAATACATAAAATCGCTGGGTGCATTCTGATTTAAGCGATGTTTGCAGCAGATGTTTTAACTATATCAGACATTAATATCTGCTTTCATGCCCAACACATCACTGTTTTCCTCTAAGATAGGTTGAATAACTTCGGATATGAATTCTTCCACCTGTTCCTTTGCCCGACCGGTGTATTTAGAAGGATCCATGGTTTTCCTTAGTTCCTCTAATGTCATATTAAAGGAAGGGTCTGCTGCTATCAATTCTAAAAGATTATTATCTAGACCTTTTTCTTTCACATTTCTACCGGCTTCCATGGATAAAATACGTATCTTCTCATGTAGTTCCTGTCTGTCGCCACCTGCTTTTACAGCATCCATCATGATATTTTCTGTAGCCATAAAAGGAAGTTCAGACATAAGTCTTTTCTCAATTACTTTTGGATAAACTACCAACCCATCCACTACATTAAGATAGAGATCTAAAATGCCGTCAACCGCTAAAAATGCTTCCGGTATACTAATCCTCTTATTCGCAGAATCATCCAGGGTTCTTTCAAACCACTGCGTAGCAGAGGTAATCGCAGGATTCAATGCATCCACCATAACATAATTGGATAGTGAGGCGATACGTTCACTTCTCATGGGATTACGTTTATAGGCCATTGCAGAAGAACCAATCTGATTTTTTTCAAAAGGCTCCTCGATTTCTTTTAAATGCTGCAGTAGGCGGATATCATTAGAAAATTTATGCGCACTTGCTGCGATACCGGCAAGAATATTCAATACTCTGGTATCTACCTTGCGGGAATAGGTCTGTCCGGATACCGGATAGCAGTCAACATAACCCATTTTCTTAGCAATCATTTTATCTAATTTCTTTATTCGATTATGGTCTCCATCAAACAACTCCAAAAAGCTTGCTTGGGTGCCTGTTGTCCCTTTGGAACCTAACAGACGCATACTGTCAATCAAATACACGATATCATCATAATCCAATTTCAATTCCATTAACCAAAGAGTAGCCCTTTTACCTACCGTTGTTGGTTGTGCCGGCTGAAAATGTGTAAATGCTAATGTTGGTAAGTCTCTATATTCCATTGCAAACTTAGCTAATTCATTCATAACATTTAGCAATTTCTTTTTTACAAGTTTTAAGGCTTCGGACATGACAATAATATCTGTATTATCACCCACATAACAGGAAGTAGCACCCAAGTGAATGATTCCTTTTGCCTTTGGGCATTGTACTCCGTAAGCATATACATGGGACATGACATCATGACGAACCAGAGCTTCTCTTTCTTTGGCCACCTCATAATTGATATCGTCTCGGTGTTCTTTTAATTCAGAAATCTGTTCATCGCTTATATTTAATCCTAACTCTTTCTCTGCTTCTGCAAGTGCAATCCATAATCTTCTCCAAGTCTTAAACTTCATTTCAGGTGAAAAGATATATTGCATCTCCCTACTAGCATAACGCTCCGACAAAGGACTTATATATTTATCGTTACTCATAATATCTCCTTATGTTCTAATTAAAGTCCTAAACGTTTAAATACTTCTTGATAAGCACCCTCTACATTACCTAAATCTCTTCTAAATCGATCTTTGTCTAATTTATCATGGGTCTTAATGTCCCAAAGTCTGCAGGTATCCGGTGATATTTCATCTGCTAAAATCACTTCACCTTTACATCTTCCAAACTCTATTTTAAAATCTATTAGTTCAATTCCACATTCTGCAAAATATTTGCTTAATACTTCATTCACTTTAAAGGTCAGCTCTGTAATACGGTCAATCTCTTCTCTGCTTGCAATACCAATGGCTATTGCATAGTAATCATTAATCATAGGATCACCCAAAGCATCATCCTTATAACTGAATTCTAAAGTAGGACACAATAACTTTCTTCCTTCTTCCAGACCAAGCTTTTTCGCAAAACTTCCTGCAGTAACATTACGTACAATAACTTCTAGAGGTACAATTTCAACCTTTTTAACAGCAGTTTCCCTGTCGCTTAACTCTTCCATAAAATGTGTAGGTACTCCTTCCTTCTCCAGAATTTGAAACAAATGATTGGACATTCTGTTATTCACTACACCTTTTCCAAGGATGGTTCCCTTTTTTAACCCATTAAATGCAGTTGCATCGTCTTTATAATCAACAATATAAACATCTTCTACATCTGTTTTAAAAACCTTTTTGGCCTTACCTTCATATAACATATCTAATTTCTTCATACTGACCTCTTTCTGCATATTCAGCTTCTTACAAAGCCGCAAGCTACGTTATTTAGTGGGTTTACTGATTTTTAAGTTATTTCCATTCTATTATAGCGAACACGGAAAAATATACAACTGTATTTTTTATTATTTTTACTTCATTATTATATTAGTGATATTAATTTTATTATAATAATTTAGTGACATATTTAAAATGGGTAGCTGTACAACCTTTCGTACAACTACCCATTTCTTATTTCTTCATAATTAATGATTTACATTAGCAATAAAACTTCGTTAACATCTTTCATCTTATCGGCAGGAATATAGTTTTTATCCAATTTCACACCATTAAGGAAGAATTCTTTATATCCGCCCTCTGCACCATCTGGATTTTGTACTGTAATGTTTAACGTCTTACCACGGAACACCTTCGTCATGGTGAATTCCTTCCAATCACTTGGAATAGCAGGTGCCACAAGCAGTCCGTTCAGATCCGGTCTCATACCTAAGATACCTTCCACGCATCCTACCATAACTGTAGAAGCAGTTCCGGTCAGCCAATGAACGTGGGAACGCCCTTCAAAAGGACTATCCGTTGATTCCGTAAATTGGCCATGTACATATGGTTCTAATACACGTATTTCAGCGGAATCATTTTGCGTAGCTGGGGAGCTCTCTGTGAAATATTCAAAGGCACGGTTACCATGACCCATCAAGGATTCTGCGAGGATAATCCAACCCTGTGGTTGTGAGAAAATTCCTCCGTTCTCCTTCGTCGATGGGTTAAACAATATAGCCAATGCTCCATCAAAAGCATGGTCTACATAAGATGGAGCCATAACCCTAACTCCATATGGTGTGTTCAATTCTCTGTGCACGGATTCCAGCGCTATTTCTGCCTGTTCCTTTGTTGCCAATCCACTGATTACAGCCCATGACTGTGGATTCAACCACATATTGGCTTCTGGATCTTTTTTCGATCCAATTACCTGTCCGTCTTCTTTAATTCCTCTGATATATCTGTCATCTTCCCAACATACCGTCTGAATAATATCTCCCAATTCTTTTTGTGTTTTATCCAAATAGGAAATATACTCAGTATCTCCCTTATATTCAGCAAAGCCACGTAAAACAGTCATAGCATAATACAACTGCAAAGCAACAAACGTCGACTCACCCTTTTTGCCAAGCCTTAAGCAGTCATTCCAGTCAGCATGAAGCCCTGCAGGCATTTTATGATCCCCAAGTCTCTCCATGGAGAACTTTATTGCCCTCTGCAAATGATTATAAACCGTACCCTCTCCTTTATTTGCATATACAATAACTTCATCAAGAAATTTATTATTACCGGATTCTGCTATGTACTTAAGGATGGTCGGAAATAGCCATAAGGCATCATCCGCACGATATGCCGGATGCCCTGTTGCCTGAACATAGGACACATCATCCGGAGTATCTTCATGTCCTGCATTATGATCAAATTTTACTAATGGAAGTCCACCGCCGTTATCTACTTGAGCTGATAACATAAAACGAATCTTCTCAGCTGCCATCTCTGGGTCCAAATGTATAATACCTTGAATATCCTGAACCGTATCACGGTAACCATATCCGTTTCTGAGTCCGCAATAAATAAAGGAAGCAGCTCTTGACCAAATAAAGGTGATGAAACATTGATATGCATTCCAGGTATTTATCATACTATTAAAAGCCGGACTCGGCGTCTGAACCTGTAAGTTTTTCAATTTACCATGCCAATATGTCTTTAATTCCTGTAGTTCTTTTTCTACGACAGAAAGGTCTGAATAGGAATCTAGTATCTCGGCAGATTGCACATCATTATACTGTCCTAAAATATACGCGAGTTCTTTTGTCTCACCAGGTTGAAGCTCTAGGCTAGAATGAAGAGCACCACATGCATTCGAATTATAATTCAGCGTATTATCACATGCTCCATTTACAACTGCAATCGGATTGCCATAGCTTCTGTAATGACCTAAAAATGCTGTTTTGTCACCATTATAGGACACAATAGGCGCTCCCACTGATCCAAAAAATCTTTCTTTAAAGTTCGTACCGTCTGCATTCTTTCCATCATTCTCATTAATCGTTTGTATTATTTTATTTCCTTTGAAATAAGTCTTTGTAATAAATAGAGTATATTGCAGATTTATCTGATCGTTTTCATAATTGCTTTCATTTGTGAATTCGATAAATCCAAAGGTAGAAATTTTTCTAACCTTATCCGTAGTATTGGTAACCTTTAATCTCCACACTTCATATGTTTTATTCAGTGGAACATAATAAAGAGCTTCGGATTTGATTCCAGCATATTCAGCTAATAATTTTGTGTAAGCAGTTCCATGGTGGCACTCACTCTTATAATCCTTTAGATCTTTACCTACCGGTTGCCAAGAAGCGGACCAGAAGTCTCCATTCTCCTCATCGCGTAGATAGATATATCTTCCAGGCTTATCTTCACTATTGAAAATATAGCGACTAATACGTCCATTCGCACCACTTTTAACAAAACTATAACCACCAGCATTGTTAGAAATAATAGCGCCATATTCCGGTGACCCTAAATAGTTAGCCCATGGTGCGGGTGTATTTGGTTTTGTAATGACATATTCTTTGTTTCCCTCATCAAAATAGCCGTAATTCATATCCAATTCTCCTTTTAAAAAGTTAATCTCAGATTGCGTAAACTATTTCTATATTACCACTTTTGGTAATTTTGAACAATGTCAATATTTATACCGGTTTTGTGTTTTCTAAACCCATTCTATTTAGGATACCAAGCAATATTACTGCCTTATTTACTTTTTGTTAAAATATTTTCTAATTCATCAATCGAGAAATTATAGTTAGTACTACAGAAATGACAATTTACTTCAATTGGTTTATTATCGTCAATCATTTCTTGAATGTCCTTATGTCCAATGCTGATAATCGCTTTTTCAACACGTTTCTTCGTGCAATTACAATAGAACCTAGTTGGAATCTTGTCTAGTATATTTACCCCAAAATCACCCAATACATGTTCTAAAATCATTTCAGGAGTTTGATTATCATCTAACAAAGAGGTAATAGAAGTAATCTCACTTATCTTTTTTTCCAATCTGTCCACAATACTATCCTCTGCAAAAGGCATGAGCTGGATAATGAAACCACCAGCTTGACGCACCGTATTATCCCGGTTCATCAACACCCCCAGCGCCACCGACGATGGAATTTGCTCGGAAGTAGCGAAATAATAAGTTAAATCTTCTGCAATCTCTCCTGATATTAATTCTGTCTGTCCAGAATAGGGTTCTTTTAATCCCATATCCTTTATAACATTTAAGATACCTGCACCAATGGCATTTCCTACATCGAGTTTGCCCTTATCATTCGGAGGCAGCATTACTTCCGGATGATAAACATATCCTTTGACGTTTGCTTTGGAATCTGCTGTTACGGTCAGACCTTTCATAGGTCCAGCACCACTAATCTGTAAGGTAAGCAGATCCTCTTCTCCCTTCATCATGCTTCCCATTATGGCTCCAGCTGTTAATAACCTTCCAAGCGCAGCAGTTGCAATCGGGCTTGTATTGTGAATGCTTCTGGCATATTCTGTTAAATCCCTTGTGGTAGCAGCAAAAGCCCTTATCTGGTCATTTGCAGCAGTTGCTCTAACTATATAATCTGACATTGTATATTCTCCTTTTTTTAAGTAATTTCATGAATATATTTCATCACTCTTCCTATAACGGTCTACGTTGAACCTTATGGCAGCCAAAGCAAATGAATTATTTATATATATTTCTTTTGTTCTTGGTGCTTTTCCCTTGCGATAAAATAAACTCTTTCACTAGAATCTGTGGGAGGGCTATGCGTGAAGGCATCGTATACCGCTACAAATTCCATTCCGGATTCTATCAGTAGTTTTTTCACTGTTTCGATAGAATACGCCTTCTGGTAATGTGTCTCCTGAAATCTTTCAAAAATCTGGTTTGCCTGATAAGTTTCTGACTTTTCAAGTTCGTCATCTTCTACTTCTATTTTAACAAAAACAGTAACATCGTATTCATTTATCATAGTATCCTCATCGTAATAGTTTTCCCAGATAAAGCTACAATCTTCCCGATTCTCTGCAATCGTGTTATCCGAAAGTATTTTTTTATACTTATATTCCGTATTCATATCAAAAATTAAAATGCCTCTGGCATCTAGGTAGTTATTGACCAATTTAAAAACCTGTATTAGGTCTTGCTCAGAAGTTATATAATTCATACTATCGCATATACTGACCACCGCAGCAACCGTCCCAAACAATTCAAAATTACGCATATCCTGCTGTAAATAAAGGATACGGTTGTCGTATATTTTTTCTGCCTTCGTGTCAGAATCTACTTCACATTCAGAATTATCATCATACTCTTCATAATCATTTTCAACACATTCATATTCTCTTTCACGAGCTATCTCTAGCATCTTTTCTGAATAGTCTATCCCTATCATGTCATATCCTTTGGTTGCTAATCTCCTGGTCATTTTACCAGTTCCACAGCCCAGTTCTAATACCAGTCCTTCCTTTACTCCGTTTTCAGAGAGCAGGGAAGACAAATACTCTGACCATTCATCATAAGGTACATTATCCATAAAGGTATCATATACTTGTGCAAATCCTGTATATTCTTGCATGTTTTACACCCATTGTATAACACATCTGCTTGGCTGTGTTGCCACACATAAATTTTTGAAAGTATCGATAAGTGGCACCCTTTCTTTTCTAATCATTCTTTAACCCTTCTCCTAATTCTGCTCACACTATTTTGCAACGTTTTAATACTTCACTATAACTCAATGGACCGCCAAATAAATCCAATGCACTTCCAATTGTGACATCCAATCGGTTCTTGCCCAATTCCCGTAGATCATCCAAATCTTCAAAGCTTCCAACTCCACCTGCATAGGTGATGGGGATTCCTTCCCAGTTTCCAAGGGTGGCAGCTAATTCTTTTTCAATTCCTGATGATTTTCCTTCAACATCAACCGCATGTATCAGGAATTCATCGCAATATTCGGACAAAAGATCCAGAGTCTCTTTCGTAATTTTAACATCTGTAAATTTCTGCCAACGATCAGTTACGATATAATAATCACCATCTCTTTTCCTACAGCTCAAATCGAGCACCAGATAGTTACGACCAATCGCTTTAACCAATTTATCAAGGTTTTCATAATGAACCAATCCATCCTGAAAGACAAAGGATGTAACTATCACATGAGATGCACCCATGTCAAGAAAAGCTGCTGCATTCTTATCTGTAATTCCACCTCCTATTTGAAGGCCTTTGGGATACACTGCAAGAGCTTTTTGAGCTTGTATGCAATCCTGTTCATAATAGTCCGTGCCGACAGGATTCAGTAATATAATATGTCCGCCTTTTAATCCATCTTCTTTATATAATTCTGCATAGTAAGCTGCATCCAGCTCTGATATATAGTTTTCAATTGCATGACTGTTCTGGTCATTTAGACTGCCACCAACAATCTGTTTTACTTTTCCATTATGAATATCTATACATGGTCTAAACTTCATTTGTTGCCTCCAGATTCTAACTATACTGATTCCATAATCTTAAAATATTCATTTAATCTTATCATAAATGCATAAGTTGTGCAATCCAATCCTCTCTTGAGTTTCCGTAGTTTTATCCACAGAACCTTAATTTCAAGATTCCATTTATAAACAACTTTGTAAAAATACCCAAATTATAAGGAATCCACATCCTTTTTGTAGTAGAATAATGGTGTCCAAT
>JAEZVF010000006.1 GCA_023443225.1 Bacillota bacterium
GCATAAAATCATTATAAAGAAAAATATATAAAATGGCTCATTTATTACCGGTATGCTGGCTCAATCAAAAACGGAAGGGTGGCTCACTACGACCGGACAGATGGCTCAAATATAGCAAGATTATTCAAAAATTGGTAATCGTTATTACGCCAACAAGAAGTTACTAGACAAATGGCTTGATCGTAACAGTGGGAACTAGCCTATGAATTTGACGAATAATAAAAAATTAAATAATTCAATCCAACTAGCCTGTTTTATAGTATAATGAGTCCATACATTGTTATGTACTTACGATTCCTGTAATGCAGGTTATTTTCATTTATGAAAGGAGCCTGTTTATGGGAAAAGATTTAAATGGCAAGGAACTGGGTACAGGAATTATGCAAAGAAAAGATGGAAGATACGTTGGACGGTTTACCAATCGCTTTGGACAGCGACAAGAAGTAAAAAGCCGCGATCTAAAGGAATTAAAGACATTATTAAACACAGCAATCTATGAAGATACCAATCATATGAATCTGTGTAAAACGTCAATTACCTTAGACAAATGGTTCAAGACTTGGATGGAGCACTACAAAGAAAATACCATTTGTGCCAATACCAAACGACGTTATTTGGAAATCTATCGGATGCATATTTCGCCAGTTCTGGGAAAAATGAAACTGATGGACATTACACAATTACAGATTTTACAGCTCCTAAAAAAGATGGAGGCAAAGGGGTTACAGTTTGAGAGCCGTAACAAGGTTCGAATTTTGCTTCAGGAAATGTTTGATAAAGCGATGATTAACGATATGCTTTACAAAAATCCGGCAAAAGGAATCAAGCTGGGTGCACAAGATAAGAAAGAGCCAAGAGTGCTTACGCCAGAAGAACAGGCAAGTTTTTTCGAATGTTCCAAGGGCACATTTTATGACAATCTTTTTGTGGTTGCAGTATCTACGGGACTAAGACCAGGTGAGGTATGTGCGTTAACCCTAAAGGATGTTGATTTCAAAGATTCTCTTATCCGTGTGAACAAGACTCTTGTCTATCAGACCTTTGAAGGAGACGAGAAAAAGACATTTCACTTTGATAATCCTAAAACCAAATCAAGTAAAAGAGAAATTCCAATGAATCACCAATGTGCATTAGCACTAAAAAAGCAGCTTATGCAGCGAAATGTTGTCATGGGAAGAACGACTGCCAAACTCACTACAGGATTTGAAGAACTTATTTTCACTACCAAATTTGGAACACCAATCAATACCCAGACTTATTCTGATGCCATTAAGGCGGTATTAGAAAACGTAAACCTATGTAGGGATGAGCTGGAGAAAATTGAATATTTCAGTCCCCATTGTTTTCGACATACTTTTGCGACCAGATGTTTTGAAGCAGGGATCAAGCCTAAGACAGTACAACAGTATTTAGGGCATGCCACATTGCAGATGACTATGGATTTGTATACCCATGTGCTAAAGGAACATTCTCAGGAAGAAATGATAAAGCTGGAGAAGGTTTTAGACAGTACATTGGATGTTTCAGATGCTACTATTCATGAACGCTTTGAAAGATTCCAAGAGTCAGATAAAGAGAAAGATAACATCGTTTACCTGAGTTCCGTAGGTACCTGAGAGTAGAGCCAAAAACTTTTAACGAAATGCTCAAAAATCTCCGGGTGTCAAAATTGGAGTCAAATTCAACGAAATTGGTGTTGCTACCTAATGAACCTAGATTTCAAAAACTCTAACGAATCAAAACAAACACATGTTTGCGCGTCTTATTATGTATATCAGGTGACGCCTTATGAATTGTAGGGTGGGGATTGAAAAACATAGATTCTAAGCGGTTCGATAGAAAAGTGATTTTTTATTATCGTAAAATATCGCATTAGTTAAAAGGTGTCAGAATTGGAGTTGAAATCGGTAAAAATGGTGTCAGATTATTAAATAATAATAAATATTTGACTTTTATGCATATTAGTATTAATATAGTATGTATAAAAGTCAAAATTATTTTATACACTTTATTTTAAGTATATAATTTGAGGGAGAAGGCGATGTATGTCAAATGCAGAAATGATATTAGAATTAGTGCGAAAGAATAATGGAGTGGTAACGGCAGCAGAAGTAACTCAAGCTGGTATTTCAAGAGGTAGTTTAAAGCATCTGGTCAATTCCGGGGTATTAGAACATGCTTCTAGAGGCGTGTATCAATTAGCAGAGGTCTGGGATGATGAAATGTATCAACTGCAAATTAGATATAAAAAGGGTATTTTTTCAGGTGAAACAGCGCTATTTCTCAGTGATTTAACGGATAGAACACCAATTCGTTTTCATATGACATTTCCATTAAAATATAATATTGGAGTATTAAAAAAGGAAAATGTCAAATGTAATCGAACAAAACCAGAGTGGTATGATATGGGTGTAATTCAACTAAAAACTCCAGCAGGTAACTTGGTAAATGCGTACTGTATGGAAAAAACTCTCTGTGATATTTTGAGAACCCAAAATGATGTGGATATTCAAGTGATTTCTGATGCATTAAAAAGATACGTCAAGCGATTGGATAAAAATATTCCTTTATTATCAGAATACGCTAAAAACTTGCATGTAGAAAAACGGCTTAGAGCTTATTTGGAGATACTATTATGAAAAATGCAATGCAACTTAAAGCAATTATTAATAATATAGCAAAAGAAAAAAGTATTTCAGCTCAGCTTGTCATGCAGAATTATATGTTAGAAAGGCTATTGGAAAGAGTATCGGTTTCCAAATACCAAGACTCTTTCATTTTAAAAGGGGGATTTTTAATTGCCGCGATGGTAGGTCTTGATACTAGAGCCACTATGGACATGGATGCGACGATAAAGGGGATGCCGGTCACAGAAGATACTGTAAAAGAAATGTTTATTGAGATATGCGCTATACCATTGCATGATGATGTAACTTTTAATTTTATTAGTATAGGAGACATTAGAGAGAATGATGAATATGCAGGTCACCGGGTATCTCTTTCAGCAAATTATTCACCAATGGAAGTACCATTGAAACTTGATATTACGACCGGAGATAAGATTACACCGAAAGAAATCAGTTATGAATTTAAGCTTTTACTGGAAGATAGAAGTATACGTGTTTTGGCATATAACCTGGAAACTGTATTGGCAGAAAAATTGGAAACCATTATTTCTCGTGGAAATCAGAATACAAGACCAAGGGATTTCTACGATGTCTATATCCTCAGTAGGCTGCAATCAAATAATATAGAGATAGAACAGTTGACGAGTGCAGTACATGCAACAGCAGAAAAAAGAGGATCAGAGATGATCTTGATCAACCATCGAGAAATATTAGAAGCGATTCAGAGTAATAAAATAATGCAAAATCACTGGAAACGCTATCAAAAAGATTTTGTATATGCCAAGGATATTTCTTTTGAAGAAACCTGTATTTCAGTAAGAAACTTGATGGAACAAATTTATGAAGCAAATTAGCTACTAAGCAAGCAGATAGGAAGCCTATCCCCTCCAACTCCGCGTTTGGGAATCTACCGAATTAGTTTGAACCTGAGTTGGAAAAGAACTTAGCAAATCCTATTCTACCGTAGTGCCTATTATATGATAACTACCAGTGAATTTGCGTTCTGTTATTATAATGCTATAATTCCCTTTTGTTAGTGTCACGGTATCGGTGCCAGATTGATATTCTTTCATTGGGTACACAAAGTCTTTTGTGTCCTTGTCTTTTATTCCAAGCTTGAAGTCTCCAGATTCATTGGATACGGTAATAGTGAATTCTGTGTTATCCGCGACTTTAAAATCATAACGCAATGGTTGAGCATATGCAGAGTTTTCAATCTTATATAATTCTTTTGGTAAATCCAAAATTTCTTCATTGTTATTACTCGTGTTGTCCTTTAAAGTATTAGTTTCCACCTCAGAGAAGGTGGACTTATCAATATATTCACTAGTTGTACACCCAACCAATATAAACATTAAATTAATAATTAAAAAAATGCAGATTCTCTTCATATAAACCTCCACAAACGTAAAAAAACATATAACCATGCAACTACTCAATTAATGATACAGCAT
>JAEZVF010000022.1 GCA_023443225.1 Bacillota bacterium
CCTCCGTGTTCTGTAGTGTATTGCTATTCCATATAAGAATTATAAATCAAAGAGTGGAGGGGTACAACATTTTTTATTACTTGTTTGTGCCTTGAGCGAAGCGAAAGGAATGTAGAAAACAATGAAAGATTCCATCATAGGCTTTATTGGCTTTGGACTTATTGGTGGTTCCATTGCACGTTCATTAAAAGAAATAAATCCAAAAAACACTTTAATCGCTTATAGTTATCATAAACATACTTTGGGAACTGGTTTAGAAGAAGCCTTGCAGGACCATGTACTTGATCACGTATATCATGACTTAGCTGAGGGCTTTTCACATTGTGATATTATATTTTTATGTGCGCCGGTATTAAAAAACATTGAGTATTTAAGCTATTTAAAGGATATTATTAAACCGGACTGTATTTTGACAGATGTAGGCAGCGTAAAAGGCAATATTCATTTGGAAGTTGAAAAATTAGGTTTAGACGATCAATTTATCGGTGGTCATCCTATGGCAGGTTCCGAAAAGACAGGGTACCATAATTCCCAGGGAAAATTATTAGAAAATGCTTATTATATACTTACGCCCACTACTAAGAGCAAAGAAGATCAGATAAATCTTTTGTATAATATAGTGGAAGAAATCGGTGCTATACCGTTACTATTAAGCCCAAAAGAACATGATGATATCACTGCTGCAATCAGTCATGTACCGCATATTATAGCTGCTGGACTTGTTAATCTGGTGAAAGAATCTGATGATTCTAGAGAAAAGATGAGAACGCTAGCTGCGGGGGGCTTTAAAGATATCACACGGATTGCCTCCTCTTCTCCCATTATGTGGCAGAATATATGTCTGACGAATACCTCCTGTATCCAAGATTTCTTAAGCCGCTACATAGCTATTCTTGAGAAAATAAATTCATCACTTTCCCAAAAAGATGAAGAATATCTCTATTCTTTTTTTCATGAAGCCGGAGAATATAGAGATTCCATACCAAATAGAACTGGTATGATGCAAAAAGTCTATGAGATCTATCTGGATATCACGGATGAAGCAGGTGCAATAGCAACAATTGCTACTTTATTAGCCAACAATAATATAAGTATCAAGAATATTGGAATAATTCATAATCGTGAATTCCAGGAAGGTGTTCTTCGAATTGAATTTTACGATGAAACATCATCATCAAAGGCAGTTGCTTTATTAAAGACATATGGCTATACTGTTTATGAAAGAACATAATGATCTTATTAAATTAGCGGGAGTAAAGAATATATGAAAACAAATGCATTAAAAGGTGAAATTACCGTTCCGGGTGATAAATCCATTTCCCATAGAGCTGTTATGTTAGGGTCCCTCGCAGAGGGTACAACAGAAATATCACACTTTCTTCAGGGAGCTGATTGTCTTTCTACCATTCACTGTTTTAAGCAGATGGGAATTAATATTGAAAATGAACCTTCTACTGGTAAAGTCTTCGTACAAGGGAAAGGTTTACATGGTTTAAAGCAACCTTCCTCCATTCTAGATGTCGGCAACAGTGGTACCACCATGCGTCTGATGTCTGGCATCCTTTGCGGTCAATCTTTTGAAACCACCATAACTGGAGACTCTTCGATTCAAAAACGTCCCATGAATAGAGTTATTCTTCCCTTAAAACAGATGTGTGGAGATATTGAGAGCATTCCAGGAACTGGTTGTGCGCCACTTAAGGTACATGGTTTGAATGACAGGAAGCTTCAAGGTATCGCTTACGAATCACCAGTGGCTTCTGCACAGGTGAAATCCGCAATTCTATTGGCAGGCTTATATGCAGATTCCCATACTTCGGTAACAGAACCCTATGTATCCCGAAATCATACCGAATTAATGCTAAAAATGCTAGGAGCCAAAGTGGAAACTAAGAATACTACTGCTACTATCCATCCGTTTCCTCAACTTCATGCAGAGAAAATTACCGTCCCCGGAGATATCTCTTCTGCTGCTTATTTTATTGCTGCCGGACTTCTGGTCCCTGAATCTGAATTATTAATTAAAAATGTTGGAATTAATCCGACACGTGACGGCATTCTTAAGGTTTGTAAGATGATGGGGGCAGATGTCACCATTGAAAACCTTCGTAACACCGATACGGAACCCGTTGCCGATCTAATTGTACGGCATAGCAACTTGAATGGAACTAACGTTGGCGGTGCTTTGATTCCAACCTTAATTGATGAACTTCCTATCATCGCAATTATGGCTTGTTTTGCAAAAGGACAGACTGTAATAAAAGATGCTTCTGAATTAAAGGTGAAAGAATCCAATCGAATTGATATCATGGTACAAAACCTAACAATGATGGGTGCTGATGTTACCGCCACGGAAGATGGAATGATAATCAACGGCGGTAAACCATTACATGGTGCAACCATTGATAGTAAATTAGATCATAGAATTGCCATGTCATTTGCAATCGCCGGTTTATTAAGTGAGGGCACTACAAACATAATCGGAGCAGAATGCGTGAATATTTCCTACCCTGATTTCTATCAGGATTTAAAAAATCTACAAATCTAATACCAACAAAAAAGTGGGTAATTTACCTTTTTATCTTACTAAGTTAAACTTAAGAAAAATTAAAAAGGTAAAAGGTTGAATAATTGATATTCAACCCCTTGATTTGTAGGCGACCAAAGCTTCCCATTGGTACTATATAATTACAAGAATCTTTTTCATCTTTGATGGTTAGAAACTGCATAAACCTTTTGAAATACAGCACACCGAAAGCGGGCTCAATCATTTATTAGAACTCATTAGCTCTCTTAACGAAGGTTCATACCACGTTCCTATACTTAGTATCTAAAAGAACGTGGCATATTTGTTGCAGTAGTCAATCCATTAGTAATGAGCAAATACTCAAATCAGTCTATAAGAAAAGGAAAAACCGATAAACTCAATAGCATTAAAATTGCAAATTATGCCTTGATTATTCTAGGTGAAATTCTTGGTTCCCGAATCATAGCGGAAATTGGTGATGTAAAGCGTTTTCATAGTGCAAGTGCACTTGTGGCTTATACTGGTCTAGATGCCCCTCCATTCCAATCCGGTTCATACATGGCCGGAAAACGTAGCATATCTAAGCGCGGATCTTCAAGCTTGAGAAAAACAGGTTACGAAATAATGATGTACTTAAAAATAGCGAAGCCTAGCCAGGATAATGCTGTATATTTATTTATGCTAAAAAAGGAAAGCGAAGGTAAACCTTTACGAGTAGCCAAAATCGCTGCATTGAATAAATTTCTTCATATTTATTACGCGAGAGTTAAAGAAATTTATAATTAAATAATTGCACTGCCGTTTCTTTAGACATGCTTATGTATTTTAAGGTGACTTTTTCTCTTTATATTTGTTCAAGCGATTGCAAGCATAAATAGGTTAAGTATGGTGATGAATGTTTCTTTTGTCCAAAATCCCAATCTTTTAGTTTCTTGTAAATAGACTCTGGTGTGAAGAAGCCATCTTCTTCTTGTTTGTTTTGAATTATGGATTTCATCTCAAGATAACGTTTGTCATCTTTAATGCTGTCACATTTATTCAAAACATTAACAACACTTACTATATCATACCAAATACTGGGTGCTTTCAATTTACGGAAATCAGTGCCCATGTAAAACATATATGGATGCTTAACCAAGCTGTTTTCCCATAACAATAATATATCATTAGCTAAATTTTGGGTAATATCAACATATTTAAACTCAGGAATATTCAAAAGTAAATCCAGCATTATTAATGTTGCATATGGACAGAAATCATCTTTTCGCCCAGGTCCTCTGAATTTACCAAGTTCACTTGAAACTATGCAAGGGAAGCCATTATTATCATATAGTGAAATAAGATATTCTACACCATTCTGAATATGTGATTCATAATCTATACCCGCTTTAATAAGAACATGAAGAAGCAATGGGGCATCACATAAGCACCATCCAAAGGTATCCTCACCACTTCCACCAAAATGTTTTGGTATATTAGTTAATGATTGGTATACACCATTATTATCTTTATGCTTCATAATTTCGTCTATAGCTAACTGAATCTCTGGAACTGAACAATCTAATCCGATATCCAATAGAAAAATTAATTTATATATTGGTAACATGGGATTCTTATGATTACTTACTAAAATTTTGTGGAAATCAGTAATATCATTTAAGTATGATTTGATTTTACCATTCATTAAAACTTTATCTTTTAATTCAATCAAATCTTCCTTTTTTTCATTTAAAATGTTTAATCGTATTGCATACTGCAACCAATCTTCACTTTTGTCCAACAATTTACCAATTAACATATCTTGCTCCTTTAGAGATGAATTATATTCATACACAATATAAACTATAGCGAACCTTTTACGTATTTGTTTGATATTTATATCTTTTTCTAACAGCTTTGTCTTGACTTTTATTAGCAGGATTATTGCTATAATCAGTCGTCCAATTTCTTACATTTCATTAATAGTTTACAATTGAATACAATTCCTTATTAATTGATTATACTACAAAATCATCCAATTTTCTACCATATTTTTCTAGATCACATGCGAATTATGCATTATATCATCAGCCAAAGAAGTCATTGAGAATGCCTACATTAAATCGTATTCACGTAAGATTACAGATGAAGTAAATATGCGCAAAAGAAATAAATAGTCTTGTCCATAATGTAAAGAATACGAAGAAATTAAAGTGTAATGTAATTAATATACTGTACCTTAAATGATTTATAAGAACGACACCCTTCTCCAAACTTTATGTTCGTATTTTTCCGTTTAAATCAAATTTGTCGTTATATAAAATTTAGGACACATATATTTTATATCAGCAAAAGCTGTTATCTAATACAGGCATCCTAATTATTATACACTAATATCAATCTCTACATTATTGATTCATATCTGATAGATTCGTCTCTCTGATCTTCTTTCTTATACTTAATATAAAAGCTGGGGATACGGAGAGTTCATCAATACCCATCCTTAAAAATGTCTCTGTAAGGTTCGTATCTGCTGCTAACTCACCACAAATTCCTACTGGTATACCTACTGCATGAGCATGGTCTACAATCATTTGTATAAAGCGGAGGATTGCCGGATGATAGGGATTATAAAGTTTATCCAGTTTGAGATTCTGTCTGTCAATGGCCAAGGAATATTGTGTTAAATCGTTGGTACCGATACTTAAGAAATCCACTTCCTTTGCCAGTAAATCAGATATCATGGCTGCCGCCGGCGTTTCTATCATAACTCCTTGTTTTACATCAGAAAAAGAAAACTTTTGCTCCAGCAATTCTTCCTTTACCTCTGTTAGGATTTTCTTAATTTCATGAACTTCTTCCACCGAGATTATCATAGGGTACATAATCCCAACCGCCCCATATACACTAGCTCGAAGAATTGCTCGAAGCTGTGTCTTAAAGATATCCCTGCGATCTAGACTAATTCGAATTGCTCGATATCCCATTGCTGGATTTTCTTCCTGGTCTAGTTTCAGGTAATCCTTTGTTTTATCTGCACCAATATCAAGGGTTCGTATAATCACCATGTTACCAGCCATTTTTTCCACAACTGTTTTATATACCAGAAACTGCTCTTCTTCCGTTGGATAATGATCCTTTTCCAAATATAAGAATTCACTTCGGAGTAAGCCAATACCTGCTGCATCATTTTCAATAACTGCTGGTAAATCCTCTAACCCTCCTATATTAGCATAAAGGTGTATCCGTTTTCCATCCATGGTAACCGTTTCTTTCCCCTTTAAGGAGCGAAGTAATTCTATCTTTGCCAAATGTTTGGCTTGCTTTTCCTTCATGTGATTTAAAGTATGTTCATCTGGTTCTATATACAGGATTCCTGTAAAACCATCAACAATTGCCATTTTACCATTATAATTCTGTTGTAAATCTAGCGGTACTCCGATAAGAGCAGGAATATTTCGCGTTCTAGCCAAGATCGCCGTATGGGAATTTGTTGAGCCGTATACTGTAACAAAAGAAAGTACTTTCTTCTTATCAAACTGTATTGTCTCACTTGGCGTCAAGTCTTCTGCCAAAATTATGACTGGTTCCGATGTAAGCGTACTAATATTCTGACTATGGGAGTTGTTTAGTATTGATATCATACGTTCTGCTATATCTTTTACATCGGCGCTTCTTTCCTTAATATAGGAGTCCTTGATAGAGGAGAATTTCTGATATAGTTTATCTGTAACTGTGGCAAGCGCATATTCTGCATTTACGTTCTGTTCATGAATAAGATTCTCGACAGAGTCTGAATAATCAAGGTCTTCCAGTAGTATCTGGTGAGCTTCAAAAATAGCAGCAGCAGAACTTCCAGTATCTTCTTTGGCAATTGCCTGCATCTCTTTGAGCTGGTCCATGGCAATACTCCTTGCTTCTCGGAATCTTTCCACTTCTGCTTCTTTATCGGCAATTAGAATCTTTTCGATACAAAGGTTCTTTTTTTTGTAATATAGTAACTTCCCGATTGCAATACCGTTAAGCACTGTTTTGCCTTGATACTGTATCATGCTCTAACTCCTCTTTTAAACAAATATATTCAGTAGTTGCTATTCTTCCTTGTTCTTATCTAAGGAAGTATCCGTGGAATATTTTTTTTGAATTGCTTCATGCTCTTCATTCGTAGCGGTAAAATGATAAATACCATCCGGGTCACTGTAGAAAAAGAAATAATCTGTTTGGGATGGATTAAGTGCCGCCTGAATGGCATTTTCTCCCGGATTGCAGATAGGACCCGCCGGCAGGGCACTGCATTTATACGTATCATAAAATGAATTATAACGATTTACATCTCCATTTATGTAAGGTTGTACATAGAATTTAATATAATTTTTGGTACAATCAAGTTGTAATTTCATCGGTTTATTTAGACGATTATAAATAACAGAAGCAACGATTGGCATGTTCTTGGAATCACCAGTCTCCTTTTCTATCATAGAAGCTATTGTTAGTATCTCATCCGTGGTATATCCCATCTCTGCTGCTTTTGTCCTTATATCAATCGTAATTCTTTTTTCCGTATTGTTTAATATTTTACTAATTACAGTAGTTCCCTTACTCAAACGGTAAAATTCATAGGTGTCAGGATACAGATATCCTTCTAGGAGGAAACAACGGTTTTCATTGGGTTCTATATCTTTGATCAATGAATACTCGCTAAAATCATAGTCCTCTAGCGCATCATATAAAAACTCCGTTGATGCACATGCTCCTTTTTTAACAAGCAAGTCAAAGATCTGTGCAACTGTGTAGCCCTCAGGAATCGTTACCTTGACGGTTGTCGAGATTCCACCTACATTGGTTGCCTTTGGTATTGCTGAAATTGTTTCATAAGGATTATATGCAATTAATCCAGAGTAAACCCAAGTATCATAACCTGCTAACTGCATTTTATCTACTTCATAATACTGATAACCTGATGTTGTTCCCATAACCCATTGTAGAGAAGAGGCCGGTACCATAATTGAGGAACTGTCTTTTGATAAATACATTTTATATGTCATGGTGTTTTTCACTCTTTTTGCTTTTGTATTTGCATAACAGGATACGGTTTTACTATCTTTTGTATATACTATCCGACATCCGCTAACTGTATTCTTTACTGTTGTTTTTTTCGATTTGGCATCATAATTGTATTCTAATGCAGGCATCAAATCAGTGAGTTCTTTTAATGGTACCATCACTTCACCGCTGGAAGTTATTTCAATCCCAGCAATTTTACCACTACTATTGAAATCATAAAAATAATAGTTATTCTTCTGATCTGCTATTACAATACCATACTTTGAGATGACATCTGCTTTTGCTGTAGGTAAGCTTGAAAACTGCATGCTTATAAGTATGATAGCTATCATCAAACTGATATATTTACTTATTCTTAATCTGCCAGTCTTTCTACTCCACACTTCCTTTGCTATCCCTCTTTTCATCTTACTCCTCCCCTTTATATAACCTTAATTAAATTCACCTTTTTGTAATTACTATTATACACCAGAAAAAAGCATGATACTACCTTAACAGGAAAATTAAGAAAAAATTTATAGTAAATTATATGGCAATTTATATGTCATATAGACAAGAACAATATACATAAAATTAGTTATGAAACAGAAAGAAGCAGGTAGCGCATGGAAAGCAAGGAAAAGATTCAAATTATTGTTCGATGCAGTGAATATGAGAATAATTATAATGAAGTTGCAGCTATGGGAGAAATTAAATATAAACTTCCCATGATTGATTCGTATGTAATAGAAGTAGATGAAGAACAGTTAGAAGAATTGCATAAGAAAAGTGATGATTGGAGTTATGAACTGGATACCCATATTACGGCACAAATGAATCGTGTTAGTGAAATTATTGGATTGAAATGGGCTCACGAAAGAAACATAACAGGTGAAGGTATCGGCGTAGCCGTAGCTGATACCGGTATATGTCTTCATAAAGATTTTGTAGAAGGCGGTAATCGTATTCTATATTTTTATGATCTACTGCATGGCAGGACAGAACCCTACGATGATAATGGACATGGTAGTCATGTTGCTGGGATTATAGGAGGAAATGGATTTCTTTCTGGGGGAAAATATATTGGTATTGCACCAAAATGTAATCTTATTGGCATAAAAGTGTTGGACCAAAGAGGGGATGGCAATATATCAGATGTTTTGGCTGGACTCCAATGGATTATAGATAACAAAAAAAAGTATAATATTAGAATTGTAAACATATCTGTAGGTACAACCTCCAAGGAAAATATTGATGAAAATTCACTCTTAGTAAAAGGTGTGAATGCAGTTTGGGATGCTGGAATTGTAGTGGTGGTGGCCGCCGGTAATAATGGACCGGGTCCTATGTCCATATCCACACCAGGCATTAGTAGAAAAGTAATTACGGTAGGTTCCTCAGATGATAGAATTTCAGTAGAATTATTTGGGAACAAGACTAAGGATTATTCCGGCAGGGGCCCAACTTCATCTTGTATTAAAAAACCGGATATTGTTGCACCCGGATCTAATATTGTTTCCTGTGGTACTATGAAAAATTATCAGAGATACCGGTATAATACTATAAATAATCCCCGGAGTGACAATTACAGTCTAATGTATACTATAAAAAGCGGAACCTCCATGGCCACACCCATTGTTTCCGGAGCAATCGCACTTCTATTGTCTAAATACCCGGATATGACGAATAAAGATGTAAAGCTGAAATTAAGAGATTCTGCTGTTGATTTAGGATACTCTTGGACCAAACAAGGATGGGGTCTATTAAATATTCCTCGCTTTTTATCATAAAAAGTGCCTGTATGATCTGTGCATTCTCACTGAAATGTACAGACCATACAGGCACCTTTTCATAGTTTCTTTCGGCTATTTGATTAATCTTGAAATAGATTTAAAAATATCATTTCCGGCTTTGCGGGTTAGTTCAAATAGTATGGATTCGTAAGTTGTAATTACTGCACCTTCCTTTACAGCTCTTTTTACTGCTATCTTCTTATCATTTTCCCTGCGTGAGCTTATGCAGTCTTCTACTAAAATTACATTGTAATTATCTGCAATACAATCTATTAACGTTTGTAATACACAGATATGAGCTTCAATTCCACATAGTATGATATTCTTTTTATTATACTTCTTGATTTGTGATTCTATCTCTTCCTCTTCGTAACAGCTAAACGATATTTTATCATGATATAGAAATTCACTACCATAAGCATTTCGAAGTTCTTCCACCGTCATACCAATCCCTTTGGTATACTGTTGTGTTACTATCATGGGTATTTCAAGGATATTGAGCCCCTTTATTAATTTTTCCGTGTTTTTAATCAACAGTTCCTTTTCGTGCATTACCGGTACTAATTTTTCCTGGTAATCTATAACAATAGCTAACGTATCTTCTGCCAATATTCTCATATGTCACCATTTTGGAGTTATTGTATTAACCCCTTCCTTTTCTTTACTTTATTTTATAGTTTGAATGCTATAAGTCCAATTTAGGCTATTCAAAACTATAGTTTTTGTGGACTTACCTATACCTATTCTACAATATCTTTCTCTTCGTGAGAATTATAGCACGCTTTTTACACTGATTCAATATAAACAAAGATCTCATTTGATAGTGTACGACAAAAGAAAAGGGTGTGAAGGAGACATAGCATGTCAAAATTAAAGAAATAATGGAGAAATGTCGCAAATTGAACTATTATCGCATACGAAATATTTAAAAAAATGTGAAATCGGGCAAGCCTCGTTACATATGATACATTGTAATAACAAATAGGAGGCTCATACATGAGTGATTTAACAGCTACAAACTGCGGATGCGACAACAGAGGAAGTAATAACAATTTCAGTTGCATATTTATTATCATTATCTTACTCTGCTGCTGTGGCGGAAGCAATGGTTTAGGTGGATTTGGTAATAATGGATGCGGAAATGACAATGGATGCAACAGCATAATCTGGATTATCTTAATCCTCTGCTTATGTGGTGGTTCTTTCTAATCACTGCTAAGGCATCGAATCATTCAAATCTAAAATTTGTCATGAGTTTAGAAAAAAGCTGCCAATGCAGCTTTTTTCTATTGCTCTATTTCCTGTCCCAACTCTTTTTCTGGTTCATCCTAGCTCTTTTCACTTTTTCATAACAGTCAGGATCAATTTCATAGACAGTATTATCATCAATGATAAGGTTCTCTGGCTTCTTATTCGTTTTATCGTTATACACGTTTGAAATCGTATGATTTCCTTCTAAATTTTGTTCCCCTTCCTTTTGGATATCTGGCATGATACTATACATCCTTTCGCTTGTTCTTTACTAATTTTGATTGAAAAAAGTAGTAATTCCAAATATTTTATCAATCATTACAATATATGAAGGTTTTTATCAAAATGTCCATAATACATCTTGATTAACAATTACTTTTCTTATATACTAAGTTTTGTAAAAACTTATGAAAAATGAGGTTATAATCATGTCCGGTTCAGTTTATGGAACTTTATTTAGAATATCAACTTGGGGAGAATCCCACGGAAAAGGTATCGGGGTAGTTATCGATGGATGCCCTGCCGGGTTAGTGCTAACAGAAGATATGATACAGGAATATTTAAATCGCAGACGCCCTGGACAGACAAAATATGCAACGCAAAGAACAGAAGAAGATACGGTTGAAATACTTTCCGGAATCTTTGAGAATAAAACAACCGGAACCCCAATATCATTGCTTGTTATGAATACCAATCAGCGTTCTGGGGATTACTCCGATATAGCAAGTTATTATCGTCCGGGACATGCTGATTTTTCCTTCGACTCCAAATATGGTTTTAGGGATTATCGCGGAGGCGGCCGTTCTTCAGGTCGAGAAACGATTGGGCGCGTTGCTGGTGGAGCAGTTGCCATGGCAATCCTAGCTCAACTTGGAATACAAATATCTGCCTATACAAAAACCATAGGAACGATAACGATTGATTATTCTAAGAGTAACAAGGATAATATTAAACATAGTCCTCTTGCTATGCCAGATCTACAGGCTTCTGAAGCTGCTGAAGCTCTTCTGGAAGACAAAATGAAAGAAACGGATTCCCTTGGAGGTATTATTGAATGTGTCGTATCCGGTATGCCCATTGGAATTGGTGAGCCAGTCTTTGAAAAGTTAGATGCAAATCTGGCAAAAGCAATTCTATCCATTGGCGCAGTAAAGGGCATTGAATTCGGTTCTGGTTTTGAGGTAGCTTCCATGTTAGGATCCGAAGATAATGATTGTTTTCATTATAACAATAAAGGTGAAGTTACGAAACAAACTAATCATGCAGGTGGCATCTTAGGGGGAATGAGTGATGGTTCTGAAATAGTTTTTCGTGCTGCAATAAAACCCACGCCTTCCATTGCAAAAATGCAGAATACCATAAATAAATCCGGTCAAAATATACAGATTAGCATCAAAGGCCGCCACGATCCTATTATTGTCCCACGTGCTGTAGTGGTAGTTGAAGCTATGGCAGCTGTTACTCTGGTAGATATGCTCTTTATGAGTATGACTTCAAAGATGGATCGTCTTGTGAAATTCTTTCAATAAATCGAAATAATCTTATGGAAAGTATAACCAACTATACTTTTCATAAGATTTTTTTATCATTCCAAATCTTGAAAAACATCAGAAAATATGTGAAATTTTAATTGACACATAGAGTAATATGTGTATAATAAAATATGTTGCATGTTTAGCAAGACTAAACTTAAAGTTTATTGTTATTAAGGAGGGTTCTCATGAATATTGGAGGAAAAATCAAAGAACTTCGTGTTCAAAAAAGCTTGACTCAAGAGGAGCTTGCAGACCGCGCAGAATTATCAAAAGGATTTATCTCTCAATTGGAAAGAGATTTGACCTCCCCTTCCATTGCCACTTTGGTTGATATATTGCAATGTCTTGGCACGAATCTGGAAGAATTTTTTTCTGATACCTCTTCCGAACAGGTAGTATTTAAGAAAACTGATTATTTTGAAAAATATGACAGTGAATTAAAAAATGAAATTAAATGGATTATTCCAAATGCCCAGAAAAACATGTTGGAACCAATCTTATTAACCTTAGATCCAGGTGGTTCAACCTATCCTGATAACCCTCACGAGGGGGAAGAATTTGGTTATGTATTAAACGGAAGTATTACCCTACACATTGGAAATAAAAGTTATAAAGCAAAAAAGGGTGAGTCCTTCTATTTTAAAGCTGGTAAAAAGCATTATATAACCACATCCGAAAAGCAAGGTGCCTCCCTGATATGGGTATCTACTCCACCAAGTTTTTAATATGTAACCATCGGAAAACATAGATACACAGGAGGACATAGTATGACTGATAATAAGTTGATTGATTTGATAGATATCACAAAACAATATGGTGATAATACAGTGCTTGATTCTTTGAATCTCTATATCAAAGAAAATGAATTCCTTACTTTATTAGGACCCAGTGGTTGTGGAAAGACCACTACACTAAGAATTATAGGTGGCTTCGAAAATCCGGATTCCGGAAAGGTTATTTTTCATAACAAAGACATTACGAATCTCCCCCCAAATGAAAGACAGCTAAATACCGTTTTTCAAAAATATGCACTTTTCTCACATATGACAATTTCTGAAAATATTGCTTTTGGATTAAAAATTAAGAAAAAAAGCAAACAATATATACAAGATAAGATTAAATATGCTTTAAAACTCGTTAATTTGGAAGGTTTTGAAAACCGTAATCCAGAATCTTTAAGTGGTGGACAGCAACAACGTATTGCAATTGCAAGAGCTATAGTAAATGAACCTAAGGTTCTCCTACTTGATGAACCCTTAGGCGCATTGGACCTAAAGCTAAGACAAGATATGCAGTATGAGTTGATTCGCATGAAAAATGAATTGGGTATTACTTTTATTTATGTAACACATGATCAGGAAGAAGCCCTGACTATGTCCGATACTATTGTTGTAATGAATCAGGGATATATCCAACAGGTAGGTACACCGGAAATGATATATAACGAGCCAAAAAATGCTTTTGTAGCAGACTTTATCGGTGAAAGTAATATCATACCTGCTACAATGATTGAAGATAAATTGGTAAATATTTTAGGAACTAATTTTGTTTGTGTTGACGTAGGTTTTGGAAAAAACAAACCAGTTGATGTAGTGATACGACCGGAAGATATTGATTTGGTAAAACCTGAAGATGGCATCATCACCGGACGAGTAACCTCTTTAATATTTAAAGGTGTTCATTATGAAATGGAGGTTATGGCAAATAATCATGAGTGGCTGGTTCACAGTACCGATCTTTGTGCCGTTGGTAGTGAGGTTGGAATACATGTCAATCCTTTTGACATTCAAATTATGAACAGACCGGAATCGGAAGATGAAAAGGCGGTGGTAATTGATGAGCAGTAAAAAATGGCTCTCCTTTCCATATCTTCTCTGGATGGCAGCATTCATCATCATTCCCTTGCTGATTATCGTATATTATGGTATCACATCAAAGGAAGGTGGCTTCACATTAGAGAATATAACATTAATTGCAAGTTCAATCAATCGGCAATCGATGTGGTTGTCGCTTAAATTATCCATTATCAGCACTTTAATCTGTCTTGTCCTTGCTTACCCATTGGCTATGATTTTAAGTCAAATGAATAAAAAGAGTGACAGTTTCATCGTTATGATATTTATACTTCCCATGTGGATGAATTTCCTTTTACGAACAATAGCATGGCAGAATATATTGGAAAAAACCGGAGTAATCAATACATTGCTAAAATTCTTACACTTGCCTGCATTAGAAATTATAAATACTCCAGCTGCCATCGTATTTGGTATGGTATATAATTTTCTTCCATTTATGGTATTACCAATTTATAATGTACTAATAAAAATCAGTTCAGATACCACCAACGCTGCCAGAGATCTAGGAGCAAATGGTTTTCAAACCTTCCTAAAAATCATATTACCCTTAAGCCTTCCAGGTGTTATCAGTGGTATAACAATGGTATTTGTACCTTCACTAACCACTTTTGCTATTTCAGACATACTGGGTGGAAGTAAGGTTGTTTTGATTGGTAACGTCATTGAGCAGCAATTTAAGACAATGAATAACTGGCATACCGGCTCTGGATTGTCCTTAGTACTTATGATCTTTATTCTAATCAGCATGGCTATACTGGCAAAATACGATAAGAATTCGGAGGTCAAAAGCGTATGGTAAAGAAGTTTTTGCAAAAATTCTATATTGCTATTATTTTGTTGTTCTTATATGCACCGATTATCATTTTAATCATATTGTCATTTAATAAATCAAAATCCAGATCCAAATGGGGTGGATTTACACTGAAATGGTATCAATCCTTGTTTCAAAATGAAGAAATTATGAATGCTCTTACTACCACCCTGCTGATAGCTTTTTTATCTGCTTTGATTGCTACTGTTATTGGAGTTGCTGCATCACTTGCCATTAACAACATGAAAAAGGTACCAAAAGCCATCTTAATGGGTATAACCAATATACCAATGTTGAACGCAGACATTGTAACCGGTATCTCACTCATGTTACTCTTTGTTGTACTAAATTATAGTTTGGGTTTTTCCAGTGTTTTAATGGCTCATATCACATTCAATATACCATATGTTATTTTAAGTGTTATGCCTAAACTGAAGCAATTGAATAAAAGTACCTATGAGGCAGCCCTTGACTTAGGTGCTTCCCGCACATATGCTTTTTTTAAAGTTGTATTACCAGATATATTTCCTGGCGTATTATCAGGTTTCTTATTGGCATTTACCATGTCACTGGATGATTTTGTTATCACTCACTTTACAAAAGGTGCCTCCATCGATACCTTATCGACCAAAATCTATACCGAAGTTCGTAAGGGGATTAAACCGGAAATGTATGCACTATCTACCCTACTCTTTTTGACTGTTATTATTCTGCTTGTAATCATTAATCGACGGAATGATAGAGTAAAGAGTCACGAGTTACACAATAGAAATGTAGAAAAGGCTGCTTCATAGTAAGCAGCAACACAATAAAGGAGAATGATCATGAGGAAATTCACAGCTGTTTTGTTAATTATATTCCTTATAGCCGGGCTTACCGGATGTCAGAAAAAAAATGTTCCAACCGTATATGTATATAATTGGGGAGAATACATTGACTTCGATGTAATTGAATTGTTTGAAGAAGAAACAGGTATTAAAGTTGAATATAGTGAATTTGTTGAAAATGAGGATATGTATCCTGTAATTAAAACTGGTTCCATAAAATATGATGTTGTATGCCCTTCTGATTATATGATTCAGAAGATGATAGATGAGGATATGTTAGCTGAAATTAACTACGATAACGTTCCAAATGCAAAGAACATTGATCCTGTATATTTAAAAAATGCTGAAGAATTTGATCCTGGTAATAAATACAGTGTTCCCTATTGCTGGGGTACGGTTGGTATCTTATATAATAAGTCAATGATAAAAACTGAAATTGACAGCTGGGCTGCTTTATTTGATGAAGACTTCATGGAAGCAAACGGATATGCCGGTGATGTGCTCATGATTAATAGTGTAAGAGACGCTTTCGGTATCGCTCTTTCCTATCTCGGATATTCGATAAATTCAACAGATGAAGAACAATTGGAAGAAGCGAAACAATTACTTAAAAAACAATTTCCTTACGTTGATTCTTACGTGGTTGACCAAGTACGTGACAAGATGATTGGTGAAGATAATCCAATTGGTGTTATTTATTCCGGTGAAGCAATCTTCACACAGAGGGAGAATCCGAATTTAGAATATGTAGTTCCAAAGGAAGGTTCCAATGTTTGGATTGATGGTTGGGTTATTCCGAAGAATGCTCCAAATAAAGAATACGCAGAAAAATGGATTGATTTCATGTGCAGACCTGACATTGCATTAAAGAATTTTGAAGAAATAACCTATTCTACTCCAAATACTGCTGCCAGAGATTTAATAGAAGATGAGGATATAAAGAACAGCCCTATCGCCTTTCCTGATGCATCCCTTCTGGATAGATGCCATACCTATAAATATCTTGGTGAAGAAATTGAAAAAATATATCTTAATAAATGGAATGAAGTAAAAACAAATTAACCACAATAAAGGGCCTGTATGTCTTACCCTGTTGAGACGAGGTTCGGATATCAATCTATAATTTTAAAAAGCTGTTGTTATGAATCCTCTTGGAAAACATTCATAACAATAGCTTTTTTATGTAATGATTTCTTAAGGGATAGAAATTAGTAAGCCAAAGTATTAAAATAATTTTATCATTTCATCCGCACATTTATGAATTATGAACCGTTAAACATTTTGAGAGGAGGTTTTGAATGTCAATTGATATGAAAGAGCAATACGATAAAATCTATCGTTATTGCTATTATAAAGTCAGAAATCCTGTTTTGGCAGAAGACCTCACGCAAGATACTTTTCTCAAATACTTTACGCAAAACGCATATATCGAGCGTGGGAAAATGCTTGCTTACCTCTATACAATAGCACGGAATCTCTGCATAGATTCTTTTCGCAAGGTCCAGCCGGAATTATTCCCGGACGATATACCCGGTACAGACTGCTTTGAACAGCTTGAGCTTCACCTTGCGCTTAGACAAGCTCTTAAAACCTTACCGGAACAGGATCGGGAGTTGTTGCTGCTGCGATATGCAAATGAACTTTGTGTGGGAGAAATTGCTTCTATCCTTGGCATTTCCCGCTTTGCTGTTTACCGAAGGACAAATTCTGCAATAGCAACCTTGAAAAAGTCATTAAGAGAGGAGGATTTTCGATGAACAAAAAACTCAAAAAAGAACTGAAAGTAGCTTTTGAAGTGCCTTGCTCAACAGGTAAGGAACTCTTTTTGAAGCAACTGCGTTATCCTAAAATTACTTATCCAGAATTTATAATTGAGCAGCTTCGCTATATCCGCAAGCGTGTATGGTTTGTTTCCGCACTGATTGTATGGATTGGCTGGTATATTGCGCAATACTGGCAAACTGATGCAATGAAAATCTGGAGTGTCTCCGCCATTCTGCCCTTTCTGGCGATGATAACCATTACGGAACTCTATCGTTCAGCTGCCTACCACATGGCAGAATTGGAGGGAAGCTGCCGGTTCAGCCTACCGCAGCTTTCTATCTCACGGATGAGTATCCTTGGAGCAGTAAATTTTGTTGTTTTGATCCTGCTCCTTGTTTTCATTTGGCAAACGTCGGTCTATAGTCTGCTGCAAACGGTTCTTTATACCATGGTTCCCTACCTTGTGGTATGTGCCATTTGCCTGTGGCTGTTGAACCGAATGCATGGCGTAAATGGTTTCTATGCCTGCGGAGCAGCGACAGGGCTTGTCAGTGCAGCTGGTGTTATCTGTGAGGGCACAGCAGAGGTTATGTATTCTGCAAACTATCTGAACGGTTGGGTCGTACTTTTTGCAGGCGGCTGGGTCTTAACTGGATTTCAGATATACAAATTTGTGAAAAAAATGGAGGATAAGAAATGGAGCTTAAGCTTGATCGGGTAACAAAACAATATGGAAGTAAAATTGCCTGTGACCGTATTTCGATTACCTTTCAAAAGGGTGTTTATGGACTTCTTGGAGCAAATGGAGCTGGAAAAACGACCTTGATGCGCATGATGTGCGGTGTATTGATGCCGGAGTCCGGAACGATACGGTTCAACGGCATTGACGCAAGTCATGAGGATTATCGTGATGCACTGGGATACTTACCGCAGAATTTCGGCTACTATCCTGAATTTTCAGCTCTTGATTTTTTGCTGTATATTGCGGCCTTAAAAGGGCTGCCGAAATCAAGAGCAAAAGAAAAAGCATGGGAGCTTTTAGAACAGGTATCCCTTGAAAAAGAAGCTAAGAAAAAGATTAAAACCTTTTCCGGGGGTATGAAGCAGCGGCTGGGAATTGCACAGTCTCTGCTGAACAATCCGAAAATCTTAATATTGGATGAACCGACTGCTGGTCTTGACCCGAAGGAGCGGGTGCGCTTCCGCAACTTAATATCACAGTTGGGCGCAGAGCGTATTGTACTTCTCTCCACGCATATTGTTTCAGATGTTGAACATATTGCAGGTACTATCCTTGTTATGAAGGACGGACAGCTGGTTCATCAGGGAACACGGGAGGAAATCATAAAGTCGATTGATGGCAAGGTTTGGGAATGTAAGTTATCCCAATCCGAAGCGGATAGTTTATGTGAAAAGTATCCGGTGATTAATTTGCGTCAGGAAAGCACAGGAGAAATATTCCTGCGTTTGGTTTCGGATGAAAAACCATACGCTTCGGCAATCAATACACAAGCGACATTAGAAGATTTATATCTATATTATTTCAGCGAGGTGATTGAATAATGAAGGCATTTTGGAACTTAGTTGGCTTTGAATATAAAAAAATTTTGTGTAAGAGAAGCGTACAAGTCATCCTGCTTCTTTCCTTCCTCCTAACGGCCTTCAGCGTACCTGCAACGCTCCTGGGCGACTATTATATGGATGGTAAACCCTACGAATCCAATTATGACTCAATGGTCAAGGATAGAGGCTATGCCCGCGCGCTTTCGGGACGCTCGCTGGATACAGGATTAATTATGGAAGCAGTGAATGCATATGCACAGATTCCGGAGGTGGAGGTATATCAATCTACGCAGGAATACCAAACCATTGCACGGCCATATAGTCAAATTTACGGAACAATCCGTAGTGTTTTCAATACGGCCTCCAAACGCTTTAATATGGAGGATTTTCAAGTGCTGAACGAAGTACAGGCGAATGCCTATTACAGCACCCGACATGAAAAGCTGGCGCAGTATATTCAGCAAACGCACATGAGTGATAAAGCGAAAGAACGAGTACTGGCGATGGATGAACAGATAAAAACACCACTTATGTTTTCTTATACAGACGGCTACGCCCGCTATTTTGTAATGATCAATACGCTTGGTTTGTTCTCTGCGTTTGTCATGGCGGTTTGTATCGCGCCGCTGTTTTCCGGAGAATACACCTCCGGTACGGATCAGCTCATTTTGTCTGCCAAGCATGGAAAAAACAGACTTATTGCAGCAAAGCTATTTACCGGCTTTTCCCTGACGGCGATCTTTGGTCTGGCTCAGCTTGCATTCGCCTTTTGTCTGTCTATGGCTATATTTGGTTCGGACGGCGGCAGTGCGCCCTTGCAATTGTATATGATCCAGTCCCCGTATCCTCTTACCATGACACAAACCGTACTGCTACTTACGGTTGTTAGCTTGTTTGCCTACCTGATGACGACAGCGATTACTATGCTGCTTTCCGCAAAGCTGAAATCCCCCTTTGGTGTAATTGTTTTGGTGAGCGTTTTGCTGATTACTCCTATGCTGGGAAGTGTTTCGGAACAAAATATCCTGCTATATAACCTGTATCATCTTTTCCCAACGCAAATGACCTCTCTTGCGTCTGCGGTAGATGTGATACAATATGAATTCGGAAGTTTTGTGTTCCCGCCTTATAAAGCTCTTCCTTTATTTGCACTTGCAATCAGTGCTCTGATGACACCTTTTTCGTATCGTGCGTTTAAAAAGCATCAGATTGGATAATGCAATGTGCTACAGTGGAATTGCAACGTCCCTAAATAGAATTATGATACTTCAACTACATTTTTATTCCAATTTCATGTTGTTTCGTGTATAATTAAATGGAAGTAAAAAAATTGAGGAGGTAGTAAATTTATGAGGTATGAAATTCATGGGGAGCCACTTCCCGTAGTAACCTGTTTTGTTAATCCTGGAGAAACTCTAATCACTGAAAGTGGATCCATGGCTTGGATGTCCCCGAATATGAAGATGGAAACAACGACCAATGGTGGAATTGGAAAAGCTTTAGGCAGAATGTTTTCTGGAGACTCCATTTTTCAGAACAAGTATACTGCTAACGGTGGCGAGGGTATGATTGCATTTGCATCCAGTTTTCCAGGATCCATTCGTGCATTAAACATTAGCCCAGGAAACAATATGATTGTTCAAAAATCAGCATTCCTAGCATCAGAAGCCGGTGTTACTTTGTCCTTACATTTTCAAAAGAAACTAGGTGCTGGTTTCTTTGGCGGAGAAGGATTTATCATGCAGAAATTATCTGGTAATGGTACTGCATTTATTGAAATTGATGGTTCTGCTATGGAATACGAACTGCAGGCTGGACAATCCATGGTGATTGATACCGGTTATCTGGCTGCAATGACAGAAAGCTGTACTCTTGATATTCAAACCGTACCAGGAGTAAAGAATATGTTCTTTGGAGGAGAAGGTGTCTTTAATACAGTTGTGACTGGCCCAGGTAAAATCATTTTACAGACCATGCCGATAAGTAACGTTGCAGCTACATTAAGACCATTTTTCCCATCTGCGAAATAAGGTATTAAAGCACGCTTTGCCTTGTAGGAAATGAAACTCGAAGAGTATCTTGGCATATATTTGTGTTCGGAATAAGAATCTGATGTTTCTAATACCTTGCTAATCGTTTATAACATCCCTGTGGAACGCGAACTCGGCGGCGTAAAAAGCCGCCTCAAACATCACGTTCCTCAGGGATTGGCACGATTACCAAGGTATAAGAAACATTGCAGATTCTTCTAAACTTACACAAATTATATGCCAAGATACTCTTCGAGTTGTTTTTACCTCTTTGTGGCAAAGCTGACTATGAAATTAGCTGGGGTTTAATATATCTTGAACAAAAACACTTTCATGATTTTGTTGATCCAGTTTTGCGCTTTCATTATATCATGAACGTAAAAGCTTTCATGATCTTCTTGATCAGATTTCCGCTTTAATTTTCATAATTGATAAATATATTTTTCAGGAAAACATTACTTATATAATCAATACTTTTAGGACTACAAAGTGTACGTTATTATACGATAGTAAGTATACTATTGTCTCACAATGTTACGTTCTTCGCCTTGTAGGTAGGCTTGAATGTTAGCGTATACTTCATCTACACAACGTTTTCTTGCTTCTACAGTTGCCCAGGCAATGTGAGGCGTTATAATTAGTTTGGTACTATCTTTGATTCTTAGCAATGGGTTGTCCGGTAACATTGGTTCAACTTTAATTACATCCAGACCGGCACCGGCTATAGTATTTGATTCAAGTGCATCTGCCAAAGCATCTTCATTTACAATCGGTCCTCTGCCGAGATTTAATAAAATAGCCGATTTCTTCATTTTCTGAAAAGCTTCTTTATCTATTAAATTCTCGGTTGTACTGTTTAGAGGAGCATGGATGGATATGATGTCTGAGGTTTGTAATAAAGTAGTAAAGTCCACTTGATGATAAGAGGGATTGACATTCTTCCCGGAAGTTGAATAATATATTACCTTACAGCCAAACCCCTTAGCAAGCTCTGCTACGCTTCTTCCGATTTCGCCTAATCCAATGATCCCCCAAGTCTTACCACTAAGCTCATTGAAACTCTTATCAAAACGGCTGAAGATATCACTTTTTACATATTCCCCACTTTTTACGAAATGGTCATAAAAAGAAAGCTTTTCATAGATGTAAAAGAGTAAAGCAAAGGTATGCTGAACTACAGATTGGGTAGAATATCCCTTTACATTGGTTACTGTTATATTGCGATGATTCGTATAAGCAAAATCTACTATATTTGTACCAGTACCGGTTATGCATATCAGTTTGACGTTTTTTGCTTTACTAAGTGTTTCTTCATTCATTGGTATCTTATTTACAATGATGATATCTGCATCTTTGATACGTTCAGAATTCTCTTCTGCTTCTGATTTGCTGTACCTTTCCACTTCTCCTAATTCATTAAATCTTGATAAATCCATATCGACACCTAACGTATCGGTTTCCATGAATACAATTTTCATTTCTTGTAATCATCCCTTTCTTCTATTGTGAATTAACGGATTTTCTCTGGGAATCCTACTTTTTTCTGCACCTTACGTAAGGTCTTATTTGCAAAATAAGACGCTTTTTCACCGTTCTCTTTGATGATTCCATCAATATAGGCCTTGTCCTTCGTCAGGTCAGCAACCCTGTCTTGAATTGGTTTTAATACGGAAACAACTGCTTCTCCAACAGCCAGTTTAAAATCCCCATAACCCTTTCCATCGAATTCTTTAACAACATCTTCAACTGATTTATTGGTGGCAGAACTATAGATATCGATCAGATTACGAATTCCTGGTTTATCCTCGGAATAACGGATTTCATTATCGGAGTCGGTTACTGCACGTTTAAATTTACGGATAATGGAGTCTGGATCATCCATAAGATAAATGCTGGCATTGATATTTTCATCTGATTTTGACATTTTTTTCGTAGGTTCCTGAAGACTCATGATCTTAGCTCCAACTTTACCGATATAGGGTTCTGGAAGAGTAAATACGTCTCCATATATATTGTTAAAACGTTCTGCAATATCTCTGGTTATTTCAAGATGCTGTTTTTGATCCACACCAACTGGCACCACGTCAGACTGAAAAAGTAGTATATCCGCCGCCATCAAGACCGGATACGTAAATAACCCTGAATTGATGTTATCGGAATGCTTTGCAGATTTGTCCTTAAATTGAGTCATTCTGTTTAGTTCACCCATATAAGTAAAACAATTTAAGATCCAGTTTAACTCTGCATGTGCAGATACGTGGGACTGATAATAAATACAGTTTTTAATTGGGTCCAAACCGGCTGCAATATAGAGAGTCAATAACGCTCTCGATCTTTTTCTAAGCTCTGCAGGATCTTGTCTAACTGTAATTGAATGCAAATCTACTACGGAATAAAAACATTGGTATTCATCGTCTAGTGTAATCCAATTCTTTAATGCTCCCAAATAATTGCCCAAAGTAAGATTACCTGTAGCTTGCATTCCACTAAATAAAGTCTTTTTTCCATCTATCATCTTAATAAACTCCTTCTATAATTTATTTTACCTTAATACTTCCCAAGCCAAACCCTACAAAATAAAAAACTTCTGGCACAGTAATATCTACTGGGACAAAAGTTAATATACTTCTGTGGTACCACCGGCAGCTCTCTGAAAATAAAATGTCTATTCCTATTATTCTTAACCATAGGAATTCTATTTCTAATTGATTTTAGTATATCTTTGTTATTTATAAAAGTCAACTACTAACTAGCGTTTGACTAACTACTAACTAGCAAGTTTAAATGCGGATTATGAAATACTTCTAGCACATGCCCTATGGTTCATGTTATAATAAAAAACAGAATAAGGAATCGAAAGCTCACTTTTCGTATTCCGATTGACGAAGGAGGGACTGAATGAAACAAATTGCTAGCTTTACCATTGATCATATGAAATTATTAAGAGGAATTTATGTGTCAAGAAAAGATAAGGTTGGTTTAGAAGTACTCACTACCTTTGATATTCGAATGACTCGACCGAATTTTGAACCAGTTATGAACACTGCGGAGATTCATGCAATAGAACATCTAGCTGCTACCTACCTTAGAAACCATATAGAATATGCAGCAAAAACCATTTATTTTGGACCAATGGGTTGTAGAACTGGTTTTTATCTCATTCTTGCTGGAGATTATGAGTCGAAAGATATTGTAGCCTTGCTAACTGAAATGTTCGAATTTATTCGGGATTATACAGGTGAAATTCCAGGTGCTACTGCAGAAAACTGCGGAAATTATTTAGATTTGAATTTAAAAATGTCAAACTATTTAGCCGATCGATTTTTAAAAGAAGTGTTATATTGTCTTGAAGATGCAAACTTAAATTATCCAACGTAACTAACAAGGCTGTCTATAACTAACTAGAGCCTTAAAGGATATGACATCCTAACCTTATCAACTAAAACCGGGTTCGTAATATAAGCAATAGCCTGCATTACGAACCCGGCTTTTTATTCAAGATTAAGTATTTAATTTTAAATACTTATCCAGTTTATGAGAAGTCCCTATTACTTCATCCAGTAACTTCTTCGATTCTTCCACATGATCACTGTTTCTTTTGCTCATTTCAGTTACTTCCTGAGATTCCGCCAAAACTTCTTCACTTGCAGCTGATATCTGGCTAATATTATCGACAATAGAATTATTGGAATTTAACAAACCGGATATCATCGTTCCAATGGAATTAATGTCATCTGTTAAAACACCGATATTGCTACTAATACCTTCAAAATTAGAAGATGCTGTTTCTATCAATTTCCCTTGGTTTTCAGTAGCATGAATGGATTCCTGCACTGTCGTAGTAGCTACTATTGCATTTTGATTCAGTTCATCTACAATGACAGTTATCTCTTCCATTGATTTTCTAGTTTGTTCCGCTAATTCACGAATCTGATCAGCAACAACAGCAAATCCTTTTCCTGCTTCTCCTGCTCTTGCACTTTCTATGGAAGCATTCAGTGCAAGCAGGTTGGTCTTGCTAGAAATATCAAAAATAAGTTTAGCAATCTCCTGAACTTCTTTGGTTCTGCCCTGAAGTGTATTCATCGAATCCATAACCACTGAATTGGTCTTAGCAATTGAACCAGACTGTTCTTTTAGTTCAAGCATTAGATTTAGATTGTCGGATACTGCATGAGAAGATTGCTCTGCAATACCTACAATATTTTGTGTATAATTTGAGGTTTCTGTGATTGCCTCTTGAATACTCTGTGTCATAATCGTCTGTTCTTGAATGTTCTCTGCTGTAAGCTGTGCACTTTTTGATATTCCCAAAACTGAATTGTGAACGACCTCCGTGGATTGCTCCAGTTCATCCACCAGCTTACCAACTTCTGTTGTGCCTTCTTGTACCATACCTGCAATCTGTAAGACATCTTTTAACATGTACTCTCCCACTTGCTTCTCTTCTTCCAGAGTGCTCATGGCATCATGATTAAAACGATAGAGTACCTTTGAGACATAATAGATTGCGATTAATAATAAGGTTAATATAATAATTTCAAATATATAAGACTCAATTGTATTCTCTGTAACTGTATTAGAAAAACGTACAACTCTTATTGCATTCGTAATAGCTACGAGTCCAATTAGAATTTTCATCAACTTTCTATCAAAATATGAAATACATGGTATCAGAATTATTACTATGTATAAAGACTCAAATGAGTTGTAGTTAAAGATTATCATAAAGGAATAGGATACGAGAAAACTCAAAGGCACTATATATTTAACCTTATCTATCATTGATTTTCTTCTCGAAATAATGAAACATACAATGATCGATATAAGAGTGAAACCTACTTTAACATATTCATATACATCTGATTCTTTCTGAACAAAAATTTGTAACATAGAAAACAGGAGAATTAAGGTTGAAATAACAAGCATATATCTTACAATTATCGTATTCGCAAGCTTAACCTTTTCCCCTTTATTACTATATTTTCTTTCCTTCACTTTGACTTCTAGATTATCCATCATTACCTCCCATAAATCTTCTAATATGTTATAATAATACATCTTTAAATAAAATATGACAATAGCATTTCATGTAATAAATTTAAATTGTACGAATATAGTATAATGATAAAACAGAATTGGAGAAGCCATGGATAACAACGATAGGTTCAATGATGCCGCTAGAAAGTCTTCCGACAACGCAGATGGTATTAGCCATACCTTAGACATAATAAAAGCAGCATTTCCTTATCTTGACAGTCAGACACAGCAGACTATGGGGCTTGTTATAAAAACTGGAGAATTGTATGAATCCATACAATCTATCAATCAGGAAGGCAGTGTAACTTCTTTAAGTATTAGGAAACAATCCATAGATATTGAAGCTTTATTAAATGGAATTCGTGATGTCTGTAACAAACAAGAGAAAGAACTTATAGATATCATATTAAACATTTTTAAAGCGAAAAACTTCTATCAAACATATACAACACTAACTGCTGCTATGGCCTCCCAATCTGACAACTCAAATAATTCAGATGATACGGATAATACCGCTAGTTCAAGTAATCTAGGCAGTATGTTCGGGATGAATGGCAATGCGAATATGATGGAAGTATTAGAAGCATTCTTAACACCTGAGCAAAAAAGTACTTTTGATAATTTAAACATGATGTTTAGTGTAATGCAGTAATGTAATGAAAGCCTGAAGAGCAGGCAGATGGGAGAATATTTATGAAAGATCTAAATTGGATGAATCACCCTGCTATGAAAAATATCGATGCAAGAAAGCTAGCTGTACTAATCGATTTAGCAAATGAAGCTGAGGGTATACCAACGGATAAGGCTCTACCTTTACTAATAAAGGCTAATGCAAAGATGAAGGCTTTAGGTTTGTCGTTTTCACAGGATGAGACAGATTTATTAGTTGATATCTTGACCAAAGATATGTCGGAGGCCGATAAGAAAAAGGTAGAAATGATAAAAAAGCTTGCTATTAAGAATAAATAAAGAAAGGGCTGTTGCAAATTGATATGATACATATCATATTGATATGTATCATATCAATTGCAACAGCTCTCATAAAATACTAGCTATTTCATTACGATGTTTACTATTTTACCAGGAACATAGATTTCCTTTACTATGGTTCCCGTTAGTTTATCCGATATAGTTTCTTTTGCTTTAGTAATCACCTGGTCCTTTGAAGCATTGGCATCAACTGTAGCAACCGCCTTTGTTTTACCATTGATCTGAACTGCAATCTCAATCTCGCTGTCTTTCATCTTCGTTTCATCATATACCGGCCAACATTCTTTAAAAACACCGCTAGTATGTCCAAGCTGTGACCATAATTCTTCTGCCACATGAGGAATAAAAGGTGCTAATAGGATTACCGCAGTTTCCAGTGTTTCCTTATCAATACCAGGGCCCTTCGCAAGATCAAGCATCTTGTTATTATACTCCATAAAACCACTGACAACCGTATTCAAGCTGAAGCTCTCTAAACGGCTTGTGATATCATATATCATCTTATGTCTGACTTTGATCATTTCTTCCGTTGCTTGTACTTCTTTGTCCTTGTTTTCCATCACCAGATTCCAGAAACGGTTGATAAAGCGGTATACACCGTCCATTCCTCTGTCATCCCACTCAGAATCTAATTCCGGTGGCCCTACAAATAATTCATAAAGCCTTAGGGAATCGCAACCATAGTCATTCACAAGTTCATCCGGTGATACTACATTTCCTTTGGATTTACTCATCTTAGCTCCATCTTTACCAATCATACCTTGATTGAATAACCTGGTAAATGGCTCATCAAAATCTATTACACCGATGTCATTTAAGAATTTTGTATAGAATCTTGAATAAAGCAAATGAAGAACCGCATGTTCAACTCCACCAATATACATGTCTACTGGCAGGAACTTCGCTGCTTTTTCCTTGGATACTAACTCTTCCTTATTCTTACTGTCTATATATCTTAAGAAATACCAAGAAGAACCTGCCCACTGTGGCATCGTATTGGTCTCTCTCTTAGCCGGAGCACCACATTCCGGGCAAGTTGTATTGACCCATTCATGGATATCTGCCAATGGTGACTCTCCTGTTCCAGTTGGCTGATAACGTTCTACCTCCGGTAAGAGTAATGGAAGCTGATCTTCCGGTACTGCTACAGCTCCGCAATGCTCACAATGTACAATTGGAATTGGCTCTCCCCAGTAACGTTGTCTTGAGAATACCCAGTCACGTAATTTGTAATTCGTTGTCTTCTTTCCAATTCCTCGTTCTTCCAACATTCCCGGAACATCCCGTTTCGCATCTGCTGAATTCATACCGTTAAATTCTCCGGAATTAATCATGATTCCGGTATCTGTATAAGCCTCTGTAAGATTCGGATTCTCCTCACCATCTTTTGCGATAACTTGAATAATCGGAATAGCAAATTTCGTAGCAAACTCGAAATCTCTGTCATCATGTGCAGGTACGCACATAATAGCTCCAGTTCCGTAATCTGCTAATACATAATCAGATATCCAGATTGGAACAAGCTTTTGATTCAAAGGATTGATTGCATAGCTACCGGAGAATACACCTGTCTTCTCTTTATCCTGTAAACGGTCTACTGAGGATCTCATAGAAGACTTGAATACATATTCCTCTACTGCAGTCTTTTGTTCTGGAGTAGCCAATTCTTTTGCAAGCTCATGTTCCGGTGCTAACACCATGAAGGTGGCTCCATATAAAGTATCCGGTCTGGTAGTGTATACCTTAATCTTTCTATCGCTACCATCTACTGCAAAATCAATCTCCGCTCCATAGCTTTTACCAATCCAGTCAGATTGCATCTTCTTAACCTTATCCGGCCAATCCAGCTTGTCCAGATCCTCTAGTAACCTGTCTGCATAGGCAGTTATTTTAAGCATCCATTGCTTTAAATTCTTCTTCGTTACGGATTCTCCACAACGTTCACAGCATCCATCCACTACCTCTTCATTAGCCAAACCAGTTTTACAGGAAGGACACCAGTTGATTGGCATCTGCTTTTCATATGCCAGCCCTGCTTTAAACATTTTAACAAAGATCCACTGTGTCCATTTATAGAATTCTGGATCTGTTGTGTTTACTTCCATATCCCAATCATAGATAGCTGAAATCTCGTTAATTTGTCTCTTAATATTGGCAACATTCTCTGCGGTAGACTTACTTGGATGTACTCCCATCTTAATGGCATAATTTTCAGCAGGAAGTCCAAAGGCATCCCAACCCATTGGATGGATAAGGTAGTATCCTTTTAAAATTTTATATCTGCTCCAGACATCACTGATTACATAACCTCTCCAATGTCCAACATGAAGACCACTACCAGACGGATAAGGGAACATATCCAGACAATAGTACTTCGGTTTCTTACCATCATTCACATTTACCGGGTTTACTTCCCAGTTCTTTCGCCACTTCTTTTCAATCTCTTTGTGGTTATAATTCATAGTATAATTCCTCCATTCCGCCGCCTAATACGGCCTGAAACAAAAAAACCTCTCCGCCCCTACATATAGAGACGAAAAGGTTAAATTCCGTGGTACCACTCTAATTTGTTTTATAGGATAATGAAATCAATATCCTAATAAAACACACTCGTTCATTCTATAACGGGAAATCCCGCCTCAACCTACTAAACATTTAAATAGTAAAAGAATTCAATTGAGGTACTCCAAGGCGAGTTGGGAGATATTCACTGCTGTCTTACACCAACCGGCAGCTCTCTGTATGTGTCTATTCTCTTAATACTCCTCATCACTGTATCTAATATAAATAACTTTAAAGTATATTCTATAACAACTATTCTATTTTTGTCAAGAAGCAACATGCTTCAGTTCCTGCAGATTTATACACAAAACTTAAAATATTATTATGAGTGTGCTTCTTATTTGCTTGTACAAAAGTGGATGGCCATCAGAAGTAATACTACAATAAGGATAGCAATAGAGAATAGTTTAATTTTACTCATATAATTTTCAACAAGCATTCCAAATAAATAGTAAGTTTTTGTATATTTACCCTTGGAAAACATTTCAAAGAAATAATACAAAAACGGAATTAAAGCACCGAGGGACACTTGTTTCGTTATATATGCAAACATCATCCCCATGATTCCTAAATAAAACGATGTTACAAAACTTCCCAAGAAAATTTTTATTATCTGAAAGTCTTCACCTAAAAATTTTATGGGGATAAATACAATACTCAAAAGCAATAGTAACTGTACAGAGATAATAATGATTCTATAAAGAATAGTTTTCCAATGTGAGTATGTTTTTGTATAAACTATTTCGTTTACTCTACACTCTTGTTCAATCAATGTAGTCCTAACAAACAGTATGATTCCAATGGGAGATAAAAGTTGCTCTCCAATAAATATCAAAGTGTTTTTTGACAAACTGCTTTTATTCATCATACAAAAAATCATCACTATATATACGAAAGCTAAAAACATAATATTAAATGAAACTATTTTTATATTATGTATAAAAACCTTTTTTTCTAAAGTGAAATCCATTATGTAGATCCCCTCTCTTTGAATCCCATAGCTTTATAGCTAATAATAATAATGCTAATGAAAATATAGCAATCCATACTCTATTGAAGCATATGTTCCTAATATAAGGTTGAAATTCAGAGCTTGGTACTATTTTATTAAACCTAATTATATATTTGCTTGGTTGAATCCCCTCTGATACTAGATTTGATATGCTATATCTCCAATAGAAGAATTGAATTATGATAGGCGCTATTCCATTGTTAAATATAAGCTGAAGTACATAGCTAAAAGACGTTACAAATAGAATGGTAGGAACAACCCACAATATGGAATATTCATAGAATGCTGTATAGGAAATGGAATCTCCAGTTAGCTTTGAATAATTGTGAAACATCCATGTTGCATGACCTGCTGTTAAAAGCACCATAAAGCTTGTAACTAAGATATCTCCCAAATATTTTCCTAATACATACTTATAAGAGGAAATCTCAGTAGTATATATTAGCTCATCCATACGATATCCTTTATCCTTAATTAGAGTAAATGCAGTTATGAAGACCGTAAAGAAGCCCATAGCAATACCTAAATAATCCGCAAAGAGTCTACCATAAGCATTGGTTATCTTATCTTCTTTAAGGATTGAAGTGTATCTTTCTAAGTCATTATTGTAAGTTTTGTTATGAATGATATAAGTAAGGTTATATTCACTGCTATATACTGTATTTCCACCTAAAGCCTTATCCACTTTTTCTAAAAAAGCCTCATACTCATTGTAAATTTTATAGTTCATATTTTCCATATCTCTTATGGCAGAGGCTAAAAATTGCATTTGTTCTTTATTTAATTCTTCATAAGACATACTGATTCCTATCATTCGTAAGGTATTTCCTGATTCATAGTCAGCCTTCATATTTTCGTAAGTATATTGTATAACATCTTCTAATGTAACTCCATCTACTCCAGTGCTGCTATCAATTCTAGGAGGTATCGGTTTGACACCCTCTCTCTTAATGTCGCCAACAAATTGAGTATAATAAAATAGAAATATAGATATAAACAGAATGAATATAGTTAAACTTTTAATCTTAAGTTTTATTTCTTTTATTAATATTCTAAAAAACAAGCTGTTTACACCTCCTTTATTAATCTCATATATGCATCTTCTAAAGTTGGAGAAGTATTAACTGCATTTAGGGAAGGCTTTTCCTTTGATAACAGTCTTAAAGATACTCTATCACCATCAAGGATAGATGAAATAACTTGATGCCTATTCATATATTCATCATACTCTTTAATATCCACAATTAAATCCCATATATACCCCTCTGCATTCTTAATTACCTCTTTTACTGTACCGTGATATACAAGATTTCCCTTATTAAGAATAGATAAGCTTTTACAGCTTACAGCAACATCTTCCACTATATGAGTTGATAATAATACGGTTTTTGTCTTTCCTAATTGAGATAGCATGTTCCTTACTCGGATTCTTTCTTCTGGATCTAAACCAGCTGTAGGTTCATCCACGATGAATACTCTTGGCTCTCCCACCATGGCTACGGCAATTCCTAGTCTCCTTTTCATTCCACCCGAAAGAATCTTTATCTTTGATTTCCATAACTTTTGGAGGTTTACCATCTCTAATTTATCTAATATCTCTTTTTTACTTAATTTTATGTTAGAAAGGGAAGCAAAGTAATCTAGCGTTTCATAAACTGTAAAATTTGGATAAAAGGAAAATTCCTGTGGAAGATACCCTATTATTTTACGTATTTTTATTTTATCTTCTACCATTATCCTATCATAGTAGACTTGTCCAGATGTTTTAGGTAACAAAGTAGATAGTATCCTAATAAAAGTAGTCTTTCCTGCTCCATTGGGTCCTAAAATTCCATGAATCCCCTCTTCAAAAGTTAGATTTATATTGTTTAAGGCTCTATAGGAACCATAATCTTTTATCAATCCATTAATCTCAATTTTCAAGATAAATCCTCCTCTTAACTATAACAAATCTAACATACTCATATATCTGGGCAGCTGTTAAAAATGCTGGTATACATATAATTAACCATACCATACTAACTCCTAATATAAAATATAATAGTAAGCTTATCAAAGATAAGCTGCCAAATACCAAACAGGACATTCTTATTTCTATATTTCTTAAGAGTTTCTTGTTTTCTTCCGCTTTTTCTAATTGGTATCTGTCATATTCCTGAATTCTCACCTTACTCCATATTTCACTTATATATTGATTATTTTCTTCAGAATGCATAAACTACCTCCATACAAAGATTTATTTTTCAGCAAAGGAAGCCTTTAATTCCTTTCTTGCTCTAAAAATAGTTATTTTCACCTTAGCTAAGCTTATTCCGGATACTTCTGCAATTTCCTTATAGGACATCTGTAGAAATGCATACAAATAAAGTATATTTTTTTGTTCTGCATTTAATTTATTTAGACTTTTCATGAGATTCTCTTTGTTCTCTCTTTCTATGACAATTTCCTCAGGAGAAATAGTGGAAGCAATGTCAAGATCATCGTAACTTATTCTATCATTTTTCCTAATATAATCTACAGACTTATTATGTATTATTGAAAACAGATAAGACTTCACTGTGCTATATTGATTCAGTCTTTCTCTATATACGTAAAAGGTAGCAAAACTATCTTGGACAATATCTTCTGCCATATAATAATCTTTTAGAATGCTTCGTGCATAGTTAACAGCTTCTTTTCTATATTTCACTATAAACTCTTCAAAAGCACTTTCATTTCCATCTTTTAATAATTGTAACTGCTCATCCACTCTTTCACCTCCTATTCCTTTCTGTAATCTAGTAATATTAGATATTTACGAAACTCTTACCTCTATATACGCAAGAAGAAAATTTCGCAAATGTCTATACAGGATTTGGATATCATAAGCCCAAATCCTATACTGTAATTACTCTTTTACAGTTTTTACACAAGCAAAGGCTAAAAGTATTATACCAAAAAATAGAAGCATAAATCTACTGGTTACAAATGAAGCGGATAAGTTAAAAGTTACCACATCACTTGTTCTACCCAAGAGTTCTGCATAGGTACATAATTTGAAATAATGAGCTCCATAAATGTCTAACCAATACGGAAGAATACTTGAGGTATCAAATAAACCTAAAAGAAAAGCAATAGGAATTAAACCATATAATAATTTTATACTAATTCTCCCTAGAACCATGCAAAATCCCAGAAAAAAAACAAAAGTAGGCACCATAAACCAGAATATTAACTCTATAAAGTTATTAAGATCAGTAAAGTTAAACAAAACCTTGTAATATAGAAAGCTTATAATGATAGGAACCATTGTAATCAATAAAAAGGCAATTACGATAGTAAACGCTTTCATTAAATAGTATCTACATTGAGAAATTGGTGCAGAAAATAGTATTCTTCTTGCTCTGATCTCTTTTTCATCAAAAATCGTAGTTATCATAAATATTATAGTACATATGACCAAAGGTAAAATCAATCCAATGAAAAAAGCATAAGTCCATTCTGAAAATGGAGCAGTACCGTAATATCCTCCCGTTACTAGCCTAGTCAGTGAATCATAAGTGAATCCTATCATAAGGAGAATCATATAAAAATATTTTTTTGATATAATAACCCTTCGAATTTCATATTTTAACAAAGTAATATTATTCAACTTCCATGTCCTCCTCTGAAAGAACCATCTCTTCTAGAAACTGTTCATATGTTAAATCTTGTAATAAATGATTACGATATATATTGCTAATCCTTTTTATAAACTCTTCTTCTCCTAAAACTTCCTCTCCTTTGATAAGTTTTATTGGCATTAAATAGTATAACTCACTCTGGAGCTTTTCCATTTCCAAGGATTTTCTATAGTTCTCATTTACTTTATCTAACATTTCACTGTTATTGATATAATAATAATTTTTTAACTCTGCTACGCGACCTTCCCATCTGCTTAAAAACCATTTTGATTCCATGTCTCCAAACTTTTCTTGTATATATTTATAGGAACAATACTGCGCTAATCCTTCACTAGACCAAGGGCTATCCTCTACTACATTAACCCCTGTTCCCCACCATTGATGGGCCATTTCATGGGCGATAACGCTTATATCTCTCATATATATGTCGAAGCTCATACCGATATATTGGATATTTTCGCTATCAATGAGTGAATACATAATCGAATCTCTATTTAGCATATTTTCTGAAATAGAGATCACATTTTCTGATGAATGTCCTCCTTGCTTATATAAAGCTACTTCTACAATCTTTAAAGGATATAGATTAGTATAATACTGACCCATATTCTCCGTGTAATATTTCATAATGTCTTTTATATGTTCTTCTATCTTCATCTTCTCAATGTAATCTTCGTGTCTAGTAGAGTAGTAAAATTCTACATTCATATTTTCAAATGCAATTTGGGATTTTTTATACTTCCCAGCAAATGCTCCAATATCTGCAGTATGAGATTCATATTCAAACATCCATTTTTTCATGCCGTCTTTTGTTTCTGCATTAAGAAGCACACCAGGTACTACCATTGTCAAATAATCTGGCGCAGCATAATATCCAGAAATTCTTATGGAATCTCCATTTTTAACAAAAGGTTTAAATATCCAATTAGAGTTCTCAAGTAAATAAATACTATCTTTCGAAATATATCCTGGCATCCCCTTACCTACTGCATACTTTCCAGTCTTTATTTTGCCTCTATAAGAAATGACAACCTCTATTTTTTCTACATTAGGTATCGGTATCTCAATAATACTCTCATTCTTATATTCTTTATATGCAATCTCTTCTTCGTTAACCTTTACAGAATCTACTTTTAAACCTTCGTTTGTACAAAATTTAATTAGTCCAGAGCCTTTATTTGTAAAGTTATAGGTAACTTCACCTTCCATTTCTCTTTTCTTATTGTGAAAAGTTATTTTGGGACTTAGACTAGTTAGATAGACATTTTCATCTATAATAGTAACATAATTCCTCTTAAGTTCCATAGTAAAAGGCTCTCTTAAATAGGTAAATCCACTTCCTAATAAAGCAAGTAGAAGGAATACAAGCAAACTTTTACTTTTTACATTAACGAAAAAGGAATTCCATATATCAAATTCATATCTTCTTTTGAATAAAAATCCTATACAAAATATTGATGCACAAATAAAAAACCATAGTAACCGGTTATAAAGAATTGTATTTCCTACAGGCTCAATTCCTGCAAAATCAGAAAAAATGTCTATATTTGTCTGTACCCATTTGAATAAATAATGATTTGAAAAAAAACTTAAGGCAAAAAGTACACCAAATGTTATAAAACTTATATCTAAACTATCGGTTAATAGGTATAAGCCACTTATTATAAATGAAGAAAATAATAGTGATGGAAAAAATATAATAAAATAGTTGAATAGATAATAGGATATATCTATTGGAATACTGTATAAAAACTTTTGTATCGCCATGACAACTGTCATTCCAAGTAAGGTAATTAATAGCTCAATAAAAGTAATTGATAAAATACGAATGACCATTAATTTATAGTAATTTTGATTTGATTCGATTATAGCTTTACTTCTTTTTCTTTTGTCTTTATCTAATGTCAAAACAGTATACAAAGCAAATAATAAAGAACAAATGGAAGCAGCAAACTTGGCAGAACCAAAGGCGATTGTTGAAGATGACCTTCTTATATAAAATAAATCAAAATCGTTAGACATATTTAATGAGTTGATCCCAATCCACATAATAGCAAAGGATACAATCATTAGAAGAATCACTGATTTAGATTTTAACATCAATTTAATTTCTGTTTTAAGCAAGTTCATACTTATATTCATCCTCCTTCAACATACAGTAAATATATGCATCTTCTAAGGAAGGAGTGGTTTCTTCAAAGGTTTTGGACAGTTTTTTAGATACCACTCTATATTTTGTTCCATTCGGTGTTATAACAGTAGATGTAATCTTAAACTCTCCTTCTAATTCCCTTTCTAAAAACTTCTCTTTATCCTTATTGAATATCTCTACAGTCCCAACATGGCCTATGGCTCGCCTCACTAATTCACTAGGTTCTCCGATAAATAATATTCTGCCTTTATTTATGACTATAATTAGATTACATATGGATTCTATGTCCTCAATAATATGAGTAGATAGTATTACTATTTTATTGTACGAGTTCTCTGAAAAAAGATTTCTGAATTTAATTCTTTCTTCTGGGTCAAGTCCCACAGTTGGCTCATCAACGATAAGTAATTCAGGGCTATTTAGTATTGCTTGGGCAATTCCAACTCTTTGTTTTTGACCTCCAGAAAGAGTTTTTATTTTATGCTTTTTCATTTCTTTCAGATTCGTTATTTCTATTACTCTTTTTATATCTTCCTTCTTATTTACTTTCATTCCTTTTAAACAAGCCATATAATCTAAATATTCTTCTACACTTAGTTCTTCATATAGTCCAAAATCTTGTGGTAAATAGCCAAGTCTCTCTTTTATATACTTCTCTCTTTTATTCAGTGGAACACCGTCTATGTAAAGATTCCCTTCTGTAGCCATAAGCTGTCCGACTAGAATTTTCATAAGAGTGGTTTTCCCAGCTCCATTGGGACCTACTAGTCCAATCATGCCTGAAGTAGTAATAGTAAGATTAACACTGTCCAAAGCTTTTACTTTTTTATATTTTTTACTTAGATTTTGTATTTCTATTTTCATTTCTTCCTCCTATATTAGATTTTTATTTCTTTTTTTATTTCTTTTTTCTCTATTGTTTATACGAACGAAAAAGGAAAAAGTTACAGAGAAAATAGGTTTCTTTTTGAAATTCCTTATATCAAAATAAAAAAATCCTGCAGTAAAGTTTCCAATTCAAAACTTTACATTGCAGGATTTTCATCTTAGGATTTGTTATGAATAATTCCTAGAATCATGTATGTCTTATTTATTCATTTTTATCCGAATCTGTAGTGGTAGGTTCTTCTGTATCGATATCAATCGTATCCTCTGGTATAATATTAGTGTCAACCGTATAGTAAGCAGTAATAGAAATTGTATTACCAGCTTCATCTGGAATATAATAGATTACTTCGTAGGTGCTTTCATCTTTTTTTCCAACTCCTACTGTCATTTGATCAGTACAATCACCAATGCTGTTTGATGCTGTAATCCCTTCACTAACATACTCTTCTGTTATTTCTGTTCCATTAGGCAAATTCAAATGGTTTTTTACACCATCAATTCTCGTGTCTTTAAAATAAGTAAATTGTACTGTCTCTGTAGACGAATTACCGGCATCATCCGTTGCCTTATAAGTGACTATATAAGCATAATCAGACAATGAATGGATTGACACTTTCAGCTTCTCTGAAGTCATAATAGAATAATCATCTGTCATAGTAATACCTTGCAAAGCAATTTTCTTAATTCCAGCTTTACCTGATTTTAATTGTTTTAATGAAAGTTCTTTGTGTGTGATTCCTTCTATAACAGGTGGAGTTGTATCAATATATGCTTTCGCTACTGCTGTTCCAGTCAAACCATTTTCACCAACAATAGAGTATTTTAAGGAATATGTACTATCTTCATTTGATAGAATTTCAACTTTTATATCCTTTTGTGATAATCTTTTCGTAGCTAAATAAGCTTTGACACCTTTCAAAGCAAATTCACGGTTTACTATCGTATCACTTTGTATACTGCGATCAGTAACACCTTCAAATCTTGGTTCTTCAAGGCAGTTCTTTACTGTAATCGTAACTTTCTTCTGTACTGCTCTTCCAATCGCATCCGTAACAGAATATGTAACTTTGTATTTACCTGCAGTATAGATATCAACATCTCCTGCAACTTCCAACTTGGAAGTAATATCTGTACCTGTAGTAGAAGACGCCTTCACGCCTTTTAATAGATTAATTTTAGTTCCCCATTCTATGGTTTTATTGGAAGCCCCTTTAATTGCTGGCTTACTATCTTTAAATGGATTATCTTTACTAGGATCCGTAGGATCCCAGCCTGTCCCAGAAGTGAGTTTTATTGTCTCCGGTTTACCTAAAGGTCCGGGATCTTTATCACTGTAGACCTCTACCACGGTTCCCAACTTACAATTATCATAAATCCATTTGGCATCTTCCACCGTTAATCTGATGCATCCATGAGATGCAGTTGTACCCAATTTATTATATTGAGTCGCTGATAGTGTGGAAGGATCCATATCATAATACCAAACCGAATGGAACAAGATCCCTTTAAATATCCTGGTAGAGTATTGCCCCCATACATCACCCATCAATAATTTCCATCTATACTTTTCTAAGGTTTTATAGGTGCCTAAAGGTGTGTCTTCTCCTCCGGAACAAGCCATTGCCTTAACAGGTACTGTATACTTACCATTTTCGTCCTGTTCATAAACTGTAACGCAGTTCTGTAGTTTGTTTACTTTAATATAGTAGGGTGGTTTTTCTTTCGCACTTACTGTTATTTTAATGGCTGAAAGGCCAAGAATCAAACAGCAAAAACAAATAATTATTCTAAAATGTACCTTGCGTTTCTTAAAGATTTGGACCATGCACTCTCTCCTTACTTGTAGATAAAATAGGATGTTTATTAGCTTTTCTTAAATGTTGTAAATTTTACCATACTTGTATAACATAGTAAAGGATTGTGTTATTATTGTGTCAATTGTATTTCAGATTTATTACATGGCAAACTGGCTATGATATAGCTTATAATAAAATCCTTTTTTATCAAGAAGTTGTTCATGAGTTCCCTGTTCTACAATATCTCCTTGTTGCAAAACTAGAATGACATCTGCTTCTTTGATTGTAGAAAGACGATGTGCTATAACAAAACTTGTTCTTCCTTTCATCATAGTGGTAAAGGCCTTCTGAACAATTCTTTCTGTTCGTGTATCTATACTGCTAGTTGCTTCATCTAGAATCAACATTGGGGGATCGATAATCATAACTCTGGCAACTGTCAACAGCTGTTTCTGGCCCTGCGATAAATTGCCTCCCTCTTCGTCAATTCGTGTGTCATATCCTTCCGGCAACCGCATGATAAAGCTATGCGCCTTTACTGCCTTAGCCGCATTTATGATTTCTTCCCTCGTTGCCTCTGGTTTTCCATAGGCAATGTTTTCGGCTATCGTACCAGAGAAAAGCCAACTCTCTTGGAGCACCATACCAATGGATTTTCTAAGTTTATCTCGATTTACCTGATAAATATTTATTCCGTCAATACTTATTTCTCCGGATTCAACATCATAAAATCGCATAAGCAGATTTACAAGCGTCGTTTTTCCCGAACCGGTAGGACCTACGATTGCAATGGTATTTCCTTTTTCTACTTCCAGATTCAGATTCCGAATCAGTGGTAGCTCTGGCTGATATGAAAAACTTACATTACGAAAAAGCACATTCCCTTCCCATTTTGTAAAACTATCTACAGGATTATCAATTTCAAGCTCCTCAGTTTCATCTAAGAAGTCGAAAATTCTTTCGGCAGATGCATAAGCGGATTGTATCTGTGTCGTAATTGAAGTAATCTCATTAATAGGTTTCGCAAACTGATTGGAATAAGATAAGAAACTTGCAATATTTCCAATGGATAAACGTCCATGAACCGCCATAAAAGCACCAATCACAGTTACTGACACATAAGCTATGTTATTAACCAGTCGAGTAGTTGGATTTGTCATCGACGAATACCATTGCGCCTTCTGACCTGCCAGGTAAAGCCGCTGATTAATCTCTTTGAATGCTTCCAATGTATTTCTTTCGTAACCAAATGCTTTTACTACCTTCTGATTACCAATTATTTCTTCTACATAACCGTTTAATTCTCCGACCGCTTGTGACTGTTTTACAAACATTCTCTTCGAATGCTTCGCTATAAAAGATGCAATTAGAAAACATAATGGAGTGATGAACACTACGACAATGGTAATCAATGGGCTAATTGTCAGCATAAAGAGAAAGCTTCCTAAAATAATAATAGACGCTGACATAACCTGAGTAATTCCTTGAAATAGTCCTTCTGAGACTGCTTCAATATCATTCGTTAATCTGCTGATAATATCCCCATGGGAAGTTTGGTCAAAATATCTTAAAGGCAGTGTATTTAATTTATCAAATGCTTCTTTCCGGATATCGTGAACTGTATTATTCGCTGCAGCATTACTAATGACAGACATCAACCATTGAAACAAACCACTTACCACATATAGAAGCAACAATGCGATAATGACATTAAACAGACCTTTAAAATCCACCTGATTAACACCAACAATTTTATCAATTGCCTTTCCTGTCAATAATGGACTAAAAATCAATAAGGTATTCCCTACAAATGCACAAATAAAAACAAGTATAAGGTGTAATTTATAGATTCCTACATAGCTCCAGATACGTTTAATTGTTGTTTTTCTCATAATATTTCTTCCTTTACAAGTACAGTAATTTTTACGAATCAACCTTAATCATTATTAATTTCCTGTGATAAACAGATTTCTTTATATTCTTCACAGCTAGTAAGCAATTCTTCGTGTTTTCCAATACCAACTATCCTACCCTCATGTAATACAATAATTTGATCTGCATATCGGATTGTACTTGCTCTTTGCGAAACCAGAAAAATAGTCATGTCTTTAGAATTCTGTAAAAGTGCTGTTCGGACCGATGCTTCCGTAGCAAAATCCAGGGCATTAAAACTATCATCCAGTATTAGTATTTCAGGTTTTCTTATTAGAGCCCTTGCTATGGTAAGCCTCTGCCTTTGTCCGCCGGAAACATTAACACCTCCTCTGGCTATCCTGGTTTCGTATTTTTCAGGCATAGCTTCGATGAACTCAGAAGCCCCCGCAATCTCACAAGCAATACGTATTTCTTCTTCGCTAGCATCCTCCCTGCCCCATCGGATATTATCCGCAAGTGTGCCACTAAATAGAACTGTTTTTTGTGGTACGATACCTATTTTTTTACGTAGTATATCCAAATCATAATCTTTTACATCTATTCCATCGATCAAAACGCTGCCTGATGAAACATCATAAAACCTTGGAATCAAGTTCACAATTGTTGATTTACCAGATCCGGTACCACCGATAATTCCAATTAATTCTCCGCGCTTTGCCTTGAAATTAATGTTTGCTATATTATATTGTTGGTTGATACTGTTGTCAGCAGTTTCCTCTGAAGCTGCACTTTCATCTTTTTCCTTGGCTTTGTATGTCATTGATACCTTTCTGAATTCTACCGCAATATCCGTTGAGTTGTAGACTTTTTGAGAGTCTACTATATTTTCTTTAATTTTTTCATTACTTTTTATCGTTGTTCTGGTATCAAACACTTCAATGATTCTTCCTGCTGAAGCGTATGCTTTTGTAAATATCACTACTAGATTTGATATTACAATTAAAGCGGTTAATATTTGTGCTAAATACCCAGTGTATGCAATGACTTGACCAGTTGTCATATTTCCAGTATTCACACGTATACCACCAAACCAAAGGATGGCACCAACAGCAAAATTCATAACCAGATTTGTCATGGGATTTAGTAAGGAGGATATCTTTCCTACTTTTACAGCGTTATCTGAATATTCACGATTTGTTACCCCAAAGCGTTCTTTCTCATAATACATTCTCGCAAATGCCCTAATAACTCTGACGCCGCTCAGGTTTTCTCGCAAGACCAAAGCTATATGATCCAATTTTCCTTGAACTTTACGATAGAGGGGAATTGTTTTCTTCATGGTGAGAAAAAGAATAAATATAAAGATAGGAATAACGATAAGCATAATGATTGATAATTTAGGATCTAATACAAATGCCATAACCAAACCACCCAGGCAAAGGAACGGGGCACGTATAACTAAGCGAATTAACATAGCAATTGCCAGCTGAATCTGATTTACATCATTCGTAATCCGGTTTGTCAGAGATGATGTTCCAAATTTATCTAATTCAATATTGGAAAATGTGCCAATGTGTTCAAATAAAGCATTTCTTATGTCAGTACCTGCGCCCTGTGAAACTAGGGAAGCACTATATTGACATATCAATGCAAATATAACACCTACGATTGCAATCGTTAACATAATGATGCCCAATAGAATAATATACTTCTTGTCCTGTTTAGCAACACCATAATCTAACACCATAGACATCAAAAAGGGGAGAAACAATTCTAGAATAGCTTCCAAAAGTTTGAAAAATGGACCAATAATTAATAATTTCTTATAAGGTTTTAAAAAATGCGTCAATTTCTTCATAGGGGATAACCTCAGTTCGTTATTATAATGTTTTTATAAATAATACATAGTACTAAGTTTAGCATAAAAGCCATTGAAAAGCTAATATATTGTATTAAGATGTTCTTTTCTCGGAGAGTTTATGAATCATTTTACTACATTAATCTATGATTACGGATTACTTGCCATATTTTTCATTATACTAATTGAATACGCCTGTTTTCCTATTTCAAGTGAAATCGTCCTTCCATTCTCCGGCGCTTTTGCTTCCTTCCAACATATTAGTTACTTTCTTCTGTTGCCAATAAGTGTTGCTGCTGGATTACTCGGAACCAGTATATGTTATATTATTGGTCGCTATGGTGGTGCTGCTGTCATGAATCGGATTATTGACCGGTTCCCCAAAGCCCAAAAAGGAATTTCTTATTCACAGGAAAAATTTCATCAATATGGAACCCTAGCGGTTGCATTAGGAAGATTAATTCCTATCTGCCGAACCTACATAGCATTTATTGCAGGTGCTGCAGGCCAAAGTCCTCTTTCTTTCCTTGCTTCTTCCTGCATTGGCATTACCCTGTGGAATGCCGTTTTAATCGGATTGGGATATTTTCTTCGGACAAAGTGGAGTCTTGCCATAGACTATTATACAAGATATAAAGATATTATAGGACCTTTCCTATTGTTTCTTTCTCTGACCATCTTAGTGAAAGTCAGAAAGAAAAAAATGAAAGGTTGACATAAATGGGGTTGCTGTAAAATATTGCAGCAACCCCATTCTAGAAATTTTATTAATTTCGGATAATAGATTTATATTTCCACCTTCCAGATAGATACCTCATATAACCAATGATCGAAGTCACAAACCAAGTTAAGCCGGTAGACCACCAAATACCTTGATATCCAATTTTTGCAGATAATACATTTGCAAACAGTACTCTGCATACTACTTCAATAAATCCCATAAGCATTGGAATTTTCACATCACCTGCACCACTTAACAGATTTCTGCTGACAAAAATCATACCAACAAAGGAATAAAAAAAGCATGTCACACGTAGTGCCTCGATACCGATTCTCATTACTTCAGCATCATTTTCCGTCGTAAACAAATCCATAATATATCTTCCGCCAAAGTAAATAAATGGTAGCATTAGGATGCTAAAGGTAATGATTAGTTTTGCAGCTGCGGCAAAGCCTTTTTTTACTCTATCAATGTTACCGGCACCGATATTTTGTCCGGTAAAGGTTGCTACTGCTACTCCGATTGACATACCCGGCTGAAGAATGAGCTGCTCTATTCTGCTGGATGCAGTTGCAGCTGCCATGACGGTTTCACCAAAACTATTGATTACTCCCTGAAGCATCATAGTTGATGTAGAAATAAAAGCATTTTGTAAGGTAACAGGAAGTCCTAAAGCAAGACATTTCTTAAATATTCTTTTATCTGGGCGGAATTCTTTTAAAGGAATTCGTAATATCTCAACTTTGGCAAAGGCATAAATCGTACAGCCAACTCCAGATAGAATCTGTGATATAATAGTAGCTAAGGCTACTCCTGCAACCCCTAAGTTGAAAACAATTACAAAAACCAAGTCTAGAACAATATTAACCAAACAGGCAAATATCAGGAAAAATAAAGGTGTAATGGAATCGCCTAAAGCCCTTAGCACAGAAGCGATACCATTGTACAGGCCAACGCCGATAATACCCGCACAACATATCTTCATGTAAATATCTGCCTGATCTATAATAGCATTTGGTGTATTTAGTAAAGTAAGGATAGGCCTGCTAATTACAAATCCAACCATGCCCATGATAATCGAAGCTCCTAAAATAATATAGGCAGCGGTAGCAAACGCTTTCTTAACATTCTTCTCTTCCTTTGCTCCATAATACTGTGATATTACAATAGAGACTCCAGCCGACAAACCGGCAGCCAATGCAAAAATAAAGAAGTTAGGAGGACCTGCAGTCCCTACTGCTGCTAATGCATCCTTTCCTTCATAATTCCCTACTACAATTGCATCGACCATATTATAGAATTGTTGAAATAAATTTCCGATTAGCATAGGGATTGAGAAGCTAAGTAATAAACTGAGTGGTTTCCCTTTTGTCATGTCATTGTTAGTTTTCATTTTCATATTGTAATTATCCTTTTTCCTATTAGGTAGTAGCTGAATATAGCGCTTCTTGTATTATATCTCAATTATAATTAATGTAAATGTCGTATATTATATTTGTAATTGTAGATTCTTTTCAATATAAATTAATTATTGTATTTAAAATCTGTACATATAAAAAACTAAGTAAAATGACATATTACGACACACATACCAAGTATTGACACATGAGAATAACATGTTGTATAATTAATTAGTCGAAATTTGTAATATTAGTACTTATTATTGGAGGTTGTTGATATGTCTGAATTTTTTGTAAGTTCTTTTTCTGATGAAGCAATGAAAGGGTTTAATACATTTACTAACCATAACTACTGTGAAGCTGAATGTTATGGTACAGGATGTAACTATTGTGAATGCGACTGTCACACTGATGGATGTCACTGGGTATGTGATACAGCTTGTTATTATGCCTAAATTAAAGATAGTGGAGAACAATAAAACATGGAATTATTTCGCACTTTTAAATATCCAGCCAATATATTCTGGGAAGTAACTCCCATGTGCAATCATAATTGTGTGCATTGCTTTAATTACTGGCGAACTGATTCAGAAGAAACAAGTGAAATAAATTTATCGAGTAATGCTGTTGATTATCTTTTATTAACTCACAAGATTATGGAACTTAACCCTGTCAGAGTTGTTATAACGGGTGGTGAACCATTTCTAGTTTGGGATAAGATATTCCCTTGTATACAGCTAATGAGAAGCAAAGGTTTGGAAGTGTCAATAAATACGAATGTAACTTTGATTACAGATGAAATAGCACGGTATCTGGCAAAAGAAAACATTTCTCTGTTTGTCTCTTTTCCTTGCCATGATAACTCTATTTGCGATTGTATCACGGATGTTGAGGGTTCTCATCATAATATATTGAATGGATTAGATATTCTCACACGTAACCACGTTAATTTTACCTGCAATATGGTAATTTCAAACAAAAATATTGATTACACTGAAGAAACTGTACTTTTTTTGAAAGAACGATATCAAATAAAAAGAATGACTTTTTCACGAGTAGGAAAACCTATAAATGCAGCAGATTCTTTTGATTCATGGCTTCTTGATAGGAAAGGCATAAGAAAACTAATCGAATTAAGTGTTGCTATTAGTAAAAAGCACCATGTATCCATCAACGCATCATCACCTTATCCTAGTTGTGCTCTTGATTCGCAAGAGGAGTATGACATATTTGGAGGTCAAAGATTATGCAGTGCTGGTAAATCCAGCTGTGTTATTGCTAGCGATGGTAGCGTAAAAGCGTGTCCTAGAGACAGTAAAATCTATGGTAATCTCCTTGAAATTCAATTTAAAGAAATTTGGGAAGGCATGGCTGAATGGAGGAATGAGGAATTCTATCCTAAGGAGTGTCGAGAATGTAATTTCTTTTCTTCCTGTCTCGGAGGATGTCGTGCTGATCAACTTGCAAACACAGAACATTGCAGTGGTCTGGATTCAGCTGTACGTTTAGAACAATTACCTCTTGCTTTTGAGAAAAATAAAATAGTAACTTCTATTTTGAAAATGGATGATAAGTTTACAGTTCCGGATGGTATTCGATGGGATCAGGATTACGATGGCTACCGTATGTCACTCTTAGGAAAACACACCTATATAAAGGAATCTGCTTATCTTTTTTTTATTAATACACCGCAATTTACATTAAAAGAATTTGCAAAGCATTTTACATATGATTATGAAACTGCTGCAAAAATCGTTCAATATCTTCTTACCTCTAATCTCTTAAACATACAAAAACATTGATGTTTCAACTCCCCTGTCTCGCTTTCATATGAGACTAGGGGAGTTTTTCATGTGTATATGAATGGTTTTCCAACCTATCTCATATAATTAGCTAAGACATACTGAAAAAGGAATGGTATATGCAGAAAGAAAATAAAATCTACTGGCACAGCATAAGTAAGGAGGAGGCAGTTAAAAATCTGCAAAGTTCCATGGATTGTGGATTATCAAAAAAGGAAGTACTTAAAAGACAGAAAACTTATGGCTTAAATATATTAGAAGCGAAAAAGAAAAAAAGTGTTATCATTAAATTCTTTGATCAGTTTTCTGACTTTATGATTATTACCTTAATCTGTGCTGCTTTTATATCATTTTTAGTTTCTCTCTTAAACGGCGAATTGGACTTTGTTGATCCAATTATCATTCTTCTCATCATAACCTTAAATGCAATACTCGGGGTGTTGCAGGAAACAAAAGCCGAAAAGTCATTGGAAGCCTTACAGAAAATGTCTGCTCCCAATGCACATGTTTTACGTGATAGCATGATTACTACCGTAGATGCGAAAGAATTAGTACCCGGAGATATTATTTACCTTGAGACCGGATATTTCGTCCCGGCAGATGCTAGGTTATTATCTTCCGTAAACCTAAAGGTGGAAGAAGCCTCTCTTACTGGAGAATCCCATCCAGTAGAAAAAGATGCTGAGATACGATTAGACAAAGATACTTTACTCGCAGACCGTCATAACATGATTATGGCAACCTGTATCGTAACCTACGGTAGAGGAACTGCCATTGTTACTTCAACCGGAATGCAAACAGAAGTCGGACATATCGCAAAACTCATCATGGAAGATGATACGCCTATGACTCCCCTTCAAAAGAGGTTGGCTAAAACAGGCAAAGCTCTGGGTATCGCTGCTTTACTAATCTGTATCGTCATTTTTTTAATTGGTATTCTAAAAAGCAGGCCCGTTTTTGATATGTTTATGACGGCAGTAAGTCTTGCGGTTGCTGCAATTCCTGAAGGGCTTCCGGCTATCGTTACCATAATGCTGTCGTTAGGGGTTCAACGAATGGCCAAAAAAAATGCCGTAATTCGGAAGCTTCCAGCCGTTGAAACCTTAGGAAGCGCAACTGTGATCTGTTCAGATAAAACTGGAACACTGACTCAGAACAAAATGACCGTTACAGAGATTGCTTCGATTCAGGGAAAAGAACCGGCATATAGTTCAAATAGCCAGTTTCTTCTTACACTTAGTTCTCTTTGTAACGATTCTATCCTGCAGATAACTGACAAAGGAAAGAAAAAAGAAGTTCAGGCAACCGGGGAACCTACCGAAAAAGCTTTTATTATGGCTGCTTACCAAAATGGCATACTAAAACCCAAATTAGATTTAAACAATCCCCGAATTTATGAAATCCCCTTTGATTCTACCAGAAAACTAATGACTACTGTTCATAAATATGCGAATGGCGCAGTCCGAAGCATTACAAAAGGTGCATTTGATGTACTGATCGACAAATGCACTTACATATATCAAAACGGAAGACAGTATCCCATCACCAGTCAGCATGTAAAATTTCTAAATAAACAAAACCAGTCCATGGCGGAACGTGCGCTACGTGTAATTGCTGTTGCTTATCACGATATTCCTTCCTCCGAAATAACTCACCGTAGTACAACTTCCAAGGATAATGGTAGTATGGAATTCAAGTATCCATTGGAAGAAAATTTAACCTTAGTCGGCCTGATTGGATTAATTGATCCTCCGAGAGAGGAAGTGGCTGATGCTGTACTAACCTGTCAAATGGCAGGAATAAAACCAGTTATGATAACTGGAGATCACGTTACAACTGCCTGTGCCATTGCAAGAGAATTAGGTATTATGACTTCTGCTGATTTAGCCATGACGGGTGCTGAGCTTTCACAGATTGATAATAATACTTTGATAGAACAAATTCCTAGGTACCGTGTGTTTGCAAGGGTTTCACCGGAACATAAGGTAAGAATTGTAAAAGCCTTTCAGTCACGCGGCGAAGTAGTTGCCATGACAGGGGATGGAGTGAATGATGCCCCTGCTTTAAAAACAGCCGATATCGGATGTGCCATGGGTATTACCGGTACAGATGTTGCGAAAAATGCTGCAGATATGATTCTTACAGATGATAATTTTGCAACAATTGTATCAGCTGTACGAGAAGGTCGAGGTATCTATGATAATATTAAAAAAGCAATTCATTTCTTATTATCCTGTAATGTAGGCGAGATTATTACGATATTTGTTGCCATATTATTCGGTCTTCCTTCTCCACTTTTGGCAGTTCAGCTTCTTTGGGTGAACTTAGTTACTGATTCACTTCCTGCTATATCCCTTGGTGTTGAACCAGCAGCAAAGGACATCATGAAGAAAAAGCCAATTTCCCCAGACAAAGGAATGTTCGCAGACGGACTGATTTTTAAAATTATATTTGAAGGTACAATGATAGGCAGCTTGGCACTTTTAGCTTTCATTATAGGAATACGGGTATATGACAGTAAGTTAATTGCCGACCCGATGCTTCGGCATGGAAACACTGTAATGATTGCATCTGCAATTACTCCGAAGGTCGGCCGTACCATGGCTTTTGCCGTATTAAGCCTTTCACAACTCTTTCATTCCTTCAATATGCGCAGTGAGCATAAGTTGAGTACCATCGGGTTATTCTCTAACCCAAAACTGTTACTATCATTTTTTGTATGCTCATTTCTACAGATTATAGTAATTACCATCAAACCCCTTGCCACTATTTTCAAAGTAGTACCATTAACTCCTGCACAATGGTCGATAGTTCTTTTGATGTCCTTCTTGCCCATTGTAGTAGTGGAATTCCAAAAATCTAAAAAACAGCCTATGAAGTGATCATTCACACGCTATTTTTTTAAAAAGTAATAAACTTCACTAACGTGAAAGAGGTGCCACAATTTTGTGACACCTCTTTCTGTATTCATTAATTATTCCGCTACACTGGTATGCATAAAGTATTTAAAGCCTAATGGTGAAGAATAGAATCCTTGTAATTTATCTGATTTCAAATATAAATCAGTATAGAAGTAAATAGGTATAATCGGCATATCTTTTGCAAGAATTGCTTCTGCCTTATGCATTAAATCAATTCTTTCACTTCTATCAGAAGATGCTTTCACCTTTGCAATTAAATCATCATATTCTTTATTGCTATATTGTGCATCATTATTACCACCACCGGTTACCCACATATCAAGGAAGGAAATTGGATCATTATAATCTGCTAACCAACCATGACGGGCAACTTGATAATCTCCACTGTTTCTGGTGTCAATAAATACAGCCCAGTCTTGGGAAGATATAGTAGCATTAACGCCTAATTCCTGTTGCCACATATAAATAACTGCTTCTGCAATGGATTCATGTCCTGGATTAATCATTAATTCAATGGTAGGAAAACCTTCTCCATTCGCAAATCCTGCATCTGCTAAAAGCTGTTTTGCTTCAGCAACATTTGCTTCATAATCTGCTGGATCAACACTGTACCACTTTTCAGCCACTTCATGGAATTCTGTAGCGGCATCAACATCAGACAAACCGGTTGCTACAAAAGTATCTGCTGGCTGTTGTCCACCTTTTGCTACGGATTCAACAAGATAGTTTCTGTCAATCGCTAAAGATAATGCCTTTCTTACTTTCGCATCCTTTAGTACTTCATCCTTAACATTCAAGCATAGGAAGTAGGTACCTAACTGTCCTTCAATAAATAAACCGTTATTCGTCATTCTTTCGATTTCTTCACTTGGTAGATCATCTCCAAGTAAGATTTCTCCATTTTCAAAAGAAGCAAGTATAGTATTTTTATCCTCCATTAAATGGAAGTTAATCGTATCTGGACCCAATTCGTTAACACCATAATAATTGGCATTTTTCTTCATAACGATCATGGATTGATGTTCCCAAGAATCAACTACATACGGTCCATTACCAATATAAGTGGATGGATCCTGGAACCAAGTATCAGGGTTAGCAGACACAATGTCTTCTCTTAGTGGATACGTAGTAGGGAATGCAGCTATTTCTAAAAAATATGGTGTAGCTACTGCCAAAGTTACTTCAAAGGTCTTAGCATCAATTGCCTTAACACCTAATTCAGATTTATCCAATGTTCCTGCCATAATTTCATTTGCATTCTTAACCATGTCAATCATGTAGTTATAATCAGATGCTGTTGTAGGATCAACTAATCTTTGCCAGGAATATACAAATGAGTCAGCTGTTAAATCGGTACCATCTGACCACTTAGCATCACCACGAATTTTGAATGTATATACTAATCCATCCTCACTAACTTCATAGCTTTCAGCAGCGGCTTCAACAATGTTTCCCTCACTGTCTAATTTCATCAATCCTTCAAAGGTATGATTAACGTAAGTACCTCCATCTACTGCTGTGTTTTTAGTCGGATCCAAAGTTTCTGGTTCCGGTCCTACACTTACATCGATAGCAAACTCATCGTTTTGATTCTCAGTATTTGTGTTGTTTTCTGCTTCGGTATTTGTTCCATCCGTCACAGGTTCTTTTTTACCACAACCTGAAACTACGGTTGCAAGTAACATGGTTAATGCTAAGAACATAACCAATGACTTCTTCATATGACTTTTCATTTTTTTCTCCTCTTTTCTGCTCGTTTTATTATGCTAAATAGCATTCTGTACTTCATCTTTTCGTACTTATATAGAAACAGGAAGGATAGATAGTTACAATTGCTATCGCTTATTCTAATGCGATTGCAATTGCTATCGCTTATTCTAATGCGATTGCGATTGCAATTATCCTCACTGTAGCTATCTTCTCAATACATAGAATACCCATTCTTATTCTTTCTATGTTTTATCATGAACATAAAACATGTTCATGATCTTGTTGCCCAATTTTTCGTTTTCATTAAATCATGTGGCATGCTGCAAAATGCCCATTTCCGTAATCTTTTAAGGAAGGTGCCTGTTCAGCACATAACTTTGTAGCATGAGGACACCTAGTTCGGAAAGTACAACCGCTTGGTGGATTTAAAGGACTTGGAATATCTCCATTTAAGATAATTCGTTTTTTGTTTCTGCTTGCTTTTGGGTCTGCAATTGGTATTGCGGAAAGCAAGGTCTGTGTGTACGGATGCAATGGGTTTTTATATAATTCCTTACTGTCCGTTAATTCTACAAGATGGCCCAAATACATAACACCAATTCGATTACTGATATGTTTCACAATAGACAAATCATGTGCTATGAAAAGGTAGGTAAACCCTTTTTCAGCTTGCAAATCTTCTAACATATTTACTATTTGAGCTTGTATTGATACATCTAATGCGGATACCGGCTCATCACAAACAATAAATTCCGGATCTACAGCAAGTGCTCGTGCTATTCCAATTCTCTGACGTTGTCCCCCGGAAAACTCATGAGGAAAACGGTTTGCGTGTTCTTTATTTAATCCAACCGTTTCTAATAATTTATAGATTTTTTCAATACGATCCTTCTTGGAGGAATACATTTTATGGATATCAAGAGGTTCACCAACAATATCCGATACCGTCATTCGAGGATCCAGTGATGCATAGGGATCCTGAAAAATAATCTGCATCTTTTTTCTAAAGCTTTTCATATCAGCCTTTGTAATATCCTCACCGTTATATAGGATCGTTCCTTCGGTTGGTTCATGTAAACGTATAATAGTTCTACCGAGTGTTGTCTTACCACAGCCACTTTCTCCAACCAATCCTAAAGTTTCACCCTTTTTTATAAACAAACTTACATCATCAACTGCTTTCACAGTAGAAGTTTTGAATCCGGATTTGATGGGAAAGTATTTCTTTAGATTCTTGATTTCAATTAGATTTTTGTTACTGTTATTTGTTCCCACTTTGTGATACCTCCTTTTCATATGCTTCTTTGACTGCCAACCAGCAGAGAGCTTGATGTCCGTCAGATATATTGCAAGCAGGTGGTACTTTTTCCGTACATATCTTCATACAATTGTTACATCTAGGTGCAAAGGCACAACCCTTAGGTGGATTAATTAAATCCACAGGATTACCTTCAATTGGCACCAGACGTTCATGTTCTTCCGAATTAATCTTTGGCATAGATTTTAACAATCCCCAGGTATACGGGTGTTTTGGTTCATAAAATATTTCATCAATGGTGCCGGTCTCAATTATATTTCCAGCATACATAACGGCTACTTTATCACAAATATCTGCTATTACACCAAGATCATGGGTAATAAATATAATACTCATATTGGTCTTAGAACGTAATTCTTTCAATAATTCAATAATTTGTGCTTGAATTGTAACATCCAAAGCTGTGGTAGGTTCATCTGCTATAAGAAGCTTTGGACTGCAAGAAAGAGCCATGGCAATCATAACACGTTGTCTCATACCCCCAGAAAATTCATGAGGATATTGATTAATACGTTTCTCGGGTTGATTGATTCCAACTAGTTTGAATAGCTCAATCATTCTTGCCTTACGTTCTGCTCTATTCAGTTTTGTATGCTTTTTTAATGCTTCATCAATCTGATTGCCAACCGTAAATACAGGATTTAATGAAGTCATAGGATCCTGGAATATCATTCCAATATCTTTTCCTCTTATTTTTAATAACTCTCTATCACTTAATTTCGTTATTTCTTTTCCATCAAATTCAATGCTTCCCCCAATTACTTTACCGGGTTCGGGTATTATACCCATTAACCCATAGGAGGAAACTGATTTCCCACTTCCGGATTCTCCTACGATTCCCATAACCTCACCTGGTTTTAACTCATAGGAAATTCCTCTAACCGCTTTCACCTCACCGGCATAAGTAAAGAAGGAAACTTCAAGATTACTTACTTTTAACAGGTTTTCATTATTTTTCATTTTCTCATCTGACACGTTTCCACCTCCTACTTTTTCAATTTTGGATCTAGTGCATCTCGTAACCCATCGCCAAATAAATTAAAAGCCAGTATTATGATACTGATTGCAATTGCTGGAAATAGCAAACGGTACGGATAGGATTGAATTCCATTTAATGCTTCTGATGCCAAGCTTCCTAAGCTAGCCATTGGCGCTGCAACTCCTAGACCTAAAAAGCTTAAAAAGGCTTCTGTAAAAATTGCAGACGGTATTTGAAGCATGGTTGTTACTATCAAAGTTCCGACGCAGTTTGGTAATAAATGCTTTTTTATCAATCTACTGTTATTGGAACCTAATGCTGTCGCTGCATTTACATATTCCATTTGTTTTAACTGGAGTACCTGACCACGTACAATCCTTGCCATACCAACCCAGTATAATAAACCATAAACAATAAAAATCGCAACAATTCCTGGACCCAGTTTTTGAAGTCCGCCAAACAATGTTCCGGTATCAAAAGCCTTTTCCAATGGGGCTTTAATAACAATCTGTAATAAAATTATGATTAAAATATCTGGTAAGGAATAGATAATCTCAACAATACGCATCATAACATTATCCACTTTTCCGCCTAATAATCCAGAAACAGCACCATAAAGGGATCCCACAAATAAAACGATTAGTGCAGATCCAATACCGATAATCAAAGAAATTCTGGAACCAACCATAACACGCACTAAGAGATCACGACCCAATTGGTCTGTACCAAAAGGATGTGCAAAACTCGGAGCCATATTCTCGTCTCCTCTTATTTGTTGATCATAAGTATATGGTGACAAGCTTGGTCCTATCAAAGCAAATAGGATAAAAAACACAATGATAAAAAGTGCTACCAATGCTATTTTGTTTTGCTTCAATCTTCTCCATGCATCCTTCCAATAACTTGTATTGGCTGTATATTTAACTAAATCTTCCTTGTCCTGTTTCGATACTGGTGCAAAATCTTCTGGTGATAACTCCATTTGTAAGTTTAATTTTCCTATATTCTGTAATTTCATTCTTCCTCCATTCTGCCATGGTTATTCCGTTGAGACTTTCCATAGCAACTTGTACTATTCCTCTCCCAGTTTTATTCTAGGATCAACAAGCTTATACAACAAATCACAAACCAAATTCATAAGAATAATAAAAGTAGCAAGGAAAATCGTTGTTCCCATAATGACCATATAGTCTCGGCTATTGATAGCCTTAACAAAGAATCTTCCTAAACCGGGAATGTTAAACACCTGCTCTACAACAAATCCTCCAGTCAAAACACTTGCAATCAAAGGTCCTAAATACGTAATAACTGGAATAAGAGAATTTCTTAATGCATGCTTAAAGGTTATCATAAAATTATTAATACCTTTCGCTTTTGCGGTTCTTACATAATCCTGTCCAAGTGCTTCTAGCATACTTGATCGCATTAGCCTTGCAATATAACACATAGGATAAAAACCAAGGGTAAAGACCGGTAGAATATAGTTGGAAGCATTGCTTAAGCCAGAAGTTGGAAGCCATTTTAACTTAACTGCAAATACAATCATTGTCGTTGTCGCAACAACAAAGCCGGGAATTGATATTCCCAAGGTTGACAATATACGAATGATATTATCCTGCCATTTATTTCTTCGAAAAGCAGCCACACAACCTAGGGGTATGCCACAGGATATGGCAAATAGAATTGCAAAAACGCCAAGCTTGGCAGATATTGGAAATGATTCTTTAATAATATCTACGATCTCTCTATTCTTCTGAAGTTTATAACTTACTCCAAAATCTCCTTGCAGTAAATTTACAATGTAATTCTTATATTGAATAATCATTGGTTGATCTAACCCATACTTTGCCTTAAGCGCATTCAATACTTGTTCACTTGGTGCTTTCTCACTCATAAACGGGTCACCTGGTACCAAATTCATCACAAAAAATGTAATTGTTGCTGCAACGAAAATGGTAAATAAAGCTGCACCTATCCGTTTCATAATATATTTTCCCATATAATCACCCTGCCTTATCGTAATGTTGAATCAACATGTATTTAATATTATAATCTTACTTTCTTATTCTTTACAAAATTCGAGCTAATACCTTAAAATAATACACAATTCGACTTATATTGTCAATACTAAATGATTCGTTTTGTATGATTACTAGGAATTACCAAACTGAAATTTATATAGTCTTTTTTGATCATTTTTATAAATTGGATTGATTATTTCGTTTAAAAGAGCTATAGTAATAGATAGGATATTGTAATAGTTGGGGGAGGTTATACTAACATGAATTTAAATGAGCTTAGAAGAAAAAAAGATAGCGGACCTTACGATACCGCCTTAGAAAATAGCTTCGTTATGTATGATAACATGCCTTATATACGGGATGCCTCTATCTGTAACGAAGAACATCTTGGGCTTTTTGGTGGTAATATTATAAAATATTATCGTTGTAATTTATTAGATAACAAACGAATTATTGAGTTTACATGATAAAGAAAAAAACTTCTGTAAATTTAACCTGTATCAAACAGTTTAAATTTACAGAAGTTTTTTGTAATTAGCATATCTAATTCATTAGATATGCTAATATTTGTTATTTGTCACAAATCTTAAAAGCATTTATTCCCGGATACACCGATGATTCACCTAACTGATGTTCAATTCTAAGCAAACGGTTATATTTAGCTACACGGTCACTTCTTGAAGGTGCTCCTGTTTTAATCTGACCAGCATTCGTTGCTACAGCTATATCCGCTAAGGTGACATCTTCGGTTTCTCCTGAACGGTGAGAAACAATGGCTGTCCATCCGTTATTTTTTGCCATTTCGATCGCATCTAAAGTCTCTGTTAAGGTTCCTATCTGATTAAATTTAATTAGCACTGAGTTCGATATTCCTGAATTAATTCCTTCTTTAATCCTTTTCGTATTGGTAACAAATAGATCGTCACCAACCAACTGTATTCTTTTACCAAGGCGGTCTGTGAGTTTTTTCCATCCGGCAAAGTCTTCTTCTGCCAAACCGTCTTCTATGGACATAATAGGGAACCGGTTGCACAGATCTTCCAAATAGTCTATCATCTGATCAACTGTTTTGTATTCTCCTGATTTCCAGAAAAGATATTCGCCTTCTTTTCCGGCTTTTTTTGCTTCTTCATACATTTCTGTAGAAGCTACATCCATAGCAATGTAGAAATCCTTACCTGGTTGATAACCAGCTTCTGATATAGCTTTTACTATATAGTCCAGTGCTTCATCGTCGCTTCCAAATTTTGGTGCAAATCCACCCTCATCACCAACTGCTGTAACATATCCTTCGGCCTTTAATAATTTCTTTAAGGTATGAAATACAGAAGCACTCCACTCCAAGGCCTGTGAAAAATCAGAAGCCCCTACCGGCATAATCATAAATTCCTGAATATTCAAACTAGAATCCGCATGTTTTCCCCCATTGAGGATATTCATCATGGGTACCGGAAGTGTCTTTGCATTTACCCCTCCAATGTATTGGTATAAAGGCAGATTTAATGATTCCGCTGCCGCTTTCGCAACCGCTAAAGATACGCCCAATATTGCGTTTGCACCCAGACGACCTTTATTCTCTGTTCCATCCAGTTTTATCATTTTCAAATCAATTTCAACCTGATTTAATGCATTCATTCCAACAATCGCATCTGCTATTTCCGTATTTACATTTCGTACTGCATTAAGAACACCATTTCCCATATAACGCTTTTTATCATTATCTCTTAATTCTACTGCTTCGAAGGCACCTGTGGATGCACCTGATGGTACCGCAGCTCTTCCAATACTTCCATCTGCTAAAACAACTTCGACCTCAACGGTTGGATTTCCTCTAGAATCCATAATTTCTCTTCCTACGACTTTTTCAATTGCATAATAATTTAACATATAATCTCCTATCTGCCCATCAAAGGCTAAAAACAATAGTTCATAATTAGTTATAGTATAAACATCGGACAAAATCATATTCATATTAACAGTTATTGATACTTTTTTATACTATATGTTATACTATGTAATGGAATGAAACAGAAACATTACTGCACTTATTTTATATGTCAAAATGCTTTAAAATATTCAGAAAGGAATTTAACTATATTATGTTAAAAGAATATGACCAATTAATGAAGCGCTTGGAAAAAGTTATGGCTTTTCAAACTGCTCTTACTCTATTTGAATGGGATTCTGAAACACTTGCACCTTTAGAATCTATGGAATTGACATCAAAAACAATTGGGGTTTTATCAAATGAATATTTTACAAATCTGATTAACGATGATGTGAAAAAACTAATTAGTGCATTAAGTGAAAAGAAGAAATGGAATGAATTAGAGTTTAATCAAAAGGCAATTATAAAAAACATAAAAAAAACATACGAAGAAATGGAACACATTCCTCCTGAAGAATACCGCGCTTATAAAGAATTGACTGCGAAGGCCCCTGGTATATGGACAAAAGCAAAAAACAAGAAGAGTTTTGAGGATTTTAAAGCCTGTTTGGACGAAATTATTCAATATCAAAAAAAGTTTGCCGGATATCGGGCAAACTATACATCGAAACATCCAAATACAGAACAAAAGGATGTAAATAGCGTTTTGCCATATGATGTTTTATTAAATGATTTCGAAGAAGGTTTTAACATCCAAATCCTCGATGAATTCTTTCAGAAAATCAAAGAAACTGTGATACCACTACTCAAAGAAGTAACCAAGAAGAAAGATACCATCGACAAAGCTTACAATCACGAATTTTATGATATTGAAAAGCAAAAGGAATTCTGTAACTATATTTGTAGCTATGTAGGTTTTGATTTTAACCGTGGAGTGGTAGCGGAAAGTGCTCACCCTTTTACCACCAATCTCCATAATCGAGATGTTCGAATCACAACTCATTATTATGAAAAGAATTTAGAAAGTGCAATTTTTTCAATCATCCACGAAAGCGGTCATGGTATATACGAAATGCATATCGATGATTCTATTACTCAGACACCAGTCGGCGGTGGAACATCTATGGGTATGCATGAAGCTCAATCTAGGTTTTTCGAAAATGTGATAGGAAGAAGTGAATCTTTCTGGGTACCTCTGTATCCAAAACTAGAGGCTATCTTTCCGAATCAATTAAAAGATATCTCTTTAGACCAATTTATCAAGGGTATTAATAAAGCCACTCCAAACTTAATACGTACCGAAGCGGATGAATTAACCTACCCTCTTCATATTATGATTCGGTATGAGATTGAAAAAATGATATTTGCTGGTGAAGTAGATACAAATGATTTGCCTAAGATATGGAATCAAAAATACGAGGAATACATGGAAATCGCACCACAACATGATGGTGAAGGAATCCTTCAAGATATTCATTGGGCTGGTGGCGATTTTGGATATTTTCCATCTTACGCTATTGGCAGTGCGATAGCAGCTCAAATCTATTATCATATGTCTTCTATCATGCCAATAGACAAGTACCTTAGTGATGGAAACTTGACTCCTGTCCGTGAATATTTAATAAATCATATTCATAAATATGGAGCAACAAAAAATACAAATGAAATCCTTATGGACATGATGCAAGAAGAATTAAATGTAGATTATTATATTCTCTACCTTACTGAAAAATATACGAAGCTTTATGATTTGGCATAGTTAACTGCTATCGAATAGTATGTTTCGGATTTTCCATTTAACTATTGAAATACGATTGGTATTGATGTATAATTAATCATATTTACGTATAATTATTATAAATACAAAAGGAATCTGATTGAAAGAAGATCAAGAAAAGAAAGGAAATACACATCTGTAGAAAGATGCGTATGTATTAGGTGAAAAACATGAAACTCTGGGGAGGAAGATTTACAAAAGAAACAAATCAATTAGTTCATAATTTCAATGCATCCATATCCTTTGACCAAAAGTTTTTTCGTCAAGATATAGATGGTAGCATTGCACATGTGACTATGCTTGCAAAGCAGGGAATTTTAACTGATGCAGAAAAAGATGTTATTATAAATGGTTTATCTGAAATAAAAGAAGATATCTTAAACGGTACGCTTACTATTGATGGTACTTTCGAAGATATACACAGTTTTGTGGAAGCAAATCTGATCAAACGCATCGGAGAACCTGGTAAAAAATTGCATACAGGTAGAAGCCGTAATGATCAGGTAGCATTGGATATGAAGCTATATACAAGAGAAGAAGTAACACAGACAGATGCATTACTAAAAGAATTACTACTCGTTCTTCATAATATTATGAAGGAAAATACAGAAACTTATATGCCGGGTTTTACTCATTTACAAAAAGCTCAACCAATCACACTGGCTCACCATATGGGTGCGTATTTTGAAATGTTTAAGCGCGACCGATCTCGATTGGAAGATATTTACCAAAGAATGAATTTCAGTCCAATCGGTTCCGGAGCCTTAGCCGGTACCACCTATCCACTAGACCGAACCTATACTGCAGAACTACTTGGTTTCACAGGACCCACCTTAAACAGTATGGATTCTGTATCCGATCGTGATTATCTCATTGAATACTTAAGTGCCTTATCCATTATCATGATGCATCTAAGCCGTTTTTGTGAAGAGATTATTCTATGGAATTCAAATGAATATCAGTTTGTTGAAATTGATGATGCTTACTCAACCGGAAGTAGTATCATGCCGCAGAAAAAGAACCCCGATATTGCTGAATTAGTACGTGGGAAGACCGGTCGTGTCTATGGTTCTTTACTATCTCTGCTTACAACCATGAAAGGTCTGCCATTAGCATATAACAAAGACATGCAAGAGGATAAAGAGTTGACATTTGATGCAATGGATACGGTAAAGGGTTGTATTGCACTATTTACCGGAATGCTCTCTACTATGAAGTTTAATAAAACTTTCATGGAATCCAGTGCCAAAAATGGATTTACGAATGCTACCGATGCAGCAGATTACTTAGTAAATCACGGTGTTCCTTTCCGCGATGCCCATGGTATTGTAGGCCAGTTAGTTCTGTTTTGTATCGATAAAGGTATTTCATTGGATGATATGACCTTGGAAGAATACAAATCCATAAGCCCGGTTTTTGAAGCAGACATTTATGATGCAATTAGTCTTAAAACCTGTGTAAGCAAGCGTAATACAATAGGAGCACCTGGACAAGAGGCAATGCAACAAGTAATTGCTATGAACGAGGCTTATCTGAAGCTGTAATATTTTTATACTATTAAGGTAATAAAAGCTCTTATAAGAACAATGTAAAAACGGGGATATTCTTTTTTTATAAGGAATATTCCCGTTATTATATATCGATGATTGATAGGATGGAAGTTTAAGAAATCTGAACTGCAATCATAACTATATTTAGAATGCAAATTACCACATCGATAAGCATCTATTTAATTTTCTGTATATTTTCTTCTTCCCGTAAGTAAAGAAATGATATTAGTAAAACGAAAATAAAAGTAACTAGCAAATAATTAGGCGTAGGAATCCTATTCCCCGAAAGTCCACCAATAGTAAATTGTGTCGCCATCTTGGCTGGTAGGTGAAAATAACCGTAGACATTGACTATACCTGTAATAAGAATAATGACAATACCAAGAATAGGGTTTTTCCTATATCTTGTTCCTTTTTCCTTTTCTAATTCATCACTCATCAAACTCCCCCTACTTTATGACCAACTTACTATAATAATCATCTTTATTTATCTTTATTTATCTTTCTGTATAATAAGTAGGAATATAAATTAATCCCAAAGATACCAAGGAGAAGTACCCCAAAAGTAAAATAATTAAAAACCGTATTTTGAATGAAAGACATGAATACCATAAAAATTCCTGATATAGCAAATACATAGCCTCCTGCTTTATGGGTCTTTCGCCATACAAGGTCATCCGCAAGGACCCATGGGTTTTTGATTCCCACAAAATAATTGCTTTTTAACTTTGGCATGTAATTACCCATAATAATAAAAATAATACCCATGATAGCAGGAAGTAGTTTTTTAATATTAAAGTCTTTCCAAAGTACTGTTGCTACCGTCGTCCAACTAATCATTACCATTAATATGACCAAAGCTATCTGTAACATATAATAAGCCTTTCCGTGTTTCTGATAATTTTCTCTTCTCGGATCAATCTTCGGAAGTATATCAAGCAACAATAAGATAGCAATTGGCATCAAAGCAATTAAAAATATATAATTTTTATTTGTCCAATCATCTACCTCCCAGTTAACATCCCAATGTATCGGTATTTGCTCCGGTAGAAATGGATAAGTAAAACAAACACCTATAAAAGATAAACCAGCAATTATCCACAGAATTCTTTTGTTTGCTTTATTCATCTTCCCCACCTCCTTTATCGCTCTTTTGTGTGAAATCAAAAAACCATTTTACTACATCTTGAAATACGGTCGTGTTCAAGGAATATATAATATTTTGCCCCTGTCTTTCGTCCATAATCAAATCTGCATTTTTTAAAATGCTAAGATGATGACTGATGGAGGGTTTACTAATGTCGAAATAATCGGCTATTTCGCCTGCATTCCGGTCGTTTTCCGCAAGAAGCTCCAGAATCTTTCGTCTGGTAGGATCTGCTAAGGCTTTAAATGCATTGTTCATAATAATCTCCCATCTTCTCTTAATCCACTAAAAAGTGCTGTTATAGTTTATCGAATGAATTACAAGGCGGAGAATAATTTTTCCCCTTTTGTAGTCAAATAACGGTACAGTAATACAGACAACAATGCCACTACAACTGTTGCCACCCCATTGATTACAAGTGGGTTTACTGGCAAGGTAAAAATAAGTATAGCTGGAATGACTACAAAAATAAATCCAATGAACATACTTACAAGAACTGCTGCACTTTGTTTAATAACTGTCACTTCCGTTGTCCAATCTAACTTGGGTAACTTCAAATTGATTATTAATCCACTAATAGCTATAAAAAATGCATATGCAGTGGGCATAGCAAGTAATATCAGCAAATCTGTCCACTGTAGTCCAATCCCAATCGTGATTAAAATGCCATTAATGAAAATAGCAGGTATTGTGATAAGTAAATTTACAGCTATTTTACTATTAAATATGGTTTTTGGAGATACCGGTGATGATTTTAGAATCCATAGATTCTTCCCTTCCAAAGAAATGGAAATCGCAGTAATACAGCTCATGGATACACACATGGTCACTACAATTGGTAATATACTTGTTAGAAACTTAGCACCCTGGGGTATCTCTAATATCTGTGCCAAGGATTCCGGACTTAAGAATAAGAGAGCAATTGCAGCAATCGTCATCATAATGATGCCAAATCCAGTATTCATTACGTATAAGCTAGAGGAAAAGTATCTCTTCAATTCTTTATGAAATAAAGCCTTCAAAGGGCTTCCTTGTTCTAATTGACCAATCTTGTAATTCGCTTTTGTCCGATTAGCGACCATACTGGAATTAATACCTTTAAATAGAATACCTACGATTTGCGAATATAGTAGAAATACCAGCAAAGAAATTCCTATAAATAATACAATAGAGCTTATATTATAATTGCATAGAGCAGTCCGATACATTCTCGCCAATGGATACAAATTGTCAACCTGATTCGTGAGTGCTGCGCTCATCTCACCCATCACTTCATCTGAATCTGGAACCTGAAATGATGCTATCATGACCCCAGATAAAAATGTGATTGATATGATAAGATTAAGCAAATTACTATGCCGGAATTTAGAGGCAATCACTGCAATACCTGTTCCGATCACTGTGGCAACCACCATCGGAACCAAAGGAACAAAGAATACTAACAAGATACTTAAAAAATAATAAACAGGTGAAGGCTTTGATAATATTCCATATACCAGATTTGCAGGAAGTATCACAATCACCGCAAATATAATATTGATAATATATAGCAGTACTAGACGACTCGCAACAATTGTGCTTGTAGTTACAGGTAAGGACATGGTTACATCGTAATCCTTGAATCCAAATACAGTACCTTTTACCTTATATATTGTTGTAATTATAGTTATAACACAGGTTATTGCCATCATAAATTCCGGAAGCAACTCAAGCATTCCTACCAAATTTAAGGTAGTACCAATGGCGTAACTGTATAAAAATGATGCTACAGAAAGGAAAAGAAACAAGAAAATGCCAAGCGAATAATAGAGTCGCCTACTGCCCAACTTATTGCTCTTGTTATTCTTTGAAATAAAGCTGAAATCTAATATACTACCTAATTGAACCTTTACCAAAAGCCATATATTCTTCATGATAATTGCCAACCCTTTCTAATAAATATTTACTCTTCAATCAAATCCATGAAGACATCTTCTAAGCTTTGATTTCCCTTAACATCCTCTGTGAGTCCACTGGCTACCAGTTTACCGCCTTTGATGATGGCAATTTTATTGCAGAGTTTTTCAGCCACCTCCAACACGTGAGTTGAGAAAAATATAGCACTACCCTCTTTACATAGTTCTGACATAATTGTTTTTAAGGTATGGGATGCTTTCGGATCAAGTCCTACAAACGGCTCATCCAAAACCAGAAGCTTCGGCTTGTGAATTAAAGCAGAAATAATTGCTAGTTTTTGCTTCATACCATGGGAATAAGAGGATATATAATCGCCTAAATTTTGAGTTATTTCAAATGCATCGGTATATTTTGGGGTTAACACTTCTCTATCTGCTTTCGATACCTTATAGATATCCGCAATAAAATTTAGATATTGTATACCAGTTAAATGATCATATAAATCTGGATTATCCGGAATATAAGCCGTTACTTTCTTACAGGTAACCGCTTCTTTCTTAATTGAATTACCATCAATTGTAATATCTCCCTCTTCGAAGTCCAATACGCCAACTACCGCTTTTAAAGTAGTTGTTTTTCCTGCACCGTTATGACCGATAAAACCGTAGATATCACCAGCACATACTTCTAAAGATAAATTTTCAACTGCCTTTTTACTACCCTTATAACTTTTACTTAAATTCTGAATCCTTAACATACTATCTCCCATCTGCCAACCTTATGATATCGGTTTGTTAGTTGGCTAAAAACAACGAAATGAAGCACTCTCACTATATCTTTTATATATAGATATTTAGACAATTGTCTAAATATCTACAGGTATACTATATTACCTTTCATTTGTTTTGTCAATAAAAAGTGGAATGAGATCTTATCACCCATTCCACTTAAATTATATTATTCTTCTGTTGCTGTAGTATTCTCAATCATTTTATCATCATAGATAAATTTCCTAATTTCTTCTCGGGTAGCCGCCCAATCCGTAGGCTGCAGAACAGACTGTTTATATTTACCAATTCGAACACTTATACCTTCATAATTACCATCCGATGGAATTCTTAAATTATCTAACTTTTTAACATTTAGACTAATTGCTTCTTCCAAATAAGAGTTAAACTCATTTAACGTAATATCAGTCTTTATATCAACATCGGTTAGTATATCATTCATAATTTGTACCAGTTGTAAAATATTCTTAGTTTTCATTTTGTCAAATATGGCATTCAATACTGCTCTGTGTCTTTGTGTCCTACCAAAATCATTATTTTCCGTGCCGGTTGAAACTTTTCTTACCCTACAATAACCAACCGCTTGGTTTCCATTTACCGTCTGGGTACCAGCAACTACATTTCGATATGCTGGATTCGATATATAGTTGGTCGTATTCAGGTAGTTTGCCTCCTTATTCGTTAAGGTAATTTCAACACCACCAAGAATATCCACAATTTGCTCAAAAGAGTCAAAATTAACTAAAGCATATCCATCCAACTCTACACCAAAATTATCCTGAATGGTATCATACAATAGATTGATTCCACCCTTTGCATAGACAGAATTGAGTTTGTTGTTATCAAATCCATCTATTTCAACATATAGATCACGCATCAAAGAAGTCAGTTTCATCGTGTTGTTTTTTGTATTCATGGATGCAATAATCATAACATCGGTATTTGAAGCACCACCAATTTCTTCAACACCAAGTAAAAGGATGTTAACTACATCTTTCATTGGCTTTGGAGTGTCTTTTTTCTTATCTTTGTTCTCTCCACCGTTTACCTGCTCCGTATCATCCCCTGGTTGATAATCAAAATGCTTATAAATGTATTTTCCAGCAATATTAAGTAAAATCTTTCGTCCAGGACTGGTAAACATCAAGAATCCACACATCAGCATAATAACGGAAAATATGACTGCGAATATCTTTAACCCTTTTGGTAAACCTTTCTTTTTTCTTGTAACTGCTCTTGTATTTGTAGTAACTGTTCTTGTACTCGTAGTCTTATCCTCCATTTCTCTTCGAATTTGTCTTGCCAAGGAAGAATTAATTTCTTGAAAAAAATCATCTTCGTCTTCGTACTTTTTTGTATCATTACCTAGTTTATAGGATAATTGTTCCCAATCATTACTAACGCTTCTAGATTTAGTAGCATCTTTTCCTGCCCCATAATTGCTATATTTTCTATAATTATCTCTATCCATTTTAATCCCACTCCTGTAGTCATAAGTACAAAAATTATTTCCATCTAATCCCGGTCAATTATATCACATGTAAAATCAGAATGAAATGCTATTTCCTTAAAATTAATAAACTTTTAAAAACTCGAGAATTGAATAATTAATTTCCACCCCTCTCACCACTTGATGTGGACATAACTATTTCAAAAATAAATGTGGAAGTAAGTCTTTCAAAAAGTTATGATGTTTATGGTGGTGCCTCTTTAGGAGGTA